>DAHWXM010000007.1 GCA_027334165.1 Microcaldota archaeon
TCCCGCCGAGTCCACTTCCAGTCATTGTTACACGAAAAGAGACGCAGAGTGGTGCGCCGCAGCGGCGAAATCAAATACGATTGCAACGTTAGACCAGATGCTTTGAGAGCCACTCGCATGCGAGCATGGACACTTCTTCAAGCTTGCCCTCTTCCTCGAATAGATGCGTGGCTCCTGAAACGATCCTCATCGATTTTTCCACATCCAACCCGGCCAATGCGCTTTCGTTTATTCGGATGACCTCGTAATCCAATCCGCCAACTATGAATAGCACAGGACATGTTACCCTTTTCAAGGCAGGGCCGGCGAGATCAGGTCTTCCGCCACGGGACACCACGGTGCACACAAGTCCCCTACGTTCTGATGCGGCCACCAGAGCCGCAGCTGCTCCCGTGCTAGATCCAAAGTACCCGATCTTGAGATTTTTGGTTGGTTCGCTACTGTGCACCCAGTCTGTCGCCTGTACGAGCCTTGCTGCGAGCAGCGCTATGTCGAATCTAAACTCCGCGGTTCGAATGTCTATGGCTTCCTCTTCGTAGGTAAGCAGATCGAATAGGAGCGTCGCGATGCCGGTTGCGTTCAGCTCGCCGGCAACGAATTGGTTTCTTGGGCTTAGCCTACTGCTTCCACTTCCGTGTGCAAAAAGTACTATTCCTCTGGCCCCGGCTGGCACGGTAAGAATCCCGTTGAGCCTGACGCGGCCTGCGACTATGCTCACGTTCCTCGCTGTTGCAACAGTGCTTTTTCCGTTTTCTCGCATAACAAAACAACTTATTGAAACAATATATATACCCGGGCTTGATTGCGCGCTTTTATTGCTTTGCTGCGTTGGTGTATGCATGCACGGAGACCGTGCCTATGTGGGGAGGTACGCTGGCAGCGGCTTCAGGGATAGGAAAGAGGCAGGTGTAATACTGGCTGAGGAAGCGCTTAAGATGAAATTTGACAATCCACTTGTCCTTGGAATTCCCCGCGGCGGAGTTCCGGTGGCATACGAAATGGCTAAGATGTTGAACGCAGAGCTGGACATCGTTTCTCCAATGAAACTCCGCGATCCCAACGAACCGGAACTTGCAATAGGCGCGGTGATGCACGATGGGAGCACGTTTCTGAATTACGAAACGATAGCGATCAGGGGAGTTGACGAAGGATACATAGCGGTTGAAAGCGGAAGGAGGATGGACGAATCTGTTCGGCGTATGCGCGAATACCGCGAAGGCAGAGAGTATCCGAGGATAGAGGAGAGGGATGTAATCCTTGTTGATGACGGGATAGCCACAGGGGCCACGGTCATCGTTGCTGCCAGATGGTTGAGAAAACAGAGACCCTGCAGACTGGTTATTGCCGTGCCGGTTATGCCCAAGGACATGGTACGCACGATATCCTCAGAAGCGGATGATTTGATTTGCCTGTTGACTCCGGAAGTGTTCCTTGGTGTGGGAGAATTTTATACGGATTTCAAACAGGTGGACGATATGGAAGTAATGTCACTCCTGCATGAATATTGGAGATCTGGAGGCATGCGGTCATAAATCCGGTGCGGAGGAATGGATACGCGCACTTGCAAAAGACTTAATAGCGTCGCTTACCCTCTCCAATAAGGAATACGGATGTTCGTGGATGGAAAGGTAGTGGCGCACAGATTCGTTGCGACAATAATACTTTTTGCGATCATAACGGCAGCGGTAGCGATGGTGCTTTACTATCTGGACAATGGTGTTATGGGTAATTGGACTTATGCATCGTACCTGAGAGAGACCGCAGATATACTCCTTGTCTTGGTTGGCACTTACCTGGCATACAGAATAGCGATGTATTTTGCCGCTCTGTCGCTTGGGAGGAAACTTGATTCGGGAAGCATGGAGACAGTGTATGCATTGTTCCGCGTGATCTTTTATGCGATCGCCATAATTGCCGTGCTGCTGTCTTTGGGGGTTAACCTCTCAGCAGCATTGGCAGGAGGTGCGATTGGCGGCATAGTGCTCGGGCTTGCCGTGCAGACAATCGCGACAAACATCCTGTCAGGCATATTCGTAGCGTCCTCCAGGGTTCTCAGGCCAGGGGATCTGGTTACCATAAATACAGGTGCGTGGGGCGCGATAAACCCGATGGTGTGGGGCGAGATCACGTGCTCGATAGTCAGGATAGGCATGTTGTGGACCACGGCGGAGAACCAGTATGGAAACACCATGGTTATACCGAATTCCATATTGCTTGGAAACATACTGTTTACAAAGTTGTTTTATTCTGATGGTCTCAGGTATGTTAAACTCGTCACGGTTAACGCAGATGTTCCCGCAACAGAAATCAAGAGGCTTGTTGGAAGGGAGCTTGGTGCCACGTTCGCAAGACGAGGACTCAAGGCCCCCGAAATACACCTCCTGTCAAAAAATGGAGGCACTAACGCGTTTTCTGCAACAATAAAATTTAAGAAGCACAGGGAACTCAATACGCTGATTGACATTGTTAATGCGGCTTTTGATAGGGCATACTGGAAGGCCAGAAAATGATTTGGCACTATGCGCTTGTGTCTTGATCCCTGTCAAGGGTCTTTGTCAGCGTTTCTGCGGCTATGGTCATCGGATTTATTATAGAATCTACATCTAGGTCTGCCAAGTGCGTTTCCGCCTCTGCGTTCTGGACAACAACGGATATTTTTGTGTCCTTGGCGAGTTTCTTCACGACAAGAACTGCGTAAACGGTCTTCGAACTATCTCGCAGGTCTATGACCACGTCCGTGGCTTTGTCAAGATTGAATTTTTCAAGGTCGGCCCTAGAGGTATAATCCTCAAGGAATGCCGGGTATCCTTTCTTGCGGAGCGCTTCGGTTGTAGGCTTGTCGCCGGTTATTATTACGAAGTTTCTCTTCTGTGTCTTCAGTTTCTGGGCTACCAGCGCGTTGGTGGCGTCATAGCCTATAAGAACGATGTGACCCGATAGCTTCTTTCGATCGGGAATGTCAGAACCGGAGTACAGTTTTTCTACTCGCGCACTCAAAAACTCACCAGAAAGCACCGTGACGGCACTAAGGAATATACTGAGACCCGAGATTATTAAAACTATGACAAATGCGCGGGCAACGTCGGTTACAGGAACTATGTCACCGTAGCCCACGGTGGAGATGGTAACTATTGTAAAGTAAAGGGCTTCCGGTACTGACGCCACCTTTACGTTAAAGTTGCCGGAGCTGCCAAGCATATATGTGCCAATGGTTCCATACGCAAGTACGAGAGCTATTGCCGTAACGTAAAAGGCTCCCCTGCGATTGATGTCCATGATAGCACTATGCCGCGCAAGATTAATGAAATCATACATCCGATTGATTTTGATTAGATGCGTGTCGTTGTAGGGGGCACATTTGGAGTGCTGCACAGGGGGCATAGGGCCCTGCTTTCGCGTGCTTTCGGGATAGGGGATTACGTGTGCATAGGACTCACTACGGACGCTTATGTGCATAGGGTGAAGGGCACTTATGGGATCCCGAGCTATGACGAGAGAAGAGACGCCCTGGAGGGGTTCGCTACGGGATTAGGCAAGAGCTTTGAGATAGTTCCAATAGATGACAGGTTTGGCCCAGCGACTCGAGAGAACTTTGATGCCATAGTAGTCAGCGAGGAAACCCAAGCGGCCGCGCTCGAAATAAATGCCGTAAGGCAGAGCGTGGGGTTGAATCCTTTACGGATAGACGTTGTCGCATTCGTCCTTGCTGACGACGCGGTTCCGATCTCCACCACCAGGATACTTGTCGGGGAGATAGACCCCGAAGGGCATCTGCTGCATGGCAAGGATCATGCATAGGGGGACACGGGCGTCGTGGCATTGCCGCCATACGGCCCACTGCCCACGGTTATCAGTACGGGTGCTACTCCGCCCCCGCATGGGCCGTCTATTCTCAGCCAATACGTTCCGCTGGCAGTGCTATTCGCGGATATTGTGGTTGCTATTGACAGAGTTTCGTTTTCCAGTACGGTGTAGTTCTTTGGGCTTATGGAAATGCTTATGCCGGAGACCGGCGTTCCAATTCCTGGGACTGCGTTGCTAAGATGTGCATAGTGAGAACGCACGGTGGAAAAGCCTGATGGCTCATTTAAGACACTGCCTATGGTCTCGTTTATGAACAGTACACCAGATGTGCCGCTCCCGAGCACGAAATCGCTTACCTGGCCGTAGTTCGATTTTCCGGTGTATTCCGTCAGGCCAGATATCGCAACGACGTTGCCGCTAATTCCGTAGAACATCATCGGACAGGAGGTAACTGTGTTTGGATTTATGACGGACACGTTGCCCATAGACTTAACGGGATTTGACTGCAGTGGTGCGGCGTTTGTTGCGACTCCGGTAGAAAAAACCCCCGAATACAGATAAATTGCAGATGCTATGATCACTATGGCCCCGATGGCTGCGGCATACTTCGCAATGTCAGAAGCCACTTCGCCCTTGGCTCGATAATACTTCAATTTCCTGAAGTGCTCATTCTCCAGCTTTTCCACCGCTCCGGCGGATTGCAATTCTGACAGGTGCTGGCTGACAGTTGCGTTGGACAGGTCGAGTTCGTCGCTGAGTTCTGTCATGGTCATCTCCCGCTTCCTGAGCAGTGAAAGTATCCTCTTCTTGGTTTCGAGCGTCTTTCCCATAAATACACAGTGATAGATACTTTGGGAAGATATAAAGGCGTTTTTGGAAATTTAGGTTTTCCATCGGTTTTTACGTCGTAGCGGCAGGATGGCATGGATTCGACTGCGCGTTTGCTGTGGTCGTGGCGGAACTGGCGGTTGAGGAGACGGAGCTGCTGTTGCCATTCTGTGCCTCTCGTGTTGACCGATGCGCTAGCGCATTTATTAAACTGTTTGCTGGCATGTTAAGCATGTGATGCGGCTGATGTTTCTATGGCAAACGACAAGGAATCAAAAAAGATAAGTGTGCCTGTTGCGGCCGCGGTTGGGCTTGGTGCGATAATAGGCGCGGGGATATTCGTGCTCAGCGGTACCGCCATAGCACTTGCAGGGTATGACGCATTAATAGCTTTTGTATTGGTCGGCATAGTGGCGATAATAATAGCGCTAGAGCTGGGAGAGCTTGGGTCCCTAATGCCAAACCTGAAGGGTGCGTCTTACTCTTACACATACAAAGCATTTGGCAGCGAGCTCGGATTCATAACCGGCATGTTGCGTTACATAGCACTTGCAACGTCGATATCCGCAATATCGCTGGGTTTCGGATCCTATCTCGCCAGCACGTTCGGCCTTCCAATAAACACGTATGGCATCCCGTTCGCAATCGCGCTCATCGGCGTCCTTTCGGCAGTCAACATGTTCGGAGTAAAGAAGGCGGCAGAAGCGGACTTTTGGCTTGTCATCGTGAAACTGGGAGTGCTATTCGTGTTCATAGCCTTTGCGATGGCAATGGCGCTTACTGGAGCGAACCGCTCGGTTGGTGCGTTTACCTTCAGCACGTCAGGGGGTGCGATAAGTGGGATCTTTGCGGCGAGTATAGTGGTGTTCTTTGCATACTCCGGTTTCCAGACGATCTCGAGCATAACAGACAGGATACGTGGAGGATCGATGGGATATGTAAAGGCGATAATGGCCGCTGTACTGATAAGCATGATAGTTTATGTGCTAGTGGTGTACGCGCTCCTGCTCCTGCTCCCAGCGGCCGCGTACAAGATATCCGCGGATCCGCTAGCATTTGCGTTGAAGAGCAGCAACGCGCCAGGCTGGTTAACGTTGCTCACTGATATAGGCGCTTTGGTGGCAACCGCATCGGCGACCATAGCCATGATACTGAGCTCCTCGAGAGCCCTGTACCAGATGAGCCTGGATCACCTTCTGCCAAAATCGCTTAGGAAATACGACAAGCACCGCGACACCGCGGGGAATGGTATCCTGGTTTCTGCGGTCATTGGGGTAATCATGCTTTTTGCAGGCAACATATACGTGATAGCGTCCATAGCCAATTTTGGCATGATATTCAACTACTTGATGATAGGTTTTGCGCTCGTACATTTCAGAAGGAGCAGGAGCAACCCTGGATTCTCCATGCCGTTGTACCCGTACCTTACCATAGTTGGCGAGGTGATGCTTTTTGCCTTCCTCGTAGGGATGCCGAAGGAGGCACTGGTGTTTGGAACCATAGCCATAATGTCACTATTGATAGTGTACTACGCCCTACGGGAGCTTCAGGGCAAAAAAGTGATTCGCATAAAGCTTTTCAGATGAGGTGCGCGGACGGCAAGGCGCTTCACACATTTGAACAGGTGGTGGTTGGTCATGCCAGAAGGATTTCATACGTGTGTGGTCATTAAGGAGGACACCATAGATATTGTTTCTAGAACTCCGCACGCGGTAGTTGCCTACCCTACCGACACCGTGATGGGTTTGGGTTGTTCAGTTTATGATGATACTGCAGTGCGGAGATTGCTGGATGTTAAGGAAAGGCCGGCAAGCAAGAAGGGCCTGCCGGTGCTGGTGTCTGAGATTGGTGCTGCAAGGCGGATAGCCAAGATGGGGAGTGCTGCAGAACGGCTCGCGTCGCGTTTTTGGCCGGGAGCCTTGACGCTGGTGTTGCCCGTTCTTGATACAGAAATATCTGAACTAGTTACCGATGAAGGGACTGTAGGGATAAGAGTCCCTGATAGTGACATAGCAAGAAGGGTTGCCAGCGCTTTTAGCGGCGTTGTAGTAGGAACAAGTGCGAACCGCAGTGGGCATGCCCCGGTTCTCAGTGCTGAGGAAGTGGTGAATACGCTTCGAGGGATAGACTTCGCGGTTGAATCCGGTGCGGCGATGAATGGGCTTTCTTCTACAATATTCGATGTGGAAAAGGAAGAGGTTCTCAGAGAGGGCGCCATACCGGCTGCGCTTATTCGCAAAGCATTACTTGGTTGATTCTGAGACACTTTTTACCGATGCGGTGTGCTGCTCGTGTATCCTGGTCCTGTCCTCTTTGCCCCGTATGAGGGACATCAGGGCTGCGATCGCCAGTAGGACTATGGAAACGAAGAAGGTCGTGTGTATGCCGTGCATGAATTCTGTTGATATGTTTCCGATGAGTGCCGATGACCCAAGAAATATCTGGAACGCCACGTTGCGCGGTATCGCAAGTGATGCGACAGTTATGCTCAGAACGAAGCTGCTGAGCGTGCCTATGTTACCGGTAAGCCGTGACAGGCCGGATATGCTGCCGTAGTGCGCGGGATCGGCATTTGACATTATTGCACTGCTGTTTGCGGGCCAGAACATCGACGCGCCTATTCCCGATATCACAGATGCAAGCACTATCAGGTACAGATTTGTAGTCGGGGTAAGCGTCGTGTATATCACTATTGTGCATATCATTAATAGTATGCCTAGCGTTGCTATGATCCGCGCGCCGTACTTGTCTGACAATCGGCCCATGAAAGGGCTGGTCATGCTGCTTATTATGTATCCAGGTATGAGAAGCAGCGAAGCGGAGAAAGGATTCATTCCCCTGACCCCCTGAAGGTACATTATGAGTATGAATGCGACTGCAAGATACCCAACGCTCTGGAAGAAAGACGCAAATATGGAAAACGTGAGTACCCTGTTCTTGAACGCGGAAAGCACCAGCATCGGATGCGCCACCTTCTTCTCCACAAGCAGGAATACCACGCCGAGCATCAGGCCTGTTGCTATCAACGAAAGGTTGAACGCGTCGAAGCCCGTGCCGGTTATGTCTATTGCCCCGTAGGATACCAGGATCAGGGCAGAGGTAAGGAACAGCATCCCTATCAGATCCATCTTTGCATTTGTCTTCTTCTCGTCACGCACGTACTTTAGCCCGAATGCAGTGGCGACTATACCTATGGGTATGTTGATGTAGAATATGTACCGCCACCCTATGAACGTTGTTATGAATCCACCGAGCACTATACCGAGCATGGAACCCATGTTCCAGCCTATGCTGGAGAAGCCGAACGCCTTGCCGCGTCGGTGCGCCTCGAACGTATCTGCGATTATTGCACCGCTATTTGCCTGCATGAGCGACCCGCCGATGGCCTGCAGTGCCCTGAAGCCGATAAGATACCCTATCGAGGGGGAGAAACCGCACAGTGCCGATCCGATGGTGAACACCACGAAGCCGGTGTTGAATATCTTGCCCCTGCCGAACATGTCCCCTATCCTGCCGAACTGCGTGGTGGTAACGGCCGTGACCAGCAGGTACATCAGTATTACCCAGAGCGATATAGAGAGATTTGCGTGGAGCTCGGATGTAAGCGTTGGGAGGGCGAGCAGCACTATCGTAGTGTCCAATGCTCCCATCAGGGTTCCGAGAATTATGATTATCAGTATCTTGTTTTCATTTCCTGATGCCACTTCATCACTTGGCTGGCCATTTGCCGTAGATTTAGTCTTGGACAGCAAAGGTCATTTATCTAAAAACTATTTAAAGATATAGGTCGTCCTATAATATGGTGCGGTATCATGAAGACAAGCCAGGGTTGTGACATGCGCGGACTGCTGTGCTTCCAGATACTGTGGCTCGTATCAAAGAGAGAAATGTGCGGAAAGGAGCTTTCTTCGGAGATAGGCAAGCGCAAAGGGCAGTGTCCGAAGGCGGGTACGATATACCCTGCACTCAGAAACCTCGTTGATGATAGGCTTCTTTCCAGAGAAAGGAGCGGAAAGACGGTCAGATATCGCATAACGAGAAGGGGGAGATCCGCCGTTGCTGAGGCGGAGGATTACATGTACAGGACCTTTGGAGACATGTTTGAGGAGATTTATCTGGCCAGGAAGTCGCCCGCACGCTAGGAGAAGACGAAAGTGACATTCTCGTACTGTGTCACGTTGTGAGCCCTGAGGAAACCGGCGGGGGCTTCTACCACATAGTTGGCTTCTGCTGGAGGAGTGTACTGCAGACAGGAAGACTGTGACGGGTCGTAGGACACGCAGGGGGCCGCCTCTACCTCATAAACTATCCGCCCGTGGATGCCGGATTGGGAGTAAATCCAGAAAATATCCAAAGGATAATAGGTATCCTTCATCCAGAAGGGATACACTCCCGGAGCGCCGAATCCGAACAGCATGAGCGTCGAATTTGTTACGGTGGTATTCATTAGGCCGTGCAGTTGTGAGGAGGAGTTGAAAGCGTAAGCGGTAAAGTCGAATGTCGAATTCCCTATGGTAAATGAGGAGGGGTGCGATTGCGGTCTGATTCCGCCATAAGCCAGGAATACCATTACCGCAACTAATGCAACGGTGGCAAGTGTCACGTGTAACCGGTATCGCATGGCATCTACTCGCGTCGTAGCCTGGGCGATTAGTATTTGGCATCGCCGTTTATAAATTGGGGGGTGTAATTATTCCAGCGTGTCTCGGATGACAAGGATAAGCATAATCATACCTTCATACAACGAGGAAAAGTACATTGGCAGGACCCTTAGGAGCATACGAAAGCAAGGCTACAGGGACATAGAAGTTATACTTGCGGATGGAAACAGCAGTGACCACACCAGGGACATAGCCCGGCGCGAGTATGGGACCATACGGATAGTTGTGGAGAAAGAACGCAACGCACCGAAGGCCTACAACAAGGCGGCCAGAATAGCACGGGGAGACGTGCTTCTCTTTATAGATGCTGACACGTCGGTGTCGTCCGGGCTCCTAAAGGCTTATGACCGCTCGTTCGACGGCAGCATCGTTGCGGCGACAGGGCCGATACTGCCGCTGGAGAGATGCACGGCAAGCATGAGGCTGGGATTCCAGATAACCTCCGTTTACATAGTCAGATTGCTGATGGCCTTGGGCAGGCCCGCCATAATAGGCTCCAACTTTGCCGCGGCAAGGAGCGCATTCGTGAGCAGCGGCGGATTCAATGAGAGCCTGCTCACGTACTATGATTGGGATCTGTCGCACAGGCTGGGCAAACTCGGAAAGATAGTGTTTGTAGTTGATGCTATCGCTTACACGAGCATCAGGAGGGTTCGGAAGTGGGGGTCCCTCAGATACTTCGCGTACCATGCGAGCAACGCACTGCTCTACGCGGTAAAGCACAAGGCCAGAGATGATTACGAAGCCATCAGATAGCGGCACGGCGCGCGGGGTTACAGATTTTAAACCTGTTCCTGCAAATAGAGAGTTGATGATAGGGAAGAGCGCACGGATCAGCGTAATAGTACCGGCACTGAATGAGCAGAAATACATACGCATAGTGCTCTTTGGACTTGGGAGGCAGGCGTACAGAAATTTCGAGGTCGTTGTTGTGGACGGTAATAGCCGCGACAGGACCAGAGAGATAGCGAAACCTTATGGTAGGGTGATTGTGGAGAAGGGAAAGGGTGTCGGAAGGGCGAGGAATTCCGGGGCTAGGATAGCAAAGGGCAGCTTGCTGGTGTTCCTCGATGCGGATACCAAACCCTCTGAGGGCCTGCTTAGCGCATACGCAAGAGAATTCATGGATCCAGGGGTAGTTGCCGCTACCGGGCCAATACTGCCGCTGGAAGAAACGACGGGAAGAGTGCGCTTTGGTTACAGGTTTGTGTCAGTATTCTTCGTTAAGCTCAGCATTGCACTCCACAGACCAACATTCATAGGTTCGAACTTCGCGGTGAGGAAGGGCGCTTTTGAAATGGTCGGGGGATTCAATGAAAGGTTCATCACGTATGAGGATTGGGACCTGTCCGCAAGACTGCAGAGGTATGGAAGGATGATCTTCGCAAACGATGCCGTAGCGTACACCAGCGTCAGGAGGGTTCGGAAGTGGGGCATGGCCAGGTACTTCTTCTATTACATGGTGAACATGTTCAGGCACAGGCTTTTCAAGAGCACGAACAGGACATACGCACCGGTCAGATAGAGCCTGGCGAAGCGTTTGCAAATTCTTATATTGATTTCGTGAGGAGTTGTTCCATGGCTGCTGAAAGACCAAATGTCGTGTTCGTGATGCTGGACACTGCAAGGGCGGACTACTTCTGGGCGTATGGTGGGAGTGTGCATCTGCCTAGCATCGACGCGATGAGCGCGCGTGGAACGGTCTTCGAGAACGCAGTGGCCCCCGCAACATACACCGCCCCGTCTCACGTGTCCATATTCCTTGGGAGGAGGGTCGGCTTGGTGAGACGGCTTATGGAGGACAAAATGAAGAACTATGACAAGAATATAGACCCATTCCTAGTAAAATCAAGGCTTATACAGAAGGGAGAGCTGACTCTGGCGAGGAAGCTGTCGTATCTCGGGTACGGCACGTCTCTGTTCTCGAACAACCCGTTGGTTACGGAGTACACAGGAGTGGCTGAGGGATTCTCCTTCCTTTCGTACACCAACAACATAGCCATAATGTCGAAGCACAAGATGAACAGGAACGTGGTGCGCACGCCGCTTAGGATGGTAGGGAATGACATGCTGCGAAACAGACTCATCGAACTCGCAACGGTTATAAGCAGAGCGATGCCGGAGAAGAGCCTTGACTCGCTTTACCTTAGGCTGAGGGGCAAACTTAATAGGGCATACGCAGAAGAATCTGACTTCTACAGCATAGATCTCGGGGCGAGAGACACAAATAGGCTCATAGGCAGGCGTGTGAAGGGGACAGACGTACCGCAATTCATATTCATAAATTACATGGAAGCGCACGAGGGATATCCAACAAACATGGTGACCAGCAGGTACGTAGAACAGGATAAGTGGCTCTACCTTAGCGGCATAATTAATCCCGAGAGAGAAATGGATGTGATAAAGGATGCGTGCAGGCTGCGCTTGGAGTATCTGGACACGCAAGTGGGCAAGCTAATTGGAACACTAAAGGATAGAGGCATGCTTGATAATGCGATAGTCATATTTGCAGGGGATCATGGCCAGGGCTTCATGGAGCATGGGCAGATGTACCACAGCGCCTTCCCGTACGAGGAGATAGTAAAGGTGCCGCTGATTTTCGCGCGATTTGAAGATGGCAAACAGGTGCGCTATGGCAATAGGATAGAGAAGCCGGTGAGCCTGACCTCTCTCCACGGGGCAATAGAGGAAATTGCATATGGGAAGAGGTATGAAGAGGTGCTCTCTAGGGTATCCGCACCCAGGTATGCAATTGCTGAGCACACCGGGATAACTGAGGTGTGGGATACCCACCTGCTGAGATTGATAAGGGGCAGGTCGAGGCACGCCGACAGCATATACAGGGCAAAGGTCAGGCTAAACACTTTCGCGACGGCTGTTTTCGATGGGAAATACAAACTGATCCACTACCGCAATGGCAGGGAAAGGGATGCGCTCTTCGATCTTGAAAGGGATAGTGGGGAGAGGGAGAACATAATTGGCCAGCGGAGGGACATTGCCCTGAACATGCTGCGGGCCGGGATGGTCGCCTAGGCGGGCCAATAAGGTTTAAAATTGTATCTATGCCAAATAGTATCTGCTTATTGTACACTGTTAATGGACGCTAATTCCGTGTTTTCATGGAGTACACAAGATTTGAAAAATCCAGGATTATAGGGGCGCGAGCGCTCCAGCTGGCATACGGAGCACCTCCGCTTATAAAGGTGCCTAAAGAGGTGTATGACCCGTTGGTGCTTGCCGAGATGGAGTTTGAGGCTGACGCGATACCGATAATGGTCATAAGAAGCGCGTGATTTACGCTAGTGGTTTTCTTGGAGGAATTTGACATTGTAGTTGCGGGCGGAGGCATTGCCGGTTCGCTGGCGGCAGCTGCAGCTGCGGGCAGGGGCGCGAGAGTGCTACTCCTTGACAGGAATGACAGCAGCGAGGCAGGCAAAAAGACCAACTGGGGTTGGGTCTGCGGCGATGCAGTAGCAAAGACACACCTTGATTTTGTTGAACAGGAACTTAAGATCAAGTTCTCGGAACCGGTGCTAAACGTCAAGGTTGACGGCGTTCAGGTTCTCAGCCCTGACATGAAAAATAGATTTCCATTTGAGGGGGAGGGCTACAGTCTGGACAGGCCGAAGGCGGCCCGCTTCCTAGTGGAGTTGGCTGCCCGGGCAGGGGCGGAGTACAGGCCCCATTATGAGGTAGAAGGGCCAATAATAGAAGAGGACAGGGTAGTGGGAGTATACGGACGGGATGAGAAGGGAGAGCAGATAAAGATACGGGCCAAACTAGTGATAGATGCGTTGGGTATAGCCAGCACCGTGAGGAGGAAACTTCCGAAGAATAATTACATTGAGAACACCGTAAGCACCGATGACATTGAATCCACGGGGAGGTACATAGCAGAGTTCGAGGCCGATGGGGAGGACCTTAACTACTATGACCCAAAGAATGCATTGATACATCTGAATCAGGTTCTTGCGCCTGGAGGGTATGGGTGGGTGTTCCCAAAGGGAGATGGCAAGATAAACATAGGTTTGGGGGTGGAGAAGAAGAGTCTCGAGATACGGAACCAGAGGCTCGGCAAGAAGGACACCCTTCACTCTCTGATAGATGAATACGTAAAGTGGAATCCGATCATCAAGAGCATAAAGATAGACGAAACGGACAAGAATGGCAAGGGATACTGGTCTGTGACCGTGAAGAGGCAGTTTGACAGCCTTGTATTCCCAGGATACCTTGGGGCCGGAGACAGTATGGCCATGCCGAATCCGATAAGTGCCGGGGGCATAGGGCCTGCCATGGTGGCAGGGGTGCTTGCAGGACAGGTCGCAGGCGATGCGGTATCGGAAGGGGATACGAGCCTCGAATACATATGGAGATACAACGTCAAATACAACAGCCTCTACGGAAACAAGACCGCGGCGCTTGAGGCATTCAGGATCTATTTGCAGTCGCTGAACAACGACTTGATAAACTATGGCATGAGCCACTTCCTCACCAAGAAAGAGGCCGAGGACATCAGCTATGGACGGATCCCGGAGATAGGCCTGGCGAGCACGTTCGGAAAGGTACTTAGCGGAATAGCCAACATAAACGCCTTCAAGAACCTCCTGTTCACCGTCAACAAGATGAAGAGGATGAACGAGGTTTATGGTAAGTATCCAGATATCAAGGGCTTCGCGGCGTGGAAGGAAATCGTCAATAGGGAGATGCACGAAGTGAAGGAGAGGTTCCCTCCAAATCCGGTTTGATTTTGAAAGTTCTGGATGTTAATTGTTTGATTAGCGGCGCGTCAATCACTACGAAGTTCGTCCTTAAGGCATGTTTTGAGCACCGATGAAGCGTACCACAGAAGCCCCTGCACTGTCGGCCCGTGGATAATCTCGCCGGTGCTTATTGCCGATATGGCTTCTTGAATCGCCAGCGCGGCCGCAGGAACGCGTTGGACGTGTTTTTCTGGGGCCTCGGCGCGGAGGAGCTTCACCAGATAAAAGAAATGGATCTCAGTAGAAACAGAAGGCAGAGGCCTCGTGAAGAACGCGGGAACTGTTTCGGCAACCTCGCCGAATTCTGCAATCCTGTGCTCCGCCGCGGACTTGGGATCGCTGCCGTGGCGCAGGTTTGCCCGAGGAAGCTCAAGCATCCTTTCCCCGGCAAATTCGCCTTCGGTAGGGAGAAGGATCACGCGATTTGATTCGTCTACAGGTATCGTGATCACCATGGGAGGGTGTGTGATGACCATAAGGCCGGCCTCCCGCAAATGTGTGGAGTGTGACATCCAGCTGTCCATGCCTTTCCTGTACAGTTGCCGGCCTTCGCGCTCTATGATGCCATTCTGAGCCTCTGTAAACCGTGCTTTCATGGCAAATCTCCTGTTCAGCGCTTCGGGATCGCTGCCGCGCATGCCGTGCATAGAATGGGTCTGAAATTGCAACTCCCGGTATTTAAACCTGTCCTAGGAAAGGGCGCCGCGGCTTGCGCTTATTGCGTGGCCGTCGAGCCCGTACATCTTTGCTGTCAGAGGATTGAACACCTTGTTCCGCAACAGGGGCATGATTCTTGCGCTTGTCGGGTCAAAATCCATTCCGGTTATGAGGCCGCTGAATGCTGGGGCTATTACAAGGTGGCAATCCTTGTTGTACGATCCGTAACGCGCCTTTGCCCCGCGGCCTGGGCGTGCAACTAACCACGCCTTCTCGGACACTGCACCGCGCCGGACCGCTATGTGTGAATGCCCTGCAAATATTGCTTCCTTACGCAGCACTTCGCGCGACGGCATTGCGTTGCCGTGCACCATGGCAACGTCTTTTAGGAGCAACTCGTCTGTTATCTGTACGCGATATCCGAGCCTATGGAGCACCTCCGAAAGGTGCGCGTCGTGATTCCCCTTTGTTATTGTTATGTCGGTTCCGTCAAGCACGTTAAAGAATGAAGCTATGGCCTCGATCTCCTTCCTTGGCGGATAGCCTATGCTCTCTTTCACGTCGCCCAAGATGACAAGCCCCTTGGCTCTCTCCGCGCACAGTGTCGATAGTAGATCCTGGGCCATTTTCCTCGAGGCGTCGGTGAAATGGATGCCACCGCGTGCAAGAAAGAACTCCTTGCCTATGTGCGTATCTCCAACCACGAGCAAGCGCTCCCTCCTAATCATGGCGGCGGGTTTTCCACTCACGAACGAGAATAGCATATGGATTTATCTGCGTTGTCCAGTTATTTATAATTGCGTGCTGATCAGGCAAGCGAACGGGGTGGGAACATAGCGGGAAGTGGAGGGCTCAGGGTAGGCAGTCTGTTTGGCATAGGGATAGAGGTAAACTGGTTTACCGTACTCATGATACTGTTCTTCGGCATCATCAGCCCGTACCTTGGTTTCATATGGTTCCTTTTGTTTGCGTGTGTTTTGATGCACGAGCTTGCGCATTCTATAGCTGCAAAAAGAAACGGAGTTAGGGTCAGCCGCATAGTGCTCCTTCCGTTTGGCGGCGTGTCGGTAATTGAAAACCTTAGAATAGATCCGCGGGTTGAATTCAACATATCGATTGTCGGGCCGCTCATGAGTCTGTTTCTTGGGGGAGCGTTCGGATTGGTTGACCTGATTATGCCGATGGGGTTCTTCAGGGCCCTGTTCCAGGAGCTCTTCGTGCTGAATGTTTTTCTGGGCGTATTCAATATAGTGCCGGCTTTCCCGATGGATGGAGGACGGATATTCAGGAGCTACCTGCAGAGAAAGATGGACCTATACAGCGCAACTATGGCGACAGCGAAACTCACGCGGGCAATCCTGGCATTGATAGTGATAGGGACGCTTTACTTCGTCCTGTTCTGGACCGGATACTCGTTACTGTACCGCGAATACGTACTTCTGATAGACTTCGTGGTAGTCCTCTTCATATACGATGGACTCAGGGCTGAGGAAGGAGCTGTGACTCTGAGAAGAAATACTAGGGGCCTTGCGGCAGGGGATGCTGTGAGTGCGCATTTTGTTTACGTTGAGCCGGAAACAGGAGTGGGAAAACTTTATGACATGGTGAGAAGGAGTGGGGAACACGTAGTCATAACAAGGAGGGGCAAGGAATACGCCATAGTAAACCTCGCTGGGAGAAAGGGTGGTGCGGATGCGACTGCCGCGAGCCTTGCCGAATACATACCGCGCGTAGACACGTCAGCGTCATTGGCGGATACAATGGGTGCCATAAGCTCTGGTGCGCATGGCGTTGCAGCAGTGGAATCGCACGGCAAGCTGAAGGGCATAGTAACTATGGCGCAACTGCAAACCCTGATAACACTTCATCTTATGAAAGGAGAGCACAGAAAGGAATTTAAGGGTTAATTGAGAGCTCTAATCACACTTGCGACCGGTGGGTTTAGTTGCTGTACCTTAAAAGCCTGACCATAGACAGATTCAAGTCCTTCAAGCACGCGGCGATAGAGATAGGCAAGGGGTTTACGTGCGTGGTCGGGCCAAATGGCAGCGGGAAGAGCAACGTGTGCGACGCGCTGCTCTTTGGGCTGGGCGAGAGCTCGCTTGGCAGATTCAGGGTGTCAAGGCTTGAGGAGCTCATACCCGACGGGGTGAAGAAAAAGAAGGGGGAGGTTTCGAAAAGCAGGGTGGCGCTGGAATTTGCCGGGGAAAGTGGCCTGTCAATTTCAAGGATAGCGAGGTCTGATGGAAAAACAGAATATTTGATGAACGGCAAACGCACCACGAGACAGGAAATGATAGAGGTGCTTAACAGCAACGGCATACGCGCAGACGAGACAAGCACAATAACTCAGGGTGAGATAAACAGGATAATATCGCTAAACCCGAAGGAAAGGCGCGAGCTAATAGACATAGCCTCTGGGATAAAGGAGTTCGAGGCGAAGAAGGCAGACGCACTGCGGGAATTGGAGAAGGTCGGTCAGCGGCTTGTTGAGGCGCAAGCGGCGCTGGGCGAAAAGTCAGGGTTCCTTAAGGAACTTGAAAGAGAGAAAGAGGCGGCAGAGCGATATGCGGTGCTGACAAAAAAACTCAAGTCGTTGAAGTACAGCGTGCTGGTCGCCAGGAAGAAGGCGCTTTCTGCCGCGGTGGATGCGTACACCAAGGAGATGGCCGTAGAGGACTTCAAACGTAACGACACAGAGATGAGAAGAAGCGAGATTGCCAAGAGGCTAGGGGATTTTGATGCGGAGCGACAGACGATAACGCACGAACTTAGCACGGGAAGCAGTGCGATGAGCGAGACCAGCACGAAGCTAGAGGAAATAAACCGGGAGTTGGTTATGCTGAGCGGCGAAATAAGCAGCCAGAAAAATATGCTTGTTGAGATAGGCACTTTCACCTCGGATTCGGAAGGGGAAATCGCGAATATCAGGACGCGCATATCCGAGAACCTTGGAAAGATCACAGAGCTCGAAAGGAGGGCGCCGGCCCTTGAGAACGATGCGTCAGCTTATACTCCTTCACGGGAGATGGATGCCGGAACTGGGAATATGGAAGCGCTCGAGAGGGACATATCCGCACTAGAAAGGGAGGTGGAATCCAAGAGCAGGGAACTTGACCGCCTCAGGGCTGACGCCACTGCCGCAGGAAGAGATGCGGAGAGGGCAGCAGTAGCGGCACTTGCCTTGCGCAAGAAACTTGACGAGATATCGGGCAGCATAGCAGGCATCGCAAAGGATGTCGCGACCCTCGAGAAGGACATGAAATCCGCACGGGAGGGCATACGCGGACACGAATCTAGGCTTTCCGCGCTTTTGTCTGAGATATCGGAAAACGATGAAAAGGTCATAATGGCTAAGGAGGAACGTGCCGGAGTTTCCGCAAGAAATGGAAATATGGCGGTACGGGTTCGCACCGCATTCGGAAAGGACAAACGTTTCTATGGCACCGCCGGGGAGCTGTGCACTTATGATTCGGAACGCGCAGTGGCGATTGAGACGGCAGCAGGAGGGAGGCTGGATTACTTCGTGGTAGAGGACATGGCCATGGCAGACAGGATAATATCATTCCTGAAGGCAGAACGGCTCGGGCGTGCCACGTTCATACCACTTAACGAACTACGCGTTGGCAGGCGAGATGGACCAGAGAAGGATGCGGAGCCAGCCATAGATGCCGTCGGATTTGATAAGGCGCTTGAGAAGGCCTTCGTTTACATCTTTGGGAATACGTACATAGTGGACAGCGTAGAACACGCGAGGAGCATAGGCATAGGCAAGCACAGGTACGTTTCGATTGATGGCGAACTCATAGAGCAATCAGGTACTGTTTCCGGGGGATATTCCAAGGGGAGGCCCACGCTGGCCGTAGTGGAGAAACGGATTAAAGAACTTGAAGCGAAGAGGCAGGAGCTTCAGGTCGAGAGGAAGAGCGTTGAGGATAAGCTGTTTTTGGCAAGGAAGGAACTTGCGCGTGTGGAACTGCAGCTTGGGGCGCGGGAGCAGGAGAGGCGGGCGTTATCATCTTCTGCAGCTTCGGCCGAACAGTCATTGAAAAATGAAATGTCCAGAAAGGAGGCACTTGAGAAGCAGATTTCTAAGGCAGGAGAGCTTGAGCGTACCATGAGCGAAGCTCTAGGAAAGGCGTCGTCAAAGCTCGAGGCATTGAGGGAGGAGCAGAGACGCACGTACAATGAGGCCGTTGCCACGGCAAGGAACGCGGCAAGGGGGGGATTGAGCAAGACGGAACGGGAAAGGATAGAGAAGGCGCACCGCGAACTCGGTGAGATAAAAGCCGAGATAGCTAGCACTAAGAAAGAGTCAGAGATGCTAAATGCACGGCTGGATGAGATAAACAAGGCCATAGAAGACAGAAAGGAATCTGGCAAGCACATGCAGAAGATGATAGCGGATAGGGAAAAGCGTATCTCGATGCTGGAGAAAGGAAAGAGAGAGCTGGAGCTGAAGATAAAGAGCAGCGGCGACGCAAATAAGAAGTCATACGACAGGCTGTCTGCGATAAATGAGGAAGTTGAGAAACTCCGTGAGGAGAACGGTAGGATAAATGCGCAGCTCAACGAGGTTGACAGACGGCTCGGGGAGGTGAAAATGAAGAGAAATCAGGCGGAAACCAGGCTCAACGACATAAGCGCAGAACTATCCGCCTACGGAGCAGGAATAGAGACAGTTGATGGAGATGCTGACATACTTGATAGGGAGGCGGGTGTGATAAATGCCAGGCTTAACGAACTGGGCAACGTTAATCTGAAGGCGCCTGAACTGTACGAGGAGAAGAGAAAATCGGTGGACGAGACGCTCTCAAAAATCGACACGTTGGAGGCAGAGCGGCAGGCCGTGTTGCGCATGATAGAGGAGATAGACTCGAGGAAGCTCCAGGTGTTCATGAGCACGTTCAACGAGGTGAACAAGAACTTCCTCAGACTGTACAATTACCTGTTTACTGGAAAGGCAGGCATAGAACTTGAAAACATGAAGGATCCGTTCAGCGGTGGCGTGGACATCAAGGTGACTGAGGATGGGGTTAACAAAGTCTTTAGGTCTATGTCCGGAGGGCAGAAGTCGCTGATACTCCTGATGATGCTATTCGCGATACACCTGTGCAAGCCCTCTCTGCTGTACGTGTTCGACGAGGTTGACTCTGCGTTAGATAAGGAAAATTCCGCAAAGCTTTCAAAGTTGATAAAGGAGATGAGTAAGCAAGCGCAGTTCTTTGTGGTAAGCCACAACGACTCGTTAATAGTAAATGCCGACACGGCTATAGGGGTTACCAAGTCGGGCGGAGAATCGAAAGTTGTTGGAATAGAGGTATCTAAGATAATCAAGTCTACTGTAAAATAGTGGGTTGATGCAAAACAAAACAGAAAAAATGGCGGCCAGACAGAAAAAAGGCGGCAGCAGGCTTATCTGGATATTGTACACTGTTCTGGCGGTGCTGGTCATCGCTTACGCTATACGCAATTCGCCGATAATAGGCGCAGCTGCGCTAATAGCCATAGTTGCGGTGCTCATTGCGGAGTTTAAGTACAGTGTCAGGTCCGAAGGGATGAAGAAGAGCATAATAGACATACTGGTGGCGCTCGGGGCAGTAGCCGCGCTCTGGATAGTGCTCATGGTGGTGCTTGACACAGGGGCGCCGATAGACGTCGTATCTAGCTGCAGCATGCTTCCTGTGCTACAGCGTGGAGATCTCGTAGCACTGCACGGCATCGGTAACGTATCACAATTTGTCTCAAGCAACCATATACCAGTCGTGAATGTGAGTGCGACAGAAATGTCAAAATTCCTTGCAAATATAGAAAACGAATTCGTGTCTTTCTATGCATACAATCCTTCAAATATGTCGGAGATATCGACCACGGTGATAGGAAACAGCACATACAAGGTTGGCTTGTACAACAACAAGTGCCTGGACACGTACTCGTATCTCGGGGAGTATTACAATTACTATAAGTGCCGCGTTATCCAAAACTCCCAGGCAGGCAACCTGATAACATACCGGTATGGTGTGGGCAGGATCGACATACGCAGCCAACAGTACGGGGTCGTATACACTTCGGCAATAACAATAGCCAACACCACAATTGTTGAGAACTACTCGAATCCCATAATAGTGTATAGGACTACGGCCAACGACTCGTTCACCGGAGACATAATACATAGAATTTACGCTGTGATGCGCTCTGGGGAAAATTACTATTTCCTGACGAAAGGGGACAATAATCCGGGACTCGATATCCAGTTTGTAAATTATCCTGCTACACAGAACGGAGTGGTGGGCTATTATGTTGGCGGGATACCTGTGCTGGGTTACCTGAAGCTTATAATAAGTGGTGAACTCCAGGGACAGGCACAGTGCGGACAGGTAATAGTGCACTGAGGCCGGTTTGCGTGCCGGGAGGGGTTTTGGTTCACAGATTTACGCGCTGGAGAGTTATGGCGCAGTTCGGGCAGTCCCAGACCATGTCACCGCTCGCAACGCCGCAGGAATAACAATAGTATTGACCGCAGCCATCGCAATAAAGGGCTGGTTGACCCTTCAGCGGCGTGGCACAGGATGCACACTTGTATGTCGAATACGATTGATCTTCTTCGGCTTCTTGTTCCTCATCCTTCTTTGGTTCTGTGGTCTTATCTCTGAATTTATTGCGTATCCTATCAAACACGTGGATCACCGTTTGCCGTAAGCACGATAGAGGTATGGCCCGCGGAACGCGGACTTTGCCAACGTGAGCCTAAAATCAGGAAGCTTAGCTGCTCCTGTCGGCATAGAAGCGCTTGTGCTTCTTTGGCTTGAGCACAGAAACAATGTAGTCGAATGCGGCGTCAGGATCGCTGCTCTTGCCACAGGTGTAGATATCGAGAGTGGCGTACTTATATTCGTTCCATGTGTGTAGCGCTATATGACTCTCGGTGACTAAGGCGATTACAGACACGCCGCCCTTCTTGCCGCCGAAGCCCCATGCCTTGTGTTCTACGAGCGTCATCTTTGCAATGTTTACGGCTTTTAGGACAGTCTGCCTAAGCAGTTCTTTGTCGGTAGCTATCTTTGGATCTAGATCGTAAAGGTTGCCGAAGATGTGCATGCCTATGATTCGCTCTTCGGTCTTTGTCGCATTAAAAGGAGCAGGCCGTGTTGCGCAGCTCATCTGCTGGACTATACTATTTTGTTTGGAAAGAGTTCCCATTTCCTAGTCGCGCCATCGTTGGTTTACTGAAAACCATCAACTTCAAATTATGATGCGAACAATTAGTATTTAAATATATGTTTTGAAATCTTATAAAATAATATCTGATTGTCTGCGCGTGTGTTTGCTTGCGTGGATCTTGCGTTTTTTCAGACGTCAACGGTGTGTATATGCTTTCGGAAATAGCGAGAAATATAATAGCAGAAGGTTCGATAAAGAAGAGAGTGACCAGGAGTGGGATGCTGCAGCAGATGACATTCAGGGTGAGGAAAGTGATTGCTGGGGACGTGCAGTATGTTGAGCTGTTCTGCGACAGGACGATAGACATGTCGGAGCTCGTGAGACTCGCCAACGAAACCGGATTGCCAGTGGAGGCGCAAAACGGCAAAGCGTTCCCCAACGGCACGTCAGCCATAGATTTCCAGATGGACTGATCAGTGCGTGCGTTTCTCCGCCGCACCAGCCTTCTGGCCGCGGTGTGGGGTGTGATGGGGACACGTGCCGGTATCGGCAGAGTAATGCTCATCGCACAGCATCATGCCGCACACTTTGCATGTATGGTTAGCAACCTTTCCGCACACATGGCACAGACCGTGCAATTCTGACATGAGATGCTATGTTTGCGCAGGTTTAAAAATTCAGCAGATTTCCAAGCAGCTCTTTTGCCTTGGCAAGGGACAGCGGGCGCGATCCCTTGGACTTTGCATAGTGGCACTGGTAGCGAACGTAGCTCTCATTGACGTTCGTGTTCGGATCTATTTCCTTGCACCGTTGTATGTACGCCATTATCATCTTGACTGCGTCTTCCTCCCCCATTCCCTTTACGTTTATTAGGTATGGAGCCAGGATGAGATTTACTGTTCTGTGCCTGACATCGGGGATAGGGTGCTCCAGCAATAGTGCTATCCACGAGTGCCTGCCTTCGTCGCTCACGTGTCTGGCGGGACGCTCGGGGAGCGTTACTTTCTTCGCATATTCTACAACTTCTCGTGGTAGATCCTTGAGTGGTATTGGCAGCGTCTTCATAATCTCCCTGATCATAGATGCACGCACTACGCCTATTGCCTTGTACTTGTCAAGATAAACGAACCCCCCGTCCAGTTCCTGATGCACCAGGGCAAATTCCGTGGATGAGGGCTTATTTGACAGGAAGTCAGCAAACGGCACTCCGAACTCTTGTCCGGGACGAAGGTCTATACCAAGCTCCTTCGCTATTTCTGCGGAGTTTCTGTCATTGTCTTCTCCAAGCGCTTCCGTGCTGCGTCTTGATTCTGCATCGGCGTATTTTTGGAGCGCTTCCCTATTCTTAAGCGCACTGACAAGCATCCTGGAGTAGAGGTAACTTACCACGTGCTCTATCTTCACTGAGCGCATGTTGGTTTTTCGATAGGCGAGCGCGCGGCGTGACAGCGCCTCTTCAAGGCGAATGCGGCCTCGCTCGAGCATTTCCATGGAAAATCCAGGATTTATGCTTGCCACAACGGCACGTGCGGCCGAGGAGAACGGATATTTGTACGCCATGTCAACGTCTTCGTCACTCGGTTCTGCCATGGTTATCTTGCTCGTGTAGGGTTTTTATCTATGCTTGCGAGTTTGTGGTAATAGCACAATAAACGGACGGGGGAGAGCGGCTTATAGACCTTTATTGACCTTTCATACAGGTGCTGGAATGGTGTGGTTCGATAGGATAAGGGAGGCAGATCCGGAGCTGTTTGGAATGCTTGTTGAAGAGCTCAAGAGGCAGAGAGAGGGCCTGGAGATGATACCTTCGGAAAACTTCACTAGCATGGCGGTGATGCAGGCTGTTGGTTCCGTATTGACGAACAAATACTCCGAAGGTTACTCCGGGAAGAGGTACTACGGGGGGAATCAGTTCATAGATAAGATCGAAAGGCTGGCAATAGCACGGGCCAAAGCCCTTTTCGTAGTTCCGCATGCCAACGTACAACCATACTCCGGTTCTCCTGCTAATTTTGCCGTGTACATGGCGCTGTGCAAACCCGGTGATACCATAATGGGGCAGAACCTCACAGACGGGGGGCACCTTACCCACGGATGGAAAACTAGCGTTACTGGGAAGTTATTCAACAGCGTGCCTTACCACGTCAGACCCGATGGTTACATAGACATCGATGAGGCGCGTAGACTTGCAAAGGAAAACCGCCCGGTGCTCATATGGGTTGGGTCCACGGCGTACACGCGTCGGTTTCCTTTTGAGGAATTCGGCGAGATAGCCGACGAAACTGGAGCATACCTTGCTGCGGACATATCACACATATCGGGCCTTGTTGCTGGAGGCGTACACCAGAGCCCGGCAAAGTTTGTACACATAATAACCACCACAACACACAAGACCCTTAGGGGCCCGAGAGGTGCAATGATAATGGTCACAGAAAAGGGACTCGAAAAAGACCCCGGATTGGACGATAAGATAGATAAGGCGGTGTTTCCTGGATTGCAAGGGGGGCCGCATGACCATGTTACTGCGGGTATCGCTGCCGCGCTGCTGGAAGCGTCGAAACCCGAATTTTCAGAGTACGCGAAGCAGATAGTGAGGAATGCGAGAGCGCTGGCCTCCTCGCTTGATTCAAATGGGATACGGCTCGTTACCGGGGGCACCGACAACCACATGGTGCTCATAGATCTGACGCCGATGGGCAGAGGCACAGGGATATTTGTACAGGAGGCATTGGATTACGTTGGTATAACCACAAACAAGAACACCATACCGAATGATCCGTCTTCTGCATTCTACCCTAGCGGAATACGGCTCGGAACGCCGGCTCTTACCACAAGAGGCATGAAGGAAAAGGAGATGGACATTATAGGAGCAATGATAGCGAGGTCGATTTTCGCGGTGAAGGGATACGAGATGCCTGAGGCAAAAGAGGATAGGCAAGGGTACATAATGACATTCAGGGAGAGCATTTCTAAGAATGCGGAACTTGCCAAGGTAAGGGAAGAGGTTGCCGCCTTGTGCAGTAGCTTCCCGCTGTACCCCGAAATAAGGTAGGACGGCTTAAAGAAACCCTTATTAAAATAATCGGGCTAATCTGTATTGCGAATAGGCGAGTGTAGTCTAGCCTGGTAGGACTTTGCCTTGCCAAGGCAAGAACCCGGGTTCAAATCCCGGCACTCGCACTTCACGATCTCGGCGCGTATGCCCCCGCCATTTTTACGAAATGACGGCCTTGTTTTACACCGTCATTGTCACGCGCAAGAAGAATTTTTGGCAGGTGCTGCGCATTCATTTATCATTTGTTGTGTGGTCACGTACGTGGCATCCTGTTGGCGCAGCCAGCTCAGTATCTGTGTGAAATTGTCCCACCACACAGTGTTGGAAACAAGAAAACCAGGATGAAACTCTGTGACGAATGGCACGCCTTTGGCCTGGTCCGTCCTGAAGTAGTTCTCGACGAGATTGCGCCATTGCGCTGGAGTTTTACCGGAACCCTGGCACGCCCGATCGCACAGCACGAACACACTGTGGTTTTCTATGATCCCCTGGATTGATACAACATAAAAGCCAAGGCTATTTGAATAGTAAGGAATGGCTGATGCTTCTGGGTCAAAGTTTGTGACGAAGCTCGAATCCCACCCAAAGCCGAGGTCCTTGAGTATCTTGTTTGTGGTGTTGTCCTTGCTGAATCCCTGCGATCTAAAACCTTCTGGGCCTTGGCCCGTGCACCTTTCGATTGCGGTTTTTGTGCTGTTTATCATTGATTCTTGTGCCGCGAAAGGCATGTTTGTTATTGGGACCAGGGAACCCGTTGGGCTTACGTTGTATCCGAATGCCGCTATTTCATAGCCGTTATCGTATAGGTTTCTTATTAGGGAGCAGTTCTGTTCCACGACGCCCTCGCTTACAAATATGGTGTACGGCTTTATTCCGTACGAGGCCATGGTACCGACCACCTTAGCAAGAGCGCTTGAGTTTTGGTACTCTGTGAGTTGGAGATTTACGATGGCGGGTTTGTTATAATCCGCGCAGTGAAGAATCGCAAGGCACACGATGACCAGCGTGGTTACGAGCAAAACTGCGAGCAACAACAGCTTGATGGCGGGCTTCCCTGAGCCGCGGCGGTGTCTGTTGAGAACGTGCATACACACAACTAACTGATACCATACTTATATTTGTTTTGGCGGATCATTGCACGACATTCTGGATGGGGGCTTTTACGTGTGGTTTCCAGAATTATGTGGGAGGATTATGATACTTGATGTGAATTATTTTTGGTTTTCATATGAACGGATTAAAGTTTGATACAAAAAGGACTGCGCTTGTGGTCATAGACCTGCAGAAAGGGATCGCGTCAAGGAACACTGCGCCTTATGATGCAAAGACAGTGATTGCTAATGCGGCGGTGTTAGCCGATGCGTTCCGCAAAAATAACATGCCTGTGTTCCTTGTGCACGTTGCGCCGGATGGCCCAGATAGGCTCACACCAGTTTCTGATGAAAAGATAATGACAGGCGGGCAGATGCCGGGCGACTGGTCCGATTTCGTAGAGGAGCTGAACGCCGGCGGCTCGGATATAATAATCACAAAAAACAGTGGGGAGCATTTTACGGGACTGATCTGGAGCTCAGGCTCAGAAGGCGCGGAATTGGTACGCTTGTACTTTGCGGTATCGCCACAAATTACGGAGTTGAAAGCACAGCAAGATTTGCCTACGAGTATGGGTTTGAACAGGTATTTGCTGAGGATGCCATGACTTCTATGTCAAAAGAAATGCACGATGCTTCAGTGAATTATGCACTGAAAAGGATGGGCAGGGTGCGGAGCACAAGGGAAATAATGGAAGCGGTGGCTGGTGCCTAGTGTTTGGCTACCTTATGTTGCAGGATTCCCCGGAGGGCGTATTGCTCGTGACAGTTTGTGATTTTAGTTCCGGGTGCTTCTCAACAAAATAGGGTATGTATGGGCAGTCTGGACGCACTTTGTAACCTTTCTCCCTTGCAAACTTAAAAGCCTCGGATGCGAGCTTGGCCGCGAGGCCCTTGCCTCTGGCAAGTTCGGGCACGAACGTGTGATATATGCTCATTATGTTTCCATCGAGAACCTTGTAAAGTAGCTCGGCTTCTCCGTACACTGTTCTGGTATAGAACCTGCCTGCGGTGTGCAATATGCCTCCCACTTATTCATCCTTTGCTTTTCTCCTGTGCTTCTCCTTCGTTGTATATCTCTGCTGACAGCTTGAGTCGCGAAACGGTGTGAGTCACCAGCTGTCCTTTGCCCTTGAAACTCGCTAGGAATATGCCCACCCCACCAAACAGGGCCGACCTGACGTTGTCTACAAGCCGTATGTTGTAGTCGAGCGTGGAGTCAAATCCGGCAATGTGCCCCGGATCCACCTCTATCACCCTAGATCCATCCAATTCGTGCGTTACAATATCGCCCTCAACGTGGAGAAACAGCTTGCCTGGACCGGTGAACTCCTGCAGCACGAGACCGGCACCACCGAACAGAGCGCTGCCTATCTTTACCGGGTGCATGGTGAAATCCACCGTGGACTCAGCTGCCAAGAACGCATAATGCTCCGCAACGTACTTCTGTCCCTTCTCTAGGCTTATCTGAAGTATCTTTCCAGGAAATATGCCACCAACCTGCACATGGCCCGGATTCCCTTCTGCCTTGAACACGGTGAGCATGCCTGTCGCACCTGTTGCTTTCCTCTCGAGCATATTTATTATTCCGCCTACCACGCGCGGGGTCATGGATATAGACGCGTCTTTGCTTATCAACTTTCCAGAATCGGTGTATATCGATTCCCCTGGCCCAAGGTCCGCCTTTAACGACTGCATGTCGTCTCCGATTATTGTGATGTTCATTTAGACAACCTCTTAAGCATGAGATGCAGCTCTTCGCCGTCGACATTAAGTCTGTGCTTGCTCATTATTGCCTTTGCCAGTAATTCCGGAGATGCGTCTTGAAGTTCTGCGGAGACCTTTTCGACAAGTCTTTCCAGATCCTTTCCGGAGATCCTGCCTGCTCCGAGTTCCTTGATTGCCGCATCAACGCTGGCATCTTTTTTGGACAGGAGCTTTATTATCTCCTCAACGCCCTGTTTGGTTATCTTTGCGGACGAATAACGTGAGAACACGTCAACTATGCGTTGCTCCCCAATCACATCGACGCTGTACCCCGCGCGGCGTAATTCTGTGAATTTCTGTAATAGCACATTGGCAACGAAGCGCCTGTCCGCAGTGGTTTTCGAGGCGATGTTGTGGTAGAGCTGCAGGTACGATGACAGGAGAAGTTGCTGTGTTGTGGCTGCGTTTCCTATGTCTTTCATCAACTGCTCTTCCTCCAACGCCGGGTTAGGGGCGTCGGTCATCGCTCGTGCCAGCATGTCCCCGGTGACGTTTATCGGAGTCAGGTCTGTTTCGGGGTACATCCTTGAGCCCCCTGGAAGCGGCCTGAGGAAGCGCGTTGTGCACGTGTCGGTATTAAGCACGCCTCGCGTTTCCAGCGGGACGCCTTGGCGCACCATGCTTACGCGCTGCAGTGCAAAATCCATAGCAACGTATACCTTTGCTTTGCTTCCGGCTATTAGTATAAACGCGTCGCCTGGTTTGACAGACAATGCTGCGCGCACTTCCTTAAGCTCGGATTCTGAAAAGCCGTAGGCAGCGAGATCTTCATCGCTGTGTATTATGCCATTCACACCGCCCATTTTTGCATAGTCACTTATCTCACTGCCAAGTCGTCTGTCGGGATTTATCTCACGACCCAGTAGGCCTCCGCCAAAAGGAATTCTTACACCTAGAACCACACCACCGGCCCGCAACTCGTTTGCTACGATCCTTACTGAAGTGGAGTGTAGCCTCGCCGTAATGTCTATCACTCGGTCGGGATCCCCAAGACCCCTGCTCTCGGCTTCTTCTTTCAGTGCGAGCAGTGCTTGTTGTCTCTTTACTTCGTTCTCTATGAAGCCGTCAATGGTATTTACCTCCTGGAGGCCCTTTATCTCCGTCCTTGCGCCGCCGGATATAGAAACATTCACGTCTTGACGTATGGAGCCTATGCCGCGCTGCACTTTTCCGGTGAGCCGCAGTAGCAGACCTATACGTAGGGCAACGTTCTTCGCCTCAGA
The DNA here is from genome assembly GCA_027334165.1 of Microcaldota archaeon. Lineage (GTDB taxonomy): Archaea > Micrarchaeota > Micrarchaeia > Micrarchaeales > CABMGC01 > JAKAVK01. The sequence continues at coordinate 29,008 of DAHWXM010000007.1, forward strand.
AGGGGACCGCAGATAGGGATACGTGTCTATCTCTACAAGCGGGATGCCTATTCTACTGGTATCGTAAACGGTGCTATCCTCACCCTTTTCAATTATGCCTGCCGATTCCTCCTCTAACATCATCCCGGTTATGAGCACTTCGTGGTCGTTGATAGTAATCCTGCCATTCATGCCAACCTTTGTGGTTCTTTGGAAGGCGCTGGGGTTGCTTCCGTCTACGACTTCCTTTCTCATGGGTTCGAGTTCATCCGGTATGGTCATGCCAAGGCTTTTTGCAATACTCAATGCCACCGCAAGGGCATCGTTGTTCATGCCGTGCGGCGGTTCCTCATCCAAATCAACTATACAGGAGGCTTCGTTGTTAACCCTGTACACGAATCTTGTGCGCTTTTTTTCTTCAAAAAGTGCAGACCTGTCGACATCGCCGAGCTCGCCGGCTACCGCACGCTGATAGCGTGATATTTCTGGATCTAATCTGGTAGTTTCCTTTGCTCCGTGCGTTGGGCAGGAGCAGAAGAGTTTTTCGGCGGTTGCAAGACGCTGGTGTATCTCTAGTCCGCACATGAAGCCCAGGTCTGAATAGTTTTTAATGTCATTTTTGTTTTCGGTCATTTGAAACGCCGTTCAGTCCTCCGTGTAGGTTATTCTATTGCTTATCTCGCCAACCATGTTCTTGTTCAGCAGGCGCCTTGCGTCTTCGACACCATAGTTGCCTAAGAGCCAGCCAAGCTTTATGTAAGCGACTTCGGGCATCATGTCCTCGCAGTAGATAACTCCCAGCGATGCCAGTGTGCGGGCCGTGCTGTACACGTTTTTGTTGACCCGCCCGTTTATGCACTGAGAGGTCATGCCCACCAGAACGCCCTTCTTAACAGCCTTGCGTATCGCCTCTGCCCACGAGTATTCTTCGTGCTGCGTGAAGACAGGGACGTGGCCGAGACCGGTACCCTCTATTATGATGCCCTTGTAACCGTCATCAGTATAGTAGTCCAATATCTTTGGGTCAGCGTTGGGGTGCACTTTGACTAGTGCCGTTTTGGACTCGAATCCCGTTTTTGCAGATATGTGATGTGTGTCTTGGGGAGGGAGGGCGCTGTAGGTTATTTCTTTGGTTAACACGTTTATCGTTGCGGCTGGAAGGGAGTTTATCGGCCTGAAGGCATCCCTGCGTGAAGTGTGCATCTTCCTGGACCGTGTTCCTTTTATAAACACACAGGTTTCGTCGGAAGAACCGGCGTGCATGCACGTGCCTACCCCTATCGGTTTCCCTTCTGCTGCAAGGGCCACGGCGCATGCCAGATTGGTGAACGCATCGCTGGATCCCCTATCGCTGCTTCGTTGTGCCCCAGTTATCACAACGGGCCCGGGGGGATCCTGAAGCATGAAACTTATTGCTGCGGAAGTGTAATGCATAGTGTCGGTCCCCATCGCCACAACAACACCCCTGCTCCCGGAAGAAAACGCGTTCTCTATTGCCTCCGCTATTGCGCCCCATTCAAAATGTGTTATGTCCTCGCTGAACGTGTGCATGAGGTCTACCACGTGCACCTCGGCTATGTCCCCTAGTTCCGGCACTTCGCCGATGAGTTCTTCTGGGGTGGTCAGCACCTTCACTCCACCAGTTAGGTAGTCCACCTTGCTGCCTATTGTTCCTCCAGTATACAGGAGCGTTACTCTGGGCAGACCGCTTGCCGTTGCGTGCTTTGGTTTGTTTGGCGCGGTCTTTCTTTCCATTGATGGAAGCTTTGATATCTTCTCTCCAGAGTACCGCAGCCCGATATTGTACCCGTCATCCTGTTTTATGATAAGAATCTCGTGGTCTCCGGATTCGGGACGTGGCATCAGTATGCCTTCGTATTCTGTGCCACCTTTTACGATGTGCAGCCTGCCCCCTATTTTAACATCTTCTTTATTTATCGCTTCGAGGATCTTTTTGCTGTACATGTGTGCCGCCGCGGATAGATATTAATTCTGGCTCACACATATTTATTGATTTGCAGAAGGGGCTTTGAAGATGCGCCAGCCGGGGATCGAACCCGGGTATTCAGCTTTTTCCTTGATAATGGGAAGCTGAGATCCTACCACTAGATTACTGGCGCACTTTGTTATCTTATGTACGAGAGGGGTTGCTTTGGTCCTGGCGCGGCCTCCTGTTGCGCCCCTGACGCCTTTTCCAATTCCTTGAGTAGGTTTTCTGTCTCAGTCTTTATCTTATCCATGCTAGAGAGATCTACGTCGATGCCCAGCATCTTTACGAGTTTTTCCATTACCGCTTTGGCGGCATTGGCGTCTATCTCCAACATGCCGGTCTCGCCCATAAGGCATGCAGCTGGTATGCCTTGCTTCTTCGCAAACGCCAGTATAAGGCCTGCGGACCCCCATATAGCACCATTTGCCTGGCCGATCAGTATGCCCTGCTTCGACAGTGCCTTGCGCTCCTTGTCTTCGGTTGCAACCCCGAATACGCGTGGGTTCTGTGTGTATTGGCTGCTTATATTGTAGCCCCCGATGGTGTAAATCTTCTTGCCGCCGAGAGACTTGAAGAATCGCACTATCTTGTCATTGACCTCGTACTGGCCCTCGGGGGTGCCGGCCTGAATGTCGCCAACAAGAACAACGACGCTCTGTTTTGTTTTCTTGTTGTTAAAATAATAGAAACGGTTGTTTACAAGCCTTATACCGCCATTCTTAAGCATCAGCACCTGGTGCAGGAAGTGTGGAGACTGCAGCGTGGCAAACTTCTTTGCGTTGAGAGATGTTTTTAGGTGTTCCCCTACGAGGCTTCCGACAGTTCCTATGCCGGGCAGACCGACCACAAGTATGGGGTTGTGGAGCTTCACCTTCTTGTCGTAATATATCGTCGTCTTTTCCATTCACTGCGCCTTGTTTTCTGATCTCATTGAGAAGGTTATCTTCTTTCCGTACTTTTTCAATATGTTTTCCGCAGCGCGTATCTTATCCTCGGCCTTAGGGTAGCTAGCGTCTTCCGAAACAAGCCGGTAGTGTGGAGCACCCAGGTACAGCACATTGACACCCGTGCTTTCTATTGCTGCCAGGGCTTCGCGTATTACAGAAACCCCCGCTCCTGGATCTATAATGTTAAGTTCGAGCGTGTATGATACCTCGAACCGCTTTGGTTTTATGTTCTTGAACACGATGTCGTACAGGGCGTCCTTGAAGTTCTTGTCCTTGAATCCCGAAAGCGGGTCGCGCTTTTCGAATATATCATTGACAAGGTCAGCGTATGTGTGCTCTTTCTCCGCCACGGCCTTTATGATATCTTCCTTGCTATCCGCCGATTTTGATAGTTCTACGGCCTTCATGAACAGGTCTTCGGCGCGCTTTTCTAGGTTGTATTCCTCAAGCTTGTTTTTCTTCTCTGCCGTGCTGACTTTCTTGAACGATATGTCTACGGCTCTTTTTTGTTTGTCTACGAATATTACTTTCGCGACTTCCTTCTGCCCTTCTTTTATTATCCCGTGTATGTTCTTTATCCATCCGGACGCTATTTCTGATATTGGAAGGAACGCATCGACGCCGTACTCTTGTAGAGTACAGTATGCCCCGTACGGCATTATCTTGCTAACCCTTGCAATAACTAATTCGTTTGTTTCTGGCAGCTCCTTTCGGATAATCATTCACATCAGCGCTTGATCTCGATTTTTTTCTTTGTTCTCATGCCGAATACGCGCTCGCTGGCTTTCTTGCATACCGAGCAGGTAAGCATGGTCTTCTGTTTCTTCCCAAGCTTCTTTGGATGTATCTTAGGTTCTACGCTCCCAACGTAACCGCGTATTGCCCTTTCGTGCCTTCTGGTGCCGATGCTGAGCCCCGATTGCTGTTTCTTTGTGTACGGCTTTACCGTGTGTTTTGTGTGTTTGTTGCAGTATTTGCAGTATGCCATTATTTCCTTTTCTATTTTCATAAAGCTCATTCCTCTATTCTCTCGCCGATTTTGTTGTTTATTATGAATTCTGCGTCTGAGGGGTTGGTTATTGCCACCGTCTCCCCCTCCTGGTAAGGACCGATAGTGCTGCCAGTAGTAGTTATGACTTCTGGTATTTTTATAACTATCCTTATATGCACGGGTTTTTGCTGTTTCTCCCCCCCGTTTAAAAACGAAAGGATCCGCTCGTATGTTCTTCTTTCTTCTTCCGGGATGGGATCCGGGAGCGGTTTTCCATACGCCAAATATATCAATATCTTTTGCCTTCTCTTTTGCTTAAGTGCGGAAAGGGTGGATTTGTGATTCTGTGCCTCCGCGGCCGATGATGTGCCGGTCTCGCCACTAAGCTCCGATTCTGCCGTTTTATAAAAATCGCTGGGGAGCTGCAGCAGCTCGCCAGTTTTCTTTTCTTCGTTGAACTTGTTGAATAAGGAATCTAAAACTTTTTCAGAATTCATTCAAAATCACATCCCATGAGAGTGCAGTTCCACTATTATTTTTAGAGTTTCTGTGTTTTTATATAATAATGAATGGCATATTCTTATTATATATTATACAAAGAAAACACGAATAGTGGAACTGTGGGGTGATAGCGAGGGGTGGATTTGAACCACCGATCTCCGGGTTATGAGCCCGGCGGGCACTCCATGCTACCCTACCTCGCTTTACTCGTATTAGATGAACAGCATTGTATTTAATACAATCTCCCAGAACACTTACACCGGTGTTGTTTTGGGCTGTATTATCTTGCTGTTTGCCTGTTCTTTGTCCAACACTTCCAGCAGTTTGCCGCACTCACACCTGAAATTTACTTCAAACGCAGAATCGAACGGCAAGATAACCTTCTGATCCTCATAACATGCTGGGCAGAAGAAGAAGTCATTGCAGTTTTCCTGCAGCGCGGGTCCGTGCTCCTGTTGTTTTTCCATGAGCGTGCCGTGGAACACCGTGAGCTTCTGTCTGTCGAGGTACCACTTAAATGTGAGCCACCCCTTACTGTCCTTGTTTATCTCATACTTCGTTATTCCGTACCCATTAAGCACGTTAAGCATCCTTCTCACCTCGTTGACCTTGATGTTCATCTTGGTAGCCAGTTTGTCGTCAGTCAATTGACCAGAATTCAGGTGGTCGACCAGTGTCAGTGCCTGCCTGCCTACGTTCTTGGACACAAAATCGGAAAAAACAACGGAGCTTATTATTCCGTGCGCCTCCTTCACTTTTTCAACATCCTCCACCACCTCGACAACCGACGGTTTCTGTAGCCTACCGGTGCCAGCGGCCTTGGGGTTTCCTACCTTCTTAACGGTGTGTTTTTGGGTCACCATCTTTGAGACCACGCGCCGAGACGGTCTCGTCACTGCTTTTTTATTCACCATCCTGCGTGCAGTGACCTTAGAAACGGACGCATTTACCCTACCCTTTATTTTTTTAGAGGATTTCATGACAATCACCAGGCCTTTTGATAAGGACGGCTTCGGAACGACAATATAATTGTGCACGTTCACATATTTATATTATCCCTTCGTTTTCTGTCCCTGTACTCGTAAATTAACGGCCTGAGGCACACAGCGCTGACATGCCCCACTCATTCCGTTAAGCATCAGCGGGCCCGGGGGGATTTGAACCCTCGACTTGCTGGTTAAGAGCCAGCCACTCTGACCAAGCTGAGTTACGGACCCAAGATGAAGGATGCGACAGCAATATATGTAATAATACTATTTTAACTCTTTCTTCAGGAACCTCTCCAAAGCCGCATCAAGGGTCTTGCCCCTTGGTTTCAGCTCGTACGTGACCCTAACTATCAGCTTGTTTACTACTATCACCTTTCGTAGGTCTATGGGGGTTGCAGAGATAACGGAATCACAATCCGCGCTGTTTATCGTGTCCTGCAGGTCTCTTATCTGCTTTGGACTGTATCCCACAGCAGGCAGTTCGTCCGACAGCCTCGGATATTTCATGAACGTATCTTTTATCGAACCTACAGCATATTTCTTGGCGTTGACTATTTCCTTTGCGCCATACTCCTTCGCCGCTACGGTCCCAGCCCCAAACTTCATTCCGCCGTGTGTTATCGTCGGTCCGTCTTCCACCACAAGAACCCGCTTGCCCTTTATGTTTCCAGCATTGTCAACACGTATGATCGAATCCGCCATAACTATTCTTGCCGATTTATTTATCCCCTCCAGATTTCTGGCAACACGATCTATGTCGGACCTTTGTGCCGAGTTGGCCTTGTTTATTATGATCACGTCCGCCAACCTCGCGACCGTTTCTCCAGGATAATAGTTTAATTCGTCGCCGGCCCGCAGCGGATCCGCCACTACAATGCTCATGTCGGGCTTCACAAACGACGCATCGTTATTACCACCATCCCAAAGTATTACATCGGCGTCCTTCTCTGCACGCCTGAGCACCTCTCCATAATCCACCCCTGCGTATACCCAGAACCCATTAACTATGTGGGGCTCATAATCTTCGCGCTCCTCTACGGTGGTCTTATACCTGTCAAGGTCTTTCAAGTCTTTAAAAACCTCCACCGACTGTTCCTTCAGGATCCCATATGGCATGGGGTGCCTTATTATTGCAGCCTTTACCCCATGTTCTCTGAGCCAAAGCGATATGTATCTCGAAGTCTGACTCTTACCAACCCCCGTTCTCACGCCACAAACAGAAATGACGGGTTTAGAGGATTTTATCATCGTGCGCTCCGGGGCAACAAGCCAGAAGTCGGAGCCATTTGCATTTGCTATGCTAGCCTTCTCCATCACATCGACGTACCGGAGGTCGCTATACGACATGACGCACACCCCAACATTCATGCTTTTCACGAGCCGCGGCAGTTCGCTTTCATCATATATCCGTATGCCCTTCGGATAAAGGCTACCGCTGAGCTCTTTTGGATACATCCTCCCGGAAATGAACGGTATTTGCGCAGCGGTAAATCCAACCACGTTGTAGCTGGGATCGGAGCGGAACAAGACGTTGAAGTTGTGGAATACGCGGGCCCTAGAGCCTATCGCGACCAGCCGCCCCTATTATGATAACATTTTTTGTATCCATCGAATTACCAATTTTAACACACACAAAGAACTTTTATCTCTTTGTGTCGGGTCACGGTTAACGCATCCCGACACCGTGTGCATTCCACCGAAAGTGCCTCGTCATTTCTGACACACAACAAGCTTTATAATTCTTTAAATGCCTTTACTAAACGTCGTTATTTTCTAGCAGAAAATACAACGAGCGCAGATAACAATGCCCAGCGAAGATAATGAGTATAATGCATCAAAAATCATCGTTCTTGAGGGTCCACAAGGCATACGCAAAAGGCCAGCAATGTACATCGGGTCCACTAGCCAGTCCGGTGTCCTACACCTGCTGTACGAAATAATAGACAACGCCGTTGACGAAGCCATGTCCGGATACAGCAAGAACATACGCATACGTTTGTTCATGGACAACGATGTCAATGCCGCGGAGGTTACTGATGACGGTAGAGGCATCCCGGTAGACATGATGCCGAAATTCAACAAGAGCGCGCTGGAAGTTATAATGACCACCCTACACAAAGGGGGAAAGTTCACAAGCGACGCATACAAGGTGTCCGGCGGCCTGCACGGGGTCGGCCTTACGGTAGTAAACGCGCTCTCCGAGTACACGCGCGTGACTGTGCGCAAGGATGGACACACGTATCGCATGGACTTCAGCAAAGGGGTGCCAACATCAGGTCTTCAGGTACTCGGAGACACCACAGAAACCGGCACCACAATAGCGTTCAAGCCGGACAGAGAGATATTTCCTACCACAACGTTCGATTCCACAACACTGAAGGACAGGCTACGGTACACCAGTTTCCTGAATCCCGGGGTTACCATAACACTCCTCGATGAGAGATACGAGACCCCAGAGGAGGATATATATACCTCCAAGGAAGGCATAACGGATTTCATACGGTACATGAACAGCGACAAAACGCAACTCACCAGCATAATACATTCATCCATACAGGAAGGGCAGGTAAACATAGCATACGCGCTGCAGTACAACAATACGTATGACGAAAAGATAGAATCTTTCGTGAACAACATACGCACCATCGAGGGAGGAACCCACGTGATGGGCTTTCACACCGGCCTTACCCGTGCAATCCAGAACTACCTTTCTAAGAACCGCCAAGGCAAGGGCGAAAGCAAGATAACTGGCGAGGACATAAGGGAGGGTCTTACCGCTGTGCTGAGTGTGCTGATGCAGAACCCCGAATTCGAAGGACAAACCAAAGGAAAACTAGGAAACGCGCAAATAAAGACACTCGTGGAAACCGAAGTTTATTCCTACATGTCTAGATATCTCGAAGAGCATCCTATGGATGCCAAGGCGATAATAGAGAAGGCTGAGACCGCGGCAAACGCGCGCGAGAGTTCTAGAAAGGCGAGGGAACTCGCGCGCAAGAAGAGCCTGTTCGAAGGCACCGTTCTTCCCGGGAAGCTCGCTGACTGCATATCCAACAATCCCGACGAAACCGAGCTGTTCATAGTCGAGGGGCAGAGTGCAGGCGGATCCGGCAAGGACGGCCGCGACAAGAATATACAAGCAATCCTCCCCCTCCGCGGGAAGATACTCAACGTGGAGAAGGCAAATCCAGAACGGATATTCGACAATGCTGAGATAAAGGCAATGATAACTGCTTTTGGCACCGGGATCAACGAATCCTTCAACGCCGACAACATCCGCTACAAGAAGATAATACTCATGACGGATGCCGACGTTGACGGAAGCCACATCCGTACGCTTCTCCTCACTTTCATATACCGGTACATGCGCAAGATAATCGAGGACGGGTATGTGTATATGGCGCAGCCCCCGCTGTACAAGATAAGCAAAGGCAAGGACGTGGTGTACTGCTACAGCGATCAAGAGCTCGATGCCAAAATGCGCGAATTCGATGGAAAGGCAGACCTGCAGAGGTACAAGGGCCTTGGCGAGATGAATCCAGAACAGCTATGGGAAACCACCATGGATCCTCAGCGCAGGGTGCTGAAGAAAGTATCCATAACGGACGCAATGCACACGGAGGAACTATTCAAAATACTTATGGGAATGGACGTCCAGAAGAGAAGGAAATTCCTACAGGAGCACGCCGAAGAGGTAAAGTCCCTTGACATATGAGCTGATTCTATGAACGAACCCATCTCCACACCACTCGACCAGGAGCTGCAGACCAGTTATGTGGACTATGCGATGAGCGTGATCATAGGCAGAGCGATACCTGAGGCCAGGGACGGCCTCAAGCCGGTACAACGACGCATACTGTATGCTATGTACGGTCTCAAGAACACGCACGCCCAGCCGACAAAGAAGAGCGCAAGGATAGTTGGAGAGGTCATAGGCAAGTTCCATCCCCACGGGGATACCGCAGTTTACGACGCCATGGTGCGGCTGGCACAGGGGTTTTCAATGCACCACGCGCTCATAGAGGGCCAGGGGAATTTCGGCTCTATAGACGGCGATCCACCGGCGGCGATGCGATACACCGAAGTGCGGCTTACAAGGCTGGCTGAGGAGATACTTGCTGACCTCGATAAAGGTACCGTAGACTTCATTCCAAACTTCGACAACACCGAGGAAGAGCCGGTGATACTGCCGTCAAAGATACCAAATCTCCTAGTCAATGGGTCATCTGGCATCGCGGTTGGTGTAGCAACAAGCATGCCTCCGCACAATCTTTCAGAAGTGTGTGATGCCATAGTGCACCGCATAGACAATCCCACCGCAACCACCGAAGACATGCTTAACATAATAAAAGGCCCTGATTTTCCGACCGGCGGCACTGCGATAATGTCACAGGCAGCATACAATGGGTACAGGGTCGGACGGGGGCAGCTTAGAATTAGAGCAAAAATCTCTTCAGAACAGAAGCGTATAGTGGTCACAGAAGTACCATACAACACAAATAAGGCTTCGTTAGTGCAATCCATAGCGGAACTGGTCCGCGACAAACGCATTGTCGGCATACGTGACCTACGTGACGAGAGCGACAAAAGCGGAATACGAATAGTAATGGACTTGAAGGAAGGCGCTGAGCAGGAGCAAGTGCTTAACCAGCTGTACAAACACACGCAGCTCGAGAGCACATTCCCTATAATAAACCTGGCCGTTGTCGGAAAAAGCTTGAGGAATCTGAATGTGCTGCAGCTGATAAACACGTTCATAGAGCACAGGAAGGAGATAGTAAACAGGAGGAGCAGGTACGAGCTGTCTATTGCCTCAGACAGGCTGCACATAGTAGATGGGATGCTCATAGCCATAGACCGGATAGAGGACATAATAAGGGACATAAAAGCCAGCAGCGAGGTCCCGGCAGCCAGGGAAAAGCTCATCGCAACGTATGGTCTCACGGCAAAGCAGGCCGATGCGATACTCGAAATGAAACTGTCCCGACTGACACACCTGGAGAGCGACACTCTTAAGAAAGAAAAAGAGGAACTCGAGGCAAAGGTTTCATACTACAATTCAGTGCTGTCCGACCCGCAGAAGGTCATGTCCATAATAAAGGATGAAACCCTTCAGGTGAAGAAACAATACGGCAAACCAAGAAAAACAGAGATACTCGTGTCAGACGAACCATCCTATGTACAGGAGGAGGACCTGATAAGCAACGAGAGGGTGGCGATAATAATGACCAAGAGCGGCTACATAAAGCGCCAGAGCCTCGCATCATTCAAGGAACAGGCCCGTGGAGGAAAAGGTGTTATAGCCATAAACCTAAAGGGCGGAGACTACGTTAAAGAGATAATCACCTGCAACAACAAAGACTACCTGCTGTGCATATCGAATGCCGGGCGTGCGTATTGGATAAAGGCGTACAATATACCGGAGAGCAGCAGATATGGAGAGGGCAAGGCGATAGTGAACCTACTAAACATAAAAGAGGAGAAAATAGTTGTACTGCTCAACGTAAGCAACTTCGCAAATTCCAGGATGGTTTTCCTCACAAAGAATGGCACAGTGAAGAAGGTCAACGCAGCACTGTTCTCAAGACCGCGCTCCAACGGGGTGCGCGCAATAACCCTGCGCGAAGGCGACGAAATACACGATGTCATACTCTACTCGAGCGACAGCACACTCACAATAGTCACAAGGAACGGCAAGGCGATCCGATTCAACGAATCAGACCTTCGTCCTATTGGAAGGTCGGGGGCCGGAGTGCGCGGAATGCGCTTAAAACAAGGAGATAGCGCCACAAACATAATATCTGCTGGCGAGGCCGGAAGCATACTTACAATAACCGAAAACGGCTACGGGAAACTCACCGACATATCGAAGTATCGCGTCCAGTCCCGCGGAGGGGGAGGAGTGAGGAACATTAATCTATCGGACAAGACCGGTCCAGTAGCAAAGGCGATATTTGTAAGCGGCGAGCAGAGTGTGATGCTGATCAGCTCTGCTGGAATAAGCATAACGATACCGCTAGACTCGATAAGGGTAACCGGAAGGGCAGCCAGCGGCGTGAGGCTAATGCGGCTCGATAGTGGATCCACCATAGTAGACGCGCGTGTCCTGAAGGAGAACGAGCAGGAACAGGGGGTTAGCCCCAGAACTTCTTAGTTCTTATGAACGTCTTTTGTGCAAGTATTACGTCGGACAGGAACAACCTCATACTTTTTCGTGAGTATCTCAATATTCTTGCAGCAGTCACTGACCCGATCCCATACGTAGAGAGTGCTATGACCGCTCTATTACCGTGCGCGCTTATGAGCCCGGCTTCGCGCACCGCCTCCTCATAGTCTCCGGCCATCTTACCCGACAGCCTTTTCCCATCAAGTTTCTTCCTGACTGCTCCCTCTAGCGCTTCACTGTAAATACACAACATCGGGCTTCTGCACGAATGACATAGAAACTCCTGTTCCTTCTTCACAGATACGTTTTCGCTGCCCACGAAACCGCAGAACGTGCAAAGCAAGGTGACTGGCGAGCCATCGAGTTTTTCCTCCAGCTCGTCCAATTCCGTACCAGAAGCACCGCCAGGCTGCAGCAGCTCTGCGTGCCTGAACACCACCCCCAGCACCGCGTCAGAAAGCGGCGATCCGGCGGATCTGAAACGTTTCAGTCCCATGCCTCCAGAGTGGATACTGGAAAGGAGCCGCGCCACAGTGCCGGCATCGAAGTTGTTCTTGTACAAATCGCGCACGGTTTCCTCAAATACGGGCGTGTTTTTGTAGAATTCGACCAGACGTATCGCTGCCGCCCTGGTAAGCGTCGCCTTCTTATCTATGACGCCGAAGAGTTTGGCAACCTGCACGAATTTGTATCTAAATATGTCAGAAGAAGTTATTATGTCCCCGGCCCCCCGCTGCACCGTATGCAGTCCTGCCATAACCGACGCCATGTCTGGGCGCCTAGTGGCATTTCCAAACCACACGGCAACAGCGTACGTGGACGCCCTCACTTCTATGTCTCTGAACGATTGTGCAAGCACTGCCTTGAGCATCAGCGCAAGGAATTCATTTGCGTGTTTTCCTATTCCCGTATAAATTATGGTGTAATCGTCGAGTTCCTCAATCACGACGTTCCCATCCCCCACCGTGAAGTGTGCAAGCTGTTTCTCCCTAAACGCGTTTGCTCTACCCGCGGTCTCGGGGTCCATGCTGGCCGTCAGATCCCTCGGGCCTCCACCCAAAAATTCAAACACGGCAGAAGCGATGGTCTTTGATACCGGTATGTCCTCTCCCTCCCAGTCTGGAACCGCCGCCCCAACGTCCCCACCATGCTCAACGTATATTACACCTTCCTCAACGTTGACAACCCTCCATGGCATGCCCTTAGTGATGAACGAACTTCCTTCGTCAAGGTCGTTGTACACGAATCTCTCATCCAGAGACGAGATAGTCCTGTTACTAACCGCCTCCTTCACTAGGAAGCGCTGGCTGTCCGGTATGACGCTTATGTTGCTGAAGAAGTATGACATGCCCCTGCTCCCGAGGCTCAATATCCCGCCCCTTACATTGAAAAGTCGTAACTCGCTCCCCAGCGCAACCAGTCTATCAACGGCATCGCGCGAAAGGTTTGAGTAAGGAGCCGCGGAGGTTATTATGGAAAACACCTCATCGACGCTCACGCTGCGCCTCTCCATCACCATTGCGCACAGTTGGTTCATCGCCACATCTAGCGCCCCCTCCTCCATCCCTTCCGATTCTATCTTCCCTATGAGCGCATCGCCAATTATAGCAGAAGATTCTAGGGCCTCTACCTCGTCCGAAACTATGACCTGCCCTACAGACACTCTGTTCTCCCCATGCCCTGATCTCCCGATCCGCTGTAGGAACCTCGAGGTCTGTTTTGGCGATCCGTACTGTATGACAAGATCCACCTTGCCTATGTCTATACCTAGTTCAAGAGAGCTCGTGGCTATTATTGCCTTTATCCTGCCCTCCTTGAATTCATTCTCTACGCGTATCCTCTCGTCTCTGTCCAGGGAGCCATGATGCACGGCGACCCCGCCGAACCCGCTCTGCCGGTCCAGGTATAACAACCTGCT
>DAHWXM010000001.1 GCA_027334165.1 Microcaldota archaeon
AAACGCGGGGCTGTCCACGACGTCGACTTCATTCTCGATAACCCCAGGAAATTACTACTACTGCGCATCAGTGACGGATTCCTCCTCGTCTCAGCAGACGTCCAGTTCGGGGTCTGGCGTCTCTTCCACTACGTCAACCTCACTTTCCACAACATCGACCACATCAACTTCAACGTCAACTTCAACCTCTACAACCTCGACATCATCCTCGACCACCGTGTCTACGCTAACATCCACGTCATCCACTTCATCAACTTCCACAACCGTCACTACCGTGATAACAAACGCAGCCACAAACGGCGCAACTAACGGCGCGACCAATAGTGCAACTAACGCCGCCACAAATTCGGCAACTAACTCTGCGACCAACGGTGCAACCAACGGTGCCAGTTCGGTCACACGCGTAACTACTGTCACAAACGCAGCCACAAACAGCGCGACCAACAGCGCAACAAACTCCGGAACAAATGCGGCAACGAACGGCGCCACCACTGCGTGCAATACGTGCATATACTCCGGCGGCGCGTACTGCTGTCAATCCTGTTCCACTGGTCAGGGTATTTGCAGTGCAGAATGCCAGTGCTAATGGGTTAAAACATGGATACCTCGACAACTAATAATGTGCCTGCGTCCTCAATGGGCAACAATATGCGTCTTGTAATGGTATCGGTAGCACTCGTCGTCATAATAGTCGCCGCGGTCACATATTTACTGCCAACCCGGCCTCAAGCTCCTGCCACGCGGCCCACCACTGTCCCGCTTTCCAATGCGCCAGCTCACGCGTGGCAGAGCGCATTTGTGAATAATTCCTCTCCTCTTGACGCATTTCTCACAAACATAATGATAAAGCCTAATGCCACTTTCTACACCATGCCTAGCAATCTATCATTCCAAACTTTTGTGTCAGATCCTTCAAAGTACCAAAACAACACGTGCCATGGCACATACCTTATGAAATCTGCAACACAACCCGTGGCTGGAAGAAACCAGTCAGACTTGTCTGCACTTGATCCCGGCTTCCCATACGTGCAGTCTGTGGCTGTATACACGCGGAACACCACTGCAACCAGTGGAGTGACAAACGGCAGTGACCTGTGCTCGCCAGATTACGGCCCACTGATCGCCCCCGCGCTTATGAATTCTACCTACGGCACGTTCATGCTTGGGGGCTCCACGGTGCACACGTACTTCATACCCAATATGACTGCCGGGGAGCTTAGCAGCCTTGGCTACTATCCAACGCCAGGCTCTGGAGTCTACTGGTATTTCTCAACTGTTGTGTATGACAACTACGAGATGCAGTTCAGCTCGATAGGCAGCTACGCGCACAGGAACATGTCCTCTCTCTCAGCGGAGGCCGAGGGGCTTGCGAAGACATTCGTTTCTTCCGCATCCGGCAGCTCGTGATGCCGCCAATTCCTAGATATATTTAAATACGTTCATTTCCAATATCGATTGATTTTAATGGATGAAAGGACGACCTCATTCATTGCAATTACTCTCGCGATTCTCACATCCGGCATGCTAAGCGCCGCTCCCATTCCTTCTGCCTCTTCCCTGGGCATGCTACATTCCTACTCGGTGCCAAACGCCATAATAGACCATCTGTCGCAGGCAAACATAACGTACGGCACAGGGAACTATGCTGCACTTTACAACAACGGCGTCCTGAGCTTCGTCATAAACGAGTCTAGCGGCACGTTCGTTACCGGGACCAACAACATATACAACGTAATCAGCGCTTACACGGTGAACCAGAGCTACTCGCAGAGCAACTTCTCCGCCCTCGCCACACAGATGCAGAAGTACCAAAAATCGTCCGCGGCGCCGCTTGCGGATTGTCTGCAGGAAACCGGGCTTAACACTGGCGCAACGTGCACGCTTGGAAACGTCTGTGAATCTTGCAGGAACGTGCCTGTCTGTTCCAAGGTGCTCAATGCGGTCGGGGGCCCGGCCACACCATTCGGCTACGGAGTTATGCAGTTCGAAGGCAATTACACCTCACTGCAGAATGCATATTCGAGCTTCTTTGCAGCGGTCAACAGTATAAATTCATCAAACGTTGGCTCGTCAATGTCTCAAATAAGTGCATCTGTGCAGAGCATATCCCAAATATCCTCCACGATGGGCGAGAACCCAATATTCCCGCCGACCCAGTCCGCGTCGTTCCAGAGTTGCACCGGCGCGGGCAGCGCGTCAACCTCGAACGTGCCGCTCAGTGGAGGAGTTCCATGGTACTGCAATGCACTTGGCTTCTGCCAGACACTGACGTACAACACCACGATAATAAACAATATTAATTCCGAGATATCATCGCTGAATGCGCTTCCGTTCAGCAGACAGCAGATTGAGGCGATAGCCGCATCGGCAAATTCAACGGAAAACACCTACATAACCCCGATAATAGCAAAGGAGAAAGGCACCGTCCTTGCAGGAATACTGAATTCGACACTCAGCGGATACTCATCGATAGTGAACGGCTCTAAGGCCCTGCTCGGACACATAAACAACGCCACGCTCTCACAGGAGCTCGCAAGGCTTGAGAGCAATTACACAAAACTAACCGGAAATTACGCGAGCATAAACCTTACCGCTTACAATTCACTGCTGGCCGGCCAGTTCGGGAACGTTTCCAGCCTCTACTCCGGCCTCAACACGTCCTACTCCTCGTTGTTATCAGAGGCTCAGAACAACACGGGCAGCATACTGGGCCTAGAGTTGAAGTCTAATTCGGAGAGTCCATCCCTCGCATCACTCGCGTTCACGCAGCTTCAGATAAACAAAGAGCTATCCGGGAGTGTCTCCAACCTAACACAGCTTAAGCACAGACTCGACGCGGTCAAACTCGCGATAAACGGCATGGGAGTTACAGAGAACCCTGTCAGTGCCATATCAAGGTATCTTGGCTCAGCAATAGCCGTAGCTGTGGCGGGGGCGTTTCACCTGCCGTACCAGTCGAATGTGGCAGCCGCTCCGATATTCGCCTCTATGCCATCGATAGTGCTCTTTGTGCTGTCGCTGCTTTTCGTCATTGGATCATACTCATCGGCAAGGCGTCACAGCAAGCAGTCATCCCTGCTCGCAGGCAAGGCCAAGAAGGAGAAGGGCAGAGGGAAACTGTGGCTTGCAATGGCAGTATTCCTGATATACATGGTCGGGTCCCTGTGGCTGTCATACGGGAACAACGTTAGCGCCCCGGCATCGGCAGTGAGTTCTGCTGTTGCATCGGCCCACACCGTGGCAATAGTCCTGAATGGCACCCAGACTTCGGGAATGCTCCAATGCACCTCGACGCTTGCTTCCAGGCTGTCATCGATGAACAAAACGGTCGTCAGGGCAGACCTGATTGGCGACAAGTGCACTTCGGGCAGCACAGTGGAAACCACCGATGCGTGTCTTAACGGATACGCGCTTCATGGCGTCCCTATAGTTATGCTAACCAATTCATCGGCAAGCGGGATAAGCCTGTACTCGTTCTTTGGAACCATGGTGTCCTCGAGCGGTAATTCTACGGCGCTGGCGAGGTGCTTGTCTAACACAGTCATAGGTTGATGCTACATGGCAGACACAAAGGATAACATAAATGTCAGACGGCAGTCAAAGACCCCGCGGACGACAGCAAAACCGCAGAAGCTAACGGCCGAGCAGAAGGCAAGGGATGCCGAAGAGGCGAAGAGGCGCTCGACGTACCTTGCAATAGCGGTGATAATAGCGGTGATGCTTGTTGTAGGATACGTGCTCCTTGAGTTGCTACCATCACTGTCCGGCGTTTCATTCCAAACGTTCAAGCAGAACTTCAATGCGGCACCTAGAATCGCGATAGCCGTCACCTACGTCAACGAATCATCCTACGTTTCCGAGGTTCCATGCTTTACAAATATGCTCGAGATAATAGGCAGGACAAGGAACGCAAGCACGATAGACATGCTGATCATGAACAAGACCACTTGCACTTACTCTCCGAGCGGCCTGGGCCGCAGCGTGAACATCAAGACCGCAAACGCAAGCTCGTGCCTCGGGATAGCAAATTCCGAGCCCAGTGTATTCCTGAACTTCACCGCTGAGAACTTCACAACTATAACTCCGTACCACATGTACGTTTCCGGAAATGGACAGTACTTTGCAAAGTGCAACATAGCAGCGGAGTTTGGATGACCTGATGACACATCCGCTCATCGGTGCCTCGCCCGATTGAGGTCGCCATTATTAAACTTTGCAACAAACAACTCTTTTGTTATGGATGACAACACCGAGTCCCAATCCACAATTGAATGTCCGAAACTTTTGGGAAAAGTTTCACCAAAAGCCCAGAGCACCATGGAGTACCTGATGACGTACGGCTGGGCCATACTGGCCATAGCCTTAGTCCTGGGCGTACTGTACTCTCTTGGCGTATTCAATCCGGAGAACTTCGCACCGAAGGCGCAGCCCGGCTCGTGTCAGGTGTACAGACCGAACGGCCCGGAAACTACCTCATTCATAAATCTGGCTGGCTCCTGCACGGATGAGATACCGCAGTATGTGGCTGTATTCAACGGCCCCACTGGCGGGTGCTGCGGCGGTTCGCATACAAACTACATAATCGTGGGCAACCAGCCCGTCTACAACGACATCAAAAGCAACATCACTGTCGTCGGATGGGTCATGCTGAATCCTACGACATCCTCCGACACGGGCAACTATAATTACATTGTCTCTAACGATAGAGACTGCTGCGGCACTTATTACGGATATGCTCTCTGGATGGCAGGCACGGTGCCACATTTCAGGATATGGAACGGGTCTGAGCACAGTGTCGCTTCATCCATAAGCCTGCAGTCGGGAATCTGGTACCAGATAGCAGCGACATTCAATGGCTCGGATCTGAAAATATACGTTGATGGGAAATCCGAAGGCACTTCCGCATACTCCGGAGAGATAAGCCAACCAGCAAACTTCTCCATGAAGATCGGCATGCTCGGCGTCGGACCTCCGTACGGAATAAACGGTTACATGGCCAACATTCAGATATACAACCGTTCATTCGGCGCCAATGCGGTGCAGTCCTTGTATGATGAAGGCATTGGCGGAAATCCCACATTCCTGAACAACCTTGTCGGATGGTGGCCCCTTAATGGAAATGCGAACGACTCGAGCGGCAACAACGGCAATGGGACCACAGTAAATGTGGGCTTCTCAGGCTCATGGCAGAGTGGGTACACGCCACCCTGATGGGATGAGTATGGGATCAAAACTCCAATCAGCAATGGAATATCTCATGACGTACGGCTGGGCCATACTCGTGATCGCGGTGGTGCTTGGCGTTCTGTATTCCTTGGGCGTATTCAATCCGCAGAACTTCGCACCGAAGGCGCAGCCCGGCTCGTGTCAGGTCTTTCGGCCGAATGGACCCGGGACGAATTACGATCTGAATCTTGAGGGAACGTGCAATGGGGAATTGCCGCAGTATGTCGGCAGCTTTCAGAACCCCCAAGTTACGTGCACCTCCACTGGGCAGTACATAAAGGATACCTCGCCTACACCGTCAAGGATGGACTCGTTCACGCTCGCCTTCTGGGCATACCCGTTGCAGGGCCCTAATGCAGGAACTATTTTGCACTTGGACAGCAGCGGGTATGAAGCATGTGGGGGCAGCAATGGGGACTACTTTACCATGAATCCAGATGCATTGAACTTGCGGCTCTTCTACTCTGGCGGAAGCTACTGCGCCGCAATTCCAATAAGCTTGAAATCCCTATCCTTTTTTGCAGTTATCGTGAATGGCACATCTGACCAGTATGCGGTCTACGAGAACGGCGCGACCATACAACCGAGTACCGCTATAGGCGGCAATCCCTCCCTCGGAACCATCACAGATATCAACATAGGGGATTTTGAGCCTAACTGCGGCGATACGTACAAAGGCTATTTGGCTGACGTGCAAGTTTACAACGCATCTCTATCCGCGAATGATATAAGATTCCTTTACATGGGGGGTGTAGGAGATGCACCGGCAACGCTACAAAACCTTGTTGCATGGTACCCTCTGAACGGAAACGCAAACGACTACTCCGGAAATAACAACAACGCGGTATCATCTAACGTAATGTATACGGGGTCGTGGACTGGTCTGTATTCCGCACCATGACTGCCACAACTTCGCAGGATCATAAGAGCCGGGATACCTCCTCTACGGCATTCACGGTTTCCTGTGTCCTCTGGACAACAGTGAACTTGCCCTCTCCGAGAACTGTGTCAAGTCTTCTTCCGATCTCGAGCGTCTTCTTCATGGTGACGGTGTAGCTCTTCTCGCATTTCTTGAACTCGTCGAGGCGTATGAAGTACCATCCGTCACGTGAGATCTTCCAAGCAATGAATGTCGGAAAGGAGGTGTTTCTCTCCCATTCAAGGAGCTTCTCGAACTGCTCGTAGTCAAGGCTCAGGCTGCTCTTGTCCCAAGCTTTGCACTCGATGCAGAATGCCTCCCTGTCCTTGAGCGCTATTATGTCTGGCCCAAGCGCGTTGACTCCGCTGCCAGCGCTCCTTATCACGGAATAGCCCCTGCCGTACAGCGTATTGAGCAGCTCCCTCTCGCTTCTCGCACCCTTGATGTACCTGTGCACAGCGTCGCCCATACTATCTTGGAATAATCCTATTAAATACCCCTGCCACGCCAACGTTCCAGCACCATAAACATCAGGAGCAGCATAACCCGGCATCCCGAGCAAATGTTCTGTGCACGGGTCACTATCCTTCGCATGCCGTGTCACAAGCCAAAGAGGATTTATAAAAATGACCTTTGCAATGCCACGCGTGTCCTGCCACACCTTGCGATCTAACGGTTATATGCTTTTTACAGGAATGCTATCTGAGATAAATGCATCGGTTAGCCTTACAATCCGCGATGGAGTACCTGATGACGTACGGCTGGGCAATACTCGTGATCGCAGTGGTGCTTGGCGTTCTGTATTCCTTGGGAGTATTCAATCCGGAGAACTTCGCACCGAAGGCGCAGCCGGGCTCGTGCCAGGTGTACAGGCCGAACGGCCCGGAAACCACCTCATTCATAAACTTAGTAGGCACATGCATCAACGAAGCGCCACAGTATGTTGCACAGTTCGACAATCCCATAGGCGCTCCGTCCGGAGAGAGCACCTCGCACATAATCGCAAACAGCAATTTCAACGATCCTAACAGTCCGGGATTTACGATAACGCTGTGGTACGAAATCAACACACCGCAGGTCGGCACGCAATACATAGACAACATGGTATCAATACCTGGATACACGGGCCTAGAGTTCATAAGCGTCGGCAACAACCAGGCACAGATATTCCTGCACCGATGCTACACGGACGTTGGCGGACTGACGGAGCCATACTCAACGTTCTTCAATGGCCAATGGCATTTCATAGGCGTATCGTACAATCCCTCAAACAACACCTACCTGTTCATGCTCGATAACCTGTCCGGCACAGTTGTCGATTCCGGGCCGTTCGGCATGAGTTCTGGATCCATAACAATAGGGGGTCCGAGTGGGTGCGTGTACGACGAACCTTTCAACGGAAAGCTATCCGACATACAAGTTTACAACACCACACTGGGCACAAACTCCATACGCGCCATATACAACGAAGGCATCGGTGGTGCGCCTATCCAGCTCCAGGGCCTGTCTGACTGGTGGCCTCTCAACGGAAATGCAAACGACTATTCAGGAAACAACAACAACGGCGTTGCGACAAACGTCACGTTCACCGGGGCATGGGAGGGCGGTTACTCTGCCCCGTAGCGGCCACAACTGACGCCTGCCATGAAAGGGTGTCAGGCACCGGGCTCCATGCACAAACCGGGCCGTACAATAAGGTTAATAAGCTTTTTATAACCATATCTTATCAGGAAATAGCTGCGTTATGCAAGTGACGGCATGAGCATGAATCATTATATTGATTTTGAATTCTCAGGTATGCGTTCGGTTGTTTTGAGCCTGAGCTCTGGCCAGATTTCGGTATAGGCAAGCTGTTTCTCAGTGATATCTGTGCAGGAGAAGAGTTTGGACGGAATGAGGGAGAGGCTCTCAACGATCCTTTTTGAGCTAAAGAATGGCGTTGTGGTAGTGGAAGGCAAGCACGATGTTGCAGTGATGGAACGATTGGGCATATGCACATCCACGTACGAGCGCGTCATGCGGGGCGGGCTCACGGTTCCCGAAGGCGCTAAAGTATTCATTCTGACCGATGACGATCGCAGAGGATCGGAGAAGGCGGACGCCGTTTCGGGCTTCCTTTCTGGGAGCCTGGGGCCGTGCAGGCTCGACAGGGAGACGGGGTTGCGCCTACTGAACCTGTGCAATGCGACTTCTGTAGAGCAGGTATCGAAACCAATAGAAAAATAATGGAGGGATCTTGATGGCAAAGACTTATCTGGAAATTGTAAAGTACATGGTAGAAGCGAAGTTTACTATAGACGGGAACGTTGACAAGCCGGACATAATCGGAGCAGTATTCGGTCAGACCGAAGGCCTGCTCGGCAACGAGCTCGACCTTCGAGAGCTTCAGAAGAACGGCAAGATAGGAAGGATAGAGATAGAGCTGCAGCCTGCTGGAAACAGGACGCACGGCAAGCTCTTCCTTCCGGCATCGCTCGACCGGATTGAAACGTGCATACTTGCAGCCGCGGTCGAAGCTGTCGACCGCGTCGGACCTTATGAGGCAGAGTTCCACGTGGAGAAGGTTGAGGATACGCGATCTGAGAAGAGGAGGAAGATCCTCGACAGGGCGAAAGACTTAGTCCGCATACTGCTGAACACGGAGATACCTGACAGCAAGGAGATAGCCGAGATGGTGCAGTCAGATGTGCGTGCAAGCGAGATAGCGGCGTACGGGCCTGAGAAGCTACCCGCTGGTCCGGACATAGCCAAGAGCGATGAGATAATCATAGTGGAGGGCCGGGCCGACGTGCTTAACCTTCTGAGGAACGACATCACCAACGCAATCGCGGTTGGGGGTGCAACCAATAACATACCAAAGTCCATAATCGACCTCTGCGGACAGAAAGAGGCGACCATCTTCGTCGATGGCGATCGCGGCGGCGATCTCATAATGCGCTCGCTCATGAACGTTGCGGACATAGACTTCGTCACGAAGGCGCCTGATGGAAAGGAGGTGGAGGATCTGACGCGCAAGGAGATAATAAAATCGCTGCGCGCTAAGACCCCTGTGGACCAGACGAAGAAACAAAGGCCGCAGCCGCCGGCACAGCAGAGGCCTTTCGATAGGCCGCAGCCGGCACCTGTTCAGCCACAGCGGAGAGTGCAACCACTGCCGGAGCAGCACGAAGCGGCTCCAATTCAACCGCGCGCATCAGAGCCTGCAGAGAGGGAGGCGATACCAAAGATAGAGTCTCAGTCCATAACCGAGAAGCAAGCGCAACAAACGGATCAGCCCGCGCTCCAGTCGATAGTACTTACGGAGCTGACAAATGGGCTTTCCGAGCTCGCGGGCACGCTGCGCAGCAGGCTTTACGATTCCACCGGAAACGTGGTAAAGGAGATGCCGATACGCGAGCTCCTGACAGAGGTGCAGGACTCAAACGGAGTCTATGCGATAGTGCTCGACGGTGTCATAACGCAGCGGCTCGTGGAATTGGCCATGCAGAAGGGCATAAAGGCCATATATGGGAATAGGGCAAACCAGTTCCAGAGAAGGGACAAGAGCATGATGCTCTACACGAAAGAGCAGGGAATGCTGCAGTGATCCGCGGGACGCTGCTCGGCGTTTTCCGGATCCGGGGCGTGCGTCAGCTGTGACGTTCACGATGTCGAGCTGACAATCCCGAACCCCGCAAATTCGCCCTTGGTGTACACCAGGAACCGCCCAAGCTCCTGAAACCTGCCGAAAGGCTCCACGCACATTGGCCTGTCCAGGGCTATCTCAGCATCAGCCGCATTAAGGTACAGTCTGTCCGTCCTGTGCATCGCCGACCCCGTGCTCGCGTCTATAACGCCGGTTATCCTTATTTTTGCATGTACCCGTGCGCCGTTGATTGCCACATCCGCTTCGTTGATTCTGGAAAGTTCGGCCGAAAAGAACAGCCTGGCTCTGAACATACTGACAGAATCAACTTCGGTCCTCTTCTTGTAAATCACAACGCCATCGTCATCTTCGTACGCCGCAGCTGCGTCATCCTTCAATCCTATCGCTACATTGCCATGCACTGCGGTGCTCTTCCTTCTCCTGCTTCCTGCGAACAGCGAGGCCACAACAGAATAGTTTCCGCTCGGCAGCAGTTTCACGCTATCATTGACGTGAACGCTGCCGCTTGCAACGCGGCCAAGAAGCAGCGTCCTCTTCCCCTGTTGCATGCTCCCCTGTACCATTATCCTTAGCTCATCCATGGCATCGCCCGCACGCGATGCTGAGGGCTCTGCAAGGGCGTCAAGGAGCGTCGGTCCCTTGTACCATGTCATCTCGCGTGCCCTGCCCTTGAGGTTCTTGGACCTGTACGCGGAGATCGGTATAAACTCCGCGTCCCATTGTCCGGAAACCCTTTCTAAGAACGCATCGAGCTCCTTCCTAATGCCGTCAAAGCTAGATTTGGCATAACCAACGGTGTCCATCTTGTTTATTGCGACTATGAATCTGCGTATGCCAAGCATTGCGGCTATGAACGCATGTCTTTTTGTCTGCGCCGTTATCCTCTCACCTCTCCTGGCGGAAACCACCAGCAGAGCAACGTCTGCATACGACGCGCTGTTTATCATGTTCCTGACGAGCTCCTCGTGCCCAG
Organism: Microcaldota archaeon; assembly: GCA_027334165.1. Taxonomy (GTDB): domain Archaea; phylum Micrarchaeota; class Micrarchaeia; order Micrarchaeales; family CABMGC01; genus JAKAVK01. The sequence goes on from DAHWXM010000001.1 coordinate 10,765, forward strand.
GAACGTCTATGAACTCCAATATTGCGCCTTCGTGCTCAACCTGCGCCCTGGTGGAGTCTATTGTGAGCCCGCCATTCCTTTCCTCCTCAAAGCTGTCAAGCAGCATTGCCGGTTCGAATCTCCCGGCTACCGCGCTAGCCCCAATAGCCTCCTCAATCCGTTCCTTGGACGCACTGCCCGTGGCTATGAGAAGGTTGCCTATAAGTGTAGACTTCCCATGGTCTTTGTGTCCCAGAAGCACTATTCTCTTCGTAATCACAGGCCAACACCCCAGTGCCGTTTGTTCGTTACATGTATCCGAGGGCCCTCAGTTTCTCCATTACGTACTTTTTCTCCTTGTCCTGTTCCCGTCCTGCCCTCTCCTCAGTGCGCGTATTTCCCAGCTCCCTTATTATTCCGTCTATGCTCTTCGCTCCGGATCTTATCGGAGAAGTGCAGTGCGTGCATCCAAGGCTCCTGTACCTTTTCCCTCCCGAAGAATAATAAAGCGGGTTAATCGGCACCTTGTTCCTTTTAGTATAGTTCCACACGTCTATCTCGTTCCAATCGAGCAGCGGATGTATGCGCATGTGCCCCCCATCCTTCGCCTTCGAGTAGCCGTCCCACATTTCAGTCTTCTGGTTCTTGTAGTCCCATCTGAAATTCCTGTCTCTCTCCGACACGTACCTCTCCTTGGCGCGTATCCCGTGCTCATCCCTTCTTATCGAAACTATTAGGGCATCGAAGCCGTGCTCGTCCATAAGCCTCTTCAGTGCCTCTGTCTTGTTCGATCCGCAGCACGAGAACCCGGACATCTCCGGTTTTATCTCGCTCTCCGCAATCAGCAGTTTGAGCCCCCATTTTCTTGCGACTTCGTCCCTGAACGCGTAACTCTCGGGGAAGTCTATTCCGTTGTCGATGTGTATAACCGGGAATGGCACCCTTCCAAGGAATGCCTTCCTGGCGACAGCCAGCATCGCTGTGCTGTCCTTGCCCATGCTCCAAAGCGCAGCTACGTTGTCAAACCGCGATAACGCCGCGCGAAGTATGTATGCGCTGCGCTCTTCGAGCTGTGCCAGATCCTGTTGCATATTTGTGTCACCTAATAATTTTCAGGCCCTTGAGATAAGCCATGGCGCCGCGCAGCCTCTTCCCATCCGTCTCGAATATCGGCACCGCGCATATGCGCCTGCCGCTTTCTGAGAAAAGTTCGGCGTATGAGCCGCGAAGGTCGTCACTGCCCTCGAACCTGTCCTTGGCATAAACTATTCTGTATCTGCGTATCCCACCGCGCTTCATTGCAGTGCAGAACGCCTTCCAATTCTTTGCGCACGGCTCCTTGCCAAGTCTCCCTGCAAGACCCTCCACGGCATCGTTTCCCATGAAAGCACCAATTATCTCCGGATTAAACTATTGATGTGAACCATTAATAAGCGTGCGCAACGATGTAGAGTACAAGACGCGTGGTTCCATGAAACTCACAAAAGCGGTAATAACCGCAGCGGGAAGGGGATCGAGGATGTGGGAGATAACCAAGGTGCTTCCAAAGGCGCTGATACCTGTTTACGGCGTTTCGAATCGCGCGAAGGTGCTTATACCCATTATAGACCTTTCGATGGGCTCGCTAAGCAAGGCGGGTATCAAGGAATTCTGCATAGTTGCTGGGGACAGGCACGACGTCCTCGAGGAACACCTGAAGGGCAGCACGCTTGGCAAGGTGTCTTTCGAATCGCAGCGGGAGCCAAAAGGATTCGGTGCCGCTGTGCTTGAGGCAGAGAAATTTGCCGGAAAGGATCCATTCGTCCTGAACACCGATGACATAGCCATGACATTGGGCTATGACGTGATAGTCAAGTTGTTCGAGAAGCTCGATGCAGATGCCGTGTTCTTCATGCGCGAGGTTGGAAATCCAAAACGGTATGGGGTAGTAGAAGGCACGGAGGAGGATGGCTTCATGGGGCACAGGGTATTCAGGGTAACCGGGGTTGAGGAAAAGCCCGACGACCCGAAGAGCAACATGGTGATAGTCGGCCTTTATGCGTTCTCCCACAGGATATTCAAGGCCCTTAAGGATTCGCAACACTCCGGTCCGCTTGAGCTGACAGCCGGTATAGCGCGCCTTATAAAGGCGGGTGCGAACGTGCACGGCATACTCCTAACCGATGAGGTACCGCTCAATGTCGGCGACCCAGACAGCTACTTCAAAGCCCTTTCATACACATATGAGAAGGCCGAAAAGGCGCTCAAGCTGTAACTCATGCATCGTGTTCATGCCACTACAATATAGTTGACCACGAACGCGGCAGCAAAGCCAGCTAGTATTCCAAGATACGTGAGCCACACCAGCCCGTCACGTTCCCTCTTCTCCCTGCTCATGCTCTTGTTAATGTTGATGTGGAACAGCACGAGCACTACGTAGAGTATTGCTGCACTTGCCAGTGCGTCGAAGAGCACTATGAACGCGTTGGAGAAGAAGTTTATGCCTATCAGCGTGCCTATTACAGTGGGAAGCCCTCCGAGTAGGAACGCACCGACCAGGAAGCGCTTCTCCATCTTTCCGGTGCCTACGAACGGTACGGCTATCGGAAAACCCTCCGTGACGTTCTGCATAGAGAATCCTATTATGGAGACTACATACACCGGAAGGAGGCCCGCCGCTCCTGCGGAACCGAAAACCAGCCCCTCGGTAAGGTTCTGGAACCCTATTCCGATGGCTGCAAGCATTGATGTGCGCTTCGGATTCTCTTCCGGATCCCTGCTCCCCTTAGGGAGAACGAAGAAAGAGAACGCTAGCACAAAAGCGGCTATGAACAGCAATTCCATGGGGTCCGTTATCGTGTTGCTGCCGAATATGCCTGAGACATCACCGTATATGTCCACCATAAGGAACACGAGTATGCCTATCGCGAATGAGTTGTACAACAACATGCGCTTCAGATCCATACCCCTGGTGAATACTACCGGCATGGAGAGGAACACTGAGAGCCCGATTACAAAAGAGAGAGCTATGGTTACGTAGTCGCTTATCATGCAATCCTTTTATAACCGAGTTATACTGCACGCTAATTTAAATAACAGACACCGTAGATGCCACAGCCGCGGCTCCCTATCCTGTATTGGGATGCCACGCGTCCCTCCTTAGTCAATCCTTCCATCTGACTTCCGGCATTATTGCATCCTTGTACTCCGCGAGCCTGCTCTTATGCTTCTGCAAGTCCTTGAGTATGACCCCCATCTCGTCCCGTATGTTCCTCGTGGGCGACTTCAGGCCGAGCGCCGGGAGTATGTCGTGCACCGGCTTATAGTAGTGTTCGTTCGCTTCGACCCTCGGATTGTCAACCTCACCTATCTCGACGCTCATGCCGTTCTTTGACGCAACTTCCTTCGCTATGAGCGCGAGCTCTCTGACGCTGTACACCTCGGTGAACTGGTTTACAACCCTGTACTCACCGTCATTCGGCCTGTTCTCTATAAGCAACCGAAGCGACTCCATGCTGTCCTCCAGGGACAGGAATGCCCTGGTCTGTCCTCCCTTTCCGTACTGTGTCAGTGGCATGCCAAGCACCGATTCCACGCAGTATCTGTTGAATACAGTTCCCCATACTCCATCAAAGTCGAACCTCGTGAAGAGCCTGTCATCGGTTATTTCCTTCGTTCTTGTGCCGTACACCGGACCCTGCATTATGTCCGTGGTGGTTATGCCCCACACCTTGTTCGCAAACAGGAGATTGTTGGTGTCATGCACCTTTGACCAGTGGTACCACGAGCCCGCCCATTTCGGCACCACTATCCTGTCGCTCTTTCCCCCTATCTGCGCATCAACAAATGCCGATTCCGGTATGTCAAAGTTTGGAGTTCCATACTCTCCCATCGTGCCCATCTTTACCACGTGCACCTTCGGGTTTGCCTTCTTGACCGCGTATATCAGATTAAGCGTTCCTGACAGGTTGTTCCTCATCGTGAAGTTCGCGTGCTTGACGTCTATCATCGAGTAAGGCGCTGATCGCTGCTCTGCAAAATGGACAACCGTATCGGGCTTGAATTTCCTTATCGCCTTGTTGAGCACCGAGTACTTTGTTATGTCACCTATTATGAAATCGAGGTCCTTTCCCATTATGTCGCGGACGGCGTGCACTCTCTCCTCGGGACTCGGTATTGGCAGGGCGCTCGCGGATCCGACCTCCTCCACTGCCTTCCTGGTATAGAGATTATCTATCCCTGCTACCTCATGCCCCCTTGCCAGAAGCCTGAGTGCAAGCGGCCATCCCAGGTATCCGTCCATTCCAAGAATCAAGACTCTCATTTTAACACCGTAAGAACCGTATCTCTATGCAAGAAGCAATTTTTAATGGTTTGCTACAGACACCGCGGAGATGCACATCATCTGCCGTCCTTCACGATCACAGCGGCGTATTCCCCATCGGTGTGGTAGTTCCTGGAGAGGAAGAATTTCTTGACGCGCCATCCTGTGCCTTCAAGCAGTTCTCTCATCTCATCTCTGGATACGTAAAGATAGTCGAACCAATCAGTCGAATACTGCATGAACCTGATCCTCAGTTTTAGTTGCCCTCCCATCCTGCCTTTCTTAATATTTTCTTTGTGATATCTAAAGTGGACAGGATTATCTGTTATGTACGGGTCTCTGGTTTCTGTCACTATCAACCCTGTAGCTGTGGTAATTCTGTACATCTGTTTCAGCAACCTTCTCGCTTTCTCCAAGCTGCCAAAAAGTCCAAAGTTGTTCCCCAGCATCACTACGCTTCCAAATGTTCCTTCCTTGAAGGATCCAATCCCTTCGATTGGCATAATCTTCACATCCTTCACTCCACGCTGCTTGCAGACGCGTATTGACAATGGGGAGTTGTCTATGCCGAAGTATGGTTGCCCTTTTTCCTGCATGTACCTTCCAACCCTTCCCGCGCCGCAGCCTATGTCCAGCACTCTGCCATTTGCGTGCTTTATTGCATCCTTATCGTGCCTGTCCCAATCCTTGTACGTTGCAAAAGCTTCTTTGAAGCCTGCATCAACGTTGACGTAGCCATCGCTTCGTTCAACAACGCTGAAGCTGGTAAGTCCTTTCATGTAATTCCAATAGGTGTGCCCATACGCATCCTTGTTTGAGTCCATATTATGGCCTTGTATCCGCTTTTTCTTAGCATATTATGTATTTAAATTCGGTATTCTGTAATAAAATCGACGATTACATCCAATCAGTCGCGTATTAAAACATGTGCATGTGGCACAGGTCACATATTGTGTAATAGCGCGGCTAATACATGTCAACTACTAATACCTTGCTTTTCCTTAACATAACTTTTTAAATATGCAAGTTCAAGTATCGAATGTCAAGGTAAGTTTAGCATAAACTGGTGTTAAAATGACAAGCGCGTATTAGATAATGTATTCCTTCGATTGTTATTATCTTCATTTTCTTTTTGCCATTTGCTTTCATTTAAAGTTTTTTCATTCGTAAGGGATCAATTTTACGGGTTCTATTTTTTTGAGACCAACCAGTAGACGGTATGCCCTTGAATATGTGTTGTCAAAACGTCTGTAGCACAATTCACCAGTCAGAACGTCCGTCACCACCAATGTTTTAATTACGTTACCAGGGAGCTCTTCATTTATTCCGTAAGCAATCTTATTTAGTTCTCCATCTTCAAAAAGAGGCAGAAATACTATTGAACCTACCTGCCCTCCAATGTTTCCAAATACGCTGTACCTATTTACTATGTCTCCGTATTGAATTTCATCGAGAAGTAGCCTGTATCTATTCTCTTTTATACTTTTAAAATCTATATCTATTATCCAGATTACTCCTATATATTTTACCGGCAAGCGTGACAGCGATATCGTTGATCTTATAATAATGCCTTTTTTATGCAGCTCATTATAAAGATACCTGGAAGCCCCTTCGGTAAAAGAGTGCATTTCATCTATTGCAGTAAAACCTATTGCACTGTTCGAATTTAATTCCTTAATTAGTAGGAATTCCCTATGCCTAATCTGATTGTCCTTGGGTTTTTGTGCTTCTTTACTCCGATGCCAAATCCTCTCTTTAAGGATGTTTTCTATGAACGACTCCTTTATCGGCATATAATGATACGTTGTTGCAAACTCTGTCAAAGTGATATATGCCCTATATTTACCCCACGCATCTTTTAATCTAAATTTTAAAAGGTCGTCCTGTGCTTTAAGTGCTCCTTCATCCACAAAATACATTATAACGTCATATTCTCCCTTGGTCATAACTGCAAACTGGATCCTGTCCTCCCCTTTCACCAGTTCTTTTAATTCTTCTGCCGTTGGGGCTTGACCATCAAATTTAATTAGAAGTATGTATGGGGTGTATCCTAATTTCTCGATGTCGACCTCCAGAATGTACTTTATGCCCAGCTTATCCTCTAGGTACTTTATCCTGGAGTAAACAGTCTGCTCGCTCAGCCCAACTATCTTTGACATGCGTGATATCGGCATGCGCGCGTTCATGCTGAGCGCCATAAGTATTTTAAGGTCCGTGTCCTTTAGATTCGGTTTTTCCTGCTGTACCGACGATATTATCTCCGAACGCTTTTTCTCCTCTTCTGTCTTGGTGTGCCAGACAACTTCGCCGCCATGCTCTGCTATGAGCTCACTTGCCCTGTCGATGTCGAGGGTCCCAGGCGCCTTCTTCTTTACATACTCCCCCTGTCCAGTTATCCGGCCAAGATACTCGGACTTGAGTTTTCGCTTGTGGGTTTCCTTTATCCACAGACCCCTATCCCTGTACACATAGTACCTGCCATTGATCCTTCTCAGTGTCACGTTAAAGGGGTACTCCCTCTTGACCTGCGCGTATGCCGCCGAAATCTCCTTCGGAAGGTGCTTCATGTTACATAACATAACATTAAAGCTTTAAAATATTTGTTATAACTGCGCTCTTTAACATAGAAAAATATTGAATTTATTAATATTTTAGCTTTAAATTTATGTTATATCTCGTAAAATCCAAAACCCATCACTATACCATTAAATAAGGGGCAATCCCTATACATGCTCAAGGGGAATAGGGATGTGGATGCCATTATCAGCTCCGTACTTATTTATCTCGGTCAATCTGAGACGGAACCCCACCCGTTATTCTGCGGACAATAATGCGTAAAGCACCCTCCCCCTCCTATAATTATAAAAATAAAAGGTCTTGGCTTGGCAATACAAAAGTGGATGCTGAATCACATACGGCGTTCGGATGTCGCTGCGGAGGATAGACCAGTTAAGTTCGTCCAGGAGAGCGAGAATGTCTGGAGGATCGTATACGCGGACTGACCTCTCCGCAATTCATAATGTTTACGCTGGGTTAACAGGGGTATGGAATGGGAATAATGACGCGGCTATTCGGGAATTCAAGGAGCGAGGAGGGCAAGTACCTGTGTTGGATGTGCAATGAGTCATACGTGCAACCTGGTAGGTTCCTCGAACATATACGCGCCTGCCGGCAGAGGAAGGAAGGCACCGCAAAGGCTACGGCGACCCTAAAGTGATCCTGTCGCAATCTTGATACTGGTGTGGATACATGGGGAAGAGAAATCTATCGAAGAACAGCTCCGGCCATCTCTATTTTTTCGTTAGGCCTGGAGAGGGCAGGAATGTTCATAGAACTGCAACGAAGCTAGTTGGACTGGCAAATGTCAGGAGCGTTGAGATAACGGAAGGCGAGTTTGGCTTCGTGTTGAAGGCCGGACGGATAGACGGGGCCAGAGCTACCCGGCTTGCGAGAAGCATAAGTCGCACCGCAGGGGGTGGCATTTCAACTGCGGTATGTCACTGCAGGTATGAGAGGAGGCAAGTCGTGGCCGGACAGGTGCGCCGCAAGTAATATAATGCTGGGATAAGCAGTCTCAAATGGGCACGCTTTACGCGTGTCTTGGTCTGACAATGGATAACTTCGCTGACAGGCTGCTTGCAGCGACGCTGGACAAGGGCAACCCGTGCATAGTCGGTCTGGACCCGCGAATCAATGAAATGCCGCTATTCGTGAATCCTGGGAAATCCGTTGCTGCAGAGCGAGACGAGGCCGCTTACTACAGCATCATGGCGTTCCACAAGTGTGTCATAGATACGGCTGCAAGTCTCGTTCCTGGGGTGAAGCTGCAGAGCGCATTCTTCGAACAGTATGGTCTGGGAGGCATGCACGCGTTTTACGATACGATGAGGTACGCCAGGAATGCCGGATTGATAGTGATAGCTGATGCAAAGAGAGGCGACATCGGCTCCACCGCGGCGGCGTACGCAAGCGCGTTCTTGGGAGAGACAGAAATAAACGGCGATACTTGGAGCACCATTGATGCGGACTGTCTTACGGTGTCGCCGTATCTGGGCATCGATAGTTTGATGCCCTTCGTGGACGAATGCGCCGCGCGAGGCCGTGGCATATTCGTCCTGGCAAAAACTTCTAACAAGGGTTCTGCAGACATACAGGATCTGCGGCTGGAGTCGGGCGAAAGGGTGTACGAGCGCGTGGCAGCCATGATAAACGTGCTGTCAGAACAAGCGGTGGGGAAAGAAGGGTACTCGTCCATCGGTGCAGTGGTTGGGGCAACATTTCCGGAAGAGGCGAGAAAACTGCGTGAACTTATGCCAAAGTCTATACTTCTTGTCCCTGGATACGGGACGCAGGGCGGTACCGCGGAGAACGCAGCGCTATGCTTTGACAAGAACGGCACCGGTGCTGTGGTGAGTGCATCCAGAAGCATAACGTACGATTTCGAGTCGAGAAGCGTGAGCGAGACGAGATGCATGTCGGAGATAAGGAGAAGGACAGAAGCAATGATAACCGACATAAACGCTGCGATTAGCTATTCAAGGGGGACACAGCCAGAATATGCCGAAGACTGAAATCGTACGGCACCGCGAGCATTTTTATACATGCTAAGGCATTATTATTACCGTGGCGGCATTCCCGTCCGATTTCGCGGTGAAACAGTGTGCCAACTACCATAAGATCGAGGGCTCCGTTCAGAGTCAGCTTCGCAGGTGGATTCACAGATCTGCGCGAGTACTACGAGCCTTACGGCGGAAGCGTGATAGAGGCCGCGATAAACTTCTACTCCTACGTGACGATACGCGAGCGCCATGACGACGCGATAACGGTGAGGCACGACCTGCTGAACATAGCGGAACGCGGCTCGCTTGGGAAGCTGGAGAGCATAAGCCCTTTCTACTCGAAGATCATAGAGCACTTTTCTCCGAAGAGCGGCTTTGACATGATACTAAACATGGATCTAGGCTACGGTTCCGGACTCGGCTCTTCATCGGCATCGATCGTTGCGCTGATAGGCGCATTCAACGAATGGATGGGGCATGGCATGAACAACTACCAGATAGCAGAGCTGGCCCATAACATGGAACGCAATGCACTGAGCATTTACGCAGGGAAGCAGGATCCGTACTCCAGCACGTTCGGCGGCTTCAACTACATCGAGTTCTCTAAGGATGAGGTCGTGGTCAATAGCATGAAACTGGACGAGGACGTACTGCGCGAGCTGCAGTTCCGTACCATACTCACTAACACGGGGATAAGCAGGCACTCTGGAAACTACGTCAAGGCGCTGATAGACAGGATAAACGCGAGTGACGCCGCGGTGCTGGAAAACCTGGGACACATCCGGGAGTCCGCGAAAGAATTGAAGGACAGGATATACAAGGGAAACCTTGCAGAAATCGGAAGCCTGTTGGACAAGGAGTGGGGTTACAAGCGCAAGCTAATAGACGGAATGTCAAACAGCAAGGTGGACGATATATTCACGATAGCAAGCGCCAACGGGGCCGAGGGCGGAAAGCTTCTCGGTGGCGGTGGAGGAGGGCACATACTGTTCATAGTGAATGACGCAAGCAAGTACCGGCTGATGCGCGCCATGTCTCAGCACGGCCTGAACGTGTACACCCCTGACTTTGCGGCTCCTGGGGTTTACGCTTGGCATGCGCACTGACTCAGGAAGAAAGCCTTAAAAGGAACGTCTGCGGTGTATTTATCAGCCGAATTGCCATTTAACTCATACTGGTGAGGCCATCAAGCGAATACTCTTCATGGAGTCCGGTTCCTTCAAGGTTGTCGGAGGCGCAGCCATAGACACTTACATGATGTACAACGGCCTGCAGCATGCCCACAAGTACCAGGCGGACTTGTACGAGGACACTTCCAAGCTGGGCGTTACCGGAGCCAAGACCGTCTCGCGCGAGGACGCGCTTTCCAAGAGTTATGACATAGTCATATTGAACTCGATACGCGATGTTCCGCTGGCATTGCTGTACCGGGAAAGGCACCCTCTCGCAAAATTCATGTACATAGACCGCGGCAACGTCATAACTAATTTCAGGAAGGCGGGTATGAAGCGCCTGCTTCCAAAGATGATGCTACGCTACAAGTACCTGCTGCAGCTCAAGACATTTCTGAACCAGTACGTTGCGATAACCGCGGAACAGTACGAGATGGCAAAGGATTTCTTTGACACCGTAAAAACAGAGCTGCATTACATAAACATCGCGCCCCACAAGGAATTCAGAAGCCTCGGGCTCGACAGGAGCGACGGTTGCGCCATAGTCGTCGGCAGGCTTGATGAGAGGCAGAAGAAGATGTCATTCCTCTTTCGAGGCATCACGCGTGTGGTTTCAGAGCATCCGGAGCTCAAGAATCAACTACTGCTCAGGGTGGTTGGGACCGGCCCCGACGAGAACAGATACAAGTCCATGGTCAATTCGTTGGGCATATCCACGAACGTGGTATTCGATGGATTTGTCCGTGGCGAGCCGCTCGTCACAAAGTACAACACCGCGCGGTTTCTTGTGTCAACTTCCGAATGGGAGAGCCCTGGAAGAAGTTTCCTGGAGGCTATGGCATGCGCCCTGCCAGTGCTGCTGAACACTAAGAACAATGCGATACTTAATTACTCGCCGGTGGAGAATGTGGTGAGGGACGGATACAATGGCGTGGTGTACGCTTACAATGACCTGGAGGACTTCGCAGAGAAATTCTATACGTTGTGTCACAGGCCGGCACTGGCCCGTAAACTTGGCGAACGCGCCCATTCATACATAAAGAAATTCAGTTTCGAGCACACACTTAAGGAGTATGAATCTATACTGGACACCATGTAAACAGAGCGACAAGTCCGACAACAGGCGCAACTACTTTATCACTATCCTGTCCGAGATCTCTATTATCCTATCAACGCTGTACGTCACTGGGTTGCCGAAGCTTGTGTTCACGGTGAACCTGCCAGCATTAACGTTTATTCCCGCTACTTTGCCTATGAGTGCGCCGAGCTCGTTGACCACGAGCTTGTCCTTTATCCTTTTGTGCCTGAGCACTCTCCTCCTGAGAAATCCCGTGAATATGGATATGCATATGCCTATCGCTATCGCGACAATGGTGAAGAACAGAAGCTGCCCGAAGTAGATCTGCCCTATTATCCAGGCAACGAAGGAGAGGGACAGCACCCAGAAGATCACAGACGAGCCGATGTACATGCCGTACTTGAAGTTCCTGAATATGTAACGCGTATCCCTGGCATCAAGTATCCTTCCGACAAGGTAGAATATGAGTATCAGTGGAACTAGTATCAGGAAGCCCTCTATGGCCGCAGCGTAACCACCCATCTCGTTGCCCGTGGCCCTGTATTGCGAGACATAGCTGCCGTTCGCTATGAACAGCGCGGCTATCATGAACACTATCGACACAAGATAGAAGACGAAGCTCATCCTGTCTATGCTGAAGCCGAAGCCCCTGAAAGAGTTGATGAATGCGTCCTCAAGCCCGAAGCCCTTTATCAGAAGATACACGCCTATTATCGCAGCAGGAGGCTCCCAACCTACGCCGGCGATGTAGCTTAGCGCGAAAAGAAGTATGAGAACTGCAGGAAGGCCGAACACAATCCTTGCATAGTGCGGCTCCTTCAGTTTTTCAAGAATGGTGAAGTAGGTGTTCTCAAGCCCCTCCGCCTGCTTGATCGATATTATCCTCACGCTGCTGACCTTTACCCTGGACTCTACTATGGGTAGCACGCGCTGGTCGCTCGCCCCGTCTGTCACGAAAACGCAGGAATCGGCGTGGTACTGCTCAAGGACGAGCTCAAGCTGCCTCGATATCTCCATGTCCGCATTGTAGCCTTCATCCTCTGAGCCTGTTATTGTAGCAACGTTTACCAGGTACCCTTTCCCGAACATCTCGTCGTAGAGCCGCACCGCCTCGAACATCGTGTTTGAGTCTGAATCCTGTGGATCCGCTAGTGCGAGCTGCGTGGCGCCGTTGAGGTTCTGCACCTTCCCGATCAGTGGGCCGCTTATTTTGGTCTTCCTGTAAAGGTCGTTGTCTATGTCTACCGCAAGGATAAGGATTCTCTCCTCCCTGTTCTTTAGAGTTAGCCCGCCCGCAGCCATGATTTATAATGGCAAGGAAGAGTTTATAATCTTTGGTGGCTCATTCTAATGCTGCCGTTTCCGTCTGCTGTTGTGCCGCACAACCCCTCTCTCGCGCGCACTCCAAAAGCCGCGAAAAGGTATTTATTCTGCCGTGCAAACATACTACACATGCCAGGGTGGCAGAATCCGGTAACGCGCCGGTCTTGAGTTTTGCTCAAGAGCTGATTTCGTGATGCAAACAGGCCAACCGGTGCCCGCAAGGGCTTTAGGGTTCAAATCCCTACCCTGGCGTACTTCTTTCGGTTCTACCTGTCATCCTCTGTAGCATGCTGCGTCAATCCTTGCATAATCTGTCCAAGATGCTGCTCTGCCATCTGCGCCTGTCGCATGCGTGCCGGTTTTCAAATCAAAATCACAAACTTCGCCAGCGATTCCGCCATTCTACCAAAATTTTAAAAGCCAAGCGTTCCGTATCATTGCGGTAATTCCATGGTAATTTCGATTAGGGTTTCAAGGCGTGAGACTACTGATGTGTTTCTGTCTAATGCGCGGGTTGCCGCGGCGGAAGCCCCAAAGATCGTACCCGCGGGATTCAGGTTGGCAACGCTGGAGGAACTTTCCCTTAGGTACGAATTCAATTCTGATTTCAGAAGGGAATTGTTTCGCAAAGGGCCCGCCTGGATATCCCTGAATGCGCTAAACGACTTCGGCTGCAATGAGATAGAAAAAAGTGGAAAGCACGTTGCGGTGTCTTACTACCGATTTCTCCGGCTCAATCACGGCCAGCGGTCATTTCACGATGTTGGAAATGGCAACGTCTTTGTTGGTGTGACAAACCGCGGGGGGCTTAAGTGGCTATCCGTTGATGTAGAAAAGGCATTGTCCGATACCAAACGGCTGCTTCGCGCTGCCTATGTCGGCAGTGGCGAGGAAAACGCCGCGCAGCAAAACACGAACATCGGCGCAATAAATTCCGAGAGCCTTCTGCCAAACGCGGCAAAGGGCGCGCTTAGGGAATGAAACGCTGAATATATACTCGCGCAGCAATACTTTCGATGGCAGAATGCGCCATTCCAACTGTTTTTGGTCCAAATCCTTACAATGGCGCGGGGCACTTGTCATAATGGACAACGTCAGGGATGCAAAAGCACTCGGAGAACTTAGGAGGCAATGATCCGCGCCTCCGGCGATACATTCATAACGCTTAATTCTGAATCTAGTTCATGAATAAGATGCGCCTTTCCGGAAATAAGATCCTAATAACGGGCGGAGCCACCGGCATAGGCTTTGCGATAGCTAGGGCATTCCATAGTCTTGGCAATGACATACTGATATGCGGCAGGCGCAAGGATCGCTTGGACGAAGCAACAAAGTTCCTTCCAGGAACAAAGTCGTTTCGGTGCGACATATCCTCACCTGAGGACAGGAGCCGCATGTACGCGTTCATGGCCGACCGATTCGGCGAGATCAACATTCTCGTCAATAACGCCGGGATACAGCGGCCTGCCGATTTCCTCACGGGCGAGGATGGCATGAAGTACTTCCACGAAGAGATAAGTACAAATCTTGAAGCTCAGCTGTGCATGCTGGCGCATTTCGTGCCTATGCTGTCTAAGAAAAGCCCGGCTGCCGTAGTTAACGTATCATCTGGACTGGGATTCGTGCCACTCTCACGCTTCCCGGTGTATTCAGCAACCAAGGCGGCGATACATTCGCTGACACTGTCATTGCGCCATCAGTTGAAGGGCACTGATATCGGTGTGTTTGAGCTGATACCACCTACAGTGTATGACACCGAATTGAAGGGCAAGACTCTGGACAAGACCGACTGGATGTCCTCTTCATCGGATGTCGCAGCCGCGCTCGTGCACGGCATGGAAACAGGAGAAAGCGAGATAGCCGTCGGAGCAGCGAGAAGATGGAACAGGGCGTCCAGAGACGAACTCGACAGCATATTCGATGAGATAAACCGATGAGGTTCATAGCGCATGAAACGCGGCACATACTGGATTGGCGGCGCACTGCTTCTCGTCGGAGCGCTGCAATTCATACTAAGTCTTGCCATTGCAGAGTCATTGCGTCGCGGGTACAGCATCTCTTCAAACTACCTGAGCGACCTTGGTGTGGGCCATCTGGCAGTGCTGTTCAATGCGTCAGTGGCAATGTTGGGCGCGTTCGCAATCCTGGGTGCCTACTTTCTTTTCCGATCAAGCAAGGTCCACACGCTTCCCTACCTGATAGCCGTGTCCGGATTCGGCGCGCTCGGCGTCGGCCTCTTTCCCGAGACCATCGGCCTGCCGCATCTATGCTTCTCCATAATCGCGTTCGTCTTCGGATTTCTGTCAGCCATTTATAATGGAGTAATCGAAAAAGGCGCCTTTCGATACTTCTCGCTGGCACTCGGGGCGGTATCATGTGTGGCGTTGGCCTTGTCTGGTTCTGGAACGTACCTGGGGCTTGGGCAAGGCGGGATTGAGCGCCTTGTAGCGTATCCAATTCTATTGTGGATGATTGCATTCGGAGCAAAGAGCATGTCGCGGTAGCCCACCCGCGCTAACCCTCGCACTACATCTCAGTCATTTCGCCATCCACCCTCCATCTACTGGTAGCGTGTGGCCTGTCACGTAAGACGACGCGTCAGAGGCGAGGTACACTGCTGCTCCCTTCAGCTCATCTGTGTTTCCTGGCCTGCCCAACGGAGTCCTGGAATTTATGTAACTCATCATTTCCTTGTCACGCAGTGCCTCTTCCGTCATTTCGCTCGGGAAGAACCCCGGCGCTATGGCATTGACACGTATGCCACTGGCAGCGTACTCAACGGCAAGCGCCCTGGTCAGGTTCACCACCGCACCCTTGCTTGCATAGTATGGTGCAGCGGGAAATATGTCGCCGCACATTCCGTATATGGATGCAATATTTATTATGCTGCCCCTGACCTTTTTCGATATCATGTCCTTTATTGCATGCCTTGCGCACAGGAATGATCCAGTGAGGTTCACCGAGATCACGTTGTCCCAATCTCCCTTGGATATCTCCGTTGAGGTGCCTTGTGCCGCAACACCGGCGTTATTTATGAGTATGTCAATCTTGCCGAATGCATCATCCGCTGCCTTGACCATTCGCACTATGTCCTCCTCCTGGGATATGTCCGCCTTCAATGGCAGTATGCGCCTGCCTGTGGCCTTCGATATCACTTCGGCATTCCTTACCAACTTCTCCTCTCTCCTTGCAACTATCAGAACGTCTGCACCGGCCTCCGCAAGCGCTTCAGTAAATGCGACTCCGAGGCCGCATGACACTCCAGTCACTATCGCGCTCCTGCCCTTCAGGCCGAATTTGTCCAGGATACCCATGCAATCACATTTTGCATAGCACAGTACGGCTTTAAATACTCGTAAGGCACAATCCGCCAGCCCAAGGCGCCTTTTAAGCCAAACGCCGTATTCGTCTTTTGTCTTACATCAAAACGTCATTTAAGAACAGGATGCCGCAATCCTATTCAGAAGGCCAATGTGGTAATATGATAGTGCTGAATAAGGACATGTCCAAGGGCTTGGATAAACTGCTTAAGGGAGAGGTAAAGCCGCATGCGCTTGCGAAGGAGTTGGGTATTTCAGAAGCGGAAGCGGTGGGCATAAGGCGTGTATATCTCTACGAAACGCGCGGCCTTGACCTTGACGGTTTCCTCCCTTTTGAAGGGGTGGACTATGATGATGCCGCGAAGCGCGGACTCACCAATGCCTTGGGACACATGGGCGGTGGTCCAATACTCAGTTTCTTCGAAGCCGCAAACCTGCTTAAGGACGGCAGCGCCGAGGCCAACAGTAAGCGGCCTTTCTTCTACGCCACTACAGAAGGTTTCATGGGACCGGGGCTCATGCGCGGAGTGTCTGCGGTAGAGAAGAGCGGGGGCGTAACTGTAGAGATACTTGACGATAAGATGACAAGGAGCGTAGGCATAGTGACGCCAGGAGCCGAGTACACAAAGGCGATAGAGGTTTTTGCCAACAGCTCCGAAGGTTTTGCGTTTCTCGAGAGTGTTTACAATAGGGTTTCAAGCCACAGTCAACTGCGCGATGTAGAGGTACACACTACAGATGATGGCAATGCCATAGCGCTGGTATTTATAGCGCCAACCGGCGCCGCTATGGGGATGAACATGCTTACTGAAGGTGCCAACGGCGCAGTCAAGGCCATGCTCAAGGAGCGCATAATCCCGATGCTTAACGGCATGGGCATCTATGCCGATGAAGACACGTTCGGCGTGATAGCGAGCGGGAATCTCTGCACTGACAAGAAGGTATCACGCATAAACAACGAACGCGGAAGAGGTCTTACGCTTAGGATATCGGCCAACATATCGGAAAGCATCATAACCGGCGTGCTTAAAGCTACACCCGACGGCATGGAAATGGTTGGAAAGTACAAGAACAACTTGTTTTCCGATATCGGAGGTGTCATGGGCAGGAACTCTGCGATAGCCAACCCTGTTTCTGCAATGTTTCTCGCATACGGACAGGACACTGCACAGGTGGTGGGCCCTTCGGCCGGGAATGTCAGCGTTACGATGAACGGGGACAAGTCACTCACTGTCACCGTGGACATACCGGTGCTCGAGGTAGCGACGATAGGGGGCGGAACATTCCTGCCATTGCCGCGCGCATTGCTGACAGCTACCGGGGTGTACGGTAGGGACGATCACGAGGGTGTATCAAAGCGCCTGTTCGGGAGCTATCTCGGCGCGATAGTCACAGGATACGAGGTGAACGCTCTGGCCGCACTGAGTACGGACCACCTCACATCTGCGCACAGGAATGCTCTCGAAGCAAACAGGAGCGGTAACGGTGCAGCGCAGCGTGCGTCAGACCTGGCTTCAGAAAAGAGGCAGTGACGTTACTTGTGCATGACTTATAATGCACTTCAGCGAAGACGCCGCTCACCTATAAATTGGTTAGTGCGCGATCCTTATCATGCCGAGTGCGGATCGCATTGCGGCACGTGCGTATCGCAATGGAATATAGGGAAAGGGTCGCTGCCATCTTCATGATCCTAGCCGCGCTCAACGTCTCAGCATGGATCGCACTATTCTCCTTATCGTCTAAGTACTCACTGTTCCTTAGCTTGGGCACGCTGGCATACCTTCTTGGATTGCGGCACGCGCTCGACGCCGACCACATCGCCGCAATAGACAATGCCACGAGAAAACTGGCGCAAAACGGTGGCAGGCCTGCCGGGACGGGTCTTTTCTTCTCCCTTGGGCACTCCACCGTGGTGGTGCTGCTCTCCATAGCCATAGTCGTTGCCGGAGCTTACGCGACGTCTACGATACCATCGGTGCGAGCCATAGGCAGCATAGCCGGTACCGGTGTATCCGCCCTATTCCTATATGCGATAGGTGCGTTCAACCTGCTTATACTGATAGACATATACAAGGCGGCCCGGGCAAGCAAGTCTGAATCATGGGACATCGCAAAAATGGACGACATGCTGGCCAAGAGGGGCTTCATGAATAGGATTCTCGGAAGCAGGCTGGATTTCATATCCAAGAGTTGGCACATGTATCCTGTGGGGTTCCTGTTCGGACTGGGGTTTGATACCGCATCGGAGATAGGCCTTCTGGCCATAACGGCCGGCGCGGCATCCGCCATACCGACGGCGTACGTGCTCGTGCTGCCGGTGCTCTTCACCGCTGGCATGACCCTTCTCGATACCTTGGATGGCATGCTTATGCTGTCCGCATACTCATGGTCTATGAAAAACCCGGCGAGCAAGGTGTACTACAACCTTCTCCTGACCGGCGCATCGGTTGTCGTGGCATTTGTCATAGGCAGCATTGAGCTCTCTAATCTCATAGGCGCCGAGGCCGCGGGATGGTTCGGTTCGCTGAGCCTAGGCGCCTCGCGCTTGCCCTCTCTCCCGGCGTTGTTAGTCGCATTTGCAGCCACGGTGTGCGTCGCAGCCGCGTATCTCGTACTACATCTCTGCAAGTCGCGTCGCGATGGCAGACCGCGAGCGAAACATATTTAATTCAGTGCTGTTTACGTTTAGTAAATAGGGGTATAAATGGAGAAAATGGGCATAATTGCGATAACACTCGCGATAATACTTATTGTGGCAATAGTGCTGTTCATCGGCACCGGCACGGCACCTCAGCCAACGCAACCTATAACAGGCGCCACAAGCCCGTTGGCGGTGCAGCTCACTGACCCTCCACAGGTGCCCAACGGGACATCTGCTCTTGTCATAGGATACTCGTCACTGCAGGTGCACGCTGCAAATCCTGCTGGGCAATCCGCATGGCTTGAATCCAACGGCAGCGGAACCATAGATCTGCTGTCGCTGCTCAACTTCTCGCAGACGATAGGGGCGGTTGCTCTCCCAGTCAACTCTACCGTGGATTCTGTTAGGTTCAACATAACATCCGCAAAGATAACGATAAACGGAACAACATACAACGTAACCGTACCAAGCGGCACGGTGCAGGCGAATCTGAAGGGCACAGGCCTTTCAGCGAACAACAGTGCCGTCATGCTATCACTGTCTCCGACCATCGTAAGCATACTAACCGCAAACTCTACTGTTTTCGTGATGGTGCCTTCGGTGCGCGCGGTAGTAGTGCCACAAGGGACAACACAGGCCACGGTTGCGGTAGGGTACAAGACCCAGCTCTCCGTCCAGGCGCATGCAGAACTGGAGCGCTCGAAGCCCAACGTTTCCATAGCGCCTGATGCCTCGCTGTCGTACGCCAACAACTCCACCGAGATGCGCGTTACCGTTTCCGACAACTCTAACAGGAGCGTGACGCTAAACCACATCGTGATATACGGCAATATATCGACACAGCTGAACAACACCTTCATATACAACAACACTATCCGTATAGAAGCCGAATTGCGCGACAGACTGCAGGGCATTCCGTCATGCAATCTCACAAACGCCATAACTAACGTGTCTTCCGCGCCAATGATCCCCGCGTCTACATCGGGTCTGAATTCCACGCTCGGTGGCAATTCTACCTCTAACGTGCAGATCCGTGCACCAGAAGGGATCGTCGGAGCTGACATTCACGCAAGCGAGAAGGGCGGCAATGGCACGGGTTCGAATGTTACTGCTGGCGCAGATCTTGGAAGAAATGCGACTTCCGACACCGGAAGTAATGCGACTGCCAATGCGACAGCGCGCGGCGAATCAAACACTGAGAAGGGCAATGTAAATGAATCCTCCAACACGGCCGTAAATGCTACTGCAGGAGAGCATGAATTCGGAGACATAAACGCCACGTATTCTCACAACTTCAACATCAGCATAAACAGCAGCGTGTGCTCCTCCGATGGCCTTCTTGCTTTCAGGAACAGGCTCAACGCAAGGCTCATGAACATAACCGCTGAGATGGAGCATGAGCAGGCAAGGTACAAGCTTATAACGCTCTTCATCGGCAAGAACGGCACAATCTCGATACCGTCAACGGTCGAAGACGTTGCTGACACCGCAGGGATTGGATACACGATACCAGCGGGCGGCTCGGCAACGTTCACATTCGGTGGAGAGTTGCGCATGGGGCAGAGCGGCCTCACGGTGCACCCTACGACTGGAGAGACCTACAGGATAGCGGTGTCAGGTGAGAATGACGCTTATGCGAGCATAAACGTCACCGCTTCTTGATGCGGTTACTTCGCCGTTGGCTCGCGTTGGGTTTCACCGCTACTGTGCATTTTATGTCTTGTGCAGACGCTGGCGCCCACGCGTGTCCATCCGCATTTTCCCACCAGCAAGCCTGGCCTTTATTACCGAGCTCTTGTACACGCTGGGGTCTGCATATTTATTTATCCTGACCACCTTGGCGTCAAGCCCGTTTCTGAGGATCCACTCCCGAAGCTCGTTCTCTCCTGCCTGCTGGTCATAGCCCAGCACCACTACACCCGGTTTCAGCTTCTTGAGTATGTCGAACCTTGAGGTCTTGTCGCGTATTCTGTTGCCAAGGACTGCCTTGTCCACGATACGCAGCGCGGCTACCATGCCCAGCCGGTCACGTTCGCCGAATACCGGGGCAGAGCCCTTCATCATCTCAATGCTCTTATCCCTGGCCACAACAACAACAAGCATGTCACCCTGCTTTCTCGCCTCTTTGAGGTACAGCAAGTGTCCAGGGTGCAGAACGTCGAAGGAACCAAAAGCCAATACTATCTTTGCCAAGGCCAAAACCCGTATGCATTGCGCGCGCCGGGCCGTACGCAACCATAGGCTACGCGGCTCCGCGGCGGTTCTAAGAAAGGCTTATAAATATATAAACAGATACTTATGCGCTGATGTGCATCAGTCCAGTGGTCCGTCCTGACCGCGGGGCACAGCCCGGAAGCGAAAGAGTTAAATATACAAATAGCTATAAAAATCTCTGTCGTAGAACGATATCATGGTATACGACAACAAAAATGTAGTGCTTAATGAATTAATCGGTCTTAAGGTCATGGTCCTGGAGTCTCTGGACAAGAGACAAAAGGGGCTCAAGGGTCGGGTGGTCGACGAATCGAAGAACACCCTTCTCATAGAGACTGAAAAGGGCAGGAAAAGGGTTGTAAAGAAGATCTCCGTCTTCAGGTTTTATCCTGGCAGGAAATCCTTCAGGGTTGACGGGAACGAGATCAACTTCAGACCTTTCGAGCGGACCGAGAAAGCCATTAAGTTTTACAGGATAAGAAAAAAGGAAAACAAATGATGATGTTGATCGCATGGAGTGCAATGACGAAAGATGCCCTGTCCACCACGGCATAATGCCGAGAGGCATACAGCTCACAGGAGTTGTCGTGAGCGACAAGGCCAAGAAGACCGTGATCGTCGAGATGGACTCTGCGAGGTACATGTACAAGTACGAGAGATATCTCAGAAAGAGATCAAGAATTCCGGCGCACAACCCCGAGTGCATCGGGGCGAAGACCGGGAACATAGTCAACATTTCAGAGACGAGGAGGCTGAGCAAGACAAAGGCATTCGTCGTTACAAAGATAGTCAAATGAGTTGTTTTTATGGTAAAAGGAGTAGCTTCAAAGATTACAAAGACACTCGTCCCGGGATCCGTGTTCGTGTCCGCTGACAACAGCGGCGCATACATGTACAAGATGATCCACATAATAGGCAAGACCGGAGGAAAGCACGGGCGGTTGTCCGCAGCAGGCGTTGGCGATACGGTCTCAGCCAGCGTGATAAAGGGCAGTGCTACGTACCTTAAGAAGCCGGTTCGCGTCATAATAATAAGGCAGAAGGCCCTCATAAGACGCTCCAATGGCATGCGCGTTAGATTCGAAGACAATGCGGGCATGATGGTCACCGAGGAGAATCTACCTGTCGGCACGGAGGTCAAGGGTGCCATGGCGCGAGAGGTAGTAGAGAGGTTCGTAAAGGTGGCGGGAATCGCCTCAAGGATAATCTGAGTGATATTCATGATAGAGAGCAGCCAGCCTAGAAAGGAAAGAAAGTATCGTTTCACCGCGCCGATGCACGCCAGACAGAAATTCGTGCACGCTCACGTCTCCAAGGAACTGGCGACGAAGCTCGGCATAAAGTCAAGGAGCATAAGCATGCGAAAGGGTGATACAGTAAAGGTGTTCGCCGGAACGCAGAAGGGAAAGACGGGAAAGGTGTCATCGATAAACCTCAAAACAGGACGCGTGGTCGTTGACGGAATAACAAGGAAGAACGCCAAGGGCAAGGAACTCCCTGTAGCGATATACTCATCAAACCTCTATCTGGTCGACATAGACACATCAGACAAGCTCAGGAACAGCAAAATAGAGAGTCTCAAGAATCAGAAGCCGGTGGCATAATGTCAAGAAAAGGAAATAGTAGGCACATAAACAGGTTCGCTGCGAGCAAATACCTAAAAATAAACAGGAAAGTGTCGCAGTACGTTGCAAAGCCCGACGCAGGGCGCTACACTCTCGGGAACAGCATGGCACTCATAACGCTGCTCAAGGAGAAACTTGGCGTTTCTACGAACTCAAAGGAGGCCAGGTATCTCATCAAGGGCGGCAACATATCCGTAAACGGCAAGACCGTCAGGATCGAGCGCTACCCCGTCGGCTTCGGAGACATAATCACGATAGTGCCTATAAACAAGTCTTACAGGATAGGCGTCGCCAAGAAGGGCGTCATATCTACGGAAGAGCACGCAAAGGAAAAGGGCCGCACGATGAAGGTCATAGGCAAATACGTGGGTTCCAAGAACACCACGATGCTTCGCCTGTACGATGGCACAGTGGTAAAGGGTAAGGAAGGCGTCAAGGTTAACGATTCGGTAGTGCTCGACGGCAACGCCATAAAGTCAATTATAAAGATGCAGAAGGGCGCGAAGTGCTATGTTATCAAGGGCACGCATGCGTCTGAGAGCGGTATCATACTTGACATAATAAGCGGCACCGCCACAAGGGCACCCATAGTGCAGGTTGAGGGTGCATCGAAGTTCCAGACGCTGCTCGACAATGTGATGGTAACGGGAGAATGATCATGGCTAACGCTGAAAACTCCAAATCAAAAAAGAATCCAATGCGGGAGCTACGCCTGGAGAAGGTCGTGGTCAACATCGGCATAGGAGATAACGAAAACATGTATCCAAACGCGAAGGCTCTTCTGCAGAAACTCACAGGAAAGGAGGCCGTGCCAACGCACTCGAAGCGCAGGGAACCGGAGCTCAAGATAAGAAAGGGCCAGGTGATAGGGGCCATGGTCACGCTGCGTGGCAACGATGCAAAGGACATGCTCAAGAGGGCTCTCGATGCAAACAACAACACCGTAAAGGAAAGCGCGGTGGCAAACAACTCGCTCAATTTCGGAGTCAATGAGTACATATACTTCTCAGGAGTCAAGTACGACCCCAAGATAGGGATGCTTGGTCTTAACGTGAACGCCGCCTTCGGAAGAAGGGGCAAGCGCGTCGAGCTTAGGAGAAGGAAGGCCGGATCCGTGGGGCTGAACCACAGGAACATAGAGCCGGACGAGCTTAGGGGCTTCATAACGGAGAAGTTCGGCGCAAAATTCGTAGGAAAAGAGTGATGATCGCATGAAAATGAAATACGAGCTCAAGTATCGCGGAAAGAATATGAGGAAGTGCAGGATGTGCGGCACTTCCAGGGCACTCATACGCTCGTACAACCTGTACATATGCAGGAGGTGCTTCAGGGAAGTGGCCCCGAGCATAGGTTTTGACAAATACAGATGATATTATGGTAGACGTTCTTGCAGACACAATAAACAAGATAAAGGTTTATGAGGCCAAAGGCTTTTACGAGTGCCAGGTGCCCTCTACGAAGCTGATACGCTCCGTGCTCGAGGTAATGAAGGCCAACAACTACGTGAGCGCGTTCGAAGAGATCAAGGAAGGCAAGTTTACGGTCCTGAAGGTCACACTTTCCAAGCGCATAAACGACATCGGTGTAATAAAACCGCGGTACGCCGTCACCATGGGTGACTTCCAGAAGTATGAGGAGAGATACATACCAAGCGTAAATTTCGGCATACTGATACTCTCCACGTCAGACGGTGTAATGACTAACAAGGAGGCAAAACAGAAGCGCATCGGGGGTAGGCTCCTCGCATACGTGTATTGAACGGAGATGCTTATGAGCGAAATCGAAATCATTGACGGAGTTGCCGTTACGGTCAACGGAGATACGCTTACCATAAAGGGCAAGCGCGGATCCACCACAAAGACGATAGACACAAGGCTGCTCGCGGTTAAGGTCGAGGGCAAGAAGGTCACCGTGTCGGGTGCTAGCAACAAGAAGCTCCAGAAGAAAGCCGTTCTCGCGGAGCAGGCGTTCGGCACCGAGGTACGCGACTCGATACACACGGTAAACGAGGGCATAGAGCGCAAGATGACTGTAGTGTTCGCTCACTTTCCGATGTCAATAGAGGTCAAGGGCAAGAACGTCATAATAAAGAACATCTTCGGGGAGAAGGTACCGCGCAATGCGGTAATAGTTGGCGACTCGAAGGTGGAAGTCAAGGGACAGGATGTCAAGGTCACGGGCGTAGACAAGTATGATGTCGGGCAAACGATGGCCAACATAAAGATCGCGTGCAAGTCCCGCGGTCAGGACACCCGCGTGTTCCAAGACGGAATATACCCTGCCAGGGAGGAATGATCATGGAGAAGAAAAGACATCCAAAGTTCTCGGTTCCAAATTTCGGTCTAAAGACTCGCAAGCGGGTCAAGGACAGATGGAGGATGCCGAGGGGAATAGACAGCAAGAAGCGCGTAAAGAAGAAGGAATTGGGCGCCTCTCCCAGCATAGGCTACAAGAACAGTCCGGAGATCCGTCATGCGAGGCCGGACGGTGCTTTTGAGGTGCTGGTGCACAACGAGGCGGAGATGCTCGCCGCAGTGAAGGCAAAGGATGGCAGGGCAGTGAGGTTCGCACACGCACTCTCCAGCAGGAAGAGGGCATTGCTCCAGAACACCGCGGACAAGAACGGGATACGCATAGTAAACAGGATATGAGGTTTTGATCATGACTATAAAGTTCACTAAGAGGGTCGCAAGCCAGCTGCTCAGTCGCGGCGTCCATGCGATAAGGGTAAATCCCTCCGCATTCGAGGAGGCCTCTAAGGCCATAACACGCGAGGACGTGCGCAGGCTTATAAGTGCGGGCAGCATCTTCGCCCTCAAGGAGAAGCACAATGTCAGTGCAAGGTCAAAATTGCTAAAGCAGAAGAGAGCGGAGGGAAGGAGCAGGGGCACGGGCTCCAGGCGCGGAACCAGGAAGGCCCGCGCTGGTACTGGCTGGGAGAAGAAGGTGCGCTCGCAAAGGTTCCTCCTTAAGAGGCTCAAGGAGATGGGCAAGCTGGACACCGTGATGTTCAACAAGATGTACGGGCTCGTAAAGGGCAATACCTATTCGAGCAAGGCGGCAATGCTGCTCCACCTAAAGGAGGAGGGCGTGACGCTTTCCGAGCAGGAGATGTCCAAGATAAACGAGGCCTTCAAGGCACAGTACAAGTGAGTTAGATGAGAAAGATAATCAAGGACATGAAATTCAGGCGCAGGAGAGAGGCCAAGACCGACTACAAAAGCCGGCTGGCCATCGTCAGCGGCGGCCTTGACAGGATAGTCATACGCAAGACCTCAAGGACACTCGTTAGTCAAGTTTCAAGGTACAGCGAGAAAGGGGACGTGACGCTCGCGCAGGCGAATTCAAGTGAGCTGGCTGCGTTCAAGTGGCCCGCCCGCTCGAACAGACCGACAGCTTATCTACTCGGCCTGTTGCTTGCGAAGAAGATAAAGGCGGACGGAAAGTTCAAGGATGGCGAGTTCGTGCTCGACATAGGGCTGAGTGCGCCGGTCAAGAATTCCATACCATTCGTTTTCGCAAAGGGGTGCGTCGACGGAGGCATGAACCTGCGGAATGGCATCAAAATCGAGGAGAACGTATATAACTGTTCAGATTCAAAATACGCTAAAGAGCTCAAGGAAAAAGACCCTGAGAAGTACCAGAAGCAGTACTCAGAATACATCAAGGCAGGGGTTGATGCCACTGCGCTCGGGTCGATTTTCAAGCAGGCAAAGGAGTTGATATTGAATGCCAGGTAAATTTAGATTTAGAAGGGAGAGGCGCGAAGAGGAGCACGAGGACACGCTAAGCACGTGGGAGCCTAAGACAAGGATAGGCCAGCAGGTAAAGAACGGCAAGATAATTTCTCTCGAGCAGATATTCGCTACCGGCAAGCCGGTAAAGGAAACGGAGATAATAGATACACTCATACCGAACCTTGAGGACAACGTCCTAGAGATCGCTTCGGTCCAAAGAATGACAAAGAACAACAGGAAGCAGAAGTATAGGGCCACAGTTGTTGTGGGAGACAGGAACGGGCACATAGGCCTTGGAGTCGGAAAGGACGTTGAAGCAAGGCCAGCAATAGACTCCGGCATAAAGGACGCGAAGAAGCACATGCTATCGATAAACCTCGGTTGCGGCTCCCAGGAGTGCAACTGCAGCTCCGCCCACAGCCTCCCACTCAAGCTCAGCGCGAAGTGCGGAAGTGCGTACGTCATACTCAAGCCTGCTCCAAAGGGAGTCGGCATAGTCGCAAGCGGCACTGTCAAGAGCGTGTTGGAGCTTGCAGGCGTTAAGGACGTCTGGACCTTCTCAAGAGGAAGGACCCGCGACGTTTACAACGTCGCGCTCGCTACGTACAAGGCCCTCGGCCAACTCTACGAACTGAAGAACATAGAGGCACTGCAGTCTAAGAAGCAATGATGCCGTGCAGCATTTGAGTTTGTCGCATAGCCGTGGCTACGCCTCAATACGATTTTCGGCCACCCGTGGTGGCCGTGAGCCTCCCGATTCAGAATCCGAACTTCTCCTTTACGAAGATTACCTTGGTCCTTCCTGGCACTATCTCCTTGCTTATTATCAGTATCTTCGCTATCACGCTGCCGAAGCCGAAGGTCTTTTTCATCCTCGCGTCCTCTAGCGGAAAAATGTACTTTTCTATCCTCTCGAACGCAGAATCGAGGTTCTTCACGACTTTTTGCGTCCCTATCACGAGCACGAGATGGTCCGCACCATAGGCGTATGATCCTATCTGGCTTCCGGAGGCAGATGCCACAACGAGCTGCCCTTGCTCCGTGACCGCATGAACGCTGCCTATCGCGTACGCATGTCCCAGCACGCTCTTCCTGTAAGCGTCGCGCTCCGCCTTGTCGCTCACTCCCATTATCTTCTTTCTAAGCGACTTGTATCTGCTTCCCTCAAGGAGCTCCTTCGTCACTCCTATCTCGTCCATTGTGGTTGAGGAGGCCTCCATTATCTCGCTGGCCTCAGGTATCAGTTCATAGAGCTTTTCCTTCGCCTCCGCGCCGCTGTTCACCACGAAAGACTCTATGCCGTTCTTTGCAAGTATGTCAACTATGCTCTGCACCTTTTCTTCATCCGCCAGTTTGTCGAATTCCATAACATCAACGTTTATGATTACTCCCTGAAATTATTTAAACGTATAGGATATCCAATATGAACCAAATTCGGCTCGTACAAACAATCCCAACACATTAATATACTCTATGCGGGCACACTGTATTAACTGGTGGTTGTATGGCAGCAAAACGCGAGAAGGTGCGGTACAAGAAGATACTATTCGGCGAGCCTGCCGTCTTCTTCATACCCGCGATGAAGATCAACGACCCCAAGAACAAGGCAAAGGCGGACCGATTGCACGACTTCCTGATAAAGGAGTTTGGGGGGTACACTTCTGAGAGAGGAAACATACTCGGATACTGGCGAAAGAAAGCCAGCACCGACTACACAGAGCACGTCAAGTACATAGTCGCGTTCAAGACTCCTTCAAAGCTGTCCCTGCTCGAGCAGTTCATCGCCGAACTCGCAAAGGACCTGAAGGAGCAGGCCATATACATGGAGACGGGAAAAAACTCCTGGCTCATATACACCGAATAAGAATTGTAGGGGTGTGCGATCATGTCTGACAAAAAAACCACCATAGAAGAGCTCAAGGGAATGGTCAAGAAGTTCAACAAGGAGCGCGATTGGGACCAGTTTCACACCCCCAAGGACATGGCCATGGCAATAGCGGCAGAGGCAGCCGAGGTTGTGGAGATATTCCTGTACAAGACCAATAGCGAAACCGAGGATTTCTTCAAGGACGGGAGAAAGCGCGTCGAGATAGAGGACGAGCTTTCCGATGTGTTCTGGGCCGTGCTGATGATGTGCGAGAAGTATGACATCGACCTGTCAGACGCACTTAAGGAGAAGATGCGCAAATCCTCCATAAAGTACCCTATAGAGAAGGCACGCGGCTCTAACAAAAAATACACCGAGCTGTAATTCCTCTCCTATGCGGGTTCTAAATGACCCATATTCTTAAACCCTTCCTGTCAATCAGTATCATGCTCAGGGGAATCCATCGGTCGGGTAAGAGACATCACAAGAAGATAGTCGAATCCCAGAGCACGCTCGAGTATTTCATAACGTACGGCTGGGCAATACTTGTGATTGCGATAGTCCTGGCCATTCTCTTCAGCTTAAATTTTTTCTCGCCTAACATACGTGCGCTCCCTGGTTCCTGCCAAGTGATAAGGCCTCTTGGCCCTTACAATCCCACAGACATGGCCATCCAAGGAGAATGCACCGGCCTGTTGCCCGAGTATGCATCCTCATTTGGCACACTGTCGGTCGGAACCTACGGCAGTGGAAAGGGATACGGTGGCGTCTCGTACCCAAAGTACGTCCTGCTTCCTAACCTCACGATAAACGGTGCCTTCAGTAGCGGTCTCCCGACAGGCGCGCCGGGATTCACCATAACCGCATGGATATACTGGTACGGCACAAACAAGGCGCCATGCCAGGGGATCTTCGGCAGTAACCCAAGCCCCAGCTCCGGAATAGCGCTGTACGGCTACGGTGGAAACAGCGGTGCGTGCGGAGTCATCTGGATAAACGGTTCCTACGTAAAATGGGGAGCGTCAAACAACTCGTTCGCAAGGAACCGATGGGTCTTCGTGTCAGCTACGTACAACCAGAGCAACGGAACAGCTGCGGTGTACGCGAATAACATCCTTTTCTCAGCGGCCACGCAGTCGCCGCACTCCTTTCAGACCACGAATTCCTTCTCCCTTGGAGCAACTATATTCCCCAACGGTGACGTATACCCATTCAATGGCACGCTTGCAAACGTGCAACTGTACAACACGCCTCTGACAAGCCAGGAGCTCGCTGCACTCTACAATGAAGGCATTGGTGGCGCCCCGGTCAGGCTTCAGAACCTGGTAGGCTGGTGGCCCATGAACGGCAATGCAAACGACTACAGCGGCAACAACAACGACGGCATCGCAACCAACGTGTCGTTCTACTACTCGTATCCGACTGTGTCCTAGGGTTTCACGAAATCTGAGTGCGAGTTGGCATCATTACGACTTATACGAACACAATTGTAAGTAATAGAGAAGTCATGCCAAATGGCCAGCGTGTTTTTGGTACCACCATAAGACACAGTCAGGATCTAAAAGCGTTGTAGGATAAATCCTTTTCTGTCGGAATATTCATATTTTTGTCGGATTAATACCTAATCGTGAAAATGTACGCCGAACTGTTGGAGGAACTGAAGAAGATATCCAAGACTAAAGTGAAGACGCACAGGTCAGGTCCTACAGGCATAGGGAAGACTTTGTAGGACCTATTGGACATTAAGGAGAACAATATACCAATGTCTGACGGAGAGGATATAGAGCTCAAATCAGCCAGAAAGAACTCCACGAGCATGCTGACTCTTTTTACAAAGTCGCCACTTCCAAAGGGCTCTAACACCTTACTCTTGCAGAATTATGGATACCCTTCTGAGGATAAGACTCACAACAGGTTGGAAACGACACTCAGTGCTGTAAAGTTCAATACCATTAAGGGCAAATCAGGGCTTAAGGTAGAATTAACAGACGATAAGATAAAGCCGAAGAATGGAAAGTAGACGTCGTAGTACTCACCAGAGATGGATTTAGTTTTACAAATGCAATACCTTTTGTAATGCTTTTTACGATAAGAGATCCAGATGGAATGGCTCCAGTGTATAATGATGTTGTAAATGAATTGAGAATAAATGGCATACTCTCTTCTGAAATAACTTTGAGAACGCCTGTCAGAGAAAAGCTAAGGGGAGTTAACACATAGTATTACAGTAATAGTATCGCTTTAGTCTTAAGCATATTATTTAGCTCTACGTGTAAAAATTTCCTAGATAACTCCCACACTTTTATGCCGTACTTAAATTCCTTTTCGTATGTTTCTGTAGTTATATCGCCATGAGAGATGTCATCTCTTAACTTATTTTCTTCTCTTAGTTCAGTGGCATCTAACTTTTCTTCTGGGAACATGTTTCCAAAACATATAATTATTTTATCACGTGCACCAAGTACTTTTGCCTTTTCATTAGCGCATGGGTCATTATTATCTATAGTTTTGGCTTTCTCAGTTAAATAGGCATTTATTATATCTGGTCGAGCTTTCTTTAACCGCTTAATTTCTTGATCGGCTATAATTTCTAGTATGCGCCATCTACAAATATATGAATCCAGAAGGTCCTCTGTCCATATAGCAGACCCATAAAGATTTATACAGATGTCTAATATTGTTTCTGATTGAATATTTTCAAGCATCATAATAGCATTAGAATAGCCTCCTTTAAACCAATCGTCTATCTGGCCTTGAGTTTTTTCCCATATAGGTTCCAATAGATAGGGATAATATCCTGCATCTCCATCATCACCCAACGAATGATATATAGCAAAATCCTTGCCATAGGTCCTCCATAATATTGGTATTCTATACCTAAAAATTGATGCTAAATAGTTTCTGATACGTCTTGCATTATAATAAGTAATGTCTGTTAATTTTACCCTATTTTCAGTAGGTACCGTAAGTTCTGTTAGATACGCAAAGGTTGGAAATAGTATTTCCCTCACTTCGCCAGAAGGGGTCTGCATATGGCGAGGTTCAAGTTTTGATAATGCAGTTAGACAATACTTTCCTGGTCCATATTTCGATACCTTCTCATCTTGTACTTTCCAGAGCGCTTTACGTTCTTCGTTGGTCATTAATCCGATATAAGACATGATTGGCTATGATTTGTTAAATTGATATGCCTGTCTGCAAATTCGCCATTCTGTAGGTAAATTCAGATTTTACCGACAAAGCAGGATCTAAAGAGCTATTTGAGATAGTCGTAGACACCCTCTCTGCTTTTAAAAAACAACAATAAAATCTCCGGGTCGTTTCTCTCTATGTGGTATACTAATCGCTTATTGCCAATTCTTATGGAATATGTGTCTTTTGTATGGCGAAGCGCCTTTCCTATGAAATTCTTTTCTGTGAAAGTGCACGCTTTAATCTGCCCTACCGCGTCGCAAATGTGCTTTAATTCCTCTTTAGTGGTTTTCCTGTAGTCCCTGTCAAATTCACCTGTGGAAAACGCCTCCATTTCCCCCACCTATCTGAATTTGTGAACTTTCTCTTTTCCTTTGGATATGTCGTTAAGCATCTTGCCTGCAGCAACTGCGTATAAATCATCATCCGTCAGGCCATGCATCTGATCAAATTCGAAGAGCGCAAGCCTAACCGCTTCCGTTTTTGTTTTTGCATAGTTCTCTTCAACCATGCGGTTTATCACCTTTTCAACGTAACCCTTTACTTCTATGTTGATGTTGGCCATCCTAACACTTATAATATATTATTATAAAAAAAAGTATAAATATATATGCTTGGCACACGTGCACATAACTCTCAGAATCAATGATAAGTTCTCATGGCCTATTTATAACTTTGGATTCCTACTATCATTAAAACGTGGGAAAATGGACATAGATAACTTCTTAGGTGCCAGAGAAAAGCTATTAGTCCAATATGGGAATTATTACGCAACCGATAGAAGACTCATAAGATATACTTCCGATATTTTTGGAGAAAATATGAAGGACATGTACTACGCTCACATAAATTCAATACAATTTACTTCCCAAAGGAACTTGTTAGTATTATCGATCGGAATCATGCTCCTAATTTTTGGAATTTACTTGTACATATTCTTCATTCTTGGCCTTATAGGCATAATTATGGGCTTACTTTTCAGAAAAACTGTTTATACGCTAATTGCAAGTAGCGGAGAGAAATGGCGAATAGACCTGGGCAGGAATCCAAATTCAAACCCACGCGCCAAGAAATTTATCTCCACAATGAGAGAGCATATCAAAGGCCAATAATTTTCGGAAGAAGTGTCCAAAAAATCTGGAATTACGGATAATATGGGAAAGACTAAATCCAAAGAAAATCTATCTGGTCTGTGGGTCGGGATAATAATGGCACTGGTCGGCATTGCCGGGCTAATTCTTTTTACAATGCCATCGAACCAATTAGGAAATCAAAGCAAACCATATAATGCAAGTTTAGGTTATCAAGGAAGCGGGTATTATGCTTCTAATTCTCATAAATTTTACGCCATGAATATCAGCCAATTTAATCAAAATGTAGGTACGTTGAACAGCGCTTCTACTGTACCAACTACATCTCTCTACTATACAACTACTCAGCCAACAACATCAATTTTTTATAATATCACTCAAACTTGCCAAGCTGGATATATTTATGGAAGTGATGGGCTGTGTCATTCTGAATGCGGTACATCCAGAACATATTGCACTACCGGCAGTTATTGCTATAACAATCAATGTGTTACATGTCAATCTGGTTATGTTTTAGGTAGTGATGGATTATGTCATCAAACATGTGAAAGCTCTACAAAGTATTGTACTGGTTCAAATTCCTACTGCTACAACAATCAATGTGTTTCATGTTCCAATGGGGATTACTTAGGAACTAATGGGCATTGCTATCCATATACTGGTAATACTACATCTACCACAATCCCTTACACTACTACAATAAATCCATTGCCTACTACTTCACAACAAAGTTCACATGGCATACAAAACAATAATTTTACATTCACCTTCACCTTGCTTAACGGAACTGAAGACAAATGGGAATTTCCAATAACAACTTACAATTATTATGTTGCGGAGCCTAGAATTTTACCTATATTGCATTTCAATATTAGTGATAAAGAGTATGGCTATCCGGATTATCGTGGTGTAATTACTCCACGTTTCTTTGCTAATGTGACACCTGAGTTAACCAAAAGACATAATGCTCAGCAATTCGTAAACGAAGTTGTAAATCTCAAAAATCAACTAACGACATATAGCATAGTCTTCGAGAATCAATCTATTTATCCGGCAGAAATATTGGGTTCTGGTCAAGGGGATTGTAAGGATATCGGTGTGTTGATGGCGAGTATACTAGAAACTGGAAACATAGAAGCTAACTACGGTATGCAAATAGAATTTGTTTATGTCAATGCGTCAAATTTAGACTCACAAAACCAGATACCAAATCATCTAATTTTGTATATAAAATTTGCTAATGGTACCAGTGAATTTGTTGATACGACTGACGTACTTCAATCGGACAATTTCGTATCAGGAGCTATTTATGGCTGGTATGAAAATCTAACTTGCACTATGAATGGATGTAAGACTCAAACTTTATGCAACGGTGCTTATTGCGATGGTGTTTATTACTATACAAGCGAGGATCACTATAATTACTGTACAAACTCTGAAGATGTTATAGGCGCAGATAACTATTGTCATGAATCTTGTGGCAAAGTATGGGGCTACTATTGCAGCAGCGGTTACTCTTGCGATTATCAAGGCTATTGTGCTACTTAGGATAGCGTTGGCGTATCATGATCGATAAAAATTCTTAAGAATCCGATAGAGCAGTAGATCAGTTACTAAAATGGTATCGTAATCAGAAGATAGAGAAAGGTAGAGATAATCTAATGTTTAAAGCTATTAGAGGTTTAAGACCCTTTAGAGAAGGGCGTCGTATTAGAGATTGGCAGATTAACTTACAAAGGCGAGTCAGTAAATGTCTATCTTCCAAAACGTGTATGCGAAGCTCTTAAATTAGACCGAGATAGAGATTCCGCTCTTGTAATAGTACCGGTTGATAAACATAGTTTCTTATTAGTCAAAGATTCAGCTGTAATTAAAAAGCTCAAACCTAAAATATTGACTCTAAGAAGAAAGGCAGAAAAGTTAAAGAAGTATGGTCTCGGGCCACATTATGCAAAATCTTAACAGTTTTTGCATTCAAATTATGTATGGAGGAGTATATGGTAAATTTAACTGATGAACAAAAGAAAGATTATTTAAATGGGACTTTTTACTATGAAACTACAGAGCTATTTAATGGCTTGCAGTTCCTTAGATACAATAACAAACTGTTAAAAAACAATGAAATTGACACTGCAGTTTTCACAATAAACAACAACATAGCAATAGAGCATATATTGTTACATTCACGTGCCTTCGACGAATTTTTTTATAAAGGAATATCAAAACAAAATAAAGGGATACAACAAAAAGACAACTTAAATGTGAGAGCTGTCGATTACATTTCAGACTGGAAAGGAATACGCAAACCAAAGTCAATTGTAATGCTTGAAAAGTGGACAAATATACAAATACATCATATGGATTGGAGACGGCTGATCGTCGAATATAAAGATAAGGAGTGGGATTTAACTACGCTAGTAAAAGATCTTTTAATTATAATAGATAGTTTTCTTGATAAAATAGACAAAAAATATCATGGAGACAATACTAAGGCTCTCAAAAGTAAGCTTAACAGATATATTGCTATAACAATAAAGGAAGAGTTAATTTTCAAGTCGGTTAAGACAGGAACCTCGGTAACCTTTGTATAATAAACAACCTGTGAGTGTTTGAATGTCGTATGAAATACCTATTTTTGGTGTTTGGACAGTATTCATAATGCTGATCCTTAGTTTTATTATTACTAGGACCTATTTTACTCTTAATAATAAAGAAGAAAGACGAGAGTGGGAGACATTATCAGAGACTGAAAAGTTGTTTTATTTTGTGTTAATTGGGGGCTTGGTCTTTCTATTTGGCAGCATACTTATACTGAGTAACTTTTCTTTTTTTACAACATCGCCGTATAACTCTTTAGTTTATCTGAAAGAAATCAATCACTTACTATCATATTTTTTCAATATAAATTCATATAATTCAATCACGGGGATTTTATTAAATTTCTTGGCCCTTTACTTAATGCTTCCATCATTATCACTTTTAATTGGAGCGTTAATGGCAAAAGCTGTTAAAAAAGAACAACAGTTAAGTTTTTCAACTATAATCTTCTATATCCTTCTTCCATTAATAATAATACTTATCGTAGACAACGTATTGTTTTTTACTATTAGGACCTCAGGAGTTTATTATTTGGACAGAAATATAGCCTCATCCTATATTGTAATTGCAGATATCTTGGCTGCGGCAGTAATTACTGCTAATATTTACTTATTTGCAAGACAAAATGGATATTATGGGTATAATCTGACTAAATTTTTGATAACTATTAAAGATGGAATTGATTTTAAATCGCCATTTCCTTACCCATATCTATTATGTTTCATTGTAATCGGAGCGTTCTCTGGATTTGGTTACTTTGTTTCATTTTATCAATATCCTTACATAGCTAACCACGCACTAAGTTTTAATTACACGTCACTAAATGGTACGTACTCCTTGGTAGATAATGTTTCGTCCGCATATGAACTTGCTAATAATTATATATTGAAGATAGCTCTTAGGTATACCTCGGGGAGCCCAGTCCAGATAGCAATCATTCCGCTTAATTACTCACTTAATGATAGCAATCTTGTGGCAGGCTTATTTCCACAAAGGACAAGTCTGATAGGTATAGGAACTTCATCTTACATTACCTATGACTTCTATTGCTATAATGACACAGATGGAAATGTTACCATAAATAGTAATTGTAATGCAAAAGAAAGCAGATATCTAGTTGTGGATAATATTGGGACGAATACTACCTATTTGCCCAAGTATGATGCGCTTGAGTTCCTCGTTTCGTCTCCAATTATTAATTCCTCCTTTTATAATATCTCAAAATCAGCAACGTGCAATATGACGTTGTGTAATGTTACATTGACGTTTAATTCTCACAATTCTTTATTTACTTTAGATAATTTTACAGTATTATTTCCTTTCAATAACTATTCATCTCTAAATTTGTCGATGCACCCAGGACATTGTAGCGATATAAATGGTACACAATATTGTTCGTTGTCTCCTATCGATATTGGTCAGACGGTTTTGCTTACCCGCAATTCCATAACAATAAATAAACTTGTTATTCCTCAAAATAACGTAGTGACCCTTGATTTACACGCAAGTACGCACTAGCCCAATTATCCTATATCTTTCCAGTTAGTTTTTAAAATCCAAAACAAAAGAACAAATATTGCAATCCCACATAATGAGAAGATAAAGGCCAGGACATTTCTGACCAAAACATTTGATGGCTGTACTAAGGTGTAACTTATCGCAAAGAAACTAATTGCCACACCGCCAAGTCATATTATGATGGCGAGCATACTAAACTTGAGATTTGGATCTACGACCTTTTTCTTTGGCATTATATCAAATATAATCGGCCATTAAAGTATAAAAATGTTCAAAATCGGGATTCTGTATATAACCCCAAAGCGCAAACGGGGGGCCTGGGATTTGAACCCAAGTCTCCAAGTCCCGAACCTGGAAGCCTAACCAAGCTAGCCGAGCCCCCCTTTCTATCATTCAGAGTATTGCTGCACCGTTTTTAGTGACGACCACATCATCTTCGATCCTAGCGCCGCCGAACCCCTCTATGTAGATGCCAGGCTCTACTGAGGTAACGGTGCCTGCCTTGAGCCTGAATTTCGCGCCGGGCCAGAGCCCAGGGCCGTCGTGGACCTCTATGCCGACAGAGTGCCCTAATGCATGTGTGAATTTACCCTTATATATACCACCGTTGGCCCTCTCTATGTGCTCCTGCGCCACCATGTGCGGCTTGTTGGCCAACACCCCTTCCTTTATTGACTTTATGGCGAGAGACTGCGCCTCCTTGACGGTGCTTATAACCGCCATCTTTTTGTCGTAGTCCGGTATCGTCTTCCTGTCGCTTCCGAAGAGGAACGTCCTTGTGACGTCAGAACAGTAATTGTCCACCTTCGCGCCAACGTCCATCAGCACGAAATCTCCGTACTTCAGTTTAGTGTTGTCTGGCATGTGGTGCGGGAGCGCGGCGTTCTTGCCGAAGCAGACTATGGTGCTGAACGCGGTTCCGTCCGCACCAAGCGTGCGTATGGCGTTCTCGAAGATCGCGGCAAGTTCCTTCTCGGTCATGCCCTCCCTGAGGGACTTTCTCGCAATCTCTATCGCCTTCTTGGTGATGGTGCTTCCCTTCCTTATCCTTGCGATCTCGGCATCGCTTTTGACGAGTCTGACAGCGGTGAAGGCGTCAGAAACGCTGGTCAGTTTTTTGGGCGCGTACCTCTTTTTAATCCTGAGATAGTAGCCGTACGGAAGGAAATCCGCGTTTATGCCTATCGCCTTTCCTGAAATCTTCCTTTTCAAAAGGTCCAGCTTGGTCTTGGAGTCTACGTTTACTACCGTCATACCCTTTGGCTTCTGCGCCATCGCGGTGCCATACTCCAGCGGCGAGGTGAAGAGCGTCACTGTGCCATTCCTTCTTTCGAGCAGAAGCATGCTGGATTCGAATATCCCGCTCGTGAAGTCGGTCATGTATACGAAATTAGGGTCTTCGCTGTTCGTGTTTACAAGGAGTATGGCATTCAAACCAATG
Source organism: Microcaldota archaeon (assembly GCA_027334165.1). Classification (GTDB taxonomy): domain Archaea; phylum Micrarchaeota; class Micrarchaeia; order Micrarchaeales; family CABMGC01; genus JAKAVK01. Next base: position 48,423 of record DAHWXM010000001.1, read on the forward strand.
GCTTCCTTGCGCGCGAATACTCCGTGAAGCCTGTCTTTCTGCACTTTTCTGCCGATCATTCATTCAGCCCTGTAAGGTATATAATCCTGCGAAGATAAATAGCTTCAGGGGGTGCGGATGGAGACGGCGAACCTTGTAGTGAAGAGGACTACTTCAGTTTACCACAACATGCAGGATCCATACCTGCTAAAATACTACTACAAGTCCCAGGTGCTCAACAGGCTCCAGAGCAACGAGGTCACGGGCTCCTCGCCTCCTGACATATTCATAGGCAGATTCGGGTACCCGCACGTGTACATCGGGCCGCTGGTGCCTCCGGAAACGGGCGACACATCGATAATGGGAATGCCGGAGCAGTGGGTGGGCATGAGCATACCGAAGATCGTCGAAATGCGGTCCATGCTCGTGCGCGGAATGTACCGCACCAAGATCACCAACGCGGACAACGGCCGCATAGAGGAGATGATAAAGGAGCTGGCGCTGGCAGACAAGTACGGGTCCGTGGAGGAGAAGCTCTCCAAGAGGCCGTCACTCGGAATGCGGCTGGACGAGAACAGCCAGCCGTACGGCCCGAGCGCGGTCATGAAGGACATGGCGCTCGGCAACATAAAGGCCAATAAGGACATAGAGAAGGCGTACAGCGACACCGCGATGACCGCTACGAATGCCATAGTGGAACTCTACAACAAGGGCACTCCCGTTTCCAAGATTCAGAAATCCCTGTCTGCCGGCATCCTGGGGGTCTCTTCCAGGAGGAAATTCGTGCCGACCCGATGGAGTATAACCGCTGTAGACGACACGCTCTCGAAGAACAGGCTGCTCACAGTCAAGGAGAATCAGCCAATCGACTCAATAAGGCTCTATCTCAACACGGCGCTTGACAACAGGTGGGCCATACTCATGGTGCCCGGAAGTTGGGAGTACGAGCTTGTCGAAGCGTGGTATCCAAACACCACGTGGAATAGGGAGGGCGCGGAGATAGCAATCTATTCATCGTACGAACCATTCGATGGTCGC
>DAHWXM010000002.1 GCA_027334165.1 Microcaldota archaeon
AAGAGCATAAAGAGCATGCGCTTCTCTGAGCTCGAGTGCGACTGCTGCGGCGCTACGGTCTACACTACCCATCCCGAATCCGGTTCGTTCTGCCATTTCTGCGAAGCGTTTACCGTGACTCCCAAGGGAAGCAATGTTAATCCGAACGCAAATGCACTGCGCGAGGTTCACGAGCTGATGCGAACAGGAAACTATGACCAGGCTGCAGACACGCTGGCCAAAGTACCCATAACGGACGACGTGCATACCCTGTTCGGCATCGGCGTGACGTACGGGGAATTATCAAATGCCATATACGGCGCTGTCGACTACACCCTCCCCGGTTTTATGGACACTAATGCGGATCGGAGAAATGACGAGTATAACCGGAACAAGAACAATTCCATGCATCTGTTATCCAAATCAAAGGAAATGCTATTCCAGTTAATCTATATTGCAAGGAAGCAGGGCAATGAGATTCTGCCCGCGGCTCAATACCTGCAGTTTGCCGCCCTGGAGCGGCTCAAACGCCACGTGGAGGCGAAGAGCGTGTTACTCCACATACAGGCATCATCAAAGGACTCGCTTCTCTCCCAGTACGCGGCGATGGCATACGAAGTCAGCACAGGAGAGCGCACCGCAATCCAGTACATTGAGCATGTATCGACCGTGCACGAGGTCAACACGCTACTATATTTTGCAAAAAACATGGTTTCGGTTCAGCAGTTCGGCGAGGCAAAACGTGCACTCACGGAACTCAATGCAATGGCTTACGTTCCCCAGGCAGTTTCGCTGCTGCGCAAGATAACCAGTTACGAAGACGAAGTGCGCTTCTGACGCAACTCACCTTACCATGTAATATCCTAAGCAAGGATTATAAATGGCTAGGGGAAACAGATATTGCGCCGTTCAGGCATGAGCTGACAAAGTGGCTGACACACCCGAAAGGAGACGTGCATTCCTCTCCAACGGATTAACTTCCGCGGTAGAGCTCGACGGGTCGATAGACTGGTTCCCATGCCCTCGCTTTGATTCTCCTTCATTGTTCAATAGGATACTTGACGAAAAGACTGGTGGTCATTTCTCGATACGGCCAGAAAAGGCATTTACCCTCGAGACGTCGTACCTGCCCAACACGCTGATTCTGAAAAGCAAATTCACCACCGCGGACGGCAATCTCACGCTGACCGATTTCATGCCTTTGGGGGTGCCGTCCATAATACGGATGTTCGATTCCGAGATACCGTTTGTCGTGGAGATCGCACCTAACTTTGACATGGCAATGACACGCCCGTCAATTGAGGAAAGAGATAGTGGCTATATATTCAAGAATGTGAAGACGTCGGAGAGCTTCGAGGTCAGGCTGTCCGGCACATACGAACGTCTCGGCAGGGGTAGGGCCCGCTTCTCTCCCGGGAGCGGCCACATCCTGTCCATATACTTCAGGAATTTCAATTACGGTCTGTTCAGCAAGAAGGGCTTTGTATATCCATATCCAAAAGAGGCTCTGCACCTCACAACGGACTATTGGGAGAGCCAGGTATCATCCGCACGAAGCGTCAGCATGTACAGCGAAGCATACTATCGTTCCATATCTGTGATACTGGGTCTTATGTATCTGCCCTCTGGCGGTCTTATCGCTGCCCCTACGTCCTCCCTGCCGGAAGTGATAGGGAAGGGGAGGAACTGGGATTACAGGTACGTGTGGATACGCGATGCATCATACGCGATTGAGGCGCTTACGAATGCCGGCCTGCACACTAAGGCCGCCAGGGCACTGAGCTTCCTGATAAGCGTAGTGGACCCCTCTTCAAAGAGTTTCGACCATCCTTTGTTTCAGATAGACGGTACGGCTCCGCCTCCGGAGGAGGAGCTTGGTTGGCTCGACGGTTACAAAGCATCAAAGCCCGTGCGCACCGGAAATGCTGCATACCAGCAGATTCAAATGGACTGCGAGGGCGCTTTCATGGACGCGTTCTACCAGTACGTATTGAAATCCAAAGATGTCAACTACCTCAGGGAGAACATGTGGGCTGTGCGCTCCATTGTCAAATGGACCATCGGCGCATGGAGACTGGATGGAACGTCGCTGTGGGAAGAGCGCGAGGCCAACCATCACTTCGTCCACTCAAAGGTCATGTCCTGGGTCGCCATGGATCGCGCTGCAAAGATGGCACACATGCTTGGCCACACAGAAGAAGCGAACGCATGGCAGGCAGAAGCTCACCTTATACGAGACGACGTAATGTCAAACGGCATATCCAGAAAATTCGGAGGATTTTCGAAGTACTACGGTGCAGAGTCCGTGGACTCCGCCTTGCTGCTTCTCCCGCTTTACGGTTTTGTCGACGCCAATGACCCCGTGTTTACCGCCACACTGAAAAAGGTGGAAACAGACTTGTTGCTCAAATCCGGACTCCTCATCCGATACGAATCCGACTCGATGGGCCGCGTCATGAACCCGTTTTCGCTACTTAATACGTGGCTCTCCCGTGTGTACACTATGCGAGGAGAGTTTGGGAAGGCCTCGAGAGCTCTGGACGTAATGATTTCCTACTCCACCGACCTGCTGCTCTTCTCCGAGCACGTTGACTCTGAGACCCGCGAGCCACTTGGAAATTTCCCACAGCTATTCCCGCACGCGGGCCTCGTAGAGGCGCTGCTGGAGTACGAGGATGCCGTAAAGGCGAAGAAGGATTAGCCCTTGATGACCGCTATCGGTTCATTGCGCGATACAGGCGCCGCAAGGTTCGCCTTTTCTACAACACTTATAACGTCGTCTATGTCCTTGTAAGTCCACTCCGCCTCCTCACTGACCAACTTCCTTGTCCTTATCCGTATCTCAACACCCTTCTTCTTTAGCGATTCGAATGTGGCGGATGCTGGTATGTCCCTGAGCGCCTGGTGCCTGGACATCACCCTGCCTGCCCCATGGCAAGCCGACCCTAGCGTTTCTCTCAGAGAGCCTTCTCTGCCGTAGAGCACATAGCTTGCGGTGCCCATGCTGCCAGGTATGAGCACGGGCTGTCCGTACTCCCTGAAAGCCTTAGGCACTTCCTTCATGTCCTTCGGAAACGCGCGCGTGGCTCCCTTCCTATGCACGTACAGCTTCCTGCGCTTCCCATCCACCTCGTGCTCCTCCAGTTTGACTATGTTGTGCGCAACGTCGTAGAGTAGATCCATGCCCATCGAGTCGGCGCTCCTGCCGAACGTGTCCTCGAAACTCTTCCTAATCGAGTTCGTTATTATCTGCCTGTTCGTGAATGCAAAGTTTACCGCAGATTTCATCGCCTTAAGGTAATCTTCCGCCTCCTTATCTCCTATACTGGCGTAGCTGAGTTCTCTGTCGACGAGGCTTATATTTTTTCTTCGCTGGTACTCATCCAGAGTCCTTAGGTAATCGCTGCATATCTGGTGGCCAAAGCCCCTCGAGCCCGTGTGCACCATCACGACCACCTGCCCCTCGTAAAGTCCGAATGCTTTTGCTATCCTCTTGTCAAATATTCTGCCCACGCGCTGCACCTCAAGGAAGTGGTTCCCTGCGCCCAGCGTACCGAGTTCCGTGAGACCTCTCTTTTGAGCCATCGGGCTCACCTTAGATATGTCCGCCCCGTCCATCGACCCGTTCTCTTCAGTATGTTCGAGGTCTTGCTCCGTACCGTAGCCCTTCTTTATTATATACTCAACACCCTCCTCGGCGACTCTCTTCAGGTCCGTCTCAGTCAGCCCGATCCTGAGCCTGCTTCCTACTCCGCTCGGTATGTTCTTGAAGAGCGCATCAGCTAGCTGGTGTATGTTCCTCTGCAATTCCTTCTCATCCACGTTGGTTTTTATCAGCCTGACCCCACAGTTAATGTCAAATCCAACGGCCCCGGGAGATACTATCCCCTCTTCAGAGTCGAAGCCAACAACTCCTCCTATTGGGAAACCGTAGCCCTCATGCCCATCCGGCATCACGAGCACATCGCCGGCTATGCCCGGCAGCGTGGCGGCGTTCCTCGCCTGCACCAGCGTGTGGTCCTTCCTCATCTTCTCCAGCATCTGGTCATTGGTGTAGACAGTGACGCCGGTGTTCATGCCCGCGCTCTCATCCTTCTCTATCTTAAATCTGACCTCGTCCATTTTCCTTATTTCTATCTGCTCCATCAGCTCATCGATGCAAAATTATATCGTTATTTAGCACGAAATACAACACAAACTATAAATACAAGTTAAGATAATCTAATAGAGGGGGTTTAATCTTTTAATAATATGCATTATAATTAATAGGTGTTGCAGGGGTGGCGGAGCCTGGTCAAACGCGGCAGACTCAAGATCTGCTGGCTTAGGCCTGCGGGAGTTCAATAAAAATTGAACAAATCTCTCCCCCTGCACACCTTAAAAGTTGATAGTATGGCCACCAAATCAAGAAATCAGAATTCAGGCAAATCAGCAAGGAAGGGTTCAACCCCACGTTCCAGGCCAGCACCAAGACGCGCCCGTGCCATTCCTGTATCAAGGAAGGCGAAAGTAAAGGACAAGGTCATGCTCGACATACCCCACTACCCGCAGACCGAGGACTTCACGAGTTCCGCGGCATGTGCGATGATGGTCCTGAAGTTTATAAACAACGGCTTTCCGTTCAAGAAGGAGCACGAATACGACATCTGGCAGGAGGCAGTCAACGGAAGCGTGTGGCACGGTTCCAAGTACGGTCTTGCGTATGCACTCGCCAAGAGGGGCGCAAACGTCAGCATAATCAGCAATACCAAGGACGAAGGCTACGACAAGAAACTGGCTGTTTATGAGAACATAAATCTCGATACGCTAACCGCGTCGTACAATGAGATAAAGCAGAAATCCGAAGCGCACAACGTGCAGGAGGAGCATAGCGTCGTTACGATAAATTCCATAAAGAAGGCCCTCTCCGCCAGTCAGATCCCCATAGTGCTCATAGACGCGAACACCATAAACCCATACATGGAGTCGTCGCCACACTGGGTGGTGGTCAAGGGATACGACAAGGATGCTTTCTACATAAACGATCCCTACTCTGACAACACCATAACGCTGGATCCAGAGATATTCAAGTCCTCCTTGGGCTTTGACAGCAACTACCACATGATACTCATCAATTCTAGATCTAAGCGAAGATGAATTGGACGCCCGCGGATTTGGATGCACGACGAAAAGCTCGTAAAGGAGATCGCCTCAGAGCGGATTTCGAGGCTCCTCGCCTTGGCAAAGGAACTTTCGTTATCCCCGAAGCCAGATCCTGGCCTGGAGCGTAAGTACGTCCGCCTAGCAAGGAAGATAAGCGCGCATTACAAGGTTTCCATGCCCGCAGAGAGCAGGAAAGAATTCTGCAAGGCCTGCAACTCGTTGCTCATACCCGGCAGGAACTGCACGGTGAGGCTCGCCAGCAGCCATGGGTACGTGGTGTATAGATGTGCGTGCGGCCATGAAAACAAGTTCTTCTACACACACAAAGCGGCGCGCTAGCCCTAAGGACTCACCCTATGCCCAACTCGCGTAGAATTGCCGACATGAACTCATTCATCATCTCCTGCCTTCCAAGCGTCACTACGTTTCTGTCAGATTCGATTCCATTCCTGGTTAGTATACCACGATAGAGTATCGAGAGCCGCCGGGCTTCCTCATCCTTCGGTGCCGCTATCTTGACATTGGCTATGACGTTTGCCCTTGCGAGTATCTTAATGGCGTTGCCTACCCCAGCAACTAGTTTGCCACCTTCGTAAAAATGTCTCACCGCGTCCAAAAGCGGCCTGTAGTCGTACATTGCGTACTGCTCTACCCCCGGACCATCAACAAGCAGTATGCCATCGAAATCCACGGTCCTAACGTTATCGATATTGATCATGGTCTTTGCCGCGGCGCCATGGTATCCACGGCAGTCCCCTACCGACAGGCTCGCAATCACTGGTTCTACATGCCATTTCAAAAGGAATTCGCGGGCCACGTTGACCGTTTCATCCTTGAAGCCGCTCTGTGGTACCACTACTGCGATCCTCATGAACTACCATTCAGATATAACAAATAAAAATCTGTGCCCGTCCCGACCTTCTCCCTAATGAGATGCTCATGCCTCCGAATCGCCGTGCCCACGCAGCAGCCGTTCGAGTGCCGGTGCCGCTATTTCCCTCCTGAAGGAATTGTAAACGTATTTTGCGACGCTTCTGACGCCAATCACCATGCTCGCATTCTCCGACACATCCCTATCGGCGCGGAGCTGAAAGCGTATACCGCCATTCTTCTCTAACTCTGAATCAGTAGCTATACTGAGCATGAACGGGCTGTTGCCGAGCCAGTGGTATCCGGTGTGATTCGGATCAGAGTCGGCCACGCTTCCATCGTACGTCGATTCCCCAAAGGCGAAGAGGCGCGCCGCTCCATACGGGTACGCGTCATGCCCCCTGCCCGAAAGCCATGCAGATTCTCCCTGGACAAATTCCCTGAGGTTTTCGTTCCTTGCGATTTCACGCAGAGCACTTAGGTAACGGATGCGCCGTAGCCCGTACGCGCCTAGTATCTCACCCGTTTCCTTGTAGGTCGCGCTTACCTTGGCTGCGAAGACCGTGTCACCCTCGAGCGTCCTGAACCCTACGAATTCCACTCCGTTCGGGTGTTTGACTCTGTTTGACATGCTGCTCAAAAGATCGTCTGTATTTCAGCCTATATAAACATTGCCCGTTCTTTGTAAAGCGCGAATTTTGGTCAGACCCGTTCATGATCCACTCCAAGCTCGTTCAGTACCCCGAGCGCCATTTCTCTCATTGGCGCGTTGAGGCTCTTCCATTCTATTACGGCCAGGTCAATACCTTTTGTCATCTCAACTGCCTTGCCTATCATCCCCTGGTTGTCGCTTCCGTCGGCATTGAGCATGGCGTACTTGGGAAATATGTAGGAGAATGCGTAACCCCTTTCAAGGGCCATTCTGGAGAATTTCTCTGGATAGTGGTTGCTGCCGATTCCAATGACCCGTTTGTCGTATGCTTCCACGCCATCAAGCGCTGACAGCACTGCGCCGTATGTCACTTTCCCGATCTTGTGCGCCAACTCCACATTGCCTATCATCTCGTCAGAGCCTCCGAGTTCCACGAAAAGCGACGGGGTGTTCAGAAGCGGCCCGTGGTGAGTTGCTTCATAAACCTTGGCAACTGCAACATCTACTCCAGAAAGCCTCCTCAACGTGCCCAACATCTCCACTGGCGCAGCTGCCGAGAGCTTATGCGGTTCCCCGCCAAGGTCGTTCCTGTCATTCCAGTTGCCGAGCGAGTGTGTGGTCAGGGCAGGAATGCCCTTTGCACTCCTGTGTTTGCTGACGAATACGAGGAGATCACATCCGAGACCGTCTGCCCCGGCGTACTTCCATGCCTCCATGTTTATCATGTGCAGGCTGACGTCACCGCTGATGAACGACTCATCGGCGCCAGCCATAGGTTCAGCATCATTAAATCCGTATTCGTCTACGATGTGCCTGGCCATGTTCACGGCCGCCGGATCCATCAGCGACCCCACAATGCCTATTTTCATATGATTTCAACTCTCTGCGTGCACGCCGTCTCCTCCAATGGGTTACATATATTAATATTTACTGCTACGTATATTCTCATAAATACGCTCATCAAACGTAGTGATCACATGTTTGAGATAAAACTTGACAATGCCAAATACTGGAGGGACTGCATAGGCGCGATAGGGAGTCTCATAGACGAGGGACTTTTCAACATATCAAAGGACGGAATAAGCCTCAAGGCCATGGATCCGTCAAGCATAAGCATGGTGTCGTTCACGATGCCGAGCAAGGCGTTCTCTAAGTTCAGTATAGAGAAGAACGCGAGCGTGGGCATCAACCTTGAGAACATGGGCAAGATATTGTCAAGGACAAGGGACGACGAAGCCCTCGTAATCAAGGATGCGGAGGGCAAACTTACTCTTGAGTTCATAGGCGCGAACAGCCGGAGGAGATACCGCCTGCCACTGATAGAGGTTAAGAAGAGCGTTGAGAAGGAACCCAGTGTAGAATTCGACGCACACATAGAGATAAACGGCGACCCGCTTAAGGACATACTGAAGGACGCGAGCCTACTGTCATCGTACATAGCATTCAAGGCTACAAAGGACCAATTCACAACAAGCGCACACGGAGATTCCGGGGAACTGGAGGAGCTGCACAGCAAGGACGGCAGCATCATGAAGAAGATGGACGCCACGAAGAACGCGGATGCGGTCTTTAATCTCGAGTTCCTTGAAAACATGGTGAAGGCGTGCCCTCTTGGAAATTCGGTTTCGCTTTCAATGAAATCGAACGAGCCACTGAGGCTGCAGTACAGCATCGGAGACGCGTCGATAGTGTACTACCTCGCCCCGTACATGGAGGACTGAATAAGGCTCGAAAGGTAATGAGCATAGCCGAAGAGATAGTAAGCAGGATAGAGAAGGATATCGCTATTTTTTCAATCAACATAAAGCGCGCCCGCGATACTGAACTTTCCAGTGCCGAGAGGCGCATAGTTGATCTTTCTGAGATGTACGCGCAGGACTCCAAGGCGTGGCTCGACAAGGGCGACTACTACACCTCCTTTTCGAGCATAGCCTATGCGCACGGGCTTCTTGATTCCATACTCAAGCTGAAGAACATTATAGAGTGATAAAATGTCGGCATATGTCGAAGGTAAGGTGTCCGTGCTTCAGGGCCCGGGCGTGTTCCTGAATCCGAAGATGGCGTCACTCCGTGACCTATCCGTGCTCTTTCTAAAGACGTATCCGCTTTCGAAGGACGCCAGGCTGCTCGACGCAACCTCCGCTACCGGAATACGCGGAATTCGATATTCGCTAGAGGCTGGAGTGAGAGACGTTACTCTCCTTGACATAAACAAGGCTGCGCACCGCTCCACTGTATCAAATCTAAAGAGGAACAGGATAAAGGCGCACGCCTTCAACAAGGGCATAGATGAGTACGCTGCGACATGTCGTGACAGATACGACGTCATAGATCTTGACCCTTTTGGGACTCCTGTCCCATACCTCAATGACGTCATGCGGCTTGCAACTGGCGACTCCCTGCTGATGGTCACAGCCACTGACACAGCGGTTCTATGCGGCGCGCAGACAAGCGCGTGTATAAAGTTGTACGGGGCCAAGCCTCTCCACAACGAACTTTGCAAGGAAGCTGGTTTAAGGATACTGGCAGGCTTTATATCGCGTCTTGCTGCGCAGTTCAACAGGGGCATCACCATCGCGCTTTCAATTTCCGACATGCACTACATGCGCTTGTTTGTAAGGATGCAGCACGGAGCAGAGATGGCCCTTTCATCGATTAAGGAGAACGGATTCGTCTCCTTCTGCCCTGCGTGCCGAGACTTCTCCACGCTCCGCGGCGTGGCACCAGTAATGTCATCCAAGTGCAACAGGTGTGGCGGTCAAGTGGAGATCGGCGGGCCCATGTGGCTCGGCAATCTTTACGACGATAAAATCCGAGTGGCCATGCGTGAGAACATCGCAGAGGTGCATTTGCATTCCGCAGTGCAGCTTGCCCAGATATGCGCCGAACCAGACATTCCCTTCTTCTACTCACTACCAATGCTATCACGGAGGATGAAGCGCGGCTCTGTCTCCCCTAACCGTGTCATGGAGACGCTCAGGGACTCGGGGTTTACTGCTTCAAAAACACAATTCGACAAGGACGGGTTGAAGACAAACGCCTCGCTTGAGGACGTGTTGTACGCCATGTCCTAACTCAACCGCGTATGACCGTGCATCCGTGCATCGCGAATGTCCTGCGCGCATGCTCCAAATCGCCTATCACGGCAGTGCGGTTTTTCCCTCCCCTCACGAATCCTATGCACGCCTCAACCTTCGGCTTCATGCTGCCTTCCCCGAATTCTCCCCTTTCCGCATGTCTGACCATTTCGGCAGAGCTTACGCTTCCTATCCTCTTGCGTTTCCTCCCTCCGAAACCGGTGTACGCACCATCCACGTTTGTGAGTATAACCAGCCTGTCCGCTCCGACTAGATCGGCCAGCATTCCAGAGGTCCTGTCCTTGTCTATCACCGCGTTCGGATGATCGATTTTTCCCGACTTGCCGTCCGATGCGATTGGTATCCCGCCTCCTCCTCCGGCAATCACGATACGGTGTGTGGTGAACAGAGACGTTATCTCCTTGGCCTCAACTATTCCAATTGGCACTGGAGAAGAAACAACATGGCGGTAACCCCTCTCAAGCCGTCGTAGTATCGTTTCGCGAGCTTCCATGCGCTTCGCCTCTGCGGTTGAGTACCAGCGTCCTATCGGTTTCGTGGGCCTGTCAAACTCAGGATCCCGCCTGTCGACCATCACTCTGGTCAGCGCTATCGGGACTGATCCCCGCCTTGCTCCGGCCTCTTCGAGGCTCTCAACAATCTGCACGCCGATCTCCGCTTGCGTCTGTGCCGTGAGCACCCACAACGGCCTGCTCTCAGCAAGCTCTAGCATCCCGACCTGCGGGCCGTTGCCGTGCGTTACAAGCACCGCATTGCCTTCTGAAGCAAGGCGCACTATCTCCGCGGAGACGCTCCCCAGCGCTCCCTTCTCAACGAGCGCGTTACCTCCTATCGCCACTAAATACTTCATTTAAACCCCTAAAAGGTAATAATATTACATAATTACTAGGTATTATGTTACTTTAATACCATAACACATATATAGCAGAAATCTTAAATATACTTGTGGGAGTGCAGGAAGAAGTGGGGGTATAAATGGCAAACCAAAAAGATTCGGATGCGAGCCTTGAAGGCCGTCTGGGCCTTCGGGATACCTTAGCCTCATCCGCTCTTGCAGAATTCCAGGGCGATGAGGCCGAGGCAGGTGATCTGAGGCACCTTGTGGAAAACAGCTGCATAGCATGCAACGCCATGCTGCGCGGCGATTCCGTAAGGATAGTGCCTCCGGGGTACATACAGGAGAGGGATCCGTACGTCAGGAAGGGTCTGGTGCACAAGCGCATGATGTGCGTCTCCTGCTACAATAACCTGGGCATAGCGCGAAGGAATAGGCTCAAGAGGAGAAGCTTGCGCGACGAGCGCGTGAGAAGCCCGCTGCTAAAGGAAACGATAAACGCCTTCCTTTTCGGGAGCCTCTGATCTCGTAAACAATATTTTGCTTAAGCTGTCGATACCGGCAGAGCGGCAGGCTCTTTTGTTCCGAGCCTGTCACCATGCTTTCTCAACCATCTCCTCTGTTCCTTGTAGTCTGGCATGCTCCGTTCCACGAGATCCCAGAAGCGTGGTCCGTGGTTTCTGAACCTGAAGTGGCACAGCTCGTGCACTATCACATAGTCTATCACGGGATCCGGAGCCGTAAGCAGCTTGACATTAAGCACCATGGTTCCCGTTCTGGGGGAATAACTGCCCCACCTGGAGAGCAGGTTCTTTACCCTCACCCTGCTGACTTTAGAATCGAGCCACGGCGGGTTCAGTCTCCCCACCCTATCAATCAGCGCGGGCATGCTGACTCTTCCTACAAGAGTGACCAGTTTCCTGTCTGCAATCTCACGGGCATCGCCCTCCGGCAACCCTATCGGAAGCCTTATCCGCAGATCAGAACCATCCACCTCTGCGCTGACCCTCGTATTCGAAGCACCAGAAGAATCAACGAATATCCTATACTCCTTCCCAAGTATAAGCACGGTGTCTCCATCACCGAATGACATCCTTTCCCTCCCAAACCTCTCCGGATGCTTGTCCAAGGCCTTCGCCATTCTCCTCTTGAGATTCTCAAGCATCTTCCTCCCCTCCCATTTGCCAATGAAGCGCGGCACACGTATCACGACTGTTCCATCCTTTAGCGTTGCGCTCCCGCTGCGCCGGTTCGCGTACTCCACCCGTACCGGATACTCCTTGCCGTTGGCCCTTATCCTTTCCTCTTCAAAAAGCCGCATAAAGTATAATAGCCTGAACTTTTTATTAAGCATTACACACTGTTGATTTCATGGGAACAATAGAATGGATAGGGCACGCTAGTTTCATCATAAAGACCAATGGACAGACGATTTACGTTGATCCTTTCAAACTCACAACCGTTAGGGAGCACGCTGACGCGATTCTGATAACACATCCACACTTCGACCACATGAACCCAGATGACATCAAGAAGGTGGCCGACGCAACTACCGAGATATTCGTGCCAAAAGATAGCGTATCAAAGATACCTGTAGGCAAGGTTACCGGGGTAGAACCGGGGAAGAAGTACACTTCAAAGGGCATCAGCTTCAGCACCGTGCCCGCTTACAACAACGTCAAGGAAAGGTTGGACAAGCATCCAAAGAAAAACGGCTGGGTGGGATATCTGATCGACATTGACGGAAGAGTCGTGTACCACGCGGGCGACACCGACTTTGTAGACGAGATTAAAGGATTGAACGTAGACACTGCGCTTCTGCCGATGGGAGGCACGTACACGATGGACGTGCATCAGGCCGCAGATGCCGCGAACAGCATGGAACTCAAACAGGCATCGCCGATGCACTACAAAGCCCTTCTGGGCAAGGAGGGTTCCACCGCCGCCGAAAAGGAGTTTGTCAAGCTCGCAAAACACGCCGTGCTTCTGAAGCAGGTTCAGGAGGAGTCGTTTTCATTCGAGTGAACAGCGATCGTCCTTGCAATGGCAAGTAGCCTATCCGGAGTCAACTTGAAGACCCGTGCATTCGCGTCATCCAGTGCGCCCGCGATCGTCACCGCTTCGGATTTGCTCAATCCCAGCTGACCCTCGGAATCCGATATCGCATTCTTCAGCCTTTTCTTCTTGTGCTGCATGATTGCGCCTATTATCCGCGATTCCTCCGGAGTTATCCTCTGGCCTAGCGGCTTCATGTATATTATCGTGGAATCTACCTTCGGCACCGGCCTGAAGCTGCCTCTCGCAACCTCATATATCCTGGTCACCCTGAATGAGAGTGCCGTCACCACGCTCAGCCTCGAATAATCGCTCGTATCCGGCTTCGCCATCATGTGGTCCACGAATTCCTTCTGGAGGCAAAGCACCGCCTGCATCCTGTGCTCCGCAAGCCATCCTACGATCTTGCTCGAGAGTGAGTACGGTACGTTGGCGATCACTATGTCTGTGTCTTCCGCCATGAGCTCGTCATCGGAGGCGTCGAAAAAGTCCTTGTTCATCAGCGTGAGTTTTTTTGAGGCAAGTCTCATCTTAAGGTCTGCGTAGAGCGCCCTGTCCTTTTCAACCGCTACAACGCGTTTCGCCACGCGACAGAGCTCTTCCGTGAGCATGCCAGGGCCAGGGCCTATCTCAAGAACCCTCTTGCCTCTCCCATGCTCTGCCTCTATGCCTGCAATGTCCCTGTTTATCAGAAAGATCTGTCCCAACCTGTGCCTTCTTCTATCAATCATGATAGATTTTCGGCGTCATTGCTTAAATAGGTTATTACCGCATCACATCGAAAGAAATGCGGGGCGCCAATCGCGCCACGGAGTCTGGCCGTACATGGGCCGTTCAATGGCAATGCGAACTACAATGGTTGTAACAACAATGATGGGTCGCCAACTGCGGTTTTTCACGAAGCCGCGTGGCAGAACACGCGCCCGCCGTCCCGAACACTTACTGCATGAATTTATTAATCTTGAATCGAAATCGTAATCAGTGGCTGGTTTCATGTTTTTAATCGGAGGGTCTGCAGATAACGGCATTGGAGAAAAAGTAGCACGAGCGTTGGACGCCAAATTCGCGAAAGCAGAAACCAAGACGTTTCCCGACGGCGAGCTCCTGGCCAGGGCGAATTGCGGGGCTGAGGGCGATGACATTGTGATAGTGCAGTCAACGTACGCGCCTCAGGATACGCATCTCATGGAACTGTTCCTCCTTGCGTCAGCGGCCGCAAAGCAAAACCCGCGCAGCATCACAGCCGTGGTGCCGTATCTTGCATACCTGCGGCAGGATAAGGCATTCTCCCCGGGAGAGGCGGTGAGCGCGGAGGTCATACTCGATCTAATGCATTCTTCAGGAGTAACGAACTTGGTGGTTGCGCAGCCGCACAAGATCGAGACGCTGAATAAATTCAAGGGAAAGTCCATTCCGGTGCTTCCTTCAAGGTCGCTAATGGATTACGTCTCCAAGGAATTGGAAAGCCCGTACATACTCGCGCCGGATAAGGGCAGCTTCCCGTTTGCGAAGGACGCTGCGGCTCAGCTGGATTGCGGGTGCACATTCATAGACAAGGAACGAAGCATCGCCACCGGAGAGGTTTCGATAAAGAATGCGCCTGCCGAGCGATTCGACGGAAAGCAGGTCGTCATCCTGGACGACATGATAAGCACCGGCGGCACAACTGCCCAGGCGGCCAAGTTCGCGTACTCCCGCGGGGCATCGGAAGTCGTCGCGGCCGCGGTCCACCTTCTGATGTCCGACAACGCTGCCGAGAAGCTTCGGGACGCCGGCGTACTCCGGATATACGGCACGAATTCAATGCCATCCAAGAATACAAGTCAGATTGACATATCCTTGGAATTGGCTTCCGCTGTCCGTTCAATCCTCTGATCGCAAGGGATGCGTCATCACCTTTCGGTGAGCTGCGCCTTCAGTCTTGACAGAAGCGCTGCGTATCGCGCTTCCTTTCCAAGCAGCCTTCCTGCTCTTCTATTTCTTACCGTCATGCTCTTGCTCAGCGTCGCCATGCGTCTCTTCCGGAACAGTTTGCTTATCAGGCTGGAGTTGTGCAGTGCGATTTCCCGTGAAACTCTCTCGATCCCGGAGTTCTCGCGCGCCACGCGCTTCGCGCATGCCGATTGCCTCTTCTCTATCCTGTCGAAAAGCAGCGATGTATAATAAGTAAGCGACTGCAGGCTATTCGCCTTTCGTGATATTCCGATCATGAGCACGTTGGTGAGGTCCTTGCCCAGCAGGTTGGCATACCCTGAGGCCATAGTCTCAAGGTGCGTAAGGTATGCGCGCACTTCGTCCTTGTTCATTTTTGCCGTATTCGATGCGACCATTGGCATTGCCGAGATCTCGTAATCCAGGCTGTTGAGTATGCTGCGCATGTTGTTCGCGTGCAGGTCAAGTTGCCACATGAGTTGTTTGTCACCTGCGCCCTTGGACCTGCTGTCGCCATGCCATGTCTCCCTTATAACGTTCTTCAGTATGCCTGCCTCGAAAGTTTCCGCTGGCGTCATCTCACGTTGAATCTCTTCCTGCTCCTTCTTCAAACCCACGCTGGCCAAAAGCTCCCCCTAAAGTGATATGAACATCATACTCTTGATATCATCAAGTTTAAAAAGTCCACGCCTGTCAAGGCTGACGATGTCTCCCTCTTTCAGGTTTGACGCTGCGCCTTCGATGAGTCCCTCCACACTTAGCAATCCCTCTTCGTTCGGCTTTTCATCTCTGAGAAGATCCCCTATGACAAGCAGCGTTGCCTTTATCGCGCTTTCCGGTGCAACCCACCTTATTCTGGGCGGAGTTGTCGGTTCCGCACCAGCGTACTTACCAGAGAGAATGTCGCCATCAGCAGGCCCGACCGACACATTGAATGCATCCCTGAGCCGCACCATGCTGCCTTCCCTGAGCGCCTCCCTGTCGTCTGCATCGATGCAAACAGAGTCCTTTATCGTGTACTCGCGTTTTCCGTTAAGTGTGCCGCTGGTGTTCATGCTGACCTTCACGCCGTCCGGCCCCATGCCACTTACCCGCATCACCAGTGGATCCCTGGCAAAGAGGAGGCGCACGGCATCTCCTTCCACCAGTTTTCTGTTGTAATCCAGCAACTTCTGCAATTCCACCTTGGTGTTCGCCTTGCCCATCCCGAAGCTCAGTGCAAATTCCCTTATCGCGGCAGGTCGTATGCCCCTTCTGCGCAATGCGGATATTGTTATCAGGCGCGGATCGTCAAAGCTTTTTATGGTGCCGTCCTTTATCATCGCTATTATGGTCCTCTTCGATGTAACATTGTTGAGTATCTCCAGTCTCGATATGGTGTGCACCCTGGGCTTCCTGAGGCCGAGCATGTCCAGCACCTTTGCATACAGTTCGTCGCGAAGCTCATACTCCTTGCTCCTTATTATATCAGTCATGCCATTGAGCGAATCCATTATCGGAGTGCTGAAGTTGTACGTAGGCCACACACGGTATTTGTCTCCCTGCCTGTAGTGTCTGTCGATCTTTATTCTGAACATCGTAGGGTCGCGCATCACGGTATTTAAAGATTTCATATCCCCATTGAGTCTCACTATCGCGCCTTCGCCTATGCTTCCGTTGAGCATGCCTTCCCAGAGTGCGATGTTCTCCTCTCCGGACTGTGACTTATGCGCGCAACCGATTCCTGTCTCCCTGCCTTTCTTCATCTGTTCGATCGTGCAGGTGCAAACATAAAGGTCGCCGCTCCGAATAGCCGACTCTGCAAATTCGTACATTCGCCAGACGTTGTCGCTCGCATAACATTCCGAGTCGTACGCTATGCCAAGCCATGCAAGGTCCTTCTTTATTGCATCCACAAACTCCTGCTTCTCCTTCTCCGGATTCGTGTCATCGAAGAATAGAATCATCTTGCCATTGTACTTGTCCGTCAGCTCCCTCTCGAGGAACGCCGGTTTGGCGTGCCCTATGTGCATGTAGCCGTTAGGTTCTGGCGGAAACCTCGTGACGAATGCTCCTCTGACCGCTTCCGGTATTGATATGTTCGGCTTTGCGGTCCTCTCTGCTTTTTCTTCTGCAGCTGCCCGAAATTCATCTGCATATTTTCCATACTCCCTTTCCAGATCCTCCTTACCGTATCCATTGATTTCAGCAACCATGCTCCTGACCTCCAGGGCAAGTTCCTTCATAGAATGCTTTAGCTCCGGCTTCTCTGAGAGCACCTTGCTTATAACTGCGCCTTCCCTTGCAGTTCCGTAATCCATTGCATTCTTTATCGCGTACTTGCGGATTAGCGCGCGCGTCTCGCCGTCCATGGTCACTTACCCTTAACCTCGGTAACGCTGAGATTCCCGTACAGCGTTCCGTTGCTGGTCAGCAGCGCAGCGATCCTGACTGGCACGGTTTCGCTCATGCTGTTCGAAAATGCCGCTGAAAATTCATAATTCCTGCTGCTGTTGGTCAGAGCAAGGCGCACTACGTTTGAATTAGCATCAAGCATTATCCGCTGCGGCAGCATGGCAAGCACGCCAGAAGAGAAGCCCACGCAGTCCACTTCGGTCGCGTTAAGCCTGCCAAGCACCCTGTTGTATATGTCAAACGTGTTCGCGCTTCCCGATTCCACCACGATGGTGTTGCCCAATGGGTAGAACGTACTGACCGTGTTGTTCGCCTGCAGCGATGAAACCACGCCAGATATGTCCGCGATTACATTTCCATCAAGCGCCGCGCTTCCGCACGAAACGCTTATGTTCATGAACGGCGCGTATCCGAACACCGTTGCGTTGTCATAACCCGTGGCATACAACGCCGGCATTTCTGCCGGAACCGTGGTGGTTCCGGCAACAGGCGCGCCGAAATTGAACACCGTCGAGTAAGAAACTACGAATATGACTGCGAAGAACACCGCTACCAATATCTTCATCAATTTTTTCCTGTCCACGCAAGACACCGACCGTTTGGTTGCGTCCAGGGCTTCAACCAGCTGTTACGCCACCATTTTTTATACCTTATGCAATCATTATTAATATGCTTTCGGTTTAGCATCTTCTTCTACCGATGCAAGATGTGCTAAAGGGCGAGAGCATCTCATTACAAGAGTGATCGCATGAGTTTCAAGGATGGAGATTTCGTAAGAGTGGAGTACAGCGCATGGAGAGGTTCCGATGGTTCATTGGCGTACACGACAGAAAAGAGCGTGGCCGAAAAGAATGGCGTAAGTACGGAGGGCAACACGTACGGTCCAAGGCTCATCATAATGGGAAAAAACACGATAATAACGGGTGCCGAGAAGGCCATCGCGGGAATGAACGTAAATGAGACAAAGAAGGTAGAGATTTCACCAGATGAAGCATTCGGTCAGCGCGATCCGGGCCTCGTGCGCGTGATGCACGTTTCCGACTTCCGCAGGCGCGACATAGAGCCTCGCGCGGGAATGCAAGTCGATCTGGACGGTACCATTGCAACTATAACCAGCGTAAACTCCGGCCGCGTTACGGTTGACCTAAATCATGTGCTTGCTGGAGAGCGCCTGACTTACGAGATAAAGGTCGTAGAAAAAATAGATTCTGTTGACAAGAAAGTCGAAGCGCTTGCAAAGATGAGCAATTTATCTCCAGACAGCGCAAAGGTGTCCGCAAACTCTGCGGAGATATTATTTGGAGACAAGACAGAAAAGGACGCAAACTACTTCATAAACAAATCTGCGTTCGTAACCTCCGTGTTCAGGTACTTGCCTGAGATAAGCAAGGTTCAAGTGCGTGAGGAGTACGCAAAGAAAGACGGGGAAGGCAGTGTCTCCGAGAAACAGTAAGGCTCCTCGGAACGAATTGCCGAACGGTAAAACGCGGTATCGGCACAGCCCTCACGCGGTTGCAGTTTGGAAATTCCTATCATCCCTTTGGGCAGATTACTATTATGGCACTGCTTATTCTCTTCAAGCGTGGAGGCACGACATCCATACGAACTACTTCCGGCAGTGGCGAAGAATGAAATCTAACCAGAAATCCATTTATTGTATTCTTCAACTTGAAATCGTCAGTGTGCTCTTAAGATGCTTTGATAAGTGCGCTCTAACCCCTCCTTTGAATGGGCTATTTTATAGGCAACGGCTCCTGATAGAAGGATTCGATTTTCAAGCGCATCTCGAAGGCTTGCTGTTTAAAATCACAGCATCTTCAGCAATCAGGCGTTTATGCTTATGGCGTAGGTGCCGTTTACCTTTATGCCCATCTTCTTGGCGATCTCAGACTTCTCAGAATTGAGTATGACAATGTAGCCACTCCACTTCGTAGTGAGCTGATCAGAGCCGCACACGGGGCACACGTTACCCTGCGTTATTATCAGTCTGCAGTTCTTGCACGCTTGGTCAACCATTCAAATCAGCCTCTCTTCCTGCCTCCCGGTCTGCCCCGCTGGGCTCCGCCTCTCCTCTCGCGGGCCTTGGTCTCCTTCATCCACTCGGGCTTGCCCAGACCGTCAGGCCTCATGGTTAGTGCTATCTTGGTGTCCTTTATGTTGTTCTTCAGGCTGATGGTTGACACCTTGGCTAGCACAAGGTCCCCTTTCTTCAGGCTCTTTCCGCTGTTCTTGGAAACGAAGAAGCCACCCCGTTTGTCGTAGCTTATGAAGTCGCTGGTTATCTGGGAAAGGTGTACAAGCCCCTCTATGGGTCCTATCCTGACGAAGCATCCGAAATCGACGAGCTCCGATACCTCCCCGGCAACCACTTCATCAACCTCGAGGTTGAACGTGAGTGCGTCGAACGTGACATTGTTGTGTGTCGCAGGATCGCCAGGCACTATGTACCCGTCGCTTATGTCCCTCACATTGAAAAGCGCTATTATTATGCCGAGATCCTTGTCTATGGTCCTCTCGTACTTTCTTCTAAGTATCTCTTCTGCAGACTTCTTGATGTCCTCCCCAAAGTAGTTTGGGGTTATACTTATCGTATCCTGTATCGTGTGCACGTAATACAAAATCTCACCGTAATGTTTGCAGAATAAAAAGAAACTGCAGTAATATTATGCCAGATGCATATTTATAATGCTATTGCTATCTGAACTTCCCTGAACGCGTAATTCCGATAACAGCGCCGCCAAGCTCCAGTATCCTGGCCTTGAGTCCGGAGTCATTGGTGCAAACAAGCGCATTGCTTTCAGTTGCATACTTGACTATCCAATCGTCAACGGTTGAATTGTCATCCAGCACGGTGACTCTATGCGCGGCGAGCATCCCTACGGCAGCCTTTGCGTATCCTGCATGCCTGCTCTTGCCGCTTCCAAGGCCCTTCAGCTCCCGTATTACGCCCCTGGAAAGCACTATTTCACAGCCAGGGAATTCTATCTCTGCCGCAGAGAATGGATCCACGTGGTTAGAGACAGCAAAGACTATCGAGCTGGTGTCCATGACCAATCGCATAAACTATAAATAGTCTTCCAAATAAATATAAGCTTCACAGCAAGGCGTGGTGCAAAATGTTTAGTCTATACCAGTTGTTTGTTTCTATAGTGTTGGGGATAGTACAGGCCGTCTCGGAGTGGCTGCCGATAAGCAGCAAGACCCAGATAATACTGGTCTCTACGTACCTGCTACACCTCACGTTCACACAGGCATACGCTTTCGGCCTGTTCATGGAGATAGGCACGATCCTCGCGGCCGTGATATACTTCAGAAGGGAGGTGTACGCGCTCCTCAAGACGCTTGTGGGCAGGGGCACAAAAGAGGAGAAAACGCTATTCAAGTTCGTTTTCGTATCGACCCTCTTCACCGGAATAATCGCAGTGCCGTTGTACATAGAGGTAGCAAAGGTGTCAGGGGGCTATAACATAGGCATACCAATGATGATCCTCGGCATCGTGCTCTTTGCGGATGCGCTACTGATAAGGCACTCGCGCTCAAAGTATGCGATAGATAAGAACAGGAAGAAGTTATCAAATCTGAGCATGAAGGAGTACGCACTCGTGGGGCTGGCCCAGGGTCTTGCGGCCCTCCCCGGGGTTAGCAGGTCTGGAGCGACTACCAGCACTCTGCTGCTCCTAAACGTGGAGGCCGACGAAGCCTTCAGGCTCTCATTCATAGACATGATACTTGCCACCACGGCTGCAGTCTTCGTGACATTGATATTCAGCGGCGGGAGCATACAGACCACCATCGCTGACGTTAGCGTCTCCGGCCTGATAGTGTCAATAATTGTGGCCACAGTGATAAGCCTGTTCTTGATAGATTTCCTGCTGAAAATAGCAAAGAAGTCGAAGATAGTCTATCTCATTGTCGCGCTTGGCGCAATAGCCCTCGTGGGGGGCGTGCTAATAGCATTCTTCCCTCTCGGCTTCAGTGCAGGGTGAAGTGACACCATGGAACTTGGAATGTACGCGGAAAACATGATCTCGAACTATGAGAATCCGTCAAACAAGCACTCCATAAAGGAGCCAACCGCCAAGGCGCACGAGGAGAACATATCCTGCGGCGACAGGATAGATGTTTACCTAAAGATAGAGGCCAACAAGGTCAAGGAAATGAGCTTCGAGGGGAGCGGCTGTGTGATCTCCATGGGCACCGCCAACATGCTTTCCGACGAGGCGCGCGGAAAGAGCCTTGCGGAGATAGAACGCATGGGCAGGGAGCAACTACTTAAGATTATAAGCATAGACCCGGGCCCTGTGCGCATGCACTGCGCCACGCTCTCACTGCGCGCCCTTAAGCGCGCCGTGTTCGGATTCGAGAAGAAGCCTGTAGACGAGGTTACAAAGGATCTGTGACGCACTCACGTGATCGACAGCGATATCTCTATCCGCTTGCTGTGGGCTCCGTTATTCTTATACCCGTTAAGCACGATTCTCCCTATCTCGCTTATGTTCTGCACGTGCAATCCCCCGTCCGCCTGTGCGTCCAGCCCCTCTATCTCTACGACCCTTATTACGGGAAGGCGGCGCAGCAGCTCACGCCCTGGCTCTGTGCGTGCCAGATCCGGTATCGTCATCGCCTCCTCCCTGCTTATCTCCCGCACGAGCACTCTCCTGTTCTTTGCTATCTCCGCGTTTGCGGTGTCAATAATGCCCTGAGCGATCTCCCTATTCAAGGTCGGCATGTCAAAGTCCATCCTTGCCCTGTCTTTGTATATCTGGCCGCCGGTCAGCACCCCGCTGTTGTTGAAGCTTTTTATCGCCACTGCGTCTATAAGGTGTATTGCGGTGTGATGCCGCATGTAGGCGTACCGTGTGTCCCAGTCGATGGTTCCGTGCACCCTCATTCCTTCCCTAAGCATCGTCGTGTCAGACACCGCGTGCGCCACGTCGTCCCCATCCTTTCTGACGTCTGTAACGTCCACTTCGCCACCATCGAAAGAAATCTTGCCAACATCGTTTGGTTGCCCTCCTCCCGTAGGGTAGAACGCGGTCCTGTCAAGGTAAATCGCACCGGCATCTACCCGCAGTACCACTGCGTCGAACTCCTTCATTCGCATGTCCTCTAGATACAGCTTCTCCGTCATCTTAACATCCGTGCAACAATCTCATAATAAATATTTAAGCGTGGGAGATAATATTCAAGGATCAGGAGAATCAGAGTCCCGTCGTCTAGTGGCCAAGGACCGCGGGCTTTGGACCCGCGTACGCCAGTTCGAATCTGGC
>DAHWXM010000013.1 GCA_027334165.1 Microcaldota archaeon
GCCATGGCTGATGAGCGAAAAGACGAACGTGCCGTTCTTGAAGCTCATGTTGACCGGCGTTATGTTAACCGGGGACACGTAGAACATCGCCTGCCCGTAGGTTACGTTGTTCAGGTCGCGCAGGGATGCGATGTAGTACCCGCTCGGTATCGAGAATGAGTAGTAGTGTATGATATTGAATGATTGGTTGTAGAATCCCAGATCCAGTGCGCCGAAGTTCTGCCCCCTGGCGTTGTACACGCTTATGTGGTATGATGACGGATGGCCAGCGGCACCGCTGACAGAAACTGTCACAGGCAGGCTCTGCGTTT
The DNA here is from genome assembly GCA_027334165.1 of Microcaldota archaeon. Lineage (GTDB taxonomy): Archaea > Micrarchaeota > Micrarchaeia > Micrarchaeales > CABMGC01 > JAKAVK01. Next base: position 312 of record DAHWXM010000013.1, read on the forward strand.
CGCCGAACACCGGCGGCATGTAAAGATCCCCGTTGCTGTTAAATCTCGGCGTGAATGGCACCGTCACGTTTTTGTGGGTCCCTCCGTTGTAAAAGTCAACCACCGCGACTCCGTATAAGCTTCCGAGCCTGTTGTTCACATCAGAGTAGTTCATGAAATTCTCATTCGTGAGTGCCGGAAGATAACCCGTGTTGTTCGTGATGCTCTCGTTGATGCTTCCGTGCGCAAGTACGGGGAACCAAAACCTTGAGCTCACCGCATCGCTTATGTCTGCAGCGAGAGCGCTCGCGTTGTCCCATCCCGATTGTGGATAATTGCTAAGTGCGACGAACGTGCCCCGTTCCGAGGCTACCGCCGTTGCATTTCCAAAGACCCTGCCACCTAGAAGCGCGAATGTCATTGTCGAATTTGACGCAGAGCCCTGCGTGGTGGAATTGCCCTGCAACGGCGTTTCGATGATCGACGCGTTCTCGAGTGCGAGAAGGCTGTACTGCGGAGTTACGAATATGTCTCCGCCAACCCCTATCGTAGTGGTGAAATTCCTGCCAACGTACACCACGGTGTCCCCACGCCCGAGTAGGGTCAGCAGGCTTACATTGCCTTCAAATCCCGGACCTCCGTACGAGGGGTACGGCATCAGCCCGGTCGGCATGAGGCCCGAGGCTATTATAACTATGGAGTCGTTGGGCACCGTTCCTATCTTTGACAGACTCACGTAGTTGAAGCTGCTACTGTTTATTATCATTCCGGAAGCAGACAGGTCATTGTACAGGTAATCAGCGAGAGCACCAGGCGCGTAGCACCGTATGCAGTAGTTCACTGCGCCAATGGTGGTGTTGACGAAGTAAATCCTGCTCACCGGGTTGCTTCCGTATACGTACGTTGTTATGTTTGCACCGGTGGCATTGAAAGCCAGGTACTTGAGCAGCGCGTATCCCGCAAGCTGCTCTGCATTGTTGTACCTCAGCAGATATCCTCCTACAAGCGACGCTTCTGCATTTATGCTTCCGGTCGGAGTACCCGCAGACACCGCAATCAGCGAATGCAGCACGCCAAGGACGTAAAAGGCCAAGACGCCGACTATCACTGCCAACAAGGCCGCAGCGACCAATATTATCTGCAACTTGCTTGCCATCCACTCGCCGAATACCTACTAAGATCCCGTCTTCTTACCGGCCAAGTACCTGTCTACGAATCCCTGGACGAGTTTCGATACCGCGTTGGTGTTCTCGTTCACCTTCTTTAGCACCATGTACGTCTTGACGTATCGGAACTTCCTGTTTATCCTGACGTTGTACTTCATGGCACCTACTCCTTTATCTCGAGGTATCTCTGGCTCACCATCTTGTCAAGTATCTGCTCCACCCTGGATGGGACAATGCCGTACGTTTTCGAGAACTCGTTTATGTCTATGGTGTTGTTGTGCACCTCTATCCAGTCGCCGACCATGGCCATTAGCGCCCCATCGGAGTACTTTTGGAGCGCATTGACCTGTTCCTCGAGCACACGGTTGCGCTCGTTCAGTTCGGAGGACTGTACGGTGAGATTCCTGTTCGATGCGCTAAGCTCGAGGTTGAGTCTCTTGAGCTCCCTGTACTCCATAAGCAGCGCGTCGTATTTGTTGAACAGGCTGCTGTAGTTCTCCGAAAGGCCCTTGAGCAGGTTGTCCATCACCGAGTCTATGTACTGATAGAATTTCGACTGGTCTATTCTGTACGAATCCGTCACTAGCGACAGTATCGCTACAAAATCCTTTATAACTGCAGCGCGGCGCATCCTCTCGCTGGTGTCGGGAGGTATCGAGTAAACTAGTTTGACCCCCTGCTTCCCGATCTTTATCATGTAAAAAAGATAGGGCTTCTTGTTGATGTTCCTGCTCTCCACTCTGGCTATGGTGAGCTCGTCCCCATCTATCCTGCTGGTGTAGAACGGCATTGATGCTATCTTGCCCTGTATTGCGTTCAGGGTTCCTACTAACTCTCCCCCGAACCGTATCTCCTCGACTTTTGGTACTGTTATGGGCTCTTCCGCCATGCGCTCCTCCAGAAAGGTGCCATTGCACTTGGTTTATCCTGCTTATCCATTGGCGCCGCAAGTAATATGAAGCTACTTCTTTGCCCCAACCGCAGTCTCTTTTTTCGCTTTTCCAATGTCAAGGGCCGGAACGTAGTTGAATAGCGCCAGCAGATAGAAGAAGAGCAGCACCGCCGTTGTGATGAGCAGGGTGGTCAGCGAGAACGCCAGGAGGTTCCCGAACACGAAGAAGAGGATGCCCATCCCTACGTACAATGCGCGCCTGGTCACGAAACGGCTTCTCTGTGCCTTGTACTTCGGATAGCACTCCCTACAAACGACGAGCGTGTTGTTCCTTTCGCTCCTCGTCACGTTCCTTTTTATCCATCGTATCGCGCGTATAACGTGGTCCTCGCGTACGCGTATCCCGTTCCTCTCCTTCCCGCACATTATACAGACGGTTTTTGCTGCCATGGTATCCCTCAGTCTATGCTAAGCTCCGCTATCTTTCCGTACGTTTCGCTTATGCGCTGCTCGTCGCGCATGTTGAATATGTCCGTTATCGTTATGTCATCCACGCCTATCCTGCGCAGTATGTTCGTTATGTCGCTATCCTTTATGCCGTACCTGTGCAGCATGTTTACGAAGGCAACTGCGTTGACGTGCCTGTGCATCTTGTTCACCGCGTTGCTGAGCTCGTCTATGTTCTTGCTGCTCACCTTGAACGAGGTGAGTATCTTCTCGAGCGTGAGCCTGTTGACTACGAACGTGTTGGCCATGCTATGTGCCACCCTGACCGGAGTATGCGAATACCCTGGTTATTATTATGTCCACTATCTTCAGTCCGCGGAGAAGCGTGACAATCGCGTCCCGTGGTATGCCCTTCCTGGTCAGTATCTGGACGAACTCCCTGACGTCCATTATGCGTCCCTTCTTGTCAAGCTCGTCGAAGACGGACGGCACCACCTCCGACGTTATTCCGGCCTCTATAAGCTTTGAATTCAGGTCTATCCTCTCCAGGTGGTAATCCTTCTGTATGCTCTTGTCCGCAAGCTCGCTGGGGGTTAGCACCTCGGTTATGCTTATCGCATAGACGTCGAGAGGCTCCTCTCCGACTATCCTGTCCAGCAGGAACACGTCTGGAAACTGGACGGCCGAATGGAAGGACATGTCGAAGGCAGCCTGCCCCACTCCAAACTTTCCTATCTCGCCTCTCATGAAATTGGAGAAGTTGAGCGATCCCTGCAGGTAGTTCATGAACTTCTCGAACCTTATCCGCAGCATCACCGTGGTGCCCACGTTGGAGAATATCGCCTCGTTTATGTCCGTCGGATTCTGAGATGCGACTATGAGACCGAACTGATATTTCCTTCCCTCCCTAACTATGGTTATCGCGTCGCTTCTGTTGTCACTGGCAACCTTCCACGCCTCGTCCAGAACCACTATGGCACGCAGGCCCTTGCTGCTGCTCCACCCTTCTGCGCGCATCTTCTCCTTCAGCGTCTGCAGTATGAACATCGCCGCAAGCGCCCTGAAATTCTCGTCAGGAAGCGCCGAAAGGTCCAGGTCAACGAGCCCTGATGACGTGAGCTTGTCTATGTCTATGGTGGACTTGTTTGCGAAGTAATCCTCTCCCTCTCTGGTAAACTGTCTGAGCCTGTACAGCGCGTTCTCCAGTTCGGCTGGATACGCATAAGTGCCTTCCTGCAGTTTTTCTTCGAGCAGCATCGTGACGTCCTTGAGCGTGGGCGCGTCCTTGCCGCGCTCCGGGGCTTGGGAAAGCACAAAACCGGCGTTGACGTAAGCCTGCTCTATGGCCTCGGAAGTGAGCCTGCGCTGCTCCGGATAGTCGGCTATGTCCGTAAGTATGTCCAACGAGTTCATGATCTGTTTGACCCTGTCTACCGGCTTCATGCCGGACAGGTCCATTATGTTTATGTAGTCGCCCTTGGACAGCGCTATTATTACGCCCCCGCTCTGCCTTACCCACGCCTTGTACTCCCCTGCCCAGTCAACTATTATCGCGTTCGTGTTCCATATGTAGCTCGCACGTATCAGGAATGTCTTCACAAAGAAGCTCTTTCCGGAGCCGGTTATTCCCACTACCGCGAGGTGCGGGTTGGTCAGTGTTGCGAACGTCCACGTGAACGGTATTCCGAATATCTTGGTGGTGCCAACGAATATCGAGTCCGTAGGATCATTGAGGAGGTACTGGTACGGGGGCTCCGGCGGCCTGCTGAGGAACACTCTCTTCGCGAGCTCGTTGCTCATTACCTTCTGGATCCTTATCAATGACATTTTATCGCCTATCTTTGCACCTGGAATATCTTGCCCAGTTCCGCCTCGCTGAACACCCTGTAATTGAGGACGTTCAAATAATAAAGCTCTCTCCCGATGACCCTGCTTATGCTGAGGTCGAACGAGTTGAACAGCGTCTGGAGCTGGCTGAGCTGCGTGCTCAGGTTGTCAACCGCTTCCTTCTCGCTTATCCCTACGGCCGTGGACTCTATGTATATTATAGTGTTAAGCGGACGCTCTCCCGCGGATATCCTATCCATTTTGGCCTGCAGCACGCCGAGCTTTCTCTGCAGCTCCTGCACCACCATCTGATTCGGGTTGGAGCCGTTGACCTCCCTGGAAAGTTGGAACTCAAGGTAGCCCCTCTGCCCATCTATCTCGTCCCTGTACTGCTGTACGCCCTGCGGCACGGCAACGACATTCATCTTGAACGGAAAGTCCGCGTTCATCACTATCCTCTCCCATTTCTCCATCGCGCCTGCGAGCACGGTCTGGTCGTCCTGCGTCTGCTCTGAAGTGAACACGTAGCTGTACACGTTGCCGGTGAGGTATCCGGTTGCGTAGTATATGCCGTTGACGTACTTGATTATAACGTCCTGCGATTTCGGTATCCGGTACTTGCTCGCCGGGACTGTCGTTATTCCGAAGATGCGCGTGAACAGCGGAAATATTATGAAATCGGCATAGTTTATAGTGACGTTCACCACTATGGCGAGGAGCCCGAGGGCCAGTATCACGATCGAGAAGGCGCCGTAGCTTCCGGCAGTCAGCACGAGAGCGATCATGACCATCGAAGTCAATCCTATGTAAGCAAGTCCCTCCTCATCCATGTTCAGCTCATCCCCGCACTCTTCTCAAGTATGCTCTGGCTCACATTAGCTACCGGTATATTCTTCTCAGGCTCTATGAGCTCCAATATCTCGCTGTTCGTGGCGATGCCCGCGGCTATGCCATAAGTGGCGCTTATCCCGCTGGCCAGCTCGTCCCCCTTCATCAGCGCCAGGTTTATCGCCTCTTCCTCCGTGCCGCCCGTTGCGCTTATGGCGGCGAATGAGGAGAGCGAGTGGCCCCTCGCCCTGTTCACGTTCTCAAGCATGTTCTTCCACATGGTGAGCTCTCCGCGCAGCCTGTTCGATCCCGGAGGCGCAACTCCCTTGTCCTGCTGTCCTGCCTGCGCTTCCTTCTCAAGCATAGTGTTGTACTTGTCCTGAACGTCGTTCAGCCTGGCGCGTATCTTGTCCACGTACTCATCCTTGTTGAGTACGTACAGCTGGGTCGTTATCCTGAACGGTTCCTTCATTATGGAGAGCATCTTGCTGAATGCCACGGCAAAATCTAGCTTCTCCTGATCCTCCATCTCGGTTGCTGAACTGTATACCGGTATCTTGACGAAAACGGTCGCAAATACCTTCTCCTTCTCCCTTCGCACAATGGCATTGCCAGACGGTGCCATTATGTACGGTTCTCCATCGTCTATAACTATCGTGCGCTTCTTCATCCTGGTAAGGGGCTCATACAGGTAGGTGAAGTATCTTGTGGATACCGCAAGCACGTTGAGCGCTATCGCCACTATTCCCAGCGGCAACTTTATCCAGAAGTACTGCGCGGGTATGGCCGCGGTTATTAGCACTATCACTAGTGAAGCAAGGATGAATATGACGAAGAGCATAAGCCGGAATTCTAGCGCCATGGTCTACCGCAATATTATGCGTAACGAATAATTATAAACCCCTCTCGCATCCTAGAACATCGGCATACCCTGCCGGTCACAGTGTCATATGGCGCGCAGCCTGCCCGACGTTCTTGCCATGCCCCCGAGTATCTCGGCAACTTGGGTTATGAACGCATAGGTCATGGCGCTTATGAGCGCGGGATAGAACAGCACCGAGAGCCAGTAGTCCCCAAGGGCGCTCTGCCCGACCTGCACCGCCGTAGTCAGCGGGTGGCTTGGCGATATCACGTTCTGTATGGCTCCGGAACAGGTCTCGGTGTTGACACCCGCGGAAGAGGTGGTAACCTGGCAGCCGCCATACTTGTCAAGCGCGGCGGACATACTGCTGAGCTGCTGCAGCGTCCCCTGCGAGGTGAAGTAGTAAGCTACGCTGAACAGCAGCGGCATGAAGAAGTAGAAGCCTATCGCCGTGGCCATCATCATGCCGCCAAGGTGCCTTGTCGGTATAAGCGCCCTGAAGATGATGCCCGGGACCAGGAAGACCGGTATCGCAGCATACATGAAGAAAACTATCGTGTAGAATTCGATGTGCAGTGCCATGAAGCCTCCGGCAAGCATATCGAAGTAATCGAAGATCGCCCAAAACGTCGAGTACTCCTCAAAGAAGGTTATGGTCGGGTACGGTGGTATGGTGTACGACACGGCGCAGTGATAGTCGGTCAGTGGTGCACAGAAGAACAGCTGTACGGACGGATAGAACAGCTCGAGCATGCCTATCTGGAACAGGTGCGTTATCACGGACGACGTTGTCCCTATCATATTGCCTATGTATCCGAGCGATATGCTATAGGGGTTGTAGGCGCCTACGAACGTACCCGGTATCAGGCCAAACATTACCGCCGCAACGAACGTGAACAGTATGACTATCAGGGCCGTCGCCGAGGCCTCATAGAATTCCCCTACCCCGAACGTTCTAAGCCTGTCGTTTCTGAGAGCTATGCCGAACATGACTACGACTGCAGCTATCGAGAACGAGAGAAGCATGGCGGCGAAGGCCACGGGCTCCCACGTGCCCCAAATCCTCTCCGCGGCTGCGTTGATGTTGTTGCAGTACCACGGCGCAGTTATGCCAACAACGCTGTTGGCTCCACCGGTGTTCACGTTGCTGCAGTACTGCGTGAATACGTTGCCACTCGCCTGCGCGCTTGCCGTACCTGCAAGGGCAGCAACCAGCAAGAGCAGCGGAATTATTTTCATGGCCTCACATTATTCTTGTAAGAAGTGATATAAAATCCATCCTCTCTCCTACCGATCTGGAGAAGTCGACTATGAATGTGTCGACAACCGTTATGTTCATCAGCGGAATGAACGTGAGCCCTATGCTTACAAGCGCGCCGTATATCAGGAGTTGCTGCGCCAGGTGCCACACAAACAAGAATCCCGCGGCCCCTCCGGCAAAGCTTGTCACTATCGCCAGGGTTCCTCCTGTAAACATATTTCCAAACAGGTATCCAACGAAGAGCATGACCCCGCCAATGAACACTCCGACACAAGCATGACCTTGCGCGTTGTTTCCAACACCGAAATTGCACAGGAGGTTATTTCCGGCGACGTTTATGGTGTTGTCTAAGAAGCCATAGCTTATGCTGGTCATGAGCGGGTACACAAATCCGATCCCGAGAGCGAACGCGATCATCGCGCCTCCGAAAGTCCTGGTGACACCGAATGACCTTGCCACAAGGCCTACGACCATGAGCACCCCGAATATGAGACCCGAGGCGCCTATCAGCAAGTACTGTACCTGCACCAGGATGTAGAATATGTACAGTGAATTCAGCAGCGGCACCATGTAATGGAACACGGGCTCTATAGGGAGAAGGTTAAGGCTGACCGTGACGTTTATCTGGCTCCCCGGAGGCAACGTCTGCGAGAAGGCGGGAGTAACCGACACTAGCATGCCGACCCAGTACGATATGTAAGTAAGCTGTACAATGTCTTTGTTGTAACTCCAGAGGTCGCACTCCGACAGGAAATAAAGGTTGTTGTATCCAACGGCCGCTCCGCTATGCGACGTTATCGCGGATGCGCAGTCGCTAGGCGCCAGCCCCGCAGACTGGAACGCTCCGAGAACCGGGACGCTGGTCAGCATTGCCGCGAAGGCCATGAATATCATTATCAGAACTATCGATGATAGCTCATCGTAGAGCTTGGCCTTGACCCACACGCGGAGGTCGTTCCTTCCAACGAGCGGGCTTAGCGCGTATATCACCGCAAGTATGGACATTATCAGCAGCGTTATGACTATGGCGACCGGAAACCACGCGGTGTATGGCGAGAGCATGACCTGACACAGACCAGTGCAGGCCTGCTGCGTAGCGCTCTGGAACAACAGCGGTGCAAAATTCAGCATGTCATATCACCTTCTGCAGTAGCCTGTTGCTCTGCAATGACGGGGCCCCAAGCACGTCCCCAAGGAACTCTAATAGATCATAAGATACCAAGAATGATATGATCAGCCCCCCCATCTGGAACACCGCGTATGTTATTGTGGACGCGTACTGCATAACGTCCTGATACATAACATCTCCGAAGACGTTCCCGTCAGCTACTGCCGCAAGCGCCTCGATGGCCGACAAGCTGTTCCCCTTAATCTGCCCTACCGCATTGCCTACGTTGCTCTGCGAACAGAGTGTCGGGGAGGATATGCAAACCGCAGAGCCGCCCGCACTGGGAGAGAGCACCGCGGAGAAGGCGTACAGGAATGCTGGGAACACCACGTAGAACGATATGAACAGAGCTATTAGCGACCCACCCGCTGCGCGAGTCCAAGGGAAGGCACGGAGCGCCAGCCCCGCGTACAGGAAGACCGGGAAGAGGTAATACACTATGAAGAGCGTGAATATCACCAGAAGGCCCATTATTATGATGCTGAACGTGATGTCCATTTCCGACCACACCGCTGTCCTCAACGTCTGCGCTCCGTACCACGGGCTGAACGTTATTCCGAACTCCGTCGGCATGAGGTTTACCTTGAAGCTGATTATCGCATTGTATATGAAGAGCTCGTAGAAGACGGGTATGTAGGTGTAGACATTGCTCATCACTATTCCGTTCTCATAATTATTGCACAGGTTTTGGTATAGCTGGCCTGCATTGACTATGTTGGCCGACTGCGTGCTCCCAGTTCCGGTCACGCTGGCACCAGCCAGGTTAGCAAGGAAGGTCATGGATCCGTCAAACACGCCTATGCCGCCAACAATCATTACTATGATGGCGAGGTTCGCTATGCTCTCTAGATACTCCGCCTTCACGAAAGTAGTTAGCTTGTTTATGCCAAAAGCCATGCCTATCGCGTACACTATTCCTAGGACCGTGAGCACCAGCAGCACTATCGTGATCGACAATTCGAGCATGCCCGTCGGGGTGGATCTCGATGCCAGCATGCCGCTGACCAGTGGATGCGATCCTATGGATGTCGCTCCGGTCGTTCCCGTGGTAAATAGCGTGTTGCAATCAACCACATCGAATACAGACGCGCCAGCCTGCGCCGCTACGAAGGACGTGAACAGGACTATCAACAGCAGCATCTTGATTCTCAACAAACGCACCTATACGAACCTCCCAAGACCTATTATGTTCGTGTCTCCTCCGAGAAGTGCAGACAATCCGACTATCGCGGACAGGGAGAACAGCACATTCAGTATATTCATTATGAAACCCGTAACGCCCATCACCCCGTACACGTTGAACAGATCCATGAGCGTAGACGCCATGTTAACGCCTTCGAAGCATTGGTATCCGGGCGGAGTCTGCACGCCGGCAAGTGCGCTTGTGCTCCCGGCATTTCCCGCGAAACCGCCGAGGATGCTCCACAGGCCCGCACCTGCCCCGAACGGAGTGAGGTACCACTTCGCAAATCCGAACTCGACACCCAGTATCCCGGAGTCGCTTCTGACGTCACCCCCTATTATCGTTGAAACGACGCTGAACTGGCTAGTCCCGACAGGATAGCAGTCGTAGTAATTAAGCACCTCCGCAACGTTCGGGAACTTGAAGAAGTTCAGCTGGTATGTTATTGCCTGCGACTGTTGCGTGTCATGCAGCGGCAGTTCATGAATAGCCATCGAAGGTATGGAGTTAGTGCCGATGAGCTGAATGCAATTTGAAGGGTTGCCGGCACTGGGGCCCTTTGGACCATACTGGCACAGGATGTTGTTGTTGCCAAGGGACGTGTACTCGAAGAGCACTATAATCGGCGTTACCAGCAGCGACACCAGCACAACGGCTATTATGAGCCCTCCAGCCCGGCGGGTCATGAAGAAGGTGCGCAGTATTATTCCGGCAGCGAGCATGTAAGGCCAGCCATACAGCAACAGTAGTATGACCACCATCTCCATGAAGTACATGTAGAACAGCGTCGTTGCCATTATCTCTATCGGAGGGGTGAGCACCCTGCCGAATATGTACCCCTGGAACGGCATGTAAGTGAATACCAGTTGCGCGTCATTGTCCGGATTGAACGGGATAGCGCAAGTCACCGGCAGGCAGAATATTGTATTAGAATGAAAGGTTCTCAGCCATTGCATCAGGCCTTCTATGTAGTAAAGCGAATTTAGATTGGCAACTGTCTGGTTTGTCATGTTCGCCGCTATCACGTACGACGCGGCAAGGCCGTAGTCTATGTTTGCCGTCATGCTGTTGCTCTTGCTTGCTGTTGCGATTATCTTGTTGCAAATTATGTTGGTAGGGCCTTGAGCAGTGCTGCTCACGAACTGCAGCTGCGAGCCGGAGAGCTGCGGGGAGTTGCAGACTTTCAGCATGTTTGCCGGGGATACTAGGAACGTCTTTGTGGATGTTACGGAAGTGCCGAATATGGTGAGCACTCCGATTATAAGCACAACAAGCACCACGGTCCCTATCGCCTGATAGAATTCGCCAAGAGCCTGCCCCTTTACTTTGGCGTTGTTAAGTGCGACTCCTATAAGGTAATACCCGCCAGTGAGCATTAGGCTTACCATGATCGCCGCGATGACCACCGGCAGCCAATTCTGGAATTGCGAGTATCCTGTCTCGAGAGGTGTTGCCGCAGACGCTATCGCTCCGGAGAACAGGAGTAACATGAAAAATATTCTGTTCTTGTTCGACATCATACGCTCCCCCAAAACGGTCCTACGTTCATGGCTCCGGAAACCGAGCCCAGGCCCCGCGCAAGGCCCTGCGCAAATCCCAGTGTTATTGCCACGTCAAGTGCGATAAGCACTATGCTTGTGAACATGTATTCGGCCACCTCGACCCCGTAGTTGTCCGTCTGTCCGGGTATGCCGGCCAACGTACCGAGCACATTGCCCATCATGTTCGCCAGACCCCCGTTGCCGGATATCGCTCCGCCAAAGAATCCGCCAACTACCGTCCCTAATCCGCTAAGATTGTATCCATTCTGTGCGCTAAGCAGGCTGCTCACCGGCAGATTGATGTCAAAGTTGGTCTGCGTGTAGCTTACGTAAGGGTTGCAGCTGCCGCTGTTTGTTCCGGTGACATTGACGAGTCCAACCTGGCTGGTGCAGAACATCCAGTTTATGGTGTAGTTGTTGAACGTAAGCGCCAGCGGCAATACGAAGTAGAATGCCACCGCTATGGCAAGCAGGGTGTCGGCCACCTCACGAAGCTTTGGCCCCCCGTACGGCACTGTCCTTATCAGAAGCGCAAGGGGCGCTATGAGCGTCATTGCGAACGACTGCACGAAATACAGCATGAGCCACATGACAAAGAGTATCCCGTACGACACCATCATCATAACCGTGTACGTGCTTGTCGCGACGCTCGCATAACCATAGAATATGCCAAGCACGTTCGCATTGAGGCTAAGGGGCAGGGCCTTTGACATCAGCTCCTCTATAAGCCCTGCCAGCGCTTCTGCAAGGTTACCCGCCACAAGGTAGTTTATGCTGGAAGTGTACAGGTTCACGAATATGTCTCCGCTCTTTATGAAGAGCAGGTTGTTCAGGTACAGCTGTGCGAACTGGAAAGGGTCCTGGTACACGCCTGCGGTAAGGCCATTCGTCATCATCCCCCCGAGCTGGCATCCCATTCCGGCGAACGCCACCAGTATTAGGATTATGAACAGAGCCAGTATGCCCTGGACCATCTCGATGCGCATGGTGCCCCTGAGCTTCTCCCTGGTGCTTGTCGGCAGGAAGCTGCTCACCGCATACACGAGGGCGCCGACCGTCACACTGAGCAGCACTATCAGCGTAGATATGGATATCCAGTTGCCCTGGTCTATCGCACCGAATGTGCAGGATTGCGACACCGCACTTCCGGCGCTTAGCAAAATCAAATCCATACTATCACGCGAGCTTGAGCTTGCCTCCGAGGTTCAGTCTGATGGTGCCTCCTAACGCCTTTGCTACATTGTCAGTCAATGGATATAATATCATGAGGTCAAGTACGAAGAGGAGGAATTGCACTATAGAATAGAAGCCGAACTGAAGCACGTCGTTTATGAACGGGTACATGCCGTTGAAGGCTTCAAAGCCGTAGTACAGCACGAAGGCCGTGCTGCTCTTTGGGAGGCTCGCGCTCCCGCAACGGATCAACCTCGCGGCTCCCGGCGGTAGCGCCGTAGAAGATGACACTATGTTGGTGTTGCTTATGACGCTCGCCATGGTGCACAGCACACCGCCATTGACCGATGCCGATCCTCCCCCTGCCTGCTGATAGAATAGGCTGTTGGCCCAGTTCGTGACCGGCAGGTTTAGCAGGACGAGCGTTGCAGGATACATTACCGACATCGCGAGTCCCATCGCGATGAGCGTGCCTCCGACTCCGCGTATTACCGGGAAGGCGCGCATGACCAACCCCAACGGTATCATTACCGTAAGGCCCACTGTAACAAGCAGCGGCAGTTCTGATATCAGCACGCCATCCATGGTGGTCAGCGGAAACAAGACGTACTGCGTAAGGTCGTATATCATCGATTCGAAGTGCTGTATGATTATATCTCCGGATTCCAGCATGAAGTTCTGGTATATTCTCATTGTGAACCCTGAAAGAAGTGCGCTGCCTCCGTCTGGCGGTATTAACGGCAGCGGTATGGGGATCCACAGTCCCACTGTCATGCCCTGGAATATGCCTATGCCCATGCTTTCGGCTCCTATGAAATCCCATGCCGGCTGAACCTGCACGCTGCCTATGTTGCAGAGGTACACCTCAGCCGAGCTTATCAGCGTGCCTATGTTGGGCAGGTACGTACCAGAAGGAGACGCTCCAGAAACAATTACCGCAAAGCTGCTTATCAGCGTTATCACAGCGTAGATGCTGGCTATGAGCAGTGCAGATTTCGCTATCTCATAATACTCGTTGTTAAGCCAGTTCTTAAGCCCTGTTGCCGGGAAAACCCTGCTTGCCATGTATCCGATGGCCACAACGTCTATCGCGAGGCTGAGCGCTATTACGGCCATTGCGATAGAGGTTGCCTCGCTGGGCATCGGTATCTTCTGGGTTATGGTGAGGGGGTTTGTCGTGACTCCCACCCCGCTTGCGGTGCACGCCTGCTGGTACGTCAGGTACCCCGAAAGAAGTAAACCAGTGGCCGCATGGTAAGAGCCTGCAGCGCTAACTCCTGTCGCAGCAAAAAGAACAATAAGAAGTGCGAACAGTCCGAGAGCCAAACGCATGGTTAGTAGTTGCCTATCAAGGTATAAATATGTTGTTAAGCCTGCGTTCAGTGGACGAGGAGAGGGAACTTCCGCATGTACGCTTCCGTCTGCAGTATCACGAAGTACGGGAGCACGAAGATGGAGATCAGGACAAGCGTTACGTATCCGGAAAGCACCGTGCCGAAGACCGCGATAGCGATCACGTCAAGCAGCGATATCGCCAGCGTCAGCAGGGCTATCCACAGCAGGTAGTATTGCGGCGTGCGCATAACGAGCCTAACACTGTCCCCTATCGACCTTAACACCCTCTTGTTGTCTATCACTATGGCACTAGGGGCATAGAACGTTATAGCGCCTATGATGAAGCCGAAGAGCGCAGTTATGCCTGCCGCAAGGCCCGGCGCGAAGGCATAGCTCAGCAGGTTTATCGCGAGCAGAATGAAGCTGTATAGGAGAAGCACGGCGAAAACCTTGCCGATGTGCTTCTCTATCTCCATGAGCGCCCTCTTGCCTATGCTGACGTGTGTCTTCCTCGACTTGACTATCATGCTTATCGCAACGAATGCAAAGCTCAGGAACAGGAGCGAGAATATCGTCGACACGACTATGATCACCATGCTCGGTATGTCTATCCCGTTGAACGTGCCGGCCGTGCTAAGGAACGTGCCTCCAAGAGTGACGTAAGTGAACAGGTGCGCAACAAGCGGTATCGCAAACGCTATGGCGAAAGGTATCGAGAAGAGCAGAACGAGCTTGGTGTTCTCAGTGTATACTTCGTACGCATCCTGCAGCAATCCCGCCATCGTATCCCTTAAGCCTATACTTGCAAATCAAGTATTAAAAACGTATCGCGATGGCAAATCGCGCCGCCTCACGTTGCGTAGGCGCTGCTGTTGCCAACGTTTTCAGTGTAGTACACGTAATTGCTGTCATAGAGTATCGCGTGCATGTACGTTACCCTGTCCGCGATGCCGTTTCCCCGTATCACGGCCCGCAGGTCGTACACTCCGCTGCTGCCATTGAGCACTATCCTGTTGTAGTTCAGGTAGCACGTGTAAGAGTCGTTGCACGTAGGGCCTTCGCCGAGCAGACTCTGGTTAAAACCGTAAATGCCGTACTCCAGCGTGTGGTTGCTGTGCCCCTGCAGGAACAGGTACATCGTGCCGTTGCTCATATTATTGTAATGCACCTGTGCCGTATACACGGTGTCGTTCCCCGCGTACGCCACCGACTGATTGCTTACCGAAATATCGAAGTTTGAGACGTACCTGAGATGATATGCATACGTGCCCCCGAGCCCGATCGCTAGCAGTGCAACGACCGCGACATAGGTAGGCATCGTATTCCTTCTCATCCACCCCGTTATACTTCCTTGGTCGTGCGGCGCATTCTTTTCTCGCCAGGCCAACGCGAAGACGGCAAAGAACAGGTAGAGCGTGTAATACCCTATTAGCGAATGGAACAACATTACCATTGGGAGCATGCTCAGGATCGGAATGAGCTCTTTCCTGTTCCAATAAAGCAGCAGTGTTGCAGAAAGGCACGCCGCAATCGCGAAAATGAACGCCGATGCATCTATGGGGACGTGGTACAGCAGAAGTATTGCGGAACCTATTGCCGTGGTCCCAAAAGGCAGGAGGCTCCCCATCGGCGAAAACACGTCCCTGAAAAACGCGTAAGGGCTCATGTACACGAATGCCCCGTTTATCACGATGAACACGACGGCCGTTCCAACAAGCATTCTAATCCCACGGTTTCTGTCCCTGTTTATTGCGTACAGGAGCAGCAAGGCCGCCGGTATCCATACCTCTTCCTGTACCGATATTGCGAGGCCGAGGGGTAAAAAAGCGTATCTACTGTCCATGCCCACATACGCCAGTATTAGGAAAAGCAGCATAACGTAATTCACCGGGCTGGCCACCGACGCCAACATAAATGCGAACGCCGCTACGAAACCGAACCGGAATTCGAATAGCCTCTTCCTATCCGAGAGCCATGCCAAACCCAGCAGTAGCGCGAAGAAGAAAACTGCGGTTTCGAGTTTCATGTCTATATACCCTACGTTGTGCAGTGTCTGCTGTGAGACGAAATAGAACGGTGCAGAGAGCATGAAATACAGCGCCGGATAATTTGGCGTTCCAACGAGCGCATTGCCCGTTGTGGCCGTGCCCCCTATCCTTCCGAATACGCCATACAGGTCGCTGGCGAATGACATCGTGTATGGGTTATGTCCGGAGACGAGGGCATTCACGCTCATCAGGCTTATGTATATCTCGTCTCCTGTCTGGAAGTAAGTTACGAAAGCGTAAAAATATACTATCGAGATTGCAAGCGCTGCGACAATCAGCGCCATGCCAATCGCATATCTTTTCCTGAACTTCGCGAAGTACGTGCCAGCAATCACCAAAAACAACGGCATGAGCAGGAACAGCAGATATACTCCGACTGTACGCATGGTGCCCATCACTGCGACTATCCCGAAGTATGGCAATGAAGATATCCACGCAAGTATCAACGCGGTATTTATTGCGGTGAGCAGTATGGGGAGCAGCACGTCGAATGCCATCAAACGGCCCGTGCGTCCCGACTTCGATGCGTCATCCGCAAGAAGGGCGTGCGCAATGAAATATCCTATTCCAACAAGCTGGGCCGCCGCGGCCGTAGCATCATAAAGCGGTGATGGTCCGGGATATTCCCCTATTGTTACGTACATGCCGAATATGAACGAGATTAGCGTTATGTAAAAAACTAGATTCCGTTGCTTGTCAAATGACATGCGTTTTACCCGTGCGTGCGTAGGCACTATCCGTTGCACTTAAAACAAAAATAGGGTGCCGCCAAAAAGGCGGCACCGGTTTACCTATCTTATCGTATATTCAACCGCAGCTCGGTGCCTGTATGCCTGAGCTCGTTCCACCAAGGTTGATTATCATACCAACAAGGTACGGTGCAAGAAGCACGAGTATTATCCCAACTATGCCTCCCATTATCATTCCCATGGACCATCCCTGCAGGTTTCCCCTCAGGTTTCCAGCGGCAGGGAGCATGTGCGCACCAGCGTACAGGCTGCCTCCTGCTATGAACAGCAACAGCGCGAGGACTCCTATCACGGTTCTTATGGAACTAACTATGCCACACAAGCTCGCCGAGAGCGTGGACGCCTGGTTCGGAACTGTCGTCGTCGCACTTACTAGCGTTGCAAACAAGCCTACTACCACAAATGCGTAGTACAGCAACTTCAGGTTTTTCACAATATTCATTTCATCTCCCTATTCAGCGTAATGATATGCCAAACAGCCGATTTATACATGATTGCATTCCATTTAAATACATTTCCTCCGAGTACGTCTTCCATTCGTCTACGTCTTCATGGGCTGCATGTCACGATGCCGCTCGCCGCGCCGCCGCCTATGCCTATTATCATGTTGAGTATGTAAGGGGCTATGAGCACGAGTATTATCCCCACCACGCCTCCCATTATCATTCCCATGGACCATCCCTGCAGGTTTCCCCTCAGGTTTCCAGCGGCAGGGAGCATGTGCGCACCAGCGTACATCGTGCCTCCAGCTATGAAGAGCAGAAGCGCGAGAACGCCTATAACTGCGCGCAGCGACGCGACTATCCCGCAAAGGCTTGCGGTAAGCGTGGTCACCTGCTGCATTACGGTGGGCGTTGACGCCGAAGCTGACACGAGCGTTATTCCCAGGGCCGCTGCAATTATCGTGTAATAAACCCTATTCAGGCCATTCAAAATTTCCATTCTCTCCAACCTTTAATTGCGGGCACGCGTGTGTCCAGAATACGGTAAGCCTATGGATTTCGGTCGTTTAAATACTTTTCTTAAGCGCAAAATTCCGGTTTAAATACCTTTTGCAAAATCTTCATAAAAGTAACGCCCGCAGCCCTGTGCTCAGAACTTCATCGTGGCAAGTATGCCGTTCACCACGCCGCGCACGCCGATGCCTCCAGTAGACCTCACACTTATTCTGTGGCTGAGCACCGGCCCGGCGAGGAACTTTATATCGTCAAGCGTGACCTCCTTCCTACCCTCAATTAAGGCCTTTGCCTTCGCAGTCTTCATCAGTGCGATGTCCGCCCTCGGGCTAGCGCCCATAACGGTGTGAATCTCAGACCGCGTGGCATTGACCAGCTTCGCTATCGCGCTTACTATATCATCTGACATGTACACCTTCTTTGCGTCCTCCTGCATGCCCAGTATGTCCGCAGTGTTGAGCACCTTCTGTGTCTGCACGCTCTCCTCACGCTCCTTTATGCGTATCATGGTCATCTCGTCCTCCATGCCCGGATAGTCCACGTCTATCTTGACTATGAACCTGTCCGCGAGCACCTTCGGTATCGGCTCTGTGCCTTCTATCCTGAGGGGATTCTGCGTAGCGAATGCTATGAACGGGTTCGGCAGCGGCATCTCCATTCCAGCCGCGGTCACCTGTTTCTCCTCAAGGGTTTCGAGAAGTGCGCTCATGGTCTTTGGCGGAGCTCTGTTCAGCTCGTCCACGAGAAGTATGTTGGTGAAGACCGGCCCCTTCCTGAACCTGACCTCGTTATGCTCGTCAAGGTAGCTGTTTCCGACTATGTCCGAGGGCACCAGGTCCGGCGTGCCCTGTATCCTCTTGAAATCCGCCTCCATGGCCTCTGCCATGGTCTTGCACATCGTGGTCTTGGCAACTCCGGGAACCCCCTCAAGCAGCGCGTGGCCGTTCGCCACTACAGTTATGAACATCAGCTCGAGCGTCTCCTCCTTGCCTGCGATATGCTTTTTCATCTCTGTGAGTATCTTCTGGTAAGCGGAATGCGCGTCCAAGGCAGCACCGATAGTTATGGGACAGAAAAGCTTAAAATAAAGAGTATCTCATATTATAGCATTCGGTGAACGCATGATAGGAAAGAGCAAGCTTGAGACAAGGGTAGCGACAATGCCGGAAGTTCTTGAGATACTTGAGGAGAGGAGAAAGGCAGGAGAGATAGGCTACGAGCAGGAGGTGATGCAGGACTACTCAAAGAAGTTCTCCAAGATCAGCCTTTCCGATGCAAAGAAGGCGATGTCAGAGATCGCCGCCCTTGGAATTTCCGAAAAGACCTCTGCGAAGATGGTGGAGCTCATGCCAACAGAGCCCATGCAGATAAAGCACGTGCTAGTCATCGAGAGGAAGATGTTTGACGACGAGACTGTCAACAAGATAGCCGAGATAATCAAGTCGTACCAGTGAATATTTAACCGTGGTTTCAAATGCCTGCCGAGGAGCACGAACAAAGAAGGGAGGATCTTGAAGAGCATGCGATAGTGCTCGATTATCTACCGATAGGCAGGTCCTCTTCTGCAAGGGCGGAGCCGCTCGTGCAGCTGATAGGCGACAACAAGTTTACGCTCCTCGAAGCGGTGCCGAAGGGGAACGCGATGGCGGTCGGCGAGACCGTGTACATAGGGAAAGGGGAGCGCGACAAGATATCCCTAATAAAGAGCAGACTCAACTACCAGGACCTCACCGAGGGGGCGAAGAAGGAGCTTCCCAACGCGGTGTACGAGATAGTCAAGAAGCATGAGGCTAAGTTCGTAACGTTCTTCAATAACGCCGGCTCGCTAAACATACGCATGCACTCGCTGGAGCTCCTGCCGAACATAGGCAAGAAGCATCTCGCGGCCATACTCGAGGCGAGGGACGAGAAGCAGTTTGAGAGCTTCCAGGACATAGCTGACAGGGTGTCACTGCTCCAGGATCCCGCAAAGCTGGTGGTTGAACGCGTCATAATGGAGCTGAAGGGAGAGAGCAGGTTTTACCTGCTCACAAGGCCTCCGTCGCTGGGCCACATACACTGATCCGGCATCACAGTTGGCTCCATTTAATCCAAATGCCCACACATGCCTAATCAAATAACGCACGCGCTACGCTGAACCGCACGCATTTTCAGCTAAAAGACGTTGACACGAAAAGTCCGTTCAGGCCTTGGGTATCCTTTTCAGGTGTTCCTGCGGGACCACCAGGCTCCTCTTCATGGACTTGGAGATGTTTATCTGTACCACATAAGCCTTGCCCCTGCTCTCGAGCACCGTGGCTATCCTCCCCCTGTATCTCGGGTGCGGTATGTTCCTGAAGTTGCCCATAGGGGATATCACTACCTTGTCCCCAGCCTCAAACTTGTTGATCAGCCTGGTAAGTCCGGTCCTGGATACCTTGTTGTGTCTGGACAGGTGCCTGGTCCTACCAGAGAACAGTCCGTGTGAACGCTTGCTCATCTCTTCACCGATATTTACGACAATGTGCGCAGCCGGTGCCAAGAATGCACCTAAGCGCCAGAAATTGCAAATAGTACTTACATATAAATATATAAATACCTTTCACTTGCATTTAAATAGCGAAGGCTTGGTTGATAGAAATGGCAAAAGAGTCTAAATCCGCTGGCAAAAAAGTCAGCCTGCACCCTGAGTTCAAGATTGAAAACATAGTGGCGAGCGCAGACCTCGGAGTCGAGCTCGACCTTTACGGCATAGCTAAGGCATCCTCCGACGTCGATTACGAGCCTGAGCAGTTCCCCGGAGCTATATGCAAGATCCACGACCCGAAGACAGCACTCCTGCTGTTCAAGAACGGAAAGATAATATGCACCGGCGCGAAGACCGAAGCGGACATAAAGCGTGCTATCGACCAGGTAATCAAGATAGTGAAGAACTACATAATAGCCCCGCGAGAGTGATCCTCGCGCGCAGGCTGCCGGCGCAAAGGCGCGCGTTTCCGCCCGCAAATCTTTTCCTTTCATAAAGGGCCTGTACGGCACTATCACGCCCCGCCGCAGAAGTTTTATAATGTCCCATGCGCGATACACAATAAATTGTGGCAAAATATCAGTGGCACACTACATGTTGTGTCTTTACGTGTGAAGTGGGTGTGGCCTTGATGCGGCATCCGATTCGCAGTTGTCGCTAAAAACCATGCGGGCGGAATTCATGCGGGGAAGAACATTGAACGGGCAACAAACGGGCCGGAGGTTCGCGCTTAACCGCGCAGATCTCGAAGTTGTCATGCGCCACGACACCCCGCAGCGCCTCGCCCGACATCTCGACAATTTCTTCTGCAAGGCGACTTCTGGGTTCTCCGGCTTCCAGGATGCGGCCGCGCAGGATGGCAACCTGTCAGCAGCGGAGACGTTCCTGCGCGCCAGGTCCCGCGCGTTTGTCGCTGCAAATTCGATACCGATACTTTCCGAAAAAATGTCCCGGCAGGCCAGCCCGGAGAATGTGAAGTCAATGGCCACGATGGTCGGCGCGCTGGACCCTCTTGTCGCAGCAGAATTCCTAATAACTCTGTCAGGCGGACGGTTCGGCAACCTCGCGCGGCCTGAAACGCTGTCATCGCTTCAAGGCATGGACACCTACATCGCCAGCGCACTTCTGTACGAGATACGGCTTACCGGAAACGATGTTGCTCTAACCGATCCGCGTATATTCACCAAGGAAGTGCAGGATTTCCTAGGCGGGCTGGGTTCGGAGGCGGCAAGCGAGCTGTTATACGCCATAGGGAGCACCGGAAATGCAGACGCGCTGCTGCGCCCCGAAGTCATTGACGGAAGGATAGCCGACATCGCGAGGAGAAACGCGCGCCTTGCCGGAGAACTGTTCAACGCTATCGGCGCAACAAATCTTCCCGGGCTTCTCACAGGGGAGAGATTCATGGGCTTCATCGATTCACTGGATCCTCGGACAGGCATCGACTATCTTTCAGCGCTATGGATGCTTCCGCGCATGACACGGCGGCTCACGTCCGAGCGCGTGATGTCGGGCCTGAGCAACGGACGGCTCGACGTATGGAAGGACATCGCACGCGCATCTGACGCAACTGCGCTGTCACAGCCTGTTACGATAGTGGCCAATCTGGAGGAGGGAGGCCATGACCGGGGCGCGAAGCTTGCATTCCAGTACCTGCTCGCAAGCGGTGCAAACGCCATATACGTTGGCGACATGGCCTCGCCAGGCGCGATACTCGGGGCCGCGGCGCTGCACAGCGCATCGTTCATAGGCCTTAGCTTCACGGGCGACGCGTCGGCCGACACAGCGGCCGGACTGCTTGCACTGATAAAAGCAAACGGGATGGGCAACGTCGGGGTTTTCGGCGGAGGCCTGCTCTCGAAACGGGTTACGGCATCCCTCTCCGCCGCGGGCATGACGTTTTTCAACAGCGGGGTTAGTGGCGAGGTAATGGCATTCCTTTCAAGGATGCCGGGCAACAACGCCGACGGGCTGGGATACGCCCCGCACAGCCGAAACAACGCAGCGGGTTCACACGCTTACGATGCGCAATCCGGCCCGGCAGCGATGCTGCAACCGGACCGCACCGCTCCAATCCCATCAACACACTCGTCCGTTCCAGACGTTCAGGGCCACGCGCAATTCTCACTGCCATACCTGTTCGGCAGCGTATTCGTCTCGGATCGGCACACGCCGGTGCGCGTGCCATACACCCTTCAGGCAAGTGCCATTCAACACGGCGCGGAGCGTGTCCGGACAAGCCTGACACGGTTTGCAATGCGACTGACAGCACATCCGCAAACCCACGGGATTAATTCCAGGGGACCCGAAAGTGCGGGCATCTCCCGCCAGGAAAGCGTTGCGAATCATGGCGCCATGCACGTCGCTCTGAAGGCCGTGGAAACATCCGGGCACCTCGCGCAGAAAAATGATGCCACTTTGCCGTCCCGAACGCTGACGGACAGCTTCCCATGCGGCCAACAAACACTGCAAGTTACTGATAATGGCGGTGCTGAGCACGTGCCCATTGTGCTTGCCGGCCATGGTTTCTGGCCAGAGCGCACCGGCGCCTCGCGGCTATCCGTCCGTGCCGTCACAGGCGCGGCCATTTTGGACGGGCATGCCGATACCGTAGTGCCACAATTTCTCGCAAGTGCCACACCCGAAGGAGCAACGGCGAGATTCCGGTTCGACGTGCCCATAGGCGTCATCCCACAAGCCGAAACGCACTCGTTCGCACCGCCGCATGCAAAAATGTTCCCGTCCTTCACCACTGCGATCGCCAATAACGCTGCATCTGAGCCGAATACGGCTCCCGAACCCGTGCAGGCACACGCAGCACACTTCCCGCTGCAGTGCGCAAGGACCGCAGCAGCGTCTCCTCCTTCACGATCGGGCATGGAATACCATGGCGTGTTTGCGGGCGCTGGCGCGGACACGGCGGCATTCGTAACACGGGCGGCGCACCAGGACCTCCCCCCGGCAATCGCCGTGAGTAAAGGCGCCCACGCTCAGACAAGCAATGCGAACACGGATTTGAAAATCGCAACAAACGAAACCCCGGCAAAGGCCGATCTGCATGTTCCAGAGCGTTTCCATCTGAAGGCGGATTTTAAAATCGCGGCAAGTGATGCTGCTGCAGGCCACGTGCAGCCTCTCCGGATTCCGCAAGGCGTCTTGCATGAAGGCGAATATGGCGGACCATCGCAGCAGCAAAACAAAATCGATGGAGAAACGGCAACCCGCAATGTCACATCGCTGCGAACGCCGCGATTCACTATAGAAGAAAGGCGGCCCGCGCAAGCCGTGCGAGGCATCGCGTCAAACATCGCCGCTTCGATGCCTGAAGAATCCGCACACGGCCTAAAGCACGAGACGACTCCGGAAAGGATCGCAGTCTACACAATGCCTGCGGGGCGCACGAACAAAAGCGCGCCATCCACGGCCGTGGAACCGCCAACGGTTCGCTCTCCTGCGTTTGCAACAATCGTCGGACCCGTGCAAGGGCGCGTTGCTGCAAGCGCCAGCGCGGCCGGCTCTACAATCCGCTCGGAAGTGGCGTTGCGCGGAGAGCGCAGTGTCAATGACAATATGCCAGAACGCATCGGTTCAGAAGCGTCCGTAATTGCCGATCGGGCGCAACGATTATCTGTTCGCGAACTGAAATGGCAAGTGCGCGACAGCGTGGCAATAAGCGCGTACTGCGGTGCAGCGATCCCATCTGCGCATCAGCGCCTTTCGGTTCCCGAAGCGATTGCCGATGTGCAACGGCAAAGCGCCATGATACCGTTAGTCCTTTTCATCGGTGCCGCACTTGTCGCTCTGTCGCACCTCCTATGAAGCAAGATGATCCCGCGCCTGCTCAGAGCCTTGCCCGTTTTGAAACCTTCCTCATCCCTGTTACGTAAACCAGATACAGCACAAGTATGAACGCGGCAATCAGGGAAACGAGCAGTGGCAGGCTTTTCACCTGTATCGCGTAGTAACCAAAGGTCATGAGGAGTGCGTCCCAGGCGAGAGTCCCGGCAAGCGAGTAAAGGAAGAACCGACGCTTGTCCATCTGAGCGAAACCAGCAGGAAAGCTTATCAATCCCCTTATTACCGGAACGAGCCTGGATATGAAAACCGCAAAAGGCCCGTTCTCCCTGAACCACGAGTCGAAACCGTCAATCGTCTCCTTCCTTACCCTGAACGCGTTGAGATGCTTGTAGACAACGTCTTTCCCAACGAAGTACGCCACGAAGTAGTCTATCCATATCCCTATCATGCTGCCTACCACCGACACGGCGAAGGCCAGGTATATGTTTATCACGCCCCTGTCCGCAAGGGCACCTGCTGCCGGAAGTATCACCTCACTCGGTATTGGGAGCGATGCGGATTCCAGCACCATCAGGACGAATATGCCCGCGTACGTGTACTCCTTAAGCATGGCCATAGCGGCCGTCTCTATGCTTCCAAGGAGGCCGGTGGCCGAAAGCAGCACCGGCGCAAATTCCATCATGCAGTCTATTTCTCATAGCATCTTTTAATGCTTTCCAGAGAATAGAGATTGGTTTCCATGCGAATTATCCGCTTCAACCAGATATCAAATGCGATGAAGCTGGAGCCAGAGTCCTTCGATGACCTCTACCTGCTCGCCACAATAATATCTGCTGGGGATGTTGTAGAGGCAAAGAGCTACAGGAGGTTCAAGGCGAGCGAAACCGACGTCGGCGAACAGAAGGAGATATTCGTGGGCATAGCGCTGGACAAGGTCGAGATAGATCGCAGTGCCGGAAGATTGCGGCTAATTGGCATCATACGCCACGGCAGGCCGTCGGAATTCGTCAGCGTTGGCAGCTACCACACCATCAATGTCGCCGCCGGTGACGTAATAGACGTAATAAAACCAGCGTGGAAGGATTACATAGTAAAACGGCTGAAGCAGGCAGAGATTGACGCCAAGAGGCCGCGCCTCGGCATCATCGTGCTGGACGACGAGAAGGCTCTCGTGTCCTACATTCGCGGTTATGGTATAGACATGACCGCAGAGATATACAGTCACCTGAGCAAGAGGATGAAGGAGAAGGACTATGAGAAGCAGCGCTCAACGTACTTCGTTGAGATAATAAAGACGCTGGAAAACATGTCCGTTGACATAGTCATCCTCGCTGGCCCAGGATTCACAAAGGACGATATAAAACGGTACATAACCGACAACAATGTTGCGGTGAAGAAGCGGCTCTATTACGCCGCGTGCAGTGATGCCGAGCGCTCCGGGATCCGCGAGGTCATGCGAAGCGCAACCGTATCTTCGCTCCTTGAGAGCGAACACGTCCGGAAGGAGTTCGAGTACCTCAACACGTTCATGATGAAGCTACGAACGCTCTCCGCGCGCTACGGCCTTGCCGGGGTGGCAGTTGCGCTAAGCGAAACCCGGCCGGAGCGGATACTGGTTAACGACTCCGTGCTGAACGTGGTCGAGTACCGGGACGTGCTGGATCTGGCTGACAGGAAGGGCGTGAAGATAGAGATATTCAACTCTCAGGACGATGCCGGCACGCAATTGAAGAACTTCGGCGACATAGCGGTCATATGACTGCAGGGATTCATGTCTGGATGTTGCCTATGAACGTGGTGTTAGACGCCACTCCGTCATTGTTGTTTCCGGAATAATCGTTGGCGTTTCCGTTGAGGGGCCACCATCCGAGAAGGCTCTGCAGTTTCACCGGTGCACCACCAATGCCTTCGGCGTATAAAGCGCTTACCTCATTTGCGGATAGCGAGGCGTTGTAGAATTGCACGTTTGATATCTGGCCCGTCAGGTGCGACATGGTTCCGCTGCACCATATGGTCTGGTTGTCATAGCCCACGGCCAAATTGGGCATCGCAGCATCGAACGTCGCAGGACTCACGCCAATGTTCCCGGAGTCCGTCTGCTTGCCGTTTACGTATATTGCCACGTTTCCCAGGGAGTAGGTTGCAGCCACCTGGCTCCACGAATTCAATGTCATTGCCGTGGTTCCATAAAATCTGTAGGAGTATCCGCTAACCTGTAGCGCGGGAGCCCCATTGACCAGAGAGAGCATCGCTCCTGCATTTGCCGTGCCGTACGTGTCTCGTACAGACCCGAACACCGGCTCGCTGCACTGGCCCGATGTCGGATTAAGCCACGCGAATATCGTGAAATTGCCCATGGACGTCGGGAAGTTCGGCGCAGAGATGAGCACCCGGGATCCATTCACGTTCCCGCAGCCGCTGCATCCTGACATGCTGGCGACGTACCGCGGCACTTGTCCCGTGCACGTGCCCTCGAGATTCAGGTCGTAGCTTGTGCCCGGGCCGTTCGGCCTGAACACCTGGCAGGATCCGGGCTGCGCCTTCGGCGCAAAGCTTGACGGGCTGAATATGCCAAGCGAATACAGCACTCCAAGCACAACGGCGATGACGAGTATGGCCCAGCCATACGTCATAAGGTACTCCATTGCCGATTGCAGTTTGCTGTCCCGCCGCACGCCACTGCCTTCTCTCACTCGGTTTGTGCTTCCGTACCTCATAACTAACCGTTACCCTATTGCAAATGTAATTTAAAACTCTACCTGACGGCAGCCTGCCCGATGCATGCCTGTTACGAGATGTTGAAGGCCTGGAGACCCTGTCCGCAATCCCCCGTCCATGCGATGGCTACGCTGTACATTCCTGCTCCAAGGGCCGCGTTCGCAGTGTACTGCGTTGCCGCCGATTGCGACTTCCATGCCGTGCCTCCAAAACCGCCTGTCCACGAAGCGGCGTTAGACTTCCTGTAGTACACCTCCATCGGTCCTGTGGTGTAGATGCTGGGCGCGGAATCGCCACTCGGCACGTAGAGCGTGGTGTACGCGTATGAGAATACCGAATTGTAAGGCGCACTGCAGGAAGGGGTCGCATTGAGCATGTCCAAGGTCTGCGGGAATCCCACCGTGTTAGTGCCGAGGTAAGTTGTCCCTTGGTAAGATGTTGCACCGAACGAGTATGCCGCTCTGCCGATCGGGTTGTACGTCACGAAGTCGCCGTTCTGCACTATCGTGTATCCGGAAGGCAGGAAGATTGGAGATATGTCGGAATAAGGAGAGAACTGCACCGTGTTCGCGCCTATTGTTGCAACTGTGACGCCGAATGGCTGTGAGAACTGTCCAGTGACCTCAGAGAAGAATGATCCTCTGTAAGTAACAGGTTGCGTGCAGTTGGCCGCGCTTATGCCAGAAAGGGCGCTGTTGCAGAACCGCGCGCCTATCGAGTAGTACCCGTTCACATTAAGGCCTTCCTGACTCACTCCATCAAACTCTGCCATGCATATCACGATTTGTCCAGGGTACGCGAAGTTCGGCGTGCACATGCCCGCGGCGGAGCTGCTACGGTACTGCACTGTGAAGTTGGTTATGTTTATCGGTACGCTTTCAGAGTTGCTTAATGACAGGGTCACTACGGAATACCTACTGGAAACATTGGAGTAAAAGCTAAGGAAGTTGCAGTCAAGGCCGCCGAAGGATGCGCAAGCTGACGGTATCTCCGTTCTGGCCGATCCGACAACAAGGAACACCAGCGATATCAACGCCGCTATGATTATAAGCACGAATCCGTAGGTTGTCAGGAACTCTATTGCAGATTGCAGTTTCATCCGGCGCCCACCGTTGCTAGCTCTAACGCTTGAAAAGCTTAAAATACTCTCGCTGCCGCGCATGCCCTCGCCCAAGCCGCTGCAACTCGCCGCGGACGCGGGGCCCGGCAGCCCAACCACCATTTAAAAATATATGCGTTTCATGTATATCCGTGTGGTAAAATGTCGATCTACATAGACATATTGACATCAGAGCTGTTCGCACTGGGATTCTCCGGCCTGCTCATCTTCTATGTCGCGGTGCAGAGCTGCCTGCTAAAGAGGAAGGGCATGGACGCAAGGCCCGCAATGCAGCAGTCCAAGATACCGCTCGCGATGCTCGGGGCTTACATAGCGATAACCGGGCTCTTCGGACAGTTCGCGTGGCCGCTCCCAGGAAGCTACAACATACTCTTCTATGACCTTTACCCCCTCTGGGGATTCTTCCTGCTAGGCCTGTCGCTCACGCTGCACACCAAGAACAAGCTGCAGTACATGGGCATCTTCGGCCTATTCATCGGCTTCATGGCGCTGATATACGGATATTACGGATACGGGCTTGGAATGACCCAGGCTCCGATAGCACTGTTGGGCATGTACTCCCTGTTTGGCCTCGCCGGCATACTCGGTTATCCGGTGTCTCTTATATTCGATGGAACGCAGGGCAAGGCCGCCGGGAAGAAATGGCAGGGCTGGGAGACCGTTGTGACACTGTTTGCCGTATTCCTCCTGTTCGCAAGCCTGCTTGCCATATTCATTGGCGCAAGCGCAGTGCCAGCACACCTGCAGACCCCTCCGTGATCCATGCTGCTATATAAACATTGGCGGCGCTAATGAGGATCATGCGCCAAACCCGCAACGGCATGCGCCTGCAGAGCGCGCTTGAGTATCTCTCTACCTATGGTTGGATGATAATGCTTGTTGCTGTAGCTCTAGCCGCGCTGTACGAGTTCGGCATCTTCGGTAACAATCCTATCTATTGCACGCTGAACTCCAATCTCGCATGCACAAACTACGTAATTCAGCCTGACGGAACGCTAACGCTTACGATACTGCAGACTACCGGAAATCCGATAAACATAACTGCGTTCTCGTGCACGGCGAATGCAACTCCCACATTCACTACCATACAGAGCGGGGAGATCCAGTCCGGACACAGCGCCACGCTCACGGAGCAGTGCTATGACAGCAAGAACAACGCCTTCTCCGGTCCGACCGGCAGCGTGTACCGTGGAAACATCGCACTCAGGTATGCGAACTATCTGACCGGGTATCCCACACTTGTATACGGCACCATATCCGTGAAGGTATCCTGACTCTTCATAAGCCCCCGGTGCTCCAGTACTATAACGCATACCCTTTTATTCCTTAGAGTCATTAAGCTAGCAGTTGGCTGGGTTCGGAGGCGGCAAGCACAAGATGCAGTCTGTTATCGAGTTCATATCTACCTACTCCTGGTCATTCCTGATACTCATCGTCCTTATAGCCGTCATAACGGTGTTCGTGCTCACCAAGGGCGCCAACACATACTCGCAGTCATACTGCTACATCAGCCCCGGGATAAACTGCCAGAACATCATACTGATGTCTAACGGCACAGGTTCCAAGGCGACGCTGATATTCATCAACGAGCTCGGAACCGACATCTCCACCGCATCAAATTCGTTTCTGCTCACATCCCTCTTCGTGAACGGCAGCAGTGAAGGGGCGTGCTATCCCTCATACGTTCCGAATGGCGGAGTCGGGATATGCAACACCACCATGCCGGGTTACTCCCCCTCGACCGGTTCGCAAGTCGCCCTTTCATTTGCATTGAGGTATGAGATATGCTCAAAGGCCGTATGCGGACCTGACCTGTACAGCACCTCCGGCACAGGCACAGCATTCACCACGCCATACCACGATATTTCGATGAAGGTAACGCTCCTCACAACTCCTACGGGTGCGAACGTGGTGGTGCAGGGCGTGCCATACACATCCAACACGCAGCTCGACATGCTGCAGGGACTGCACTACAACCTGTACGCACAGTCCATTCCCGGCTACACGTTCACCGGCTGGTCCGCTTCCAGCAGCAACATAACTATACTAAACGTTAACTCGCAGTCAACTTCGGGATACGCCCTGGGCAACGGCCAGATAACCGCGTCATACACGCAAACGTCTCCGACAAGCAAGTCAACAACTTCCGTTACCACCACAATCATCCCCGGTGCCTTGTACCTACCCGCTCCGACACCTTCTTCACAATCTGTAACGCAGGGTTCCGTCGCGACAATCGCGGATTCGGGGGCCACAGGCGGCACGTCCCCCTACACGTACCAATGGCTTGAGGAAGCTCCCGGCGCCACTTCTTTCACAGACGCAGCTGACTGCGCATCTCCAACATCGACCACGTGTTCATTCAGCACCACCGGCTCTACGGCAGCAGGAACGTACCAATTCGAGCTAAAGGTGACAGACTCGGAAAGCCCGCCGTTGACTATCACCTCATCAAGCGCGTCGGTCACCGTGCTGCAGTGCTACCAGCTTACGCTTTCCGGTACCGGCGGCACGGAATCAGCTAACCCAACAAGCAGCGGCGGCTGCACCTCTGGATCCTACTCTGCGGGATCGTCTGTATCCATAACTGCCACTCCCTCTTCCGGGTACGTTTTGAACAGCTGGACTGGTTCTGGCACCGGCAGCTATTCCGGGTCTTCAAATCCTGCAACTGTAACTATGGATTCTGCGATAACTGAAACTGCAAATTATGCTGCCTGTTACTCCCTGACCCTTTCGGGTTCTGGCGGCACCGAATCCGCAAGCCCCATTAGCAGTGGCGGTTGCCCGTCTAGTGAATACACCTCAGGCACTTCAGTATCGATAACGGCAACGCCTGATTCTGGAGCAACTTTTAGCAGCTGGACTGGTTCTGGCACCGGCAGCTATTCCGGGTCTTCAAACCCTGCAACAATTACGACAAATTCCGTAATCACGGAGAGTGCGTATTACATATATCCAATATCTTACGGCGGCGCGAACAGCTGCACAGCCGCATGCTCCGGTGTGTCCGCGACAAGTACCTCCTTCTCCACATACTTCTGCGCACAGGGCAATTGGGCGCCGGATGCAGAAACCACGAGTTTCACAAATGACGTTACCTACA
>DAHWXM010000017.1 GCA_027334165.1 Microcaldota archaeon
CCTACTAACGTGATATTTACAGGAACATGGCAAAACGGATATACACCACCTTAATTGTGAGACACATGCGATCAAGACTTCAATCTGCAATGGAATACCTGATGACCTACGGATGGGCCATACTCGTGATTGCTGTTGTTCTGGGCGTTCTTTACTCTCTCGGAATTTTCAGCCCATCGAATTTTGCTCCAAAAGCTTCTCCGGGTTCTTGTCAAGTGTTCCGTCCGAATGGACCGGGAACCGGTTATGACTTGAATTTGGAAGGTACGTGCAGCGGAGAGTTGCCGCAGTATGTAGCCGAATTCGATGGAAAGAGCAGCCTTATACGGTTTCAAGGCTCGTTCCCGGCGCACATAACGCTGGTTGCATGGATATATCCTATAAACACGTCGATTGGGACGGTCATAGCGGCAAATGGGCCTTACTATTTGGCCTTTGGGAATTCACAAATATCCAAATCCGATTGCGTAGGCGGAGGAGTGCTGCCTTCTGGAGGCGCATGGACATGGGTCTGCGGAAACTCCGACATACCGTTATCGAGATGGTCACAGATAGCCATGACGTACAATGGCTCTGAAGAGACTGTATACCTAAACGGTAAAAAGGATGGCAGCATAGGCGCGAGCAACGCGTTGAATAGCGGAGGCGGCACGCTGTACATCGGATGGGCGGCGCCCGGGATAAACCAGTATTTTTACGGGTCGGTATCGAACGTGCAACTGTACAACGAATCCCTATCCGCAAATGGCCTTTACACGCTTTATCTTGAGGGCATAGGTGGCGCGCCTATAGAACTGCCGACCCTTACCGCTTGGTGGCCACTCAACGGTAATGAGAATGACTACTCGGGAAACAATAACAATGGCGTGTCCACCAATGTCCTATTTACGGGATCGTGGCAGTCGGGATACACCGCGCCGTGATTGCACAGAAGTTACAAGGCGTGGCTCACGCATACGCTTATATATCTTATCGGTTTCAATATAGGTTATATTCTGCACTTGCAGAATCAGTAAAATACAAAAGTGAGTTTGAAGGTCGTATTTTATGCCTAATGCGGATTTGGAGAACAAACTACTCGCAGTCATAAGGGTACGGGGAAGAGTGGGTGTCAGGAGGGACATAACCGAGACCATGCAGAGACTCAACCTCAGGAGAGTCAACAATATGGTGCTCGTGCCTGGCACGAAGTCGAATATCGGAATGATACAGAAGTGCAACGACTTCGTTACGTATGGCGAGATAGACAGTGCGTATGCCAGCAAGCTCCTGGAGAAGAAGGGAGTCAAGGCAAACGCAGCGGATCTGGACGCTGTCGCAAGCGGAAAGAAGAAGATCGCCGAGGTTGCGCAGATGCCTATAAGGCTACACCCGCCGAGACACGGATACGAGGGGTTGAAGGTATCGTTCAGCAGGAAGGGCGCCCTGGGATACAGAGGCACCAAGATAAACGGACTCATAACAAGGATGGCTTAAGGTAATATTCATGGTAGTTAGAAGCAAGAAGAACAGAAAGTACCTCGGAACCAGGACATGGGGATGGGGAAACAAGAAGAACAGAAGGGGCTCCGGAAGCAGGGGAGGAGTCGGAAGAGGAGGAAAGAAGAGCAAGTTCACATACACGGTCAAGTACGACAAGACAAGAATACGCAGTCCAGGATTCTCTTCTCCGAGAACGATAAGGCTTAACGAAGTCAACCTGAACAGGATATCTGTTTTTGCGGAGGGCTCCAAGGATGCGAAGCCCACGATCGAGCTAAGGGGATACAAGGTGCTCTCCAACGGCAGCCTGGCAAAGCCGGTTGTCGTGAAGGCCAGTGCGTTCTCCAAGAAGGCGGAGGAGAAGATAAAGGGCGCTGGCGGGGAGGCAATAAAGCTCGAATGAACCCTAATACACGCTTATTATACCCAAATCAGGATGCTATGGATAGGCTGAACATCGCTTTTTACACCGATACGTACCTGCCCGCAGTGGACGGGGTCGTTGTGTCAATGCTTAACTTCAAGCGTGAGCTAGAGTCAAGGGGGCACAAGGTTTACATATTCGCGAGTGGGAAAAAGACGCAGGTGCGCAACCGCAACACGTTCATATACCACGGCGTGGGCTTCAAGCCATACCCGCAGTACAATGTTGCAATATTCCCGTACAACTCCATGCTTAAGCTCAGGTCGCTTGATGTTGACATAGTGCACGCGCAGACTCCGTTCGTCATGGGCTTCGCCGCGCTGATGGCGGCAAAGCTGGGCAGATACCCGCTTGTCAGCACATTCCACACCATAATAAACAGCAGGAACGTCGTAAATGCTTACTACCCAAAGAACGAGAGGCTCAAAAAGATCACGAAGAAGTACGTGTGGATGTACACGAAGTTCTTCTACGGAAAGAGTGATTTGACAATAGCACCTACTCACGCCGTGCAGTCCTTCCTCTCCAATCACGGCATAAACAACACGATGGTTGTTCCGAACAGCGTAGACATACGCAGGTTCAACCCGGAGACCGATGGCACCGGACTGAGGCGCGCGTACGGCATACGCGACGATGAGAAGGTCGTACTGTACCTGGGTAGGCTGGGTAGGGAGAAGAAGTTGGAAGTCATGCTGAGAGCGGCGAAGATCATACTGAGGAAGAGAAACGATGTGAGATTCGTGATAGGCGGCCACGGACCCGCCGAGGGATATTACAGGGACGTTGCAAGGAGGCTCGGAATAGCCGACAGGGTAAAGTTCCTCGGCTTCGTGAGCGAGAAGGAGCTTCCGCATCTGTACGCGATGTCAGACATGTTCTGCATGCCATCGACATTCGAGACGCAGGGAGTCGTATCGCTGGAGGCCATGGCGACCGGAAAGCCTGTCGTCGGAGCGGACTATCTCGGGCTGAAGGACACCATAATAAAGGGCAAAAACGGCGAACGCTTCGCTCCCGGCGATTATACCGAATGTGCAAGAAAGATAGAAAAGGTTTTAAATAATTCTGCGACGTATAGAAAGGGAGCAATAGAGACAGCGAGGGAATTCTCCATTGAGAGAGCTACTGACAGACTGTTAGAAGCATATAATTTTGTTTTAAGCAAAAGGGCGATTGACTGAACGAAGAGAGCAGCAATGCTGAAGCCACAAAGACAAGCCAACATGAACAGGCAGCGTACGACAAAGGCGCGCTCGAGAAGGATGTAGGTGGGGCAAAGGCAAAGAGGATAGAAGAATTGAGAAAGAGCATAGATGAGGAGAAGAAGAAGATACCTCCGCTGATAGCCAACATCAAGAGGAGTAGGCACAGGCTTGCGTACAAGACGGCCGAGAAGGCTGCGCTTGCTAAGCTTGCCGAGACCAGCAGGGACAATACCAAGGAGATAGGATACTTGAGAAGACGAAAGGAGAGCCTTGAATTCAGAATCGCCACGGAGGCATTCACTCTGGAGGCGGAGCGTGACCTCATCAGGAAGAAGAACGAGATAGAGGAGCAGCTAAACAACGCCATAAAGAGCTACAGGCTCAAGAGAAAGGTCGAGTACGTCAACGGGGACATACAGGCCTTAACCACCGAGATTGCCGGGATAGAAAAGCAGATAGACGAGGTAGACAGAAAGCTCGATGAGCTTTACTCGGAGCTGAGATACCTCACCGGCCAGGAGAGGAGAAGGCAGAGGCAGCAGGAGAGAAAGACCCCGGAGCCGAAGCCTGTCGAGATAAGCTTTGCAGACATTGCCGTCATAAAAGACAGCAAGGGTTCGAAGCGCAGCTCGAGCGGCGACGGTGCTTGATCTTGAAAATCACTTTTTTTGGGGCCGCGCACGAAGTAGGAAGAAGCTGCATAATGGTCGAGTCGAAGGACACCAGAATACTCCTTGATGCCGGCGTAAAGCTTGGCGCCCATGACGAGTACCCGCTGATACCCGACACCGAGTTCGCAACGATAGACGGCATCGTGATAAGCCACGCGCACTTGGATCATTCGGGATACCTGCCGCATGTATACACTGCGGGGTATGAGGGCGACACTTACGCAACAAAGCCAACGCTGGAGCTGACGAACGTGCTTCTCAGCGACTACATGCGCATATCCAATCCAAAGAACGTCAAGAAGGATGGACTCACCAGGATGGTGAAGCACTATCACATAGTTGAGTACCACAAAGAGTTCAGGATAAAGAACCTCAAGCTGAGACTGATCCCGGCTGGGCACATAGTCGGAAGCTCCATGATAGAGGTGGACGACGGCGACGAGCGGTTGATATACACTGGCGACGTGAACTTCAGGAGCACTAAGCTCCTTGACGCCGCATTCACCGAGAAGCTGCATACGGACACGCTGATAACCGAATCGACGTACGGCGGGGACAACGACACGTTTGAGGGCGAGAAAAAGACCGCAGACCTTATGGTTGCCAGCATAAACGAGACGCTGAAGCAGGGAGGCAAGGTAGTAATACCCTCGTTCGCGGTTGGCAGAGCACAGGAGGTCCTGCTGCTGCTTGACGATTACATGCGCTCGGGGCTCATACAGAAGGTGCCGATATACATGGACGGAATGATAGGCAAGGCCATGCGCATACACAGGCACAACGTCATATACTGCAAGGACGAGCTGCAGAAGCGCATACTCCTCAACGATGACGACCCTTTCAAGAGCAAGAACTTCTACAACGTGGTTACCAGACAGCAGCGCAGCAGGATAATGCGCGGCAAGGAGGTCAGCATAATAGTCACTACTAGCGGGATGCTCACTGGAGGCCCCATAATGAAATACCTTGAGGCGCTGGCTCCGGATCCTAAGAACAAGATGATACTCGTTGGATACCAGGCGCAGGGTACGCTGGGAAGGCGGATGCTGGAAGGAGCGAAGGAGGTAGATCTCGTCGGAAAGAAGCTGAAGGTCAAGATGGCTGTTGAGAGATATCACCTCTCCGCGCACGCGGACAGGAGGCAGCTGATGAGTTTCATAGGAAGGATAGCTGACCTGAAGAACGTGTTCATAGTGCACGGCGAGGTAACGAAGTCGAAGGAACTGCTCGACGCCCTGAAGGGCAAGTACCACGTGATACAGCCGAATCTCGGCGATGATTACACTGTGTGATGGCACACTGGCGGCTAATCCCTCGAGATTCTGAATCCGTCAAATTCTTCGCTGATCTCGGGGAAACCAGGATCGCCTTCCGTGGAGATCTCGATCTCGAACACCCGCGGACCCCAATTGGTGTCCACGTCTATGCCCTTTACAAACGAGTCAAGCGCGGCCTTTTCACCGACCGCAAACACTGTTACGCTCCCGTCGGGCATGTTGTGCACGAATCCTGTTACCCCGTTCTCGAGGGCAACGCCCTTCACCAAGGCGCGATACCCCACACCCTGCACTATGCCGTGCACGGTTAGAAAATAGCGCACCGTCAATCGCCCCTCGCCCTGTCAAGCTCGTCAAGCTTTAGGATGTTTCTCTTCTCAAAATCCGTGTTGCCGAATGACGTGGAGAACCACGCGTCGAGCACCGCCTTGGCTTTAGGGATTGAGGTTTCTTCTAGACCCATCACAAGGACATTGGCGTGGTCCCATTTTCTTGCGCCTTCCGCCTGCCTTGCGCTTGTGCACAGCGCAGCGCGTATGCCACGCACCTTGTTTGCGGCGATGCATGCGCCGGTTCCCGTCCAGCAGAACAACACGCCCTCTCGGCACGTCCCTGAGGCAACGGATTCCGCAGCCTCACTGCTCGAGTCAACCCACTCCGAATCCCTTCCTGCAAGAACACCAAATAGGGAGACGGAATGGCCGCGGGCCCGAAGGTAAGATAGCACATAGTCGGTGAGCGTCGTTGCCTCGTCAGAAGAAACAGCAATCATCATCGGATCATGCCGATTTCGTGCGTGCACGACGCAGCGCATTAGGCGCATAGACGGCAACCGCGCTCTCGGAAGACCTTGCGGCGTTAAGCAGGACGTCCACGGCCTCGCGCACGTCTGCCACACGTAATATTCTTTCGCTCTTGGGCACATCCCTGTTGTAGGGCTTGTCGATTAGGAGCATCAGGACATCCCCTCTTTCCTCAATGCCTGCTATGCTCCTTGCCAGAGATGGCGAATCGTCTATGTACACATTGTAGCCGTAGTCGCGCGCCTTGTCCATGTGCAGCGGGCATATCACCAACGGAACGAAAGAGACGCCAGATTTCGCAAGCCAGCGTAACAGTGCGTGCTCGGTGCCCCCGGTTGCATCCCTCCGATCGTTGCTGCGCGAAGTCAGGAAACTTACTTCATACCGCGTGGACAGTTCGCGCAGTTGTGCCACGTTACCTAGAAACCGTATCTCGTCCGTGTGCTGCTGCCACACGTTCTTGTATACGGGCATCATTTCCTCATAGCTTGACCCGATTGATGTGAAACCCCAGTCTTTGATGTCGCCAACCGTGAAGTTTGTTCCCTTCATGCCATTGAATTGCGCCACCATTGGGACGTGCACGTCGGCGATGGTGCCGTCTATATCTATGGAGACGCGCACCCCATTTCCCGAATCTCTCCGCATGTCCGCAAGCAGCGATGTGAACGTGTCCATGTGAAACAATCTATTTTCCACGCTCTGGGTTAAATAGGTTTGCGCGCGAAGCGGAGTGGGGGATTCGGTGAACGCGATGGCACGAAACTATACGCACCTTGATGTGAGCGATTTAGACCATGCAGTGACCGATAGATTTAGAGTAAGTTCGCTTAAAGCACCGATAGATTGAGAGTAAGTTCAACGCTACTTATAGCATGTACACAACGTGCATGACTGCACCGGAAAAGAAAGTGGAGCAGCGAAGAGACGCTGCAGGTCTTGAGGACTTGCTGCCCGCGGTAGTGGCTTTCGTCCTGATAGCCATCGTGGGCGCAGTAGGAGCCTTGATTCTGCAGGACTTCCAGAGCTCCACCAGCATACCCGCGAACAGCATAGCATATAACGCAACAGGCTACGGACTGAAGGGTGTAGACACCGTACGATCTGGTCTGTGGCTTATAGCGCTCGTGATTGTCGCGGCTATACTCATAGGTATAGTGCTGGTCGCTTTCGCATTCGGGGGCAGAAACCAAGAGAGGTTCTGAGCGCGAGCTTGGAATCGAGCCCTACAGGGGCACCCCTTAGGGGTATCTTACTCCTAAGAGGATATTACCATGAGGGGGGATAAAATGCCTTGTTCAAAATCGTGAAGCGACTACTTTCGGGAATACAAACGAAGGCATGAGCCCGTTCCAACTCTGGTTGGATGCAGGGATGAAGAGTGCGAGTGCCGGGATTTGAACCCGGGTTTTTGCCTTGGAGGGGCAAAGTCCTACCAGGCTAGACTACACTCGCATATTTATGAAAGATAATTTGCAGGCAAATAT
>DAHWXM010000009.1 GCA_027334165.1 Microcaldota archaeon
ACTTCCACTTCGACTTCCACTTCGACCAGCTCGACCTCGTCCTCAACTTCGGTGTCAACAATAACGAGTTCGACATCCACGTCATCCACATCGATATCGTCTTCCACCACCGTCTCAACCGTCATAACTAATGCGGCAACCAACAGTGCCACAAATGGCGTAACTAACGCGGCCACTAATGCTGCAACAAATGCGGCTACGAATGTCGCAACAAACGCAGCGACCAACGCAGCAACGTGCTCTGGAGGATGTGGATTGCACAGTGGAGAGTGCTACAGCACAACGTGTGCAACGCAGACCTGTTGCGGTGCCTGCACTGGCACATATTCATGTTAGTGGGATTAGTATGCAGGGGAATGGCTCAACAAATAACAATAGGCTTGCGATAGTACAACAGGTTGCAATAACAGTACTCATAGTGATAATAGCGGCAGGCATATACTACATGCTTGTTGGAGGGCCGGCTTACGTCCACATACAAAACGCAACGACCAACGCAAATGCAACGGAGACACACTTGACTCCACTGCAGTATCGGACAAACCCCTCGGCATCATTAGTAAATGTAAGTCCCGAGAGCGAATACATGCTCAACGCTTCGTACATAACCGACTCGACGCTTAATTATTCGCAGATAGGAGCCGCGCATTATGTTTCTCCGATATACTACGGGCCGGGCATGCAAACGGCTTATGACAGCATGGTGGCAAATCCGGAGTTTGAATCGCGGATCAGCAACAACGCCTCTGTAGTGAACCTCTCTGCGGCTGCGGGAGGCAACATACTTAGCGCATGGGCGTACACCGAACTTTTCAATACTGAGGAAAATGCCACAGGTATGTACTATTACATGTACCAGACGCATGCCACAGGTGGCAATGGGATTGTGACGGGGTTTTCTCCCGGCATTGGCAACCGGTCTGTGCTTATCACCTATGGCAATCTGCAGGGCAATGCGGCGCCGCTAAAGATATGTATGGTGCTATTCGTATACAAGAGCGCGTTCGTACAGGTAGGCACGTGGGTGCCACGGAATGCTTCGGTAAACCAGACGGTAGACGTGGCAAGGGCGTACGCCCAGAAACTGGCGCAGCATGTTGCATAGGAGCGGAAGGGACGCGGGCGAGTAGCGATGACGTCGGACTCTTTGAAATTGCGATAGATTAATAAATTCGGTTTTCCAAACTGTACTTACTGGTGGGAACCGATGCAGGCGCTATCGATAAAGACGATAATGTACGTAGTGGCAATGGTGGCAGTCCTAAGCTATGGAGTCGCCGGAACGTATGCGCTTGGCAGGGAGGGGAATTTCCACGGGTTCAATCCCAACAAGGACACTTTTGTCAACGCAACGTACTATACCGTTGTCACACTTGCAACTGTCGGATATGGGGACATAACACCAGCCACACCCATCGCAAAGATCTTCGTAATAACGCTTATACTCGCCGGCCTTGGGGTATTCCTCAGCGCAGTGGCGGTGATTGGTGGCGAATTCATGAATAGTAGAATAGAAACATTGACTGGCAGGGTATCCGCATTCGAAAAGAGGCTCTTCAACAGGCACATCGTGCTCATAGGCACCAACAGTACAAACCTTTATCTCGCCGAAAAGCTTAAGGAGAGGGGAGACAGGTTCGTGATAGTGACCTCAGACAAGGACAAATCGGATCAGCTTCGCGGACTGGGCTTCTCGTCTTTCGTAGCTGACGCCACCTCGGACATGGATATGATGAAGTTCAACCTAGACAAGGCCAAGATGATAGTGATAGATGTAAAGGATAGCTCGAGGACGATATACGTGCTGCTTGTGGCAAAGAGCCTAGCCAAGGATAGGAAGATAGTTGCGCTGGTACCTACGGAGGAAGCGGCAAGGCACATAAGAAG
Organism: Microcaldota archaeon; assembly: GCA_027334165.1. Lineage (GTDB taxonomy): Archaea > Micrarchaeota > Micrarchaeia > Micrarchaeales > CABMGC01 > JAKAVK01. The sequence continues at coordinate 1,888 of DAHWXM010000009.1, forward strand.
CCTGCACGTGGCCACAATGATAATAAACCCATCAGACATAGCGGCAAGGGAGATAAGCAACGTGGCGTTCTCCGAGGACGACAAAAAGCACCATGGTTCCTCCTGAGCGCGCGGAATGCAGAAGAAGCATGAATTCGTGCGACAGAGGCAGGATCTGGAGCCATAAAAAAATTTAATAAGCCCAACTGCGATGTCTATCCTGTATTTGCTACCGGTAGAATTATGTACGATAGAAGCATTGAAGGCAAATGGCAGGCCGAATGGAAAAGATCAAACATGTACAGATTCGACAGCGGCAGCCACAAACCAACGTACGTGATAGACACGCCGCCTCCGTACACCAGCGGGGTGTTGCACATGGGTCATGTGCTCAGCTACTCGTTCATAGATTTCATAGCCCGCTACAAGAGGATGAAGGGATTCAACGTCTTCTACCCGCAGGGCTGGGACACCATGGGTTTCCCGACAGAAAGAGCCGTGGAGAAAAAGTTCGGAAAGGACCTTGGCGCGCAGGAGTTCATGGAAAAGGCAAAGGAACTCGCAACGAAGAACATGCACATGATGTCTGAGCAAATGGAGAGAATTGGCAGTTCTGTTGATCGTGAACTTGAGTACGTCACCATGTCAGACAAATACCAGGCTGCTGTACAACTCTCCCTTCTACAGATGTATGACAAAGGATACGTGTACAAAGGCGAGCATCCAGTGTATTGGTGCGTGTACTGCAGGAGCGCCATAGCCAAGGAAGAAGTTGAGGACATAGAGGAGAAAACCAAGCTAAATTACGTGGAATTCGACATCGAAGATGGAAGCGGGAGGATAGCCATAGCAACAACAAGGCCGGAGTTCATACACGCCTGTGTGGCGATAGCGGTAAACCCTGTGGACGAGAAGAACAAGGAACTGCTTGGAAAAATGATACGCGTGCCGCTCTACGGCACTATTGTGCCGGTCATAGCAGACGAATCCGTTGAGATAGGCTTCGGCACGGGAACTGAAATGATAAGCACCTTTGGAGACAAGCAGGATCTCGTGTTGTACCACAGGCACAAGCTAAACAAGATAAAGGCCGTAGATGAGGCGGGTCGGTTGCTCAACGCGGGCAAAAATACTGGCCTGAAGATAGTCGATGCGAAGGCGGCTGTGATAGAACAACTTAGGGAGGAAGGAAGGTTGCTCAAGCAGACCGATATGGATCACAGCGTGAAGGTGCATGACAGATGCGGAAACAAGATCGAGCTGCTCGAGAGTAGGCAGTGGTTTATAAAGACGGTGGAATTCGCTGAGAAGATAAAGGAGTTGGCACACAGCATAGAATGGCAGCCGGAATTCACGAAAAGGTACCTTCTCGACTGGGCGGAGTACATAGACTGGGACTGGGTCATATCAAGGAACAGGAGATTCGACACACCGCTACCATTCTGGTACTGCGAAAAGTGTGAGTACGTAGTGCCTGCGGACAGAAATCTTCTACCGGTAGATCCGAAAGCAGACAAGCCACCCATAGACAAGTGCCCGAGATGCGGAGAGGCGATGCGCGGGGAGGAACTGACCTGCGACGTGTGGATAGACTCTTCCATAACCCCCATGGTGATAGCAGGATGGCCGGGAAACATGAAGGGCTTCGAGAAGCTATTCCCAGCGGATCTCCGGGTACAGGGTACGGAGATAATACGTTCATGGGCCTTCTACAGCATATTCCGCGTATGGGCGCTCACGGGGAAAATACCTTTCAGGAAGATACTTATACACGGAATGGTTCTCGGTCCAGACAACAAAAAGATGAGTAAGAGCCTTGGCAACGTGGTCTCACCTGAGGAGCAGATAGAGAAGTTCTCCGTTGATTCTGTTAGGATGTGGGCGGCATTGAGCGGCGCGATAGGCAGGGATAGGGCCTTCGTATTCAACGACGTAAAGTATGCGCACGATTTCATAAACAAGCTGTTCAACTCGTTCACGTTCGTGGAAAAGGCGATAGATGGGAAAGAGCACGTTATGGCAAACGAGGATAGGCTTGGTACCTTCGACCTATGGATGCTGAGCAGACTCAACGCAGTGATTGAGAAGGTGGACAAGAGCTATGACGAATTCAACTTCTTCGTGGCCGCAAGCACGCTGATTGAATTCTTCTGGCATGAGTTCTGCGACTTCTATATCGAAAACGTCAAGCACATCATGTACGGGGATGATATTGAGAGGAAAGCTGCGGTTTCCTACGTTCTCAGTGAAGTAATGATAAAGACGCTCAAGATGCTTGCCCCAATAACGCCGTTCGCGACTGAGGAGCTATACTCAAAGCTTGGCAACGGTAGCGTTCACATGGAGGAATTTCCAGTTGCAAATCTTACGTGGAAGAACGAGAAGGTGGAGGAGGATGCGACGTTCCTTAATGGGATCATAGGTCAGATACGGAAGGCCAAGGCCGCAGCCCGGCTTGCGCTCAACTTCAAGGTAACAACAATACTTATAAACGTTCCTGACAAATATAATATTCTATTGGAAGCCAACAGGAGGGATATCTTGGCCATAAGCAAGGCCGATAACATGGAGCTCAAAAGCTCTGAAACCCTCTCGGTAGATATAAAAGTCTGATGCTGGCATATATCAGTAGTATTTTGAATGGGTAAGTGATGAAATGGCGAGGATGCACACCGGAAGGCACGGAAAGTCAAAATCCAGGAAACCGGACGTAGAGTTAGGCACTACACCAGAGGGATTCACCGGTACCAAGGAAGAGATAGACGAGGCTATAGTAAGCTATGCGAAGCAGGGCATTCCACAAACCAAGATAGGTCAGCTACTCAAGACCGAAAAGAGCCTGCCTTATGTAAAGCAGCTGTATGGAAAGAGGCTCGGGGTCATATTGAAGGAGAAGGGCTATGCACCGGAACTTCCACAGGACCTTATGGATCTGCTCAGGAGAGCGACCCTCATGAGAAGACATTTGGAGAAGAATCACAATGATGTTCATAACAGGGTCAGGCTCAACCGGGTCGAATCAAAGATATGGAGGCTTGGCAAGTATTACAAGGCATCCGGAGTGCTGGATAAGAGCTGGACATATGACCCGGCAAAGGTTGCCCTAATGATAAAGAGCTGATGATGATTTTATGGCCGTTCAAAAGCAGGTAGAGAAGTGGAAGTCCAAGAGATGGTTCAACATCTTCGCCCCGAAGATATTCGGCGAGTCGGTAATAAGCGAGATCCCGGGTGCGGACGAGAAAAGCATGCTTGGCAGGGTCATAAAAGTAAACATGTCCTGGATAACTCACAAACCAGAGCATTCGTTCATAACAGTGAGCATGAAGATAGATGATGTTAACGGGGATGCCGCACATACGCAGCTCATGCAGCTCGAGCAGACCTACAGCTACATACACTCCCTTGTCAGGAGAAGGCAGAGTGCCATATACACGGTGGACGCAGCCAAGGACAAGAACGGAAAGGATATGATAATAAAGCTCTTGGTAATGACAACGGACAAGATAGCGACTCCGAAGAAAACGGCAATACGGAGGACGATATCCGACTTCGTAAAGGAGTACTCCGCGTCTCACGATGTAGACGAGATAGTCAACGGGCTCATATCGAACTCCTTCCAGCAGGAAGCCGCAGGAAAGATACTTAACATAGCAGAGATAAGCAAACTGGAGCTCAAGAAGATAGAACTGTGACTATTCCTTTTTCTTTTCGGTTTCGGAAGGTGCATTCTTCAGTTTCTCAGCGAGGAATTCGGATAGTACAACCGCGTTGTTATGTTCTGTATCCCGTGCAGCGTAGATGAGCGTTACGTCATTCCTACTTACGAACGATACCAGGCTCACAACGGCATCGTTTGATTCCAATTCTTTCAGGTACTTTTTCCTAAATTCGTCCCATTTTTCAGGGTCGTGCCCAAACCACGTGCGTAGTTCGTCGCTCGGGGCCACTTCCTTTACCCATTTGTCTATGTGTGCAGTGGATTTCTTGACCCCGCGCGGCCATAGTCTGTCAACAAGAACCCGCGTGCCATCAGTTACCTCCGCCTTGTCATATATGCGCTTTATGCCGATTAGCACATAGGTCACCAGATATAATCAAACTGGAGATTTTAAATAGGTTTTGTGCTTTGCGACTATTCATGCCCCCCTAAGAGAAGAATGCACGTCGGCAAGGACGCTTGTGCCGCTTATCAGGGCTATCAGCGAACTTATGTTGATTATCCGCCCACCCTTCGTGTGTATCCCCATATTTGCAAGAAAAACCTCGTCAACCGGTTGTAGGCCATTCATGAATACGCCGCCAGAACCGGATATCCTACCCATTGAATCAAACATGCCTGCAAGGTAATTCCTCGAAAGGTCGTTCTGAGATCGGAATAGCTTGTCTGCCTTGGACCTTATCTCGGCAAGACGCTTCGCTATGCGTGAATTGTAGAAGTATATACTGTGTCGTCCTTCCTCTTCGGTAACCATTATGCGTGTCGGATCCACTTCGAATAATTTCATTGCAAGCTCCGCAAAATGAGTCTCTATCTCCTTGATGTTAGTTTCAACGCCTACGGCATTCTTCTCCTTAAACGGTGCATTGAGGCCTGCAATGTAGCATATCTCCGGAGTTAATTTTATTTTCATTGCATCGCAATAGTTATAGACAATTGCTTATTATAAAGTGAGCGGAAGGCGTAATTTGTTCAGAACCGTTGGAGCAAACCAAAGGGAGGGTACACTCGGGAATAGAACACGCAAAAGCATTTGCTGCGGTGAGTATCGCTAGTCCGTAGGTTATGGATATCCTGTAGTCAATCTAATTTGCATGTGGCAGTTACGTAATTATGGCTGTTTGTATTCGCCTTGCCATGCCCCCGTGTACACGATATTTGCTGATGCACCATTGTCATTATTACCAGAATAATCATTCGCATTGCCATTCAATGGCCACCAACCGGACAAGCTTTGCAATGATATCGGGGCACCACCTATCCCCTCCAGATATAACGCATAGATTTGGTTCTGAGAGAGCGAACTGTCATATAGCTGCACGTTTGAAACGATGCCCATGAACCCGTATCCACCACACATGTAAGATCCTAGCCACATTGGTGGCGTAGTCCCTGTCCCTATCGTTATGCTCCCAGAAGGCTGCGATGACCACGACACGGGTGTGCCATCAAGGTACAGTTTAGCGGTTCCAGAATCAAACGTTATTGCAATATCGTAATAGTTGTTTTGAACTATCGGGTATCCGCTATCCCATTCGTATCTCGTCCCGCCGTTGTACACGACGAACGTGGGGGCAAATCCATGCGCACTGTCTGTGTATATATACCACCCATTAGTAACCGGACAGTCTATCTTGCCGAAAAGCCACGGTGTGCCGGATTGCCTGAGGTTTATCCACATTGAGTAAGTCATGTTGGTAGATTCACGTATCGCTTGGGAGTCAGGTATTGTTACGTGACTTTGACCGTTGAATACGGCAGTGTACACAGGAAGTTCTCCAGAGCACGTACCTGCCAAATTCAAGTCGTAGGTGGTGCCTGGTCCATTCGGCCTGAAAACCTGGCACGAGCCGGGCTGCGCCTTCGGCGCGAAGTTCAACGGATTGAAAATTCCTAGAGAGTACAGCACGCCCAGGACGACAGCGATGACAAGTATGGCCCATCCGTAGGTCATGAGGTATTCCATCGCGCTCTGGGCTTTTGGATGGAACCTTTTCCCAAAAGGTTTCTTGTGTTCCATTGCGGATTGGGCCTTGTTTATCATAGCCTTACCTTATGGTGCCGTGTATCCCGACTGCCACGATCCGGTGTACGAGACCGCCGTTGGCACGCCGTTATTGTTGTTTCCGGAATAATCATTAGCGTTTCCATTGAGCGGGTACCATGCGACAAGATTCTGAATTTTTACTGGCACTCCGCCTATCCCTTCGTGATAAAGGATGCTTATCGCATTACTGCTTAGTGAAGTGTTGTATATCTGTAGATTTGCAATTGAACCGGGAAATTCCTGATTGCCGTTTCCGCCACCTATCATCATTTCCTGATTTGTGCCAGTCATTATGTTTGAAGGTACTCCGCTTAGTGTATACCGAGCCCCGTTTATGTACAAGGTCACTGTCCCTGCAGAACCATTATAAACGCCGACGTAATTTTCCCATATGCCGAGTGTTGCCCCTATGTTTGGATTTTCATAATAACGCACCCCTGCAGAAGAGACGGCTTCGAATCCCATGTGATTTGGCTGATTCCATTCCATTATCATGTCATAGGCCCCACTAGAACAGCAATCTGTGAACCCAACAATTCCGCGATATGCACCGGAGAAATATGCGGGCAGATACACCCAGACACTTACAGTGACACCATTTGGATTTGAAAAGAGCAGATGGCTGTTAGGAACATAGAGTACACTGTTAGCACCGAAGACCCCAACGTACTCCGGCAAAGCGTCGTTACATGTTCCAGCGAGATTTGCATCGTAATTTGTTCCAGGCCCATTCGGCCTGAAAACCTGGCACGAGCCGGGCTGCGCCTTCGGCGCGAAGTTCAACGGATTGAAAACGCCTAGAGAATACAGCACGCCCAGGACGACCGCGATGACAAGTATGGCCCACCCGTAGGTCATGAGGTATTCCATTGCGCTCTGGGCTTTTGGATGGAACCTTTTCTCAAAAGGTTTCGGGTGTTCCATTGCGGATTGGATTTTCTGGTGCCCCGTGTATGCTGACATGGATCCCATATCTTAAGCGCAAGCACATTTTTTAAGTGCGACGTTGGCACACATGGCTTACGCTGTCCATGCAAGAAAAAGAAAAAGTAGGATAGATGTAGTCTTGAGCTTTAATGCGAGGCCGCGAATAAACGGAATATGCTTCTTTGCACACTTGTTTGTTCTCTAAACTTCCGAAGAAGTTATGAGGTGATCTATCCGCAGGTTCCCCTACGGATACCTTGTTATGCCTTAGCCCCCCTCACGAAACCTTAGTTCGAAAGCATCATACGATGCTGCGTCACTAAGGCCTCACTTGGATGACTTGGCAGGCGGTGTGTGCAAGGAGCGGGGACTCATTCACCGCTCGATAGTGACAAGCGATTACTAGGGATTCCAGCTTCATGAGGGTGAGTTTCAACCCTCAATCCGGACTTTGATTGGTTTTAGGGGATTGGCTTCTCATCTCTGAGTTGCAGCCCATTGTACCAACCTCTGTATGCCGCGTGTAGCCCTGAAGATTCGGACTATACTGACGTACCGTCGCCCTCTCCTTCCTCCTGCTTAAACGCAGGCGGTCTCGACAGAGTGCTCACGCCATCGCTGGCATGATAGCAACTGTCAATGAGGGTCTCGTTCGTTACCGGACTTAACCGGAGATTTCACAACACGAACTGACGATCGCCATGCAGCACCTCTCGGCTTGTTAGGTAAGATCTTTAGTCTGGCCTTCATCCTGCCGTCGCTCCAGGTAAAATTTCCGACGTTGAATTCAATTGAACCGTAGCATCCACCCCTTGTGTGCTCCCCCGCCAATTGCTTTAAGTTTCAACCTTGCGGCCGTACTCCCCAGGCGGCAGACTTAACAGTTGTCCTA
>DAHWXM010000014.1 GCA_027334165.1 Microcaldota archaeon
CCAAGAGCAGCATGGCGAATATCATTATTATGTCAGACACGGGGTTCGCGCCCAGCCCTATCGCAACCATTTTGTACCACAGAATAGTTTTACCCAGGAAGGGATAAAAATGCTCCCTCTGCCGGTGTGTAAGATATTTAATGCTGCAAAGGCCAGTGTCTGATGATGTCCATGCAGAAGGCAGTCATATTCGATTACGATGACACCCTCGTAGCGTCGAGCGAAGCCCTGTACGGCGCGGACTCGAAAACCGCGACGCTCCTGGGGCTTGCTCCGGCATCCAGGGAAGAATACTTCAGGGTGTGGGGCAGACCGCATGAGGAGATGATTGGGAAGCTCTATCCGGGCGTTGACTTCGGTAGGTATTTGGAAACGTACAAGACCGTTTACGACCCTAGCGGCGTAAGGCTTGTGGAAGGTGCCAGAGAGGTGCTCGCTGAGCTGAGCGCATCCGGAGTGATGCTCGCGGTGCTGTCCGCCAAGAGCAGTGCATTCCTCGAAGAGCACCTCAGGCTGAACGGCATACGCGACTATTTTGCGTACATACACTCGGCAGAAACGTCGCGGTACACCAAGCCGAATCCGAGAGTCTTCGACGACGTTCTCGAGCACCTAGGAATAGCGCCTTACGATGCCGTTTACGTTGGGGACATGGTAATAGACTGCGTGGCTGCGTCTGCCGCGCACATGGGATTCGTTGGCGTGGCGAGCGGAATTGACACGGTGAAGAAATTCCATGATGGGGGTGCAGGAATGTCGTTGACGGCATGGCGGAGCTGATAACCGCACTGAAGGCATTCGGGGACGGACGGTGAGCGCACACAAACCTGTCGAATGAAGATGTGCAAACACAAGGCTTAATTACTTGGAGGGGCAAATAGTGCAGCATGGCTTCTAAAGACGTGTACCTGGAGCTGCTGATGGTTTTTGTCATATACTTCGTGATAATAAACGTCTCGAAGTCGATCGGCGAACAGCTCATATTCATGTTTGTGGCGTTCACGCTCAGCAACGTCATCGGCACCCTGTTCGTTACCGGGATAAAGGGCTACATAAATCATCCTTTGATATCCAGGATAAACAGGCATGCATCGGAGAACGAACAGGCAAAGGAAGAGAAGTTGCAGGTGCACGAGATGAGCTACATATTCCTGGTATTCTTCATATTCATAATAATATCAACGCTGGCGGGAACGCTGCTCTCCAACACGGTTGTTAACGACGTGCTGCTTCCGGGCCTCGGTGCCACACAGGGGGAGCTGCTTATAAGCGGGATAATAACGTTGGCCACGTACGTGCAGATGCTTTACCTGTTCGGCGAGAAGCTGCTGAACCCGACATCGATGGGGCTCATTGCGATACTCATTGCCATGCTGGTCGCATTCGTTGTATTCGGCGGATACGTCAGCATCATACTGGGATACTTCGGAACCCCATTCCAGACTCTTATCAAGTACGTTGGCATGGCGAAGGGATAGGCGCAAAGACCCGTTGAAAACCGGCAGGACGTTCTGCCGTTGGCGAATGCCCCTTCCATGCCATTTAGTCTGGGAATAGCCCCGAAAGGGAATTGAACCCTCGACCTCTTGTTTTCCTGGGCCGTGCGCTGAGGCGCGGCGTTACGAGACAAGCGCTCTACCACTGAGCTACCGGGGCGCATTATATAAATAAATGCTCTAAACATTATAAAAAGTATTCGGCACAGAAGTAATTTGGGCTCGTGTGCGGAGAATGATTCAATGACAGGGATGGATAACGGCAATGGCGGGAGCGGAGTTTCAGGCGGCACGAAGGATACAACAAGCCTGAATGTGCAGGACAACCAGACGCAGACGGGGGTGCAGGGCACTACGCAACCCCAGGCCGATGCGCCGCAGGCGGCACCAGTGAGTCAGATGGCTCAGGCCAGCCAGCCCGCACAGACGGCTCCGACGGGACAGCCCAAAAACGGCAAGCCAGACGCGAACGCAGCGCAGTCCAAGGGAGGGCACGGCATGCTGCCGCTGATAGCCGCCATGGTAATAGTTATAGCCGCAGGGGCCGCTTATTACTTTTTCGTGGTGCACAGGGCAGCGGTGCTGCCCAACGTGACCGTGAGCACGACCACGGTGCCGCAGATCCAGGTGTCAAAAATATCCTCATGCAGGGTCATAAACGCCAGCGGCACGTATTACATAAGCCAGAACATAGGCACGAGCATAAACGGCGGGGCGTGCATAGACATACGCACAAGCAACGTTAAGCTCATAGGAAATGGGAATAACATAACCGGCAGCGGCCCGTACGTGGCAACGCCACCGTACACGTACGGCATACTAGTGGAAAATGCGACCAACGTAACAGTCACAGGAATAGGGGTGTCGAAGTTTTCGTACGACATTTACCTTACTGGCAGCGTTAGGTCCACCGTAAGCAACAGCAGAGTGCAGAATGGCACCATATCCGGCATATACCTGCTCGGATCGTACCACAACACCATTGAGAACAACAGCGTCACAGGAGTTGCCAGCAAGGGCGGCGGCATAGCACTGCAGGTAGGCGGCAACAACACGGTGCTTAACAACATAATACAGCACAATGCATACTACGGGGCGGTGATAAATTCCTCAGGAAACACGTTCGCTGCGGACACTTTCCTCAACAACCCCATAGACACGGTGTGTGTAGGCGAGAACGGCAAGAGCGGCGCGAACCGATTCGAGGGCTCGCAGTGCAGCGTTAACAACTACTGCAACTTTGCATCTTGCTCGGCCAGCAACACACCGTTCAACCTGAGCACCATACAGCTGTCTAATAAGATATACAGCTGCGGTTGGATAAACACACCAGGCAAGTACACCCTGGAGAACAACCTGAGCCTTGACGGATACGTTAACTTCTCACTGCCGTACTCGAAGGGCATAGCATGTCTCACGATAAATTCGTCGAACGTGCAGATAGACTGCAGGAACGGCAGCGTATACAATGTGGGGCAGGGCATAACCGTTGGAAACCCTGATGCGTCCACGTACAACATATCTATATCCAATTGCAATTTCAGGAACTACGCCACGGCGATCAACACCACCAGGGTGTTCGATATCAATGTCAGCAGGGTGACCGCGTACGGCGGAACTGCAGGATTGTACTTCAACAACGACACGGCAGGGAGCGTCAGCGACACGGCGGTGGGCAACAACACCTACGGAGCGTACGTGAACGACACGCAGGGAGTCTCATTCAGCGGGCTGGTAGCGAAGGGCAACGAGTACGGCACATACGTGAACGGGGCGCAGGGCAACGCCTACTACGGCAGCACATTCGCGAACAATACGAACACAGACCTTGCATGTTCGGCCCAGTCATACAGATCCACATTCAACATATTCAGCGGCGACAGTTGCGGCGTTACGGACTGCAAGTGGGGAGCGTCTTGCACCACCTACAAGGAGCCGCAGCTGAGCCAGTACATGATGGCCGGATGCGGCAACATAACAGCATCGGGCAACTACTCCCTGTCGGCAGGGCCGGTAGCGTCAGGAAGCTGCATTTACATAAAGGCCAGCAACGTCAACCTGAACTGCTCCTCATTCAACATAACGGGCAGCATGAAGGGAACCGCCATTACTGTGCAGAGCGGAACCAGCAACGTGAACATAGCCGATTGCAACATCAATGACTTCGCTAGGGGCGTATACGCGACGGGATCAAGCAGGCTCAGCATAAACAACGTAACAGTAGGATACACGAACGCGCCGATTGTGATGAACAACGTGAGCTACAGCAGCCTGTCCAACGTACACGCCAGCAGGTTCACCTCAGGCGGCTTCAGGCTCCTCGGATTTGCAAACTCCACTCTGACCAACAGCTCGGCGTCTTTGGGGCTCAACGGATCCGCGGGATTCATGCTCAACGGCTCCTCCAACAATCTGCTGCTTTACGACAGTGCGGTGCGGAACGCAGGTTACGGATTCGCGTTTTCGGGCTCGCTGCACAATACGGTTGCAAACAACACCGCCGCGGGGAATGCGGGATCGGATTTCTACTGCGCAAAGGACTCTTCCGGAATGTACGCGGAGAAGGGTGGCATCAACAATGGATTCAACAAAACGGGGTGCGTGTGGCTCGTGGAAATACCGCCTTCTGAACTGCAAGCGTCGTGCGCCGCAATAAACACGGCTTCACACATAACGTTCACGCACGACATGCTGTATCCTTACGGGCAGGCATGCTATACGATATACAGCAACAGCATGGGTTCGGGAAACAATACTGTCATAAACTGCAATGGCCACACCGTTTACGCAAGCAAGGGAGGGAGCTTCGTAAGAGTGGTGAACTCGAGCGGGATCAAGGTGGAGAACTGTTACCTGAAGGGCTTCACCACCCCGATAGTGGCCACAGGAATAAGCGACAAGATAATAAACAACACGATAGGCATGGCGAACGTTTCCGTATCGGTGTACGGGGCACAGTACCCGGACATCTCCAATAACAGATTCAACAACGCGTCGTACGGAGTGATGGCCGAGAACTCAAAGTACGGCACTGTGGATAACAACAGCTTCGCGGACGTGAACATAAGCGCGGAGATTGCTGGCAGCGAGCAGTTCTACGTGGCAAACAACACCGCGATGGGCAAGAGCACGATAGGATTGTACCTGGTAAACTCTTACTCGGACAGCGTTGGAAACAACAACTTCAATGCGTCTTCGAAGGCGGGGCTGGCGTGCACCCTCGGATCTGAGAATCAGAGCAGCCTGAACCAGGACCTTGGAGGCAACGTGTGCAACGGCAGGCTCAACTGCAATTGGATAAGCAAGTCCACGATGTGCAAGGCCTGAATAAATAATGGGCGCAAGCTGCACGCGGTTAAAGCCAGGGGTTACTTCGCCGGTCCAACACGGGGCGGCGGCGAGGGGATCATTCGGATGCCGGCCTAGAGCGCTCCTTGATTTCTGCGATCTTGTCCAACAGAGCCGTCTCGTCGTCGTTCAACATGTCCTTGAACTTGTAGCGGAGCGCGCGCACGTTCTCATCGTTCATGAACGTGTACAGCGTATCGTTGGTCTTCACCTGCCTACCGAACGTGACATCGTCCATCGAGATCGCCACGCTCTCGCCGGGCTTGGCTTCCTGCTTCCCTATCCCGTTGTCCTGGACCTCGCGTATCTTCCCCACGATTTCTCCCGTCTCGTTCATCATGGAATACGACGGCTTTATCCTGCCCCTCTCGACACTAACCCCGAACACCGCGGGGTGTGAAACGCGGAAGCAGCAGTTCGGTAGCACCTTCACCACGCCGGGAAAAACTAGCGCCTTCTCCACCGCGTCCTTCTCTGCCCTCTTCTCCGCGGCGAGCCAGAGCTTGTAGTCCTCTATTATCTTGTAGATTATGTTGCTTGAAATTACTTTTGTGGCTGACGCCTCGCTCTCCAACGCGGCCTCTCCGTCTATCGGCACGTTGAATGCCAACACCACCGAACTGAACGGATCCGATGCGCGCATGGCGAACGCGTCTAGGACGTCGCGCTTTGTCACTCGTCCTATCTCCTTCTTGCTTATCTTTATGCCTTCGGCGCCGAGGAGCATCGACATGGCCTCGATGCTGCCCATCGTGTCCGCCTTCACTATGACGCCAGACTTGTCCACGTTGAATATGTCACTTAGCTCGGACTTGAGTTCCTGCTCATAGTTGGGCACCGAAGTGGACAGCAGGAGTGATCCGGGAAGCGCATCGTCCAGGCCGGATGCGCTGACCTTTATCCCAGACGCGGCGCTCACGGAATCCACGTAGAAGAACTTGCTGGAAGACTCGCGCAGTTCCTGGAGTGACTTAGGCTTTAGCAGGGCCTTCACCTTTGAAGTGGCTATGCCAGCCTGCGTTGCGAACGCTATCGTGTCATTCACCGCGAGCGTGCCATCGTAAAGTATGACGTCTATGGTCGATCCGAGGCCCTTGTCCTCCTTCTTCTCTATGATGTTGCCCCTTCCAGGGCCACTGACTTCTATCTCCAGTCTCGCCTCCAGGAAGCGCTGCGACAGGCCGGCGGCGTACGTGAGCAGCTCGGAAAGCCCCTCCCCAGTCTTCGCGCTGACCGGAACGATTATCACTTCCTTCTTGAAGTCCTTGACTCTGTCGAATCGCTCGCTCTCGAAACCGAGCTCGCTCATCTTGCCTACCAGCTCGTACATCTTCGCTTCGAGCGCTTCTGAAACGCCGCGGACCTGCTTTGACATAGACTCCATGAACGAGTATGTGCCCTGCGGACGCCACCCGGTGACCAGGTCGATCTTGTTCGCGGCTAGTATGAACGGTGTCTTGTACTCGCGCAGTATGTCAATGGCTTCGTACGTTTGCGGCTCGAAGCTCTTCGATACGTCAACAACGAGTATGGCCAGGTCAGCAACCGAGCCGCCCCTCTTCCTGAGATTCGTGAACGCCTCGTGTCCCGGCGTGTCTATGAACAAGAGCCCAGGTATGGTTATCTTTATGTTGGATTTTTCTATCACTGGGCCGACTATGCTTCTGACGACGTCTATCGGTACCTCGCTGGCCCCTATGTGCTGCGTTATGCCTCCGGCCTCGCGGTGCGTGACAACGGTGTTGCGTATCTTGTCTAGCAACGTGGTTTTGCCATGGTCTACATGGCCCATGACGCATATTATAGGCTGCCGTATCATGCTAATCAGCGATGGATTATAAACCCATATAGACTATATTAGAGCAACGATATAAAGCTATTTTACGGGAGATTTTATGGACACCGCAGTAATATCGGGTAGGATAACGGAGATTGCACTGAAGTGCAGCGGAGTGGACGTCATCGAGGAGCCCAAGATCGGCGAGGACGATAGAAAGAACGAGCTGCTGTTCTTCATGAAGCCGGAGGTCTTCATGCTCGGAAGCGCAGCCGAAACCGAGAAGCTTGTCAAATTCATACTGGACAGCATAGGGAAGTATGATGCACGGATCGATGGCATCTGTGCTGTCAGCGGATCCGCACTCGAAAAGCACAACATCATGAGCAGCCACTACGGCTACATCAACGTGATGTCGAACTCGGCCTCGACCAAAACGGACGGAGAGGCAATGGCCGCAATAACCAAGGCCTTCGGACTCGAGGAAGGGGAATTCGAGGTGCTGGGAGGGCACGAGTATCTGAAGCGGTTCGGGGATGAGACTCCAGACACCCTTGACAAGGTGTGGTTCGCGGAGAAATCGATAAAGGTGAGGAGCGGCTTTTATGTAAGGCTCATCGAGAAGGAGGGCAGGAAGATAGTGCTTGTTGACGGATTCCATCCGAACCAGCTGGCGTACTTCACCAAGCAGGACAGGAAGATAGTGCTCCTTCTGCTGCACTCCGACACCGAATGGTCCAGGCTAAGGAACTCCCTGGTTGGCACGACATTCCCAGAGAAGGCAGCACCGGAGTCCATACGTGGCATGCTATATTCCCATGCCGCGGAATACGGTTTTGAGAAGGTGGACATCTCAAACAACTGCGTCCACCTGTCGGCGGGACCGTTCGAGGCGATGTCCGAGATACTGAACTTCTTTGGCAAGCTCATTGGAATGGACATCGGCAAGGTGCAGCCGAACATGCTTAAGAGAATGATGGCTTCAGGGATAACTTATGACGATGCGGTAAAGGCGCTCGACAACCCGAGGTTTTCCTATCAGGGCAAGGACACCGACCTGTTCGGTGCGACCGAGGACAAGGACACCGATGATGCGATAGGCATATACAGTAGGGAAGTGCTGAAACGCTAAACCTGCATGCCCAGGCGCACTTCCTCGGTTATCATTTCGGCGGTCCACGCTGGCTCCCAAACGAGGTCTATGTTCACTTCGCCAACGTCGGATATGTGCTCCAGGCGGAGCTCGATGTCCGCGAGTATGACGCTTGTGACGGGGCACATGGGACTCGTCATCGTCAGCCGTAGGATTATGTTGTTCTTGTCGTCTATTCCTATCCAGTGTATCAGACCGAGATCGACTATGTTTATACCTATCTCGGGATCAACGCATCCCTTGAGAGCGGTGACTACCTCATCGCGTGTTATCGCGTGCATGCATATAACTGTGTGTTAAGGGTATTTAAACGTGGCATCGGCTCCGTGTGGAAGCGATGTACGATGGAAACGCCATTCCCTGGAGCTACTGGCCGGCGGCATGCACGGACGGACTAGTCATTTGGCATATTGGCTTATTCAGCGCATGCTGGGGGGTTGGGCGGGCAGGGCCGCAACATTGATCCTGGGGATCAGGAAGGCCCAGGGGAATTTGGCCTTTGGCATAAACGTGAGAGCTCGATGACCACCAAGGCGCTCCTTGATACGGTAACGTTGCATCCGTTTGCGAGATACAACTGTTGGAGGTTCTGCCCCGCTGACGGATCCGGAGCGTTGCATGATGCAGAGGGTATGACTGTCGGGGCATAGCCGGCATAGAACCCAGCGTAGGAATAATTCCACGAAGCCATGTCCCTCCACTGCGCGGCCATTGCGGAGGGCATGCTCTGCGCGTACTCTGATGGCGAGGATTGCCCGGGATGCAGCACCACCTCGCCCCGTGGCGCGGTTCCATTCGTTGCGCCGCCGTATATCATGTAATTAGTACCGTTTGTCATCGACTCGAAGCGTGAAAGGGCTAACGCGGACAGATTCGGGCAGGCCGAGTAGCCTAATCCGCGCATGGCACTCGCGTTTGCGAGAAACTCAGATGCCCATGATGCGTTGACGGCTTCCGGTTGCACGCCCTGCGGCGACGCAGCGTTCCTGAGCGCGCCGCTCACAGACGTTATGGAGCCGTTGAGCATGCTGAGCGTTCTGAAAGAGAGGTTTGCGACGCTGTGGAACAGCGGATACGCCGCCTGGCCGATTCCGGCAAGAAGCACCATGAATACGACAAACACCGCAAGCTTCGCGTACAGTCCCGTTGACCTCCTGCGCGTGTAGTATCCCGGAATCAGCCGGGATGAGACCGCGGAGAACAGCCAGTTCACGGCCAGGAGCACAAGCACCACTATGGCGGCGGACAGGAGCAGCATCTCTGATAGGCTCATGTAAAATAGCAGGTATTCCATTCTTGCACCTTGTTTTCGATTTTTAGGAAAGACCGCGTGGTCGGACGCGGATTGCCGAAGGTAAACCTTTGCGTTTCCTGATTTATTAAGTAGATGAACACGCCGCGAATAACGGAATAAAAGCGGCGGGCGCACACGCTTTAAATCCCTTGCATGGCAGCGCTTTACACGCGGTGAACGCATCGGCGTGCACATTTTTTAAGATGGGCGCACAAGAGGTTAGCGCCAGTGCTCCATTGTGATTGCTATGATAAAGGCGCTCATGTTCGATGTCGACGGTGTGGTCAATGACTACAGTTCGGGAGGGTACGTGGAATACCTAGTGTCATGCGCAGAGGCGCGGGGAAGGAGCTTCGGGGATCAGGAATTGGGGGAGATACGGCTCAGGCTAGTCTCGGCGGAGAAGGACTACCTTGAAGGGAGGAGCGATGTCGGTACGTTTGAGAAGAGAATAGCAGACGAGTATGGAATAGGCGTTGACGAGGTGCAGTGGGTCGCGCGCTACAAGGACACGAAGGCCAATCCCGAGGTTGTTGGCCTGATAGGTTCGCTTAGGGAGAAGGGATATCCGGTGGCGTTCATAACGAATGCCACTGCGGAAGGTGCCGTGATAACGAGGAAGTTCGCAAAGTACGCAGATGTTTTCGTGGCGGCTTGCGACGTAGGGATAGCGAAACCGGAGAAGGGCATATTCGACATCGCCATGGGGCGGATTGTGGGGAAGTTCGGGATCGATCTCTCCTATGGGGACGTGGTCTTCATAGACGACTCCAGAGTGAACGTGGAGGGTGCGCGGCGCATAGGCATCGACAGCATCCTGTTCTCCGGTGCGGACATGCTTATTGAAGAACTCAGATCGCGCGGTGTGGGCGTGCGCGAACGGAAAAAGGCATAGCTGACGCTATGCTTCTTTCAAAAACAAAAAGTCGGAGAAGTGAGCTTGATTAGAATTTAGAATTTAGTTGCGGTGCGCTCACAGGTCGCCGAAGCTTCCTGTCTACACGCCCGCCCTATCAAAGCCATGTACTATGGCCATCCTAAATGTCTCGTTTCGGATGCGGCTTCGTCCTTAGATGCTTTCAGGTCTTATCCGCTTAGCGCGTGGCTACCCGGCAGTGCCTTGCGACAACCGGTCAACTAGAGGCGCCGAACTTCCGTTCCTCTCGTATTAAGAAGTTCTTATCCTCTGACATTACCACTTCCAGTAGTTGCTACCGTACTGTCTCGCGACGTACTGAACTCAGCTCATGTATCTCTTTAATGGACGAGCAGTCCAACCATTGGCGGCTCCTGCACCGCCAGGATGAGATAAGCCCATATCGGTGTATCAAACGGCTGGGTCGATGTGAACTCTCACCAGCCACGAACCGGTTACCTCTAGAGTAACTTGTCTGACAGCATGGGGCCTCATCAAATAGGCCTCCATCGTTCGTTAAGCCCCTGTTTCCAGTCTGCATTCCACGCTTTTCGGAATACAGTCAGCCCTGCATTTGCCTTTGCGCTTAACAGAGGGTTCCCAACCCTCTTAAGCAGAGCATTGGTCACTTTCGTTTCCTTATCGAAAGCAACCGCCCAGTCCAACTATCCATCTGCTGTTGTTCCATTGCTGGTTAGTTGTATAATAGACGCAGAGTGGTGTCACATTATCGCTCCTCCCCGGCCGGAACCGGGGACTCGACGCTCCCACTTACGCTTTGCAGCATCCATCACGCAACAGCAACAGACTATAGTCAAGTTTCATAGAGACTTCGCTACCCACTGGAAGAACGTGGCATGTACACCACGTAGTGATTTCACCGGGTCCAAAATTGGGACAGTGGGGGAGTCGTTACGCCATTCATGCAAGTCGCCTATTAAGCGACGAGGTATTACGCTACCTAAAGAGAGTCAGAGTTACTCCCGCTCTTTGCTAGTGCTTAGTCCCGTTGTAATGGGGTTTCGCTTACTAGCGGTGAGCAGGCGTCACCCACTGTACTAGGCCTTACGGCTTTGCGGTGAGTTGTGTTTTTGATAAACAGTCGCTCCCCCCTTGTAAATGATATCTGCGCTTACCAAGCGCAGACATGGCTTGTAGAAAACATTCGCCACTATTTTGCCGATTTCCCTAACCTTGGTTCTCCCGGCACGCCTTTGCCTTTTCAGCCAGCAGCACCTGTACTGGATCTAGGTACGAACTGATGCGATCGCTGCGGATTCCCTTTTCACTGGCTCAGGAATTCGGTCATTGTCAGATCATTTAGCTGCTTCTCCTCATAATGAGACTCCGCAGCCATTTGCTCCTGTTTGCAGACCTATCCCCAAACGTCAGAAATCCACCTTGTGTTGCCACACCTACGCATCAGGCGCATGAATATTAACATGCTTCCCTTTTGCAGGGTAGTGATTGGCTCCCTGCTTAGGATCGGCTAACTCCCAGCTAACAATTATTACAAGGAAAACCTTGTGCTTCCGGCGTAATGGATTTTCACCATTATTTGCTGTTACTTACACCAGGATTTTCACTGCTGCACGGTCCATCCGATCTCAAGACCGGACTTCTTGCCGCACAGCACGCCCTCCTACCCACATTTCTGTGCTAAGGTATCGGTACCTAGCTTAGCCCCGTCCATCTTCGGCAGATACTGTCTTAATCGGTACGCTATTACGCGTTTTTTAAAGGGTGGCTGCTTCTGAGCCTACCTCCCGACTGTCTTAAACAATACCGTCCTTCGATACACTTAGCTAGGATTTTGGGACCTTAACCTTAGAAACTGTCTTTTCAGCATCGCGATGCTAGCTTACCCAACATCGCCGACTCTCGGGGTCCACGCAGCACATGCATTCGGAGTTTGACGAGAAGACGGGCTCTTTCGAACCCATAACTTCAAATCGGTCGCTCTACCTCATGTGCAAGCTCGCCCGAGGCTATCCTAAAGATACTTCGGAGGGGACTCGCTATTGCCATGTTCGAGTGGTCTATCGCCCCTACACGCAGCTCACCCAACAGGATATACCATGACAGGTTGCGGACCTCCATCAAGTGTAAACTCGACTTCGTCCTGGCCGCGAGTAGATCACAATGGCTTCGAGTCGGATAAGAGTGGCTTAGGCATTTTCATGCCCGGCGCCTCATTGCTTGCGCGCCCTCGCTTTCACTTCGCTTTAAAACTTGCCACACCTATTCACTCCCTGGCTCTTGCTTCGAGAAGAAATACACGACACTGTTCACACCGCCTCGCTTGATGCTTTCGCATCTTCGCTTCGGCAGTGCACATTCCTTTCATGCCGTATGTTCTCGTAACCACCTAGTTTCAGATCTTTTCAATCCCACACGCGTGGGTTCTTTTCAGCTTTCGCTCGCGCTACTTGTTCGCTATCGGTCTCTAATCAATATTTAGGGTTGGGGTTTAATGCCCCCGCCTTCGCTAGACATACTCAAGCCCAGCTACTCTATTGTAGCACAACTCGCACATTTCCGCTTACGAGGCTGTCACTCTCTCTGGCCGCTCTTTCCAAAGCGTTCAGCTAGTGCACGAGTCTAAAAGCTACACCACATCTGCCGCCATTCGCATAGCGGAATTCGGTTTGCCCTGCTCCACGTTCAATCGTTTTACTAGTGGAATCGCATATGCTTTCTTCTCCTGCGGGTACTAAGTCATTTCAATTCCCCGCGTATACGCACGCCACTATTCATAGCGTGCAGTTAGGTAATCCAAGGTTCAAAGGCCGACTTGCGCCTACCCTTGGCTTATCGCAGCTTGCCACGACCTTCTTCGTTATTAGAGCCTAGCCATCCCCTAGGTGGCTTATAAAACTTCATTAATCAAGCTCACTTCTCCTCAAATCAATTGCACAAACGCAATCTCACAGGTCATTATGGCCTCGGCCAAAAGAGGGCATTAGCAATAGCCAATGCAGTTTTTACAAAGCGGTTTAGAGCCTTAAAAAACGTTAAGCCTCTAGAAGCTGATGGTGGCCATAAAAGCACCACCATAGTATTGTTTGGTAAGGTTTATATACGTTGTTGTGGGGCACGATACAGTACATGCGCATGGTGCCAAGCATGTGCAGACGTGACACCGTCAAGGCGGTTTGCGAGCGGTATTGACGCGCATTGAAGAGCACGTCAGCGTTGCGAAGTTGCGGCAGCATGCATTTGCCATTGCACCCTCAATGCCGGCCTGCGCAGTTTGTAGAAAAACTTTAAAAAGGAGAAGCAGCGTAAGTAGTTCCAAGGATTCGGATGCCAACCACATATGGCAGCATAACTGCCGTAGGCTCTGTTCGTGTCATGGGCTACTTTAGGTACCTTGTATTGTGGTTTATAGGGTACGCACATTCCTTCGCTCCTGCATGATGCCCTTCTGATTCTTTCTCTGCTGTTTTGCATGTGCGGGAGAGTATCCTAACGATAAATGAGGTCTAAAAATGGAAACAAAATCGAAAGCAATCAATTCCGGCAGAAGAGATGCCGGAGAGGCGGCGTGAGGAGCTATGGCAACAATCGAAAGAAAAACTTCGGCGAAGTTCCCTCTCGGCGGAGCGGAGGCCAGCAGACACAGTGCCAGCAGGGTGGAGATAGACCTGCGGCGCGCTATACGGGACGCGAGCGTCATGCCAGAGCAGGCGTTTGAGGTCAGATCGATGCGCAAGACGCTTGAGAGCCTTGCACAGGCGCTCGAGAAGAACGGGGTGACGGACGACATGCTGGAGGAGGCCGGGCTGCCTAGGCTGCACTGCGACATAGCCAGGCTTTCCAAGGACAACGGGCTCACCACGGAGAAACTGGCTTCACGCGATCCGGGCCTTGCGCTGCTCGCGCTAGCCTTTGGGGGCTACTTCAGGCAATCCACGTGGGCAAACTTCGGCAGTCCGGAAAGGCTGCTCACCACCACCCGCAACCTGTACAACGGCACGGCCATAGAGTTCAGCTGGGCCATGACTAAGCTTGGGCCCAGGGCCAGCCTCACCAACACCCCGGATCTTGGGGAGGTGCTGGAAACTGTGCTGATAGAGAGACTGATAAACGCGACTGACAAACTGGTAGGCAGGGCTCCGGCAGGCATAATAATTGTCGACGAGTCTGCTTCCATATACGAGTACTCGAACGGGTCAGGGGGAGGCATCTGGAAATTCAACAACTCCGACTTCAGGAACCGTTTCGTGAACATTCTCGGGAACGGGAGTGACTGGCGTGCTCCGGTGGTGTTCGTATCGCAGGAGATAGACCATGAAAGAATGGTCAGCCTGCATGAAACGTACCGCAACGACGAAGAACACCACAGGGTGGCCCGTACGCGCAGGCTCATACAGGAGGCGATTGGAGACGCTGCGGAGATATCGGCTCCGCTCCTGGCTGCACTCATGGATTCAAGGAAACGGACACTGCGCAAGGACCATGGAGCCATAGCCGCAGATCCTGAAGCCATGCGCGACCTGCACGGCGCAGTACTAAGCCAGCATGGAGACAGCAGCATAGAAAGGGTGCACGCAAACGACATAGTCGTCCACGTGACCAAGATAGGGAGGCCGGGCGAGCTCAGCGCTTCTTCACTCGGCACCGAAACCGGGCACGGCGTGCCTGTGATCGGCTTCAAGGGGGGGCTGAGAAGCAGGCCGCAACTGAGGATCGTGCCGGAAGTGGATCTTCTAGAGACAATCGAGAGGGTTCCTACGGCGGAGCTGACCGAGATAGTAGATAGGGAAGGCAACTTCATGGCGTACTACCTCGGGAAGAAGGGTGAGACTCCTTCCGAGTGCGATCTGCAGGACGTCATCCCAAAGACCATAGGAGGCACAGCGATAGAGCTGAAGAACGTCAGGTCCGTCGAACAGGTGATCTCTGACGTGCTTCCGGAACACGGACTCGGGGAGCTGAGGCGCGAGTGATTAAAAGCGCACGGGTGGAATATATCGCAGGTAGGCGAGCATGAAAAACGTAGCCACATCCAACACGTCGGCAGCCAGCGCGAGGCATGGCATAGACTTGTCGCTGCTTGACAGGGACATAGACTTTGAGGACTCCGATGCATCCAGGGGCGAGATAGCGGAGTTCCTAGAGAATGACATCCGCGGCTACTTCAGCGGAAGGCCGACGAGCCTCGAGGAGCTGATCTTCACTGGAAGCTTCGCCTCCTATGATGGAAAGCGCCAGGAGGTGCTTTCCCTGCTGGAAGAGAGGGAGAGCGTTCGCTTCCTCGTGCTTTCTTATCTGGGCAAGATGCAGAGCGCGCTGAAGTCACCGTACCGCAATCCCGATCTGTCCTCGATAGCGTTCCTTAATCGGCTCGACTTCTTCGCCAAGACTGCGGAGGAGATATCTGGCAAGACTGTTAGCGTTACGGTTGCCGCGGAGAACAGGGCTTTTGACGTCTCCATATTTCGCACGGGCGAGGACTCTTCCGAGGAGATGCTTGGGCTTACACGTGGTCTGCTCCACGACTTCGGTCTGGAGAACGTAAAGGCGGAACCCCTGGAGAAGTTCCTTGGAGGGGATGCGTACTACAAGGAGTTCGAGGCGGAGCTGGAGCGCGAGCGTGCCGATATGGAATCGCTGAATAGCGTGAGTTTCAGGCACGTATTCGACATCTTCTACACGCTGTATCCCACGCGCACCTTCAGTGACGCAGTCACCGTGTACGCGTCCGATGCCAACGTCGGCGCGATATCGGATTGGGCCACCGAGTCAACTCTGCGATACTCTGCATTTCACGAGGCAAGGGCGAAGACCGACTTCTGGGGCAGCAATCCGGAATACATTAGGAGCAGCGTAAGCTCCAGGCCCGGGGTCCTCGTGTTCCAATACGGTCCGGGAAGGGTCTCGCCGTTCAACGGCGTGTCGGTAATAAAAGGCGATGGAATAGGAACGGAATATTTCTCGGACTTGGTAGGCGACAAACCCGCCGGAACTGCGAAGTTCAGGCGCCTAAGGTACAAAAACCTGCCATTCTGCTTTGACATGAGATGACTGGCATGAATACACGTGTAGGCAAACGCACCTTTGCGGGAATAGATGTTGGAAAGACAAAGACCGCGGCTGCTGTGGTAACCGAGGAGGGCCGGATCATCAGCAATGCCGTGATTGCAACAGACCTGCGCGATGACGGCGTACACGTGATAGAAAATGCAAAGAGCCTTCTCCGCAAGGTAATCGGCGAATCGGGGCATAGTGTGGAAGGGATAGGAGTATGCTGGGTAGGAGTGGTGGACACGCCCTCGGGGCGCATAGAATACAGTTCCATAAAGGAGACCAGCGGCAAGGACATCACGGGGATTATTGAAAAGGAATTTTCCGTGCCTGCGCTCGCCGGAGACGACGTCACCACGCCGGGGTACGGGGAATGGAGATACGGAGCGGGCATGGGGTACGGGACCGCGGCGTACATGACCATATCCACGGGCACGGGAATGAGCGTGGTGAAGGACGGGAAACTGTGGAAAGGCAGCCACAACATAGCGGGCATATTCGGCGCTATGGAGGTTTATGGTAAGGGCAATTCCATCGAGTCCGTGTTCAGCGGGAAGGGAATATCGGAGTTGGCTAGCAATGCGCTTGGAAGGGACGTGAGCACGGCAGAGGCGTTCGCACTTGCCGCAGGTGAGTCCGGACCGTGCCACGACATAATAGACAGGGCAGCGCGCGTGGCTGGGTCTGTAGTCGCGGGGACGCAGTGCCTGATCGACCCGGATGTCATAGTAATAGGCGGAAGCGTGGCGAACAACCAGCCCGGATTCGTGGATAGGATACGTGAGGAGGCCAACGCGATTATGGAACCTTACAGGTTCAAGCTTCCAAACGGCTTGAACGTGGTGGGCTCAGCCCTTGGGCAGTACAACGGGATACTCGGAGCCGTGGGCCTGCTGGTGCAGCGGCTTGACGGCAGGTAGTTCTGCCGGCATACATATATTAACACAGATGGCCGAGGTTAATGCGGAGCATCGCAAAGGGGCCAACATGCGGATCCTAGACGACCTTCAGCGCATCATTGACAGGAACTCGCTTTACATCAGGAGCGGGAAGGACACGATACGCATTTCCGAGAGCGGAAACGCACGAGTGCTCAGCTTCAACGGCACAGTGTATTCGAGGATAAACCTCGGGAGCTTGTATACGAGGGAGTACTGGGACATGCTGATGCCGCTCGCTTACATGGCGCAGAAGACCGATGTGCTGATGATAGGGCTCGGCGGTGGCACCGTGGCGTATCAGATGAAGAGGCTACGCGGAGCGGACGTAAGCATAGACGTTGTGGAGATAGACAGGGCGATGGCCGAGGCGATGACACGCTTCCTTCCCGAAAACATTGGTATCGATATAGTCATTGGCGATGGAGCGGATTACGTTCATGCTCCTCGGCGCAGATACGACGCCGTAATACTAGACGCATACGTAAACTCACTCATACCGGAGCAATTTTTCTCAAGGAGCTTCCTCGAAGGCGCGATGGCATCGCTTAAGGACAGGGGAGTGCTTGCGCTAAACTACATAAACTCGGCGAACACGGAACAAAGGCTTGATGAGTACGTCGGGCTGGCGCGGGACCTATTCGCCGTGTACGAGCTCAGCACGCTGCACGTCACTCTTAACAGGATATTGCTTTTCTCAAAGGGCATGCGGAAGCCCGAAATAGTATCGCGGATAGTTGGCGCGGGGCTTGCGGATTCGCAGGAAGGCAGGGACGTGATTGCGGGCTACAGGAAGATGCATGAATTTTATTAATTTTCGATGCAAGAAGTGGATATGGCAATAACGATCAGGAATGGGGAGGAGAGAGATTTTACGCGCGTGATGACGCTCGTAAGGGAATTGGCCGAGTTCGAGAAATCTGGGGATATGGTGAAGAATTCCGCAGAACAGATGAGGGACGAAGCAGCTTACTTCAGGCTCCTCGTAGCCGAGGAAGGAAGCGACATCATTGGCTATGCGGTCTACTACATCGCGTACTACACGTGGATCGGAAAGAGCCTGTACCTAGATGACCTGTACGTGAGGCCCGAGTACAGGGGCAGGAAGGTAGGCAGCATGCTGCTGCGCGGCGTGCTGAAGCGCGCGAGGGATGCGGGATGCAAGCGTGTGCGCTGGCAGGTACTGGATTGGAATGAAAGGGCGATAGGGTTCTACAGGAAGCGCGGTGCAGTGATAAGCGGCGAGTGGCTCAACTGCGATCTCGATGAGAAGGGCTTAGACAAATTGCTTGCCTGAGGAACCGCTACTCCAGCCTCTTGATTATGTGATAGCCAAACTGCGTCTTCACTATTCCGGAAACCTCGCCCTTATTTAGCGCGAACGCGGCCCTCTCGAACTCGCGCACCATGACACCCCGGCCGAACACGCCAAGGTCGCCGCCGTGCCTCGCCGATCCATCCAGCGAATACTGCTGAGCAAGAGCGGAGAACTTTTCTCCAGCCTTTATCTTCTCCAGTATCTCGTTTGCCTGTGCCTCGCTCTTCACGAGTATGTGCGCGCACCTTATCTTGTCTGCCATTGAATCAACCAAATCAGAATTCACGTCACCGCAGCGGCTTTAGCCGATGTCAAGCGGTACATGTACACAGAAGTTATGAACAGAAGCACAGTTATGACGTGCACAGAGGTGCAGTATATGCATATGCTTCCTATCAGATATTCCGAGTAAATGAAGTACACCACGAAGCCGATGCCAAGGCCATTGAACAGCACAAGCATGTCCCTGTTCCCAAGGAATATAAGGGCGAATTCGGCGATGAAGAAAAGGACCCCGAGCACGCATACCGGCACCCCGAGTACGTACGAGTACGGGCTGTTAAGCACGCTCTCGCAGTTGATTATGCCTACGGAGGGGCACGCGACTGGCTTGTTGGTGTAGTGCTGGACCGTCAGATATGCGGACACCAGTAGTCCCAGTATGGATATCGCGAGCATGAATTTTTCCGCTCCGCCTATCTTTGTTTGGGCCATGGGACCATCAGGACTTCTCTATGCTGGTTACGTACGGCTGGCCGCACACGCTCTGCGGCTGGTTCCCGTCAGCCTGGCATATGTCTGCGGTAAGCAGGTTCGCCGTGCCGACTATTGACTGCGACTGTATTGAACCATGGTTGCCCAGGTTTGCTGCTATCTCTGACCAGTTAAGGCCATCGAGCACCAGTGCCGGATCATAGCTTGCCCCAACCTGAACGCTCCTGTTTGCTATGTCTATGAATGGGATCGAGCCGCCGCTGTCGAACGCGGATACGGCCGCGTTCTCGACAGCGTCCGTTGACTGGAGAGCGGGATACCTGCCATTGACGAGCGTGTTCTTCTGGGTCTCCACCGCCACAAAGGAGATGTACTTGCTCGTGTACGTTGAGTTATAGAAAGTGAATGTGGGGGTGCTTGCGTCTATGTCGGATGGGCTGGATGTCATGTACCTCAGCCCGGTGAAGTTGCCGAAGCGCATTAGTGCCACAACGAGTGCCCACCTCTCCGCCGCACAGTAAGGGCAGTACTCTGCACCGACGTAGAGCACCTCGGGCTTACCGTTGAGCGTGAGCATAGTCATGTTGGATACCGGGAGCGGCGCACCGTACACCATCTTCTCGTTTATGAGGTGCGTGACGTTCTGGCTGTTGCTTACTGCGCTAGATACCGCCAGCTCGTTCATCACGGACTGCGGTACGATGACGCCGTCGTAGGCGACTAGGCCGCTTGCTGCCTTCTGCGCTGTGCCGTTTCCGGACTGCAGGAACAATGCGGCCACAACTGCAAGTATCACAACGAACACTGCTGAGTACATGTATTTCTTTTCCATTGCCACATCCTTTTTGCATTTAAGTAGAAATCGCCATCAGGCCCGTAACCGTGCGCGGGTACGTGGCGGGCTTAAAGCCTCCAATAATATTCCAGAATCAGACTATTTATACCTTGTGGTGAATTGCTTGGCCCTCGGGAATGAAGGAGCCACATGGCGCTGGCGCTATCTCAAAATCCAATGAATCCGCGCAGAATGAAATGTTATCAGGCATCGTCGTGGAGGGCCTGGAGCATGCGTATTATGGACAGGCGGTCCATTGCACGGCGTGCGTTGGATGCCGCAGTTCCGCTGCATCTTCTCGCGTACGCCTCAAGCGCATCTATCGCCGCATCCTGCTTTTCCGGAGCGCGCATGGCCCCCGATTCCAGCGATCGGATAGCTGCGATCGCCTCCCCACCCGCAAGCGGGGCACTTCTGCGCAAAGCTCTGGCTAGCGTGCATACTCTTTCCATCACTCCCAACCCTACGAATTTCTTTGGGTCTTTTATCATATTTAAAAGTTTGCAAATTCTAAAAATATCTTAAACGGATTGCGCTCAGAGCGTGCTCTGACTGCTTCCGCTCCGGCGTGTGACAGCCGATATTTTTCCATTTATATCCCTGAGTATGCTGAGCATCTTCAATTCCCTCTGCCGGGATATGTAGAAGTATATCTGATCCTTGGTGTCCTTGGCGAGCAGCAGGTATATCTCTCCAGACCCGAACCGCCCCGTTCTCCCGCGGCGCTGTATGTTGCGTATCTCGTTCGGTATCGCTTCGTAGAAGAGCACCAGGTCGACGCCAGGTATGTCTATGCCCTCCTCCCCTATCGAACTTGCGACCAGAACCCTGAACTTCCCGTTCCTGAAGTCTTCTATAGTCCTCTTCTGTGCATCCTGCGTGAACCCCTCCTTCTTTCCTATGAACGGCGCTGCCGGTATTCCGTTGTTGTTAAGGTACTCCACAAGCATTTTCACCGTTGACCTGTACTGCGCAAAGACTATTGAGCTGGTGTTCCTGTAATCCTTTATTATATCAAGCACGGAGAGCACCTTTGGATGCTCCTCACCGTTCTTCAGCGCTTCATGCGCGGACGCACGGGCGGCAACTACGCGCTGGCTCTTTAACAGATGCTCCAGACTCCTGCTCTTTTTCTCTCTCGCGTACAGCGAGTCGATGTACTTCGAGAAGGGGTATATGCCCTCGACAACAAGCAGGTCGTACGCGTGTGTGAGGTTCAGCAACTTAGAGTAGCTGAACATGGCCGCGAACTTGTAGCTCTGCGATGCCATTCGATCTATCTGGTTGCCCAGCTCTATCAGCCTGCCCTTTGGTATGGTCTCGAAATTCCTGAAGTGGAACAGGCCGAGTTTGTGCAGGCCGTCCAGGCTCTCGTTTATCTCTGGCTTCAGCAGCCCGGCTATCTCGCGTATCCTTGGGCTCAGATCCACGTTGACAACGTGCACCCTATTCGGCATGACGTACTTTGCGACGTCGCCGTCGGTTGATATCCTGGCCTCTATGTGCCTTATCGCGAGCGTCTTCACCAGCGCGTTTATCTTTTCCTTCTTGCCGCCAGGAGAGGCGGTGAGCCCCACCATAAGCACGCCCCGCACGTCGCACTCGTTTGCGATGTACGTGTATGCGTACTTGCCAACCGCACGATGGCATTCGTCGAAGACAACAGCGCCGAACGAATCCAGCGATATGCTCCCGGCCTTGAGGTCGTTGGCGAACGTCTGCGGGGTGGCGATGATGACCTTGGCCTTTCCTTCGAGGAGCGCGCGGGCGCCTTTCTGCATGGACCCGGTAAGCAACAGCAGTTCGTCCTCCGGAAGGCCGAGCAGCCTGCGCAGAGAATTGTAGTGCTGCTCCGCCAATGGTTTTGTTGGCGCCAGAAACGCGGAGCGTAGGCCATTGGAAGCCGCATCGGCCACAACCCCTGCGCCTATTATCGTCTTGCCGAGCCCGGTGGGCAGCACCACAAGGGTGTTGCCGCTGGCGAGTATCGACTTCAGTATATTGGCCTGGTACTCCCTGAACTCTATTCCGTCCAGGTTCATCATCTGGGCGCCCTTGCCTATGCCGTACCAGCGGCCATCAATAGCCATAAAAATCAGTCGTGATAAAGAATGTCCTGACAAGAGTTTTAAAGCTTTAGAGATAAAGGAGTGTATTGCGCCGCAGTAGCTCAGTCCGGGAGAGCGTTCGGCTGAAGATGAAACCGAATGGTTTCTGATCAGATACCGAAATGTCGCAGGTTCAAATCCTGCCTGCGGCATGATTTTACACGTTTGTGCCGGAGAGCTCGCACAGCAGAAGCGCTCTCATCGAATGAACCGCTCGATCGCTTTGACGTTCTCTGCCATAAGAAACAGGTCGTCCTGTTCGCTCTCCCAGTGCTCTGCCGGCAGTTTTGAGTAAGACCTAACTTCGTTCCCCCACATCCGCGCCAGATCCCTGAAGGAGTCCCGCACCTCCGCAAGTTCTCCATCATTAAGCGACCTGTTTTCACGCTCCGCCGCGTCTATCAGGATCCTGAATTGTACCATCACGCCCCACAGTCTTTGTTCAGAGTAATCGGAATGCAGGTAGTTCGTGTATCCGCGCTCTTCTATGAAATCCACATGCGTACGATCCAGCAATAGCCTGTCGGACCATTTTCGAAGGACGGATTTGAGCTTTTCCGGGAGGTCGGGCATCCTGTCGAGCCTCGACAGAGCCATTTTTAGCACAACGTCTTTTGAATATCCGTCCGACATTTCGTTGGGACGCATCTCGTCCATTGAGCGCCTTGCTGAGAACAATTCCGTGAGCTCTCTGGCAGCGATTGCGTCTTCCCGGGCGTATTCGGCATCTCGAACTGCGGCGTAGATATCGCGGAACAGCGTCAGAGTGATGGCGCGCGACGGCTCGTCCGACATTAGCGCAGCGGACACGGCGAGCCCGTAGTACATGGCGGTAACCCCTATGTCCCGTGACGCATCGGCAACTGCCTTGGCTTTGTCAGCGGCAACACCGTATGCCATCGCAGCGTTTGCGAGATTTCCAATGCGATACTGATCTTCGGCGATGCGCACGAACTTGCCATACTCCTTTGAAAGATCGGTGTGTGCGCGTCCGGATTTGAACGATTCCATGGCATGTCGCCTTGCGGCAAAGATTGCTGGTGAACCTTATGGCATCGATCGAGTTTATATGCATTTTCTACGTTTCGGCAGTCGCGTGCAGAGTAATGCGCGGACGTAATATCCGCGTGAGAGTAAATCGGCAGTTTGATGCTGCGCCAGTGTGGCTATAAGCGTAGGAAAGCATTAAATATGAGAAAAACCGATTTTATTTCCGGCTATTTTTGTTTAGTAAGGCACGGAACACAGTAAGGCAACGGTGATTGCACGCAATACAAGAGAATTCCACCGATAGGGGAGGCACGACATCATAGCGGTGCGAGTGAACAGAACAGGCTAGGGGAGTTGCACCGGGACAGGAGCATACGCGCTATGGTGCGCATGAACTCGCGCATACGCGATATTGCATTCCTGAACCCGCACGCTGCGCGAAGCCGGCGGCGCGAAGGGCTTAAGGTGTTCTGTGGAAGCAGCTGGTCTGAAGCGGTGGGTCTGGCAAAAGAGGCCGTAATCGCCAAGGCCGCAATAGCGGACGAGTCGGTACTTTACCCGAGCATGCAGCCGCTAGTCAGCGACCGCGGAAAAAGCGATCCCGAATTGATAAGGATATCCAATACGCTCTATTCCCTGGAGCTGCTAAAGGGCACCGGAAACGCGGGCAGGAGGTACGCGGACATGGCGGCGCGCATGCTGCAGAAGAGCATGTCAAGCAGCGAGGATGTGCAGCTGCTGCTTGATGACAGGAATGCACTTGACACGCTTTCCGAGGTAATAAATTCGGCTAGGGTGGACGTTGAGTTCTTCGCGCGCTTCGTAGCGCTAGAGCAGGCAGGCAACTTTAAGGTCGACTCCCTGAAGTACTCAAAAGACTGGCTGAAGCGTAGGATAAACGCGAGGATGGACGCATGGAGCAGCGGATACGTTGTCGTTGGGGGCGTCAATGACACGCTTTACGTGGCTACGAGGCTAACCGGCCGGACAGATGGGAGTGTGAAACACGAACTCGCCGATGTTGCAAGGGAGGAGTGACCCCTCTGCTCGTAGGCCGAACAGGGTCACTTAAGTCCGCTTTGCACTATTCCTTCGGAAGTCATCACTGTCACAGTAGCGATGGCGTTGGCCGGCAGCGCGCCGTACGGATAGTCGAACGAGTACCCCAATGTCACGTTCGAGTGAGCCGGGATGACGTATCCCACGGGCAGCAATTTCCTTGGGTCTGGAGCTTTATTCAGCAGCGTCATGCTTCCGTTCGTGCTTATTATGAAGTTGGCGAATGAGAGATGAGGATTGCCGACTTCGGGAGGAATGCATCCGGCACTGGCATCCTGGCCTTCAGGCACGTGTATCGACACGTGCACGATCGGCCGGTCAAGAGTCAGGTTTAGTGTGCGCAGCCCGTTCGCGTCCGGCTCCGCGCACGCTCGTGATACGTTTATAACTAGGGTGGAATTTCCCTGCTGTTCATAGCCATAGCCGTATCTTGCATCATGGCCCGTGCCGTTTTCTTGGCTCTGCCAGCGCATGTCGTACATGAACACGGGCGCTTGTCTCGCGTCTCCGCCCATCATTTCGTGCATGGCACCGCGTATGAACACGTGATTCTGCTGTGACGTGATATTCCCGAGTCCCTCGCCGATGCTGGCGCCCATTAACGTCACGCTTGCGTTGCCGATGTTGCTCAATTCGATGCCGAACGCGTAGTGCGTGCCGTTGTTTGACAGCGTCGCATTGAGTATGCGCACCTCTTCATTCTGCCCGTAGAACATTCGCGGCAGCGGGCCGGGAATCGGGTGCGTTGACGACACGTAGGAATAGTTGCCCGCCGTTATCTCCGTCCTGAATGACCCATTCCATACAGCGGTTGCGCGGAGTGACGGCACCATGACAAATTCGCTGTTGTTTTGCGAGTACGCTTCCATCACCGTAGGCATGAAGTCCAAAAGCACGGTTGATGATGAATTTATCCTTCCGGCTCCGAGAATGCGCGAAGTCACGGAGTTAAAAGGCACGTAAACCGCGTATATGGAATTTGATATCACTATGCTTGCTGAGGATATGTTGAACCTCACGTCCTTGGCGGTCGAATTGCTGTAGAGCGTCGTGCCGCCTATTATCTGACTCGCATTTACAAGCGACAGCAGGTCAAGCCTGCCGCTCGAATTGGAGTATACCCACGAATAGGAATCGCCATTGCTCTCGTTTATGCCCACGGACGAGTAGTTTATGTACAGGGCCTGCGTGCCGTAAGGGACCACAGGAGGGTCGGTTATGCTTATCGGCACGTACACCGATTGTGAGTGCGCGGCGTAACCCGAATACGCGTATAGCGCCACGAGCGCGATGGCGATGGCGAACGCGCCGAGCGCGGGAGCCTTCTTGCCGAAGCCGGCACGGATTGGCTGCACCATGCCCCCCTCCGGCTCGTCGCCGTGGTTAACCCGGTAATACTTCCATTTCTTTACGTGGCTGTTCTCCTGCTGCGATATCTCACCGGACAACTCCATGTCATGCAGGTGCTTGCTTACGGTAGAAGGAGCAAGGCCGAGTCTCCTGGAGATCAGCGTCAGCGTGTTGTCCCCGCGCGCTATCAGTTTCAATATCTTGCCCTTCGTGTTGCCCTGGCTGCTCATCGATACACCGGATACTCGTTGCACGTCGGATTATATAACCATTTCCCAACGTTTCGTTTTGAAAAGCGAAACATTTGCGAAACATTCAGGAACCTATTTATAAGCGCGTGGAGATATGTCAGCATGGCGAAATGCTCGGTTAGAGCAAGCAGGGTTTACAAGACCTACCGATCGGGAGGCATGGAAGTTAATGCGCTTGAGGATATTTCCTTCTCGTTGGACGAGGGGGACTTTGCGGCCATACTCGGCCCGTCGGGCAGCGGGAAGTCTACGCTCATGAACGTCCTGGGCACGATAGACAAGCCCACGCAGGGCCACGTTTTTATAGACGGGACAGACACGTCCTCGATGACTGGGAGCGAACTCGCCAGATTTAGGAACAGAAAACTCGGCTTCGTGTTCCAGGCATTCAACCTGGTAAACGGCATAACCGCGCAGAAGAACGTGGAGTTGCCGCTGATGCTGAGCAACGTTCCGAGGGACGAGCGGGAGAAACGCGCGAGAGCGCTTCTCACGCAGCTCGGACTGGGGCACAGGCTGTCGCTGAAGCCCACGCAGCTTAGCGGGGGGGAGCAGCAGCGTGTTGCCGTTGCTCGTGCGCTGATCAACAAACCATCATTGATACTGGCGGACGAGCCGACAGGGAACCTAGACACCAAGGCTGGCGACGAAGTCGTTGCCATACTTCACAAGATAAGCCGGGAGGACAAGGTCACCGTAGTGATGGTGACGCACAATCCAGACATCACGAGGCATTGCGATAAGGTAATCAGAATAAAGGATGGAAAAATGGAGAGAGGCATGACAAAATGAGAGTAATAATGGCACTGTTGACACTGTTCATGGCTGCACCGCTCGCGTTCGCGGCGCTTAGCGGGCCTTCGCCCATACCGGCACCGCCCAATTTCTACATCAGCTCGCGGGCTGCGATGCTGTGCAGCGGCCAGGTTAACAACATCCCTATAAACATAATGGATAGCGGTGCGGCGAGCCCGCAGATGCAGAGCGTAGTGCTGGGCATAGGTGGCGCGAAGGGCGTGTACCTTGTAGGGAACGGCACGGTGAATGCCGGGAATGTGAATCCCAACACGTCGAAGACGGCGTATCTGCCCGTCTTCGTAGGTACGAACACCTCTTCCCTGTTCTCCCTCGGCGTGTCTATCAATTATTACTTCGACACGCTGTACTCCGACAGCGAGACGAGGAACATAACGTTCGCCGTGGGTTCCTGCCCGAGCCCGCTCGGAATAAGCGTGAACCCGAACAGCCTCGCCGCGGGGGGGATAGAGAACGTGAGCGTCAGTCTGAGCAATGTGGGCAGGTCGGCGTTCAGCTCGGTTGTGCTGCGCATGTCGCTCCCAGGAGATGACGGCGCGCTGCTCAGCAGACAGCCGATGCTGGTCGGCACGATAGCCCCGGGTGTGACCAGGAATATCACCGGCTCGTTGTTCGTATACAAGAACGCATCCCAGCTGGTTCCGCTAAACGTAACTGCCACGTTCTACAATGGCACGATGCTGAATCAAGTGTCGGACAACATCGAGATGCTTACCAGCGGCAGGATAAACATGACGTCCTCCGGGTTCGCCACTTCTCCCGCACTACCATCAGCAGGAAGCATATTCTCGGTATCATTCGTTCTTACCGACATTGGCACTGCAGGTGCGTCTGCGGTAACGGCCACTCCAGTGCTCCCGGCGGGCTTCTCGAGCTACGGCTCCAATTCGGTGTTCATAGGCGACATAGGAGTCGACAGCCAGACGCCGGTAACGGTATCGATAGAGGCCGATGGGAGCGTTAAACAAGGAACGTACCGCATACCCATAAAGCTGAATTATCTGAATGGCATAAGGCAGAACATGACAGCGTGGGCAAATGCCAGCGTGGTGATAGGAGCATCGGCATTCAACGCCACGCAGGCCAGAGGCGTGAGGGTCGTGCATCCGCAGACGGGCGGCGGCATCGTGGTCATTGCACTGCTGCTTGCCGTGATCGTGCTCGCAGTTCTTTTCTTCAGGGAGAGAAGGAGGAATAGGAAATGAGGACCCAAGACCTGCTCTGGCTGAGCTTCACGGACCTTAGGGAGAAGAAGACGCGCACTGCCCTCACTGTGATAATGGTGATGATAGGCGTGGCCTCGATAGTCGCCCTGGTCTCGCTCACTTCCGGAATAAGCGCGAGCATACAGAATTCGCTCTCTTCGCTTGGTCCAACCTCGATAATTCTCACCTCAACGAAGCAGGCGGGCTTCACCCTTGCGGACACATCCGGAATAGGCAGCCTAGGCAACGTAAGTTCTGTCATACCGGTTGTTGAGGGTTCGGCAACGCTGGTCACTAGCGGCGGCAACCAGTCCGTCTCCATAATAGGAATATCGCAGCAGGATCTCAGCGGCCTTCTGAACGGGATAAGTATGTATGAAGGCAGCACTTTCAATAACACAATAACTCCGGAATCGCTCATAGGATATGATGTGGCATTCCCGCAGACGGGCGGCGGTGGCCAGCAGCTCTCCACTGGCCAGCCGGCAACGCTCAAGATAGGCAGCGGAAGAAGCATACAGAGCGTGTCCATACCGATAGTCGGCATACTTCAGTCCTACAGCGTGTCCATGATACCGATAAACACTGGCGTGCTTATGTCAGAACAGGCAGCAGACACCCTGCTCCACAGGCAGTCGTTCAACATGATCGTGGTGAAGGCCAGCAACGTGAGCGACGTCGGAGCGCTTACGACAACGCTCACCGACATATACGGCAACAACGCAAGGGTGCTCAGCACGCAGCAGCTGGCCCAGACCGCCGACCAGATAGTAGGCGGGATAAGCATGCTCCTTGTAATAATAGCAGGCATATCCCTCCTTGTTGCAGCGATAGGCATAATGAACATAATGCTCATGTCGGTGATGGAACGCACGCATGAGATAGGCGTGCTTAAGTCGCTTGGCTTCACTGGAAACAGCGTGATGGCCATATTCCTGCTCCAGGCGCTGATCATAGGCGCTGTCGGGGGCATAGTCGGCATAGGCGCCGGCGTTGCAGGTTCGTACTCGCTTGCGTCGCTGGCCTCGCATGCGCAGAGCAGCAACAGCTCAGCGGCATCGCAAACCTCTGGCGGCACGGGCTTCCAGGGAAGGGGGGGCGGCACGTACGCCGGAGGCACGTTTGCTGCGCAGGGAGGCAGGACCGCGTCTGCAGCGGGCTCGGGAAGCTCGTCGCTCTCGTTCGCCCCGGTGCTGACTCCGCAGACCGTGGCCGAGGCGCTGTTCATAGCGATGTTCGTGAGCGCGATAGCGGGAATGTACCCGGCGTGGAGAGCATCGAGAATGGAGCCCATAGACGCGCTTAGGGAGCTGTGAGTCCAGAACGCAAGGTTTTAGAAGTGCTGCGCACAATATAACTGCTAATCCTAAGGGCAATCTGATGAAGAAGGATGCTGTGATGCGCAAGACCGCAAGGGCGCTCGAGAATGCCGGCTACTCGACGGTAGTCGTAAGGAACATACACACATGCATAGACATATTCGCCTCAAAGCTCAACAGGACGATCGCCGTGAAGGCGGCGTACAACATAGATTCGGTGTCCAGGGATGAGGCCACGGCAATGCTCCGCGTGTCTAGGATGCTTGGGGCGGAGGCGGTGGTTGTCGGCGAGAATTCGCAGAACGGAATGCTAAGCGAGGGGGTCGTGTACAGGAGGTTCAGCGCCGATTGCATATCTACAGGGACGTTCCCTACGCTTGAGGAGAACAGGATATCTAAACTTGCGGCAAAATCTGCCGGCGTTAAGGTGCGCATCGACACCTCAAGGCTCAGACATCTGATGAGGATAAACAGGCTGAGCACCGGAAGACTCGCGGAATCGGCCGGCGTGGCCAGCGAGACCGTTTACAAGTACGTCAGGGGCGAGGCCTATGCCTCGCTGAGAGTGGCAACGAAGCTTGAGAGGGTGCTAAACGGCAGCATAACCGCGGGATGCGGAAGGGCGAACGAAAGGAACGGTGGAGAAGTCGAGGCGTCAAGGTTTGGGAACACGGACATGCTTCTCATAAACGTGGGAGAGGCGCCATTCAGCGGTATGATGAAGAGAAGGAACACGTACGAGATAAGCTACGACGCCAACCCGCGTACCATGGAGAAGCGCGCCAGGCTCTTCGGTCAGCTTCACGAACTGCTGGATTCCAATTACCCTTTCTTTGTAAGCAGAAAGAGGAACGGACGCGTGCACGGCATACCGGTGATCTCGGAGAGCCAAGTTATGGGGATTGGCCGTGAAGAGGAGCTAGTGGACCTGCTGTCCATGTGACCGATTCGACTCCATCAGTTTATCTCCCATCTCACTGCGTTGTACTCCTTGCCGGTGTCTATGCTATACAGCGGCAGCGTTCCTAGCAGCACGTCGTCGAAGTACGCATGGCGCGTCTTGAGGCCGTTCTTGCCATGGCACTGCCTGTGATACGACACCCCCATCCTGTACGCGGCCTTCTCGTCATCGAACACGCCCATGCTGAAGAAGTCGTACCCGCCTATGAGCTGCGAGCACACGAGATACCTGCTTACCGCAGGATCTTTGTCGTCAGACATGAATGCCCTCCTCGCCCTTGACGAATTGGACTCGTGGTCCGGTCCGGGAGTGTACCTGCAGAAGAATCCGATTATCGCGGTGCCCTTCAGCGGCCTCAGCGCTATGCTGAATCGCTTTACGTAGCGCTCCTGCTCGACGATCTTCCGGTAGGTGTACATTGCAGAGTTGATGTGCATGCCGAGCTTCGACGCCATCTCCCGGAAGGTTATGCCTGAATCAGAGTTCAGCAGCACCAGCATGTCCTTGTATTTTTCCGGAAGCGCGGACTTCATTATGGCCTCGTTCCTCAGCGGGAAGAAACCCAGTTGCCTATGGGTCATCTCGAGGCTCGTCCAGGTCATGCCATAATCGGCAAGGGCTATGTGCATACCCATGTCCCACCGCACGTACTCGCTCTTCGAAGCGGCATTGGCGTAAACTAGCAGATCGTATTCTCCATGCGTGGAAACGACCAGCTGGGGCACGTACGACCTCTGGAAAGTGTGCAGCAGCATTTCCCTGTCCGGCCTTCTCTTGAACCTCACGAGTATGAGGTGCGGATTTGCAAGCCCGAGCTTCTCCTCGTCCAGTGCGATGGTGTTTGTTATGCCGAGCTCACCGTACATGCCAGTCATGCGCTTCTTGATCGCCTGCCGGGAGATGCCGAGTTTCGCGGACATCTCTGACAGCGCAACCCTCGAGTCCTCCGACAGCATGCGCAGCATGCGCCGTGTCACAATACCGTAGCGCCCGTTGAATTTGCTCTCGAATTCGAATGGTATGGCTGTCATTAATCGTGTGATTGCGCGTTAATCCATTTTAATGTTGCGATTCACACATAGGGCGGCACGAAATTTTGAGATAGAGGATTGTTTATAAGTTGTTTGCAGGAATTAAGATGGATGCGGAATGGAAATCCGTGCGAAGGGTTATGCGTATCTGATAGTGTCGCTGCTTACCGGGGCGATGCTGCCTGTCGTCCTTGACCTGGCCACAGGCATGAACACCGCCGAATTCCTCATGCTGGCGTACATGGTGTCTATACCCGCATCGTACGGACTCGTTGTTGCGGCGCGCAAGCGGGACAGGTTGGCCGCTTACCTCAAGGATGGGAGGGCGCTGGCACTCATCGTCGCAATAGGCGCACTTAGCTACATCCCCTCGGAGTACATACTCTCGTACGCGGAGCACTACGTTACCGCATCGCTCGCAACTGCGGTTTACAGGTCGTGGCCGCTGCTCATGCTTCTGCTTATACCGCACTTTCTCAAGGAGAGGCTCAGCAAATTCCAGATAGTGTCGCTGGGGCTCGCCTTTGCCGGCATCTTCTTCGCGCTCACCGGGGGCACCGTCTCCCTGCAGGCCGGCGGGCAGTACGTGCCGATAGTCATGCTGCTCGTGTTCGGCGCCTTCTGCTACGGTCTCGGGGGCATCCTCATGAAGAAGTACGTATTCAATGTTGAGAGCGCGATATTCCTGTTCAACCTTTCGCTCTTCGTCCTGTTCGCTGCGGTGTTCCTCCTGTCGGGGAGTCCTGCCTCAGGGCTCAGTGCAGCGGATGTTTTTGCCGTCTTCTACGTCGGCATAGCGGTGAACATCGTCGGATACTACGGTTACTTCGCCGCGCTGAGACTGCTAAAAACGACACTGGCCACCAACGCGTACTTCCTCTCCCCGTTCCTCACTTTCGTGTTCGCCGACGTGATTCTTGGGGAGGCGATAGCCCCGTATTACATACTGATAGCAGCACTCGTCAGCGCGGGGCTGTTCGTGCAGAAACTTGACAGGGTAGGAGGCAGCTACGCACAGCGATCCGGCGGGGCGCGCGGACTCAAGATATTCGACGTGACAAGGGCCTTCGTCTCTGGCGAGGAGCGCGCGGTGCTGTCGGCGATAGAGAGGGGAGAAAAGGTGCTGGCCATGAAGGTGCACGCGAGGCACAGGGGCACAGTAATGGCCATGCTTGAGCGCGAGGCGCGCGGGAACGTCTACGCGGATCTCGGGGCTTTCGGCAGTGAGGTTCGTGAGTTCATAAACGAGATAGTCGATAAGGGCGAGGAGGAAATGGTCGTGCTCATCTCCGGGACTCCGGCCGAGGGCGAGGCCTTCCTTGCTGATCTCGCAGTGAAGCTTGAAGGCTCCCCGCAATAGTTGCAGAAAACACAAAAAACACTAATTAAATGAAAATTTTCGCATGGTATTTATATGTGGGAAGGCGCATGCTTATTCACGGGCAAGGGACCAGACGGAGCGCGTTTCCACACCAACCCCACACCGGCCGGACCCCACAAGGCCGCACCGCTCCGAACCCGCCCGGAATGTTTGGCACAGTGATAACGGCGAATTCATGGACGTGATAGGATTGATCATTGGAAGAAAGGCGAGGCACACGGCACCCGAAGATGACAGGCCGGTCAGGATGGTGCCCGACGGCTACAATTCCTTCCGGATAATCTACGATGACTGACGCCGCAGCAAGCCTGCGCATCTGCTCAGTAGAATACCAGCAGTATTATGTTCCCTATCGCCAGCGACACGAGTACGGCTATCAGCGTGAATATGGCAAGGGGTATGGCATTCTTGTACACCGGGATCCGGGCCCTCTCCTTTCTCATCCTAGCGATCAGGCTCTTGCCCGCAAGCCTCCCGAACCCCCGATATTTTCTTTTGAACTTCTCCACCTCGGCGCGGGACATCATGTTTGTGGCTATTATGTCCCCCTCCTCGAGTTCGCGCGGGCGCACCCGCAGCGTCATGCCTTCGTATATGTATCCCTCGTACAGCAGGACTATGACAGAAGGTATCGCAGCGAACAGTATGAGCAGTATGCCGAATTCCTTGAACGGCGCTATTGTTACTATGAACACCATCAGCAGGGCGTACGACACAAGCATCGCGAGCATGGTCAGTGGGTGCGTGCTCTTCATGTTTGGTGCCTTGTTGCCCAGCTTCCTCATGCCCTTAAGCGCGTAGTACATCGGAGTTATGAGCATCGCAGCGTAACCGGTGGTTATGAACACCGAGAGTATGAACGGGAAGCCCAGCTGCGGCAGCGGGATGAACAGCGGGGTCGGCTGTATCGGCAGCATCAAGCTTATGAATAGAAACTCGAATACGTCCCCCGCGCCGAGGAAGCCTATCTTGTAGGTTACATACCCTATTGCGGTTATTATCGCGGCTATTGCGAGGCTGGCCCACATATCCTGCCCGGTGAATAGCACTGTGAACGCCACGCCGAGCAGCACCGTCGCGTACGCAAATGCGTTAGGCACGTTCCTGTTGTTGAATATGTCAAACATCGCGTACGCAAGCGTAACCGCGACGAGAATCACAGTTCCGAGAAGTTGCGCGTACAAGGGATTACCGTGGCGCTGCCGCTTTGCCAGCGTGTTACGGACTTATCTTTTGCACAAAAGGTTTAAATATCTGACATGGAAGTGAATTACACAGACAGGAAGTTGAAGTGTAGCTATGGATACGACACCCGTGCATTATGCACTTGTGTGGGCAAGCATGCCAATGTCATCCATAGTTACGGCGAATTATTTTATAGCCAACGGAATATGCAATACGTCATTGCATGTTTCCACCGCGTAAGGTTGCTTCGGATCTCTTTTTGGTGTTCCTTATGCAGGTGGCAAATAGATATAGAGAGGGCTCTTTGAAGGATTCGGCAAGCCGGAAGGAGCTTCTCCTGATGCACGAGATAGGCCTCGACCAGATACCCACGGCCACGGACTTCGTCAGCTACGCGTCCGACAGGTTTGGCATGAGTCAGAGCGGCATCTGGTACACGCTGAAGAAACTTAAGAGGGCCGGCCTTTTGGACTTCACAGAAAAGGGAGAGGAGAACAGGCCGCTTACGCTGACAATGGAGGGTGTGGGAGTACTGCGAAGCGCACTTGCTTTAGAGGGTGGGGACCGTCACGAAGTGAGAAGGATGGCACAGGTTAGGGTGAGCGTGTGACCGCGGCATGAGCCGCGGCGCATGCTTGCCGCCATCCATTTATTTCTTTACTTCTTATCTGATGCATGGCTTCGGATTGCATATTCTGCAGAATAGCCGCCGGGGAGGTCGACGCGCTTGTAGTTGCGGAGGACGATAGGACCATGGCCTTCCTTGACAG
Source organism: Microcaldota archaeon (assembly GCA_027334165.1). Lineage (GTDB taxonomy): Archaea > Micrarchaeota > Micrarchaeia > Micrarchaeales > CABMGC01 > JAKAVK01. Next base: position 34,246 of record DAHWXM010000014.1, read on the forward strand.
CTCTCCGATAAGCGAGGGGCACACGCTCGTCATACCCAAGGCGCACTACAAAGGCATAGTGGACATACCTGAGGAAGAGGCGGCGGGCGTCATGACGATGGCCAAGAGGCTCGCCATGCTCTATGAGAACCGCCTCGGAATCGGGGAATTCAACGTGATGCAGTCCAGCGGGAAGGCGGCGGGTCAGACGGTTTTCCATTTCCACATGCACATCGTGCCGAGGCGCACCGATGATGGACTTTCGCTGTGGCTCCATAAGAACGAACGGTTGCGCACGGACATACGAGAGGTCTACAGGAAAATAGTGGGCTGACCAGAGCCTTGCGGGCTTGCGCGCGTTTTCACGACGGTAAAAAATCATGCGTAAACTAAATTTGGCATTGCGCGAATATAAGCCTTTCCCGGTGTGCTGGCACTCCGCGTAACAGCACCCGAAGATTAAATAATGCTTCCGGACATCTTCAATCGGGAGGTGTAATGGTGGCGTACTTTGAGGGTGGGGTTAGTGGAGAGGCAGTGGATGGGGCTGGAGAGCGTGCTGGCACCGTCATCTGGGCGATAGGCGAACTCGGTGGCGGGACCGCATACTTCAGCCAGAGCAACATGGTCGGGCTGTATCGTGAGCTGCGGAAGAGCATGAAGAATGGCACGGTTCCCGACCACATAATCTTCGATGGGGAGGCCCTGCCGAAGATACCGAATTACATAACGAGGGGAGGGCGCGCTGAGAGCCTGATGCTCGGCGAGTTCGTGAGCGACATGAGCGGCGCCGTTGTCTCGATGAGGCCGCACCTCGGAAGGATCTCATCCATGATGGACGCCGCTGGGAAGCAGGACGCGATAACGTATGTCATGGGGGTCAGCGACAGGGAGAACGTCACGATAAAGTACGATCTTACTGTGTACCTTTACAATCGCAGGCCGGACAGGCTGTTCGACCTCTTTCTGACCAACTCGGAGAAGGTGGCCGCAGAGCGGGACATTGTGCGCAGCACATCAAACACGATAATGCATGAGGAACAGCGCCTCGAGTCGATGGCTGGCGATGAGAAGCGATCCGGCATGGAAACGAGGCTTGTCGACCTGCGCAAGAAGAGGCAGATGCACGAGGAGATAGCCTCTGATTATAATTGGATAAGCGGCAGATACGTGCAGCTCATCCGCCTATGGTTCGATGAGCATTCCGACCTAGACATGCAGACGGTGTTCGAAAAATTCGGAAAACATTCCGAGAACGAGGCGTTCCTGAACCTGTACTTCGAGAGCCTGAGCGCGGAGCGTAGAGAGGAGACGTTCGTTGCCGTGAAGTCAGAATTCGACGATCTGAATGCGAAACTGGAGGCGGAGAGGGCCTCGAAGGCGCCAAACGCACAGAAGATAGAGGAGATGGTTGAGCGCGTCAAGTTTCTCGCGAAGATGCTCACCAAGGTCGGGCACGAAGAGACCGAGGAGATATCGAAAACCGCCGGCAGGGAGCAGATGGAGACCGGCAGCGGGGCCAGCATCTTCAGGTTCGTCAACATGATGCCAGGCACGAAGTCCCTAAGCGTTCTCGCACAGGAACTCGCCATGGACGAGATGCAGGCTACGATACGGGACGCGTTCGGCAGAAAGAGCAGAGTGAACATAGTCTCCGAAAGAACCGGTACCCTGGAAGTCAACGGCCTCAGGGCCCTTGTCACCTACGACCCGGTGGGATACTCGAAAGCCGTCAGAAAGGACAATTCATCCGGGGTGATGCACCTCATCAACGCAGCAGAGCAGCGGCTGGACCTGATAGTCAGCGGGCACAGTTACAAGGCCTCTGAGGAAGCGCTGCCGTGGAGGAACCGCAGCAGCGACTACGTGTACAGCGTAACTCTTCCGCCGTTCGTAGACAGGGACAGGCTGCGGGAGGCGTGGAACACAGGGCACAAGACGGCCTTCGTCAGCGCCTTCGGCAACATGCCGGTGACCTCCGGCTTCTACAAGATAACGCACGACGGTTACGGTTTCCGAACCGAGTTCTTCACGTCCGAGTACATGCGCATGGCCGCGGGGAAGGAGATGCAGCGGCAGGCCAGAATGCTTTCCGCAAAACTTGCGCGGGTTAAGCCGATAGGCATAAGCGAGCGCAGCATAGACGAGGGCGACAGGGCGCAGCTCGCCTCCAAGCTCCCGTCAGAGCTGAACAACAGGCTGCTGAACATACTGCTGCTCACGAACGGCATAGATCCATCGGATCCTGAGGCCGTGTCGGAGCTCATCCGCAGCGCCAATGGCAACGGGGCGCCCAGCGCGATCCATCCGGAAGTGAACATCCTTTCCGGCAGGCTTGCCAGGCAGATGGGATACATTGACAGCAAGCTTCGCAGGATGAACTTCCTGGTGCTCACCGATACGCACGTGGGCAGCCCAGGCATGGGAGAACCCACGACACAAATCCTTGACGGAGTGGTCGACTACGTCGCGGGGCTGAAGGGCTTCGGGCCGTACAGCCTGCTGCTCCTTGGCGACAACATAGAGGGCAACCTGCGCAACCACAAGTACGAGGTCAACATGGAGAACAACCAGTCAAACGTGGAGTCCTTTGCACGCTTCCTGGAATCGAAGGGAGTACGCCGCGGCACGAAGGAGTACAGGGCTGGCATGGAGGAGTACATGGCGCTCATGTTCGAGAGGCAGGCGATACCTAACCCGGACATACAGGCGGAGAAGCTCATATCGATAATTAGGCCGCTGCTCAGGAGCGCTGAACTGGTGGCGACGGTGTCGGGAAACCACGTGAACAAGACGCACGATGACAGGAGCATGGACGAGTCGATAAAGCTAGGGATGCTCATAGAGGCGATAGTCGGAGAGGGGAAGGTGCTGCGCGCGCCGGGAGGGGACTTTGGGCTTGGCACGTACACCATAGACGGAAAGCCCTTCTTCCTGATACACAGACCGGGGAACCCGTACGGCCTGATAGACAGGACGGGCATCGTGGCCACGATGTTCGCGGGGGACGCGCACGTCTTCAGGAAGAACATCGTGGGCAATGTCTTCGAATTGACCAGCCCGTGCCTGCAGGGAAACAACTCCTACGCTGAAAGCATAGGCATAGGCGTCTCCAATTCGCTGCGCGGGATAACGCTCACGACGCTTGTGTTCGATGAGGAGCATGTGCATCCGGTAGTAAGCACCACGAAACTTGTTACCCTGAAGGAGCTGATCGAGAAGGGCTTCGTGAAGGAGGCAAGCGACAGGATAAAAGAATTCGAATCGCTCAAGAGAAACGTTACGGGCAAGTCGCGCAGGGTCAAGATGAAGCGTGTTGCGGGCGCCTGATCCGCCACTTTATAAATATGGGAATCGCTTAGCAAGGCGTATAAACCATGCAATACATTGTAGTATTGTAGTGCGTCGATCCCGTGAGTATGCTTGGCAGCCGCTTGATGCGTCGTACGAAATAGACGGGGTAACACCATACCATTTTAACTCCGTTAGCGTAGAAATGATCGCTATCCGTTGCCGTTATCTGAAAAATGCGCGGAAGATCAACTTCGAATAGCTCTGATTTTTTAACGAGTCGAGCACGGAATGCTCTGCGGGCGCATCCTGATAGGAAATCATAATGCTTTGCGCGCGTCTATGCATGGTAATTTTGCGTCGGAAAATCCAAAGGGCCTTAACAAAACTTTTTAAGGTTTTATAATGTAAATATGTGAGTGAACCAAATGGAAGAAACACCACAGACCACGATGTCGGTGGCGGTGGACATGCCGCAGGCAGGCAACAACACGGTGGTCATAGGAAAGCACACCTACGGGAACCTGTACTTCATAAGGAACAGGGAGCTGCTTTTTGACGAGGAGAAACTCACGAAGATGATGCTCAACGCGATAAGTGCAGGGAAGATGCACGTGATAGAGGTCATGAAGCACGCATTCAAGGGAGGCGGCTCCGGGGTCTCGGTCATAGTGCTGCTCCAGGAGAGCCACGCCACTATACACACGTGGCCCGAGGGAGACTACGCCACTGTAGACATATACTCGTGCGGAGACGAGGCCGACCCGCAGAAGACCTTCGAGTACATAATAGGCAAGCTGAAGCCGAAGAGGATAGAGAGGTTCTACGCGGACAGGAGCATGTGAGGTTGTTGCAATGGAGGGCGGATTATTCTTCATACCTGGTGGGGAGAAGCTCGGACGGTACGGCTTCACAGTGGACAGGGTGTTCTTTACAGGAAAGACAAGGCTCCAGAACATGACCATAGCGCACTCGCCGGTCGTGGGCACGTTCCTCGCACTCGACAACATAGTGCAGTCCTCGGAGTACGACTACCACATCTACCACGAGTCGATAGTGCATCCCGCGATGATGCTTCTTGACAAGCCCAAGCGCGCCCTCATAATCGGGGGCGGTGAGGGAACCACCGCGGCAGAGATAATAAAGCACCCGGGAATAGAAGTGGATTTCGTTGAAATAGACAGGGACGTGCTTGAGAAATGCAGGAAGTACCTGCCTTATTCGATGAAGAAGAAGGACAAGCGAGTAAAGCTCACTATAGGCGACGGCCTTAAATTCCTAGAGAATTCCAAGGGCAAGTACGACCTAATAATCAGCGATCTGACCGATGCATTCGGAAGCAGCATGCTTTCGCAGAGGCTTTACAGCAAGGAGTTCGCAAGGCTCGTGAGCAGCAAGCTCACGGACAATGGCGTTTACATAACTATAGGCTCGGGATTCGAGAACGGTGTTCCAAAATACCTTCTCAGGCCGGAGTACCTCAAGGGGGTGTTCAAGGTTATAAGGCCCTTCAGCTTCTACATGCCCGCGTTCAAGGTGCAGATGTTCATGACCTTGGCGTCGAAGGGGCGCGACCCGCTGAAGATAAGCAGGGATGAGATAGCCGAAAGGATAAGGCCGATAAAAAAGAATCTCAGATTCTACAACGAGAACACGCACTACGCGATATTCGATCCGAGCTACTTCAGCCTGATAGAAGACCCGACGATGTGGTGACGTCGGCGCCCTTTGCCATATAACTATAGATAGTTATGAATGTCATAACTATCGCATGTTAAAAAACAGATAGGGCATCTGTTGCAAAAATATTAACGTTATGTTAATATATCATGAATTTAGCAAGTGAGGCTTTTGAGTACATTGAGGTTGCCAAACTGACCAACTTCGGTGTTATGAAGAGTCTTTTTAAGACTACGGAGAACTCGCTCAGGGTTGTTATCAACAAACTTGTGCGGCAAGGCCGCATCTTGAATCCAACAAGAGGAGTTTATGTTGCCAAGAGTGCTGATCCGTTCTGGGTAGCAACGGCACTGTATCCAGGCTACATAACACTTTCCGCGGCATTGTATCTGCACAACCTAATAGATGAATATCCGTTTACGATATTCGTTGCTTCAGAACGATATAGAAATCTGACATCCTCCCACGAATAAATTTGTGGGGTTCCTTTTTGCTCAAAGGCATACTCGGTTTGAAGGTTCAAGGTCGCAGAGCATCCTTGCGTTGCCTTTCTGGGCGTATCAGTGCTGCCCTTGAATGCATCTCTGTCTGCATTCAATCGGGATAAGTTCTTACTCAGCACCTTTGGATGAATGCTGGAACATTCCCTACTGTGGATTTCGTGCCACAGCCCATTAACCTGACGCAAGTTGCGCTCAATTCTGGATACTCCGTCATGGATGTATTTCAGATATACGCAACTGACATTGGTGATATTATGAAAGCAAACCATAAAGGCATTCGCATTCATCCCACGATTGAAAATCGTGGGCTTTCTGCTAGGTATTTTTGTAAGGCTTGGCGAGCATGAACTGCACTATTTCAGGGCTAAAAATTACCTAGGTGTGGAGGATAAAGGCGGATACAAGATAGCGTCAGTGGAAAAGTGCATATATGATTCACTGTTGCACATGGATAAGGTAGATGCAAAAGCTATTATGAAGGCACTGTTCTACGCAAAACTTGACAGCAAACTGCTGTTGAAAATAAGTGCAGGAGAGGACAATGCATTCTTCCAGAGGCTTGGATATCTGCTTTCCCTCCTTCCCCGGCCAAACGCCGAGCGAAAGGTGCTTCTGGCTTTCTGTGCAAAGAGAAAAAAGTCTAACACGTACCTTCAAGGAAGAAGTAAGGGAAAGTACGTAAAAGAGTGGATGATTGTGGACAATATATGCAAAGAGGTGTTGCTGTCATGGCTGCGACAATAAACTTCAGCGTGGACGAATTGAGATCCTATGCCGCTTCTGCAGGACTGGGATTGCCAATGGTTGTAAAAGAAGCGTATCTGTTTGAACTGGCAGATTTGCTAGACGAATACAAATTCGTGCTTAAGGGAGGGACCGCAATAAACAAGGTGTACCTTAAGGGACATCAGCGCTTTTCGGAAGATTTGGATTACGACACGAAATTGGATCGGGCAGAAGTGAGAAAGTTAATTACAGGAATAGGATGGGAGGTAAAGAGGGAGTACGTCATGGGCAGATCGATAGGCTTCCTGTTAGGATACGAATTCGAAGGCATCAGGGATTCGGTGAAAGTTGATTTTGCATTCACGATAAAAGGAACGCACGGACGAATGCAAATGTCATCGGATTTCCTGCCTATTTCCAAGCGCACGGAAGTGTATGGATTGAAGGAACTGATAGCCCAGAAGGAAGGGGTATTTGAGGATAGGAAGGAATGGAAAGACCTTTACGACCTCTACTGGCTGAGCCGATTGTATAAGGACGAGTTCATTATCCACAATCCGACAAAGTTCAGGGATGCGATAGGAAGCGTCAAGATGCCAAAGATAGCAAATGCATTTATCCCGGTGCAGAAAAGACCCAATTGGACAGAGCTTGTTGAGACGTTGCGTGCGCTTTGTGGTTAGGAAGTCATCCCACTATTCCTCTTTTCTTATGTGCTCCAGCGTCATCTCCAGGTTCTTCTTCAGGTCCGTTATGTCCTTGTTGTTCAGTATGACATAATCGGCCCGTTGTATGACGTGCAGCACGCCGTGCCTCTCCTCCGACTTCTGCGCGAGGAAGCCCTGCTTCTCTCTCTGCTCCAGCCACCTGAACTCCTTGAGGGTCTGCGGGTCCTCCGGCTTGTGCCTCTCCTTGAGTCTGTGGAAGCGCTCCAGCATGCCCGCGGAGAGCGCTATGATCGTTATCCCCTTCACCCTCTTCTGTATGTAATCGAGCTCGTAGGTGCTCCTTATGCCCATTATCGCTATGTCCTTCGCCTTCGCCAGCTTCAGCTTCCTTAGCTTGGCCACCATGTACCTCGCGACAACGTCGTTGCCGTACTTCTCCCTCTGCATCCTTGAGAATTCGCGCACGTTCTCGTGTGTCATCGCCTCGCCGAGTTCACGCATCTTCTCGCGTATCAGGTCTCCCATCTCTATGACTACGAATCCGTCCTTGCCCAGCATGTCGGCAGCGGTGCTCTTCCCGGATCCCGGCAGCCCTACAACGCAAACTATCAAATGATCATCCCAATCCCACTCATGAATGCAACCGCATTACCTTATTGTGCTTCCGGCGGGCATCTCCTTGTCAGGCATGAGCAGCGAAACGGACGTGCCGTCATCAGCGGCGAGCAGCATGCCTTGCGATTCGACTCCCGCTATCATCTTAGGCTCGAGGTTCGCCACGCACACGACCCTTCTCCCAACAAGCTGCTCCTTTGTATAAATGTCCCCTATGCCCGCGACTATCAGGCGCTTCCCGGCCTCGGGACCGAGGTCCACCGTGAGCTTGTACATAGGCTTCCTGGCGCCCTCATGCACCTCCACACCCTCTATGACTCCTACGCGAAGCCCGAGCGCCTTGAGGTCGTCTATGCTGGCCATGTCTTAGTATAGCCACGCAAGCATTATATAAACAGCACTGGCGGCTCGGCTACTTGTTTGCGGCACCAGTATCAAAAGCGGCAACAACACCGAAACTTATCAGGGAAGCCGTAACTACATAGACCGTTTCCATTACGAAAAAGTTTTGCCCCGCAAGCAGACCGTATTGGGGCGATGTGATCATGAATAGCGTAGCGCAGACCACGCCCGCCGCCGCGCCGATGATCCGCATTTTTACCTTCTTTGCCAAGACATACGCGGATACGGAAGCGGAAACCAGCACTGGCACAAGCGGCATCGCAACCGTGATACCGCCGATCAGCGACATTTCATACAGCACCAATTGCAGGGCAATTCCTGCAGTAATTCCGGATATTATGCCCTTTGCCATGTTATTTTTGTTCATTGAACCACGTTTGCTGCAGGCGGGATCTTCCTGCCCGAATGTCCAGCCCACGGATATGAGTGGCCAAGAGTATATAAACCATAGGCTCCAATCCGCGGGCACTTAGTGCCGAACCGCGCGTTTTCACGCGACTCGACAAATGTCTAATTCCTTCTGATCTTTGGACGCGGTAAAGTGCCCCACGACATCGCATTGCAAGGATTTATTAAATTTAACGCCGCAGTCATATCTGCCCGGCGGAGGTGCATGTTTGTGAAGGATGACGATTTTTACGACCTTGAAATGAGCGTTTTCAGCGCCCTGGAGGGCAAGCTCTCCAACATGACCTCCAAGGCCGAGACCGAGGAGTACATAACAAGGGTCATCAAGTCCATACACCCCAGCTCCTCGAAGGAAGAAACGGACCGCATAATCAGGGACGCGACGGATTTCGGCGCACTGGCAAAGTACCTGGAGGATGAGGACATTGAGGACATAATGGTCAACAACACGTCCAATATATTCGTATACTCTGCAAGGCTCGGAGAGGTCAAGGCTCCTGAAAAGGTGGAGGACAAGGAGGAGCTCAGCCTTCTCGTGGCCAAGATGAAGATGTTCAACACCACGGCCTTCGCGAACAGGAACATATTCGACGTTCATCTTCCAAACGGCTCCCGCGCCAACATAGTGTCCTCCCCGGTCGGAGCCGACATCACGATAAGGAACTTCAAGAACCGAGCGCTCAGCATCATAGACCTTGTGAACGCGGGGGAGCTGAGCTACAGCCTCGCCGCGCGGCTGTGGATATACGCAGAAGGAATGAAGGTCAGGCCCGCCAACCTGCTCATAGGGGGGATGCCTGCCAGCGGAAAGACCACGCTCCTGAATGCGATGTTCAGCTTCTTCAGGCCGGAGACCAGGGTCGTGGTCATAGAGGAAACGTACGAGCTGAACACGGAAACGCAGGAGAACTGCGTCAGGCTTGAAACGAGCGCGGACGTTCCCATGACCGAGCTCGTGAAGAACACGCTGCGTATGCGCCCCGACATGATAATCATAGGGGAAGTGCGCGGTGCTGAAGCCAATGACATGATGACCGCGATGAACATAGGGAAGGTGTGCATGAGCACCATACACGCCAGCACCGGACGTGATGTCATAACCAGGCTGCAGCACGCGCCCATGGAGGTCGAGAAGGACATAATACCGCTTATAGACTCGATAATAATCACCTCAAGGGTCAACACCGGCGAGCGCTACGAGCGCAAGGTTACGCAGGTGTCAGAGATTTCCGGAATAGAGACGCAGGTGCTCCTCTCCGACCTGTTCACTTACGATTACAAGACACGGAAGAGCAGCGACATACTGCCGAGCATAACCTACAGGGACATACTCTCGAACGTCACGGGATACAGCCCGAACCAGATAATACTCGAAGAAAAAAGGAGGGCGAAGGTGCTGGAGAAGCTCAACGAGATGGGAGTAAGGGACCTCAAGGGCATAAACCAGTTCTGCAAGGAGTATTACGATAACCAGGATCACGCACTGAACAGGATAGGCCTGAGGGCCTTAGGCACTCCGGAGTGAAGAAATTAGGAGATTGGATGAAACAAAATATAGGATTAGTAGATAGATTGTTTCAATATCGTGTTTTGGAATTATATGAAGCAATTACAGATTTTGTAATGTCTAGAGGAGACAGAATTAGGGTTGGTTTATTATACCTTGGACTTATTAAAAAAGCTAAAATAAATACTAAGGATGGAAATATAGTTGTTAATTCACTTAGAGAGTATAGAATTGCCTTTGATAGGTATTACAAAAAGAAAGTGAACATTGCATTCCTGATAAAAATTGCTAGAATGGAGTATGGATGGTTAAACGTCAGGAATAAAAAGGTAGTTGATATCGGAGCAAATGTTGGTGATACTGCAATTTATTTTGCAAAAGAGGGTGCCATACATGTTTATGCATATGAACCATATCCATTTTTGTTTAATAAGGCAAGGAAAAATGTCAGAAATTCCGGGTACAGTACTAAAATAACATTAAATAATGCTGCTGTTTTGGATAGAGAGGGAACTTTACGTATCAGAGAGGATTATAAAGCAGATGGAGGGACAGATCTTAAAAAATTTGAGACTGGAAAATTAATACAGCTAATTACGTTAAGTAGCATTATAACAAAAACAAATATAAGTAATGGTGTACTAAAGTTAGATTGTGAAGGTTCAGAATATCAAATTTTATTAAGAGCAAAAATTTCAGATCTTAGGAAATTTGATCAAATAGCATTAGAATATCACTATGGTTACTTAAATTTAAAAAATAAACTCGAGGAAGCGGGATTTCAGGTAAGGAATACAAGACCTAGAAAGGTTTACAATACACAAGCAACAAATCCATATATGAAAGTAGGTTTGATGTTTGCAAAACGATTATGAAATTGGCAAATTAGAAGTGCGACCATAAAATTTATCTGTATAAATAGGTTATATCTTTTAACTGAAATCTAACGGATATATATAGGTAATTTTTTGATTAAAGTCGCGATCTTTACTAAATCTTCAATACATTCGTACTCTGGAACCACGCGTTATATAATAAATTTAATAAAAAACTTATACGGAGTCAACGCCACAGTTTTCTATTTGGCTAATAAACAAGATAATAATGCACCGATTTCTCACATTGGAAGTTCTGAGACGATAGCATATAATTCATATATATTGCCAATTACAAAGGAATTAATACCCACTATGAGCTATTGGAAGGCGCTATATAAACTAAAAAACTTCGATGTTTTATATAGCGTAGAACCCGATATTTTACCAGTACTCTTATTGTTATTAGTTTCTAAAGTATATAATAAGAAATTAATTATCTGTACATCTAAAACACGGAAAAGACCTTTGCGCAAGTCATTGCTTAGATACATATTGATATTTCCTTATTCGGTATTAAAAGATTTTACAGTTAGTTTAGTTAGTAATTTGCACGTTTTCAATCAAGAGGATTTCAAATATGCTAAGGCAAAGTATAGAAATAGTAAAATATTTTATATCCCACACTTTTTGGTCGACAAAAAGAGAATCAAAGTAAACTGTAGTAAAACATTTATAGTGTTATATGTTGGGAGATTGGATACCAACCAAAAACAGATAGAATTGTTGGCAAAAATAGTCAAAGAGGTCATAGCAAAGAATACAGATATTAAATTTCACATAGTCGGAGATGGGGAAGGGAAAAATATAGTTGTTGAGTTGGAAAAAGAAAATAAGAAAAACGTGAAATATTTGGGTACAATTAATGATATTAAATTAAAACACGAATATAATATAGCTAATTTATTTCTGTTTCCTTCCAAATGGGAGGATTTTGGTATTTCCTTGCTGGAAGCCCAAAGCCGGGGAATTCCTGCGATAGCTTTTAACGTACGGGGGCCGAGGGAGATAATTAAAACTCACACACAGGGTACATTGATAAAACCATTTGAGTACAAAAGAATGGAGAATGAGATAATTAATAGATATTATTCTTGGAAAACGAATAGAAAGAAATATTTAGAGGATAAGAACAAGATAAGTAAAATTGCATTTAAAAAATGGGGTATAGAAACTATAATGCCTAAACTAATAGATATGTTTACTTCTATAGTTAAGTAGAGTTTATTTTAGTTAACATTTCAAAGAATTTTGGCGTAACAACAGCCTTATCAAAATTCTTTTTTAATAATTTGCGTTTGGCCATTCGAGTTTTTAGCGAAAATGCGCGATTTTGTTTTTTATAGAATAGTTTCTTTAAAATTATTAGATAGTTTTCTGGCATGTTTCTATCAATAGTGTGTATTTTTAGTCCTGTCGCAGAGATATCTGTACAGGCAGGGTTATCGAGGCAGATAACCTCTAATCCTGAAGCAAATGCTTCTAGTATTTTTAATCCAAAACCTTCTACCGAAGTTACTGCCAACACGTCTGCTTTTGACAAAAGTATGCGTTTTGTTTTATCTGTCACCATCCCATAGTTCTTGATATTTTTATATGATTTAGAAAGTGTAATTAACTCATCTGGCATAGATTTGCCAATAAACCAGAATTCAAAATCTTCCATAATATTTTTTTCTATTGCGTTGTGTATTATCTTCGCCATGAGCATGGCATTTTTTTCTATGCCTCCGATATGTAGTACACGAAGCTTCTTGGAATTATTTTTAGTTACCGAAAATTCATTTGTGTCTATGAATAGAGGGATATAAAAGATCTTTTGTGCACGTATGTGTAAGTTTTTTATTATATAATATTTTTGTTGTGAATTTTCTACAAGAAAATATAGAGTATCTAAAAAGGCCGTGCCGCGAAGTTTAAAAAGCGTGCGAATAACACCATCCAGGAGGTTAGAAAGTACTCTGTGATTTTGAGAATGCTCACCGGCATACAAATGCATGTTCCATGCACCTATAATATATTTAGTAGTTGTAGGCTTAGTTAGGATATTGGTAATATAATAATATGGACTATATGGTAAAAATACTATACGATTGGTTGGCAAATTAAAGTAATAGAACATGGAATAGTAGTAATTTTTAAAAAATATGAAATTAATTGATTTTTTGTTAATAATAGAATACTGCAGTTCTATATCTTTATAATCCTTGCGAAGTTTATTGTGGTTATCAAATACTTTTGTAGGTACAAGTAATTCTACATCAACATCTGAGTTTTTTAGATAGGAAGCATATTCGTATATTAGTTTTTCAGTAGCACTAACACTATATTTTATATCTAAAGGAGTTAAAAGAGACACACGCATTATATCACAAGATTAATGTAACTTTATATAAAGTTCAGATGTTGATATATATTCTTGATTAGTGAGATTTTTGTCATACCTATAAACCCCGAGGAGCATAGCTATGAAAAAGGCAGTAGTATAAATAGTTAGATACAAGATAAAATATGCAATGCCGTGTCCAGTCAAAGACGGTATAAGGTGTTTTTTTGAGTCTTCGATTTTTTGTTTACTTATAGAATTATTTAGAAATTGTATAGGACCGTTAAAAGCATAACCTCTTTCGGAATCTATAAGACATCGGAATAATCGAATGTACTTATAGAACCCTTTTGCATATCGAAATTGGCGTTTAGCAATAGACACATTTGGACCTAGATCGCCCACATAATCATATATTTTGTTGTGGTCGAAATAGTACAGTTTTACTCCGGAGGATATTGCATTTGCAGCGTGTTCCACTTCTTCGGCAAAAATAAGATTTTTCCAGGGAACTTTTCTATGAGTCGAAACAGTACCTAAATTGCCAATTGCAAAAAAGATGTCGGGTTTCAGTGAGCGAGTAGATTTTTTAATATAAGCTATTCCTTTATCAGTAAGTACGGTGTCAAGGTCGATATAGAAGACGGGATCGGAATTGTGAGCTTTATTTAATACCATGTCTAACGCCAACCCGCGACCTTTCCCAAGAGTGCATTTCTTCTGGATTACAGTTATTTGTTTATAGTTAAGTAGTTTTTCGTATGTACCATCGGTGGAATAATTATCTACAACAAAAAGTTTGTAAGGCGCTAAAGGTTCTAAAGATTTTATACTTTCTTCTATAGTATTACAGTTGTTATAAACTGAAGAATATATGTATAGAATAATATCACCGGAGTGCGTAGTCCAATACAATTTTCCATTTTGATTTTATTTTAGTTTCAGTTAGGTGCTTTATAGGTTCGTGTGCAGCTTGTTGTATATGGAATAATAATTTCGTATCATTATTAAGTTCATATATATGGGTATAAAATAGGTTTATATCATCTTCTACTATGGCATTTTCTCGGTTTCGCACATTATATCCTTCGAAAGCGAGAGACGTGCCTATTGTTGGTTTTTTATATAGGAAGTAGTCCATAATTTTATTCTTCATTCCAGTACCGGTGACTATGGGAGCTATACATAGATCGACAGTATCGAAGAATTTTTTAATATCTGGCACATAACCAACGTATTGTATATTCTTATGTTTAAGTTTAGGGCAACCGGTTCCGGCTATTAAAAAAATTTGTTTAGGGCACAATGGGGCTATTTTAGTTTCAATCAGATTTATTGCTTCCCTATTAGGCCAAAATGAGTATGCCCCAATAAATGCTACTCTTTTTATAGAGGTTATTTTTTTAGGATGCTTTAGATCTTTTTTGTCTACTGAAACGGGTGGAATTACAAAGATTTTTTTTGAGTGTTGAATTAAGCGTAATATGGCCTTTTTATCTAGATTTGTAGGGGTAATTATTGCATCAGAAACTGCAATTGTTTTGTTATATAAAGTTGAAGAATAGCGTACATATTTTCGTTTTAAACGGGTTAATAATACAGGGGGTACAAACTTTCTAATCGTATTTGGTATAGAATAGATTGAATTGAAAGACGTAAGGATTATTTTAGGTTCATCAGAATACGAAATTATCTTAACAGAATTATGTATAGATTTGTATTTTGCTAATATATGAGGGAGTATAAAGTCCCCATGAACTATAATGTCAGGGTTTTCATTTGAAAGAGCTTCAAGCATTTTGACGTTGTTATTTAATTGCATTATAGAACGTTTATAGCCGAACAGGAACAGGGTTAAAAAATCTATAAGTCTGAGTACGCTAAGACCTTCTTCTGGATATTGTTGCTTTATTGTATATTCTTTTAATCCATCTCTTGTGAGAACATGGCCGTTGTCATTACCGAAGCTAAGGAGTTGTACTTCATAGCCTAAATCAGAGAATATCTTAGCGGATGCAAGAAGAGGTTTTTCATAACCAGAACGATTAGTATGGAGAGGTTTATACCCCAATATTACTATTTTTGCCATTTTAGCATTATCAATAGGTAAATTAATATAAACAGTATATATCAATTTAACTAAGTGAAAGAATGGCCAATAATGCAGTTGAATTACTTACACTTAGCCGTTTTGAAGCAAATAATTCTCAAGGAATTCCGAGATACGTAAATGAACTTTATAAAGAAGTAAAGACTAGGATGCCTATCGAAAAACGTATAATCAAATATAATAAAATACTTAGAGATTTAGCATCTTTTGAATTAGGTACATTCTTACAGCAAAATAAAGGCTGTCAGATAATACATAATCCTGTGGGTTTCTTTATTGCTAGAGGATTACACGACCCCCACAGTTACATCACTACTATGCACGATTTAAATCCGTTCTTTAAAAATATATCTGAAAAAGTTTTTCATATAATGTTTGAACGGAGTATTGAATATAACATAAAAAGATCAAAATTTATAATTGCAAATTCTACACAAACAAAACAGGAATTATTAGAGCGTGGATACCCTTCAAAACAGATGACAGTAATAAACTTGGGCTTAGACAATAGATTCCTTTTAGACCGTGAAAAAAGCATTGTTGGAAAGTTTATGGTTGGATATGTTGGCTCTTTTGCGGAAAATAAAAATGTTGGGGCGTTGATTGACGCATTTTCCAATTTTAATGATTCAAATGCAGTACTTGAACTTTGGGGGAAACCTGCACATAAGTTTAAAGAATTGCGCAAAAAGTCATGTAGGGATAAACGAATTTCTTTTAAGGGCATTGCACCAGAGTCCAGGATTGTAGAAATATATGATACCTTTGATGTATTAGTGTATCCAAGTCTCTATGAAGGTTTTGGACTCTCGATTTTAGAAGCGCAGGCAAGGGGTTTGCCTGTAATAATATATAAAAAATCTAGGATTCCTAAAGAGGTAAGGAAGTTTTGCATAGAAGTTGAAGACCAGGTCCATCTAACTTCTGTTTTATTGGACATAAAAGAAAATGGATATAACAATGTAATACAGAAAAAAGCAATGGCATATGCCAGAGCATTTACTTGGAATAGAACAGCCGTAGAAACCATTAAAGTATATGAGAAGTTGCTTGAATAAGATCTTGAAAGCACTAGAAAAGTTAATTAGATAGAATATTGAATTTGGAATTCTTGCTATTTGTGTAAAGTGTTTTAGCGTTTAAAAAAAGCTTATTAGATAGAGTTATTTTTTCTCTATGATTCAATTCGAAGTACCAAGAAATTCCATTAGTTATCGCAGATTTATTTAATGGCACAATCAAATGTTTGTCCACATTGCATATTATTTCCTTGCTACCAGTCCATTCGGAAACCAAGGCAGGCAATCCACCAAGCATGGCCTCAATTACGCTGACTGGAAATGCATCACCTCTCCCAAGATGAATGTATAATGAATGTTCTTTGATGGGTTTTACAATGTCATCAACATAGCCTAGTAACTTAACACCGGCCATTTTTTTAGGATCTTTTTCAATGCCCGTTATCTTTCCGATGATAGTCAATTCTGCATCCGGCCATATTTTTTTTATTGTCTTAAATGAATCTAATAGTAAATCCACTCCCTTGTAGTAAGCATCTTGTTTGCCTATAAAAAGTAATTTGTGGGAATCAAGTTTTGGCACGAGGTTAGAAGTTTTTAATAGAGTTTTTACTAGATCCGGATTAGGAAGAGGATACTTGACAATAGTCTTTGCATTAGGAAGTAATTCTTTTAGCAGTTCCTCTTCCATTTTACCCATACATATAAATTCGTCTACTTCTCTTAGCATTTGAATTGCAAAGAATCTTTTTACCCCACTAATATCTCCTATCTTAAGATAGTATAACAACGGGCTAGCAAGAATGTTTATTATTTTAGCATTTTTTATTAAGCCCATTTTCTTTGCTAACGCAGGTATTATGTAGGTCCCTTCGCAAAGATATACATCGAAATTTCGTGGTAGCGTTAAAACGGCAATGGAAATTTTTATAGAATCTAAAATGAAATTGAAAATTCCCTTTTTACTGGATTTTAATCTAGGGGATGGAAAAAATTTGGCATTGACTTGTCTAGCTAACCTTGCATGTGCAGGATGGGGGTCATAATATAAGAATAATGTTTTCATGAAAATGGCACATTGTTCTAATTCTTAAATATTAATAGCATATATATAGCCATGATAGATGTGGTACAGAACAGATTCAAGATATTATTGCTGTTATTGATGTTTTTAGCAGTAATAGTTAATTTTGCATTTTATACTAATTTTGGGTACGCCTTAGGTGGAGATCAAGGGTTAAACGTTCAGAATGCAGCTGGAGTGATATCGGGACTTTACACATGGCAGATAGGTAATTATTCTGGGTTGGCCAGTATTTTGAATTCGATATTTGGAGAAATTGTTAGCTTATTTTCATTAGGATTTTATAAAATAAATCTCGTTTTGGGATATGATTTAATTCAAAGCACATTCACGTTTATTGGATTATCAGGTATGTTTTTGTTAACATATGAATTAACTTCGAAGTATGTTAATAAAATAAGGTATTTGGCGGCGTTTTTTGCTTCGGTAGTTTTTGCGATTAACTTCTTTTCCCATCTGAGCGACCTTAGCATACCGATAGGAATTTTTCTCCCATGGATTTTCCTTTTTATAATCAGATTATTCTTTAAAGATGTGGAGATTAACACACATAAAAGGGATTTATTTGGACTTGTAATATCAATAACTCTCTTTATCTCTGTTGGGGGAAGTGGATATTTCATATTTAATTGCATATTGTTAGTTTTGTTGGCCATACTCACACTCTTATTTGCCGAACGGAAATCGCTTTACCGCAATATAAAATATATTCTTATTATTGTCGCTTTGACTGCGATGATTAATGCATCGTGGATAGTAACTACATACTCGTTCATTCATCACATTGGACACACATTTTTTGGCAGCGGATCCCAAGGTACGCTTAGCGCCACTGCATTGGATCTGATGCAGACGATGCTGTCATTCGGGCCTTGGATAACATCTTCGAATTTGCAGTATGTGCCCACGTTAGTAGGAATACTTGCAATTGCCCTATTTTCTGTATTTTCTATTAGAAAAGATAATACCAACAATAAAATAGTGTATTCGTTACTTTTTCTTTATGTATTCATGGTGGCTCTTGCAACCACCATATCCATGCCATTCGGGCAGATTTTTTCCGGTATTCTCAAATACTTCCCCTATTTGCTAACCCTTAGATACCCATACTTCGCAACACATTATGTCTTCCTCTTTCTAGTTTCGGCACTTTTTGGAGTAGGACTTGCAACGATTATGGATTATTTGATCTCCAAAAAACACAATGCTTTTCTGAACATTGGATTTGTAGTGTTTGTGATAGTGCTTGTAAGTTCTTACCTTTACTTTTTCGATTACTTGCCGATAGCTGCACAAAATTCTGCAGTAAACATACCACAACATGTCTTCGATATATCCAATTATATAAATGCGCAGAATGGCACCTTCTCGGTGGCTACAATACCTGTTGACCCGAATTGGCAGATAGACAATTGGTACGTTGGCGTGAATGTCTATTCTTCACTTATAAACAGCCCGGTGTATACCGGAGGTTACACATATTACAATGAGATATTCCTCCCTAATACTAAGGGAATGTATGATGACTTTGCATCTGTTGTGCAGGATACCAACATGACGAACAAGTCGGTATCGAATGTGTTTGGCGCTCTTGGTGTACGGTACATTATAGTTCAGGGTGATGCCTTGAACAAGAGCCCCTGTGAGTATTGCTATGTAATGTCATTCAACAAAACAGATATGTACGGAAACCTTAATGCCTCTCGGGATCTTTCATTCATTCGAAAATATGGGAATTCAAGCATTTATGAGAATCGCAATTATGTGCCCATGGTTTATGCTGCTGACGTGCAGAACCTTGGCAACATAAGTTCCTCGGAAATTCTTTCGGCGCTAGAGAACGGCAACTTTGATATACAGAATAACGCGATTTACAGCACAGACGCGTTCGGACTTTTCAATACGACCGGAAAGATGAATGTTTCTTCGATACAGGACTTCTCACAGCCGAATGTGACGTTCGATTACAATACGCCGACTCACGCGTTTGTGTACGTGCGGAATGCCACCACGCCTTATTATTTAGTCTTCCGCGAGACGTACGATCCGTACTGGCACGCGTACTATCCCAACGGCACTGCCGTGCCTTCGCGCGATCACATTGCAGTGAACGGGTTCGCAAATGCCTGGTACATAGACAAGCCTGGAAATTACACGATATCGCTGTATTACACGCTGCAGACGGAAGCGTGGATTGCGTGGATAATCTCGTTCGCGGGATTGGGAATAACGCTGTACATAGGATACCTCGGATGGAAGGAGATGAAAAAAGAGAAGGGGGTTGAGGGCATGCTTAACAGGATTGAAAGGAAGGGAAGCGGCAGATAGGCAGAATGGGACTGCGCAATGGCAATTCGCGGCGACCCCGTGGGAGGGGGCATTCGTGCTGGGACCCATGTCTCACAGTGGAGGATACATTTAAACGGGGTTTGGGCGGTAGGTATATCGGTACCTGAAGGGTTTTGCATTTGAGGCAGTGTGCCTTCCGCGGCACCCGCACTCTGGCATCTGGCTGCTGATCGTTGTATGACTGCCTGCGCCTTCGCCGTGCCGATGGCCTGTTATGGTGTGCTTATGGAATTTCGCATGAAGCGTGGCATGGGGAAGGAAGATTCCGGAGCCGGAGGCTTGCTGAAGGGATTGGTACGCGGAGATCGCGCTTCTGGCAGCGTGGTGAGTCTAAAGCCCGTTCCGGTCGATGAGATATTCGAGATCGAGGCCAGGACCGTCGGGATCGGGGCCGCGGAGGCTGACGGGCTGCGCAGGAGGTATGGCGAGTTCATCGGCAGGTTCGTGGACGGGATTATGGCGGAGTATGGCAATGCCGGCACGGTTGAACTGTCTTCCGGAAGGGAGGCGTCCCTGCTCGCCGGCATAATGAATGCCTTCCACGGTCTAGGGACCTCCTACGGAGAGAGATCCAGGATGATAGAGGCGATGGGGGACGGCAGGTTCAACTGCTACTCATCCTCCATACTCGTCTCGGACGCGATGGTGCGGCTTGGGGTGCCAGTTGACATTGCCACGATGCCGAACCACGTGCTGCCGGTGGCTCTAAGGCACATGATAGAGACCACGCTTGAGCCGAGGGATGCGGTGCTGCCCATAAGCATGCTGGATACCAGGTACTCTCTGGTGCGGAGGGTCGGAGTGGACGGCCTCCTTGGGATAGCATGGAACAACTACGGAACCGCACTTGTGGAAAAAGGTATGGTGGTGCCAGCGCTGAAGGCTTACGACAGGGCGCTCGCGATGATACCGGGGCACGTGGGATTCCTGTTCAACAAGGGGATACTCCTGTTCGATGCCGGGTTTACCGAAGATGCGAGAAGGGTGTACAAGGAACTGCTAAGGGGAGACTCCCCCACTGTGCCTCCGCACGCATGGCAGAGGATAAGCATGGCCATGCTGATGATAGGCGATATAAAGGGCGCACTGAACGCGTGTGCCATGGCGGCCGAGGAGGAGCCGGGAGACAGGGTGGCGGCGGGGATCAGGGAGCTCCTGCTCGCAATGGTGGAAGAGAATGAGCAGTGAAATCCTTTGAGAAAGGATGTTTATTGGCAAATGATATAATAGCAATGTTTAAACAAATGTCATATACTATAATAGTACTATTTAAATAAATGTATGTTATTAAAGGTATTATGAATGTAGAAGAATTGAAGCGGGTCATATCCTCCCAGAGACAAGCAATGGAAGAACTGCTGAAGAGCGGAAGAATCGCAGAACGGCTTGTGGACAAGGAAAGGCTGAGGGGATATCTCGCGCAGCCGAACATACTTGCGATACTTGGGGTGCGGAGATCCGGCAAGGCAGTCCTAACGTGGCTTCTGTTAAAGGATATGAAATTCGGATACATCAACTTTGCGGACGAAAGGCTTAGGGGAATGAAGGCGGAGGAGTTGGACAGCGTCATGCAGGCGTTTGCGGAGCTCTACGGAGAGATGGAATACGTTGCCTTTGACGAGATTCAGAACGTGGAAGGATGGGAGCTCTTCCTCACAAGGCTAAGGACCACGAAGAGGATAATAGCTACCGGGAGCAACTCGAGAATGCTTTCTAGGGAGCTGGCTACGAGCCTGACTGGCAGGCACGTCGACTTCGAACTCTTCCCGTTCAGCTACGCGGAGTACATGGCCTACAGGAAGAAAAGCACTGTTGAAATGGAGACAGTGGAGCAGGTCGCAGAACTGAAGAACGGGCTGCGTGACTACGTAGGAAAGGGGGGATTCCCTGAGGCTGAAGCCTTCGGCACCGCAATACTGCAGGGCATATATGGCGATATACTGGAAAAGGACATCGCGGTGAGGCACTCGGTGCGTAAGCTCGGAGAGCTCAGGGAGCTTGCGGTGTACTTAATGAGCAACATAGGAAAGGAGGTGACGCTCGAGAGGCTCAAGGAAGCGGTAGGGATAAGAAGCAGCATCACAATCGGAAGGTACGTGCGCTACCTTGAAGAAGGCTATCTGGTTGTACTTTTGAACAGATTCTCGTACAAGCTGAAGGAGCAGTTCAAGGCGCCGAAGAAGGCGTACTGCATAGACACGGGCCTTGCAAACGCGGTCTCGTTCAGGAACGGCGCGGACGACGGGAGGCTTATCGAGAACGTGGTCCTTGTGGAGTTGCTCAGGAGGAGGAGCTACCGATTTGCAAGATATGGGGTTTACTACTGGAAGGACCATGCTCAGCGCGAGGTGGATTTCGTGATAAAGGAAGGGGACAGTGTTGCCAAGCTCATACAGGTGTCCTACGTGAGTGACGCGCGCGGACTGAAGGAAAGGGAGATCGAGGCGCTGGTCAAGGCGTCTGATGAGCTGCGGTGTGACAGCATGCTCATCATAACGTGGGATTACGAGGGAGGGATAGAGAGGCACGGCAAGAGGATAGCCGTGGTGCCGTTGTGGAAGTGGCTGCTGGAAGAGGAGAAAACCTCTCGGACAGGATAGTTGCCAATTGTGACAGGTTCTTGGCGGATTCGATGCAATGGTGCCTGTCGGGTGTTGGCGGGAGGAGAACACCACTCTAATTTAACACATTAGCAATTGGTTATTTTTACAGAATAACCAAATAGAAATAGATAAATTAAAAAACCTTCACGAAGAGATGCTGTACATGAACATCGACAACGCCGTAGGCAGATATGTCGGATACGGAAAAGAAACCGAACTCCTGGAGAGGGATACGGCGCTGAAAGACACCAATTTCATAAGCGCGATCGTGGGGCCGAGAAGAGCAGGGAAGAGCTCGATCATGATTCTTTACATGCAAAAGTTGTATGATAACGGAGAAAACCCGGTCTTTATTAATGGCGAAGACATCGACTTTGCCGGAATCACCGCAGACAGCCTTGACGATGTGGAATCGGCAATCCACAGGATATATGATCTCGGAAAGAAGGGTAAGGCACACCTATTCATAGACGAGGTGCAGAGCCTGCCGGAATGGTCAAGATGGTTGAGAACCCTGTTCGACGAAGGAACCTACAGAATTTTTGTGTCCGGTTCGACATCGGAACTTACCAAGGAAAAGCTGCCTTCGGAGCTGCGCGGCAGAGCATTGGAAATTATGGTGCTGCCATTTTCATATAGGGAATATTGCAATGCGAAAGGAGTGGCATACAGCAAATATCCGAAACCCGCAGATGCCGGTGCGCTAGCCGGGGCGCTCGAGGACTTCTTGGAGTACGGAGGGTATCCGGAAGTGGTTAAGACAGAAGACGCGCAGTTGAAGCGCGTTATCCTGTCAGACCTTTACAATACCGTAATAAGGCACGACCTCATAGAAAAGTACAAGATAAGGAAAGTAAGCGAGTTCAAGGCATTTACAAATGCGATGTTTGGTTCGGCGTGCAGGCACTTGTCAGTGCCCAATCTGGTAAGATGGTTCAAGGATAATGGAATTATGATTAGCAGCCAGACTGCGTCTAATTACGTGAATTACGCAGCCTCGGTGTTCATGGTGTACTTGCTGTATCCGTATTCAAGAAAATTGAAGGAAAGGAATACGAAACCTAAATTGTATGCGCTTGACAGCGGCATACTTGGGCTCTTTGAAAAGGACATGGGCAAAAAGCTAGAAAATACGATTCTGGTGGAACTCGTTAGGAGGCGGAAGGAGGTCTATTACTATGATGCCGATGCCGCGGACGTGGACTTTGTTGTGATAGAAGAGGGCCGGGTTGCTGAAGTAATCCAAGTCAGTTATAGCATTGACAATGCAGAAACGTATCTGCGCGAAACCGCATCCCTCGCCAACGCCTCGAAAAAATTAAAATGCGAAAATGCACTGATCCTGACATTTAATGAGGAAAAGACGTTGACATCGGGAGGTGTCAGGATACGCGTCGTTCCGGCCTGGAAGTGGCTGCTGGAAGAGGAGAAACCCTCCAGATACTGATGGACTTTGTTTTCGAAGAGCGTGCAATTGCACGTCTGCCTTTTAATTTATTGCACGTCATGAAGTATCATGCGCGTGCGTGGGGACGCAGCCGCAAGGCAGCAGAGGGAGCTGGACAAGCGGTACGGGCCGGTGAAGGAGTTGTTCAGGCGGCGGGCCGAGGAAGCGGGAGCCGTGCTGCTGGTTGACACCCCTTCGATGCGTGAGATAACGGACCTACAGAGGATGGACAGGCACTTCAGGACGTACCTTGGCACGGTGCACGAGCTTGCGATAAGGAACGCAAGGACGCTGGTCGGGCTGTACAACGCAAGGGTGAATGGCCGCATGCGCGAGGTGCACGTGGTGTGGATGTTCGGCGATGCTGGAAGCGTGATAGGCAGGAACAGGGACTTCTTTGAGGAGATAGGCTCGATCAGGGACGATGATGAAACCGCGTTCAGGAAGGTGCCGAGCCGCATCTTTGAGAAGCTGTACCGGGAGCCTGGGCTCCTTGCGCTCGCCAACGAGGCGCTGGTGCTGGCATACGCAGACGCTCTTGAATTCCATCGTTGGAAGGTGATGCCGAAGGGAATGGTGGTTACCGGCACGGGGCTCATGGCAGCGGTGCAGATGAACCATGTGGCAGAGTTCGGGAACGACGCGCTCGGGATAGAGGTAGGCACCGGGATGATCGAGGCCATACTCGGCGGAAAGGGTCTTGGCGTGGAGGAGCTGCGCAGGCGCATGGCCCCGATACTTGTGCATGAGATGGTTCACCTTCAGGACCGGGGGAACGGGGAGGCTCACGCCCATGCAATAGAGGCGATCATGCTGTGGCAGGAAGGCCAGGACGGCAGGGACGTGTTCAGGGACAGGATCGCTGGATTCGAGAAGGTTGCCGCGGCTGATGGAACGTTCGGGAAAGACTACGACTCGCAGGCATACCTTGGCATTCTGCTCGCGATGGAGGAGCTGGCGAAGTGCAACGCGGACATAGCCGCGGCCTTCGCAAAAGACGCTTCGATGTACAAGACTCTGGCGGTGTCTGCCTCGCTGGACATGGTGAGACGGGAAGACATGGTTAAGGCCAAGGAGAGGGGATTCGTTGAGAGAGTGCTAGGAATGAGCATTCTTGAAAGGACGAACGCAGCGGCGCTAAGAGTGGCGCTTGGCGAAGATGCGGTCCGCACGATTCCACTGCGCGGCCTCGTGCGCGATGAAGCGCCCAAGGCCGGCGGGATCAGTGCCGCGCCTCATGGGTGAACGCAGACCTTAGGGACACGTTCGCGGCGGAGTCGGCATCGATACTGACGTTTCCTACAAGCTTCATGTTTCCCGTGAGCCTCACTGCACTTTCGGTATTTAGCCCTATGGCAACATTTCCTGACATCTCTATGTTTCCGTATATCTCGAAGTTGCCTGAGAGGCTCGAGCCATCGTTCAGACGCACGTTGCCGTCAATGTAACCGGAACCGGCAATTATCGATGCGGTCTGCGCTATGTACACATTCCTTCCGATGTTGACGCTTTCCGGAGACTCGACAAATCCACCCAAGGTGCCATCGGGGTTCGTGTGCCTTGCAAACGCCAGGGAAGGCAGTCCGTCAAGCGCGCTGTTGGGCAGGCGCACCGTCAACTCCCTCACGTTCGGGTTGGAGCCCACCCGATGCAGTGCACGGAGCATGTTCCTCATTCCGTTCTTTGCGCTGTTAAAGTCCACGCGGATCTCCACTCTCGGAGCCGCGGTCTCTGCTGCCTTCGCTATGCTCAGCCGTGGTATTTTTTGCTCCATGATAACCGATGAGTAAGGGTCTGTTTTTCTATTTAAAGTTTTTCTGCAGATTCACTGTTGAGAAGGCTTTTGCCAAATGTTCATTGTAATTATCAAAAATGATAAGTAGAAAGATATAAATATGAAAAATCTTAAGTATTGTGTATAATACTTATCAAAAATGATAATTATGAAAACAGAACAGTTCATCGGGGAGTTGAAAAAACTTCGAAAAGGGGTTTTCAGGGAGAACGAAGCCTGCAGGATACTCGGAAACAGCAGAGGCTACTGCAATCTATACCTGCACAGGCTCGTCAAAAGAGGACGCATATTCAGACTTGCGCGTGGCACGTATGCTCTTCCCGAATGCAGCATTCTGGAAATGGCGGGATCGGTGATTGCTTCGTCTTATGTAACAGGGCTTGCAGCGTTATTTTACCATGGAGTAATAAACCAGGAACCGCTAAGCACGGATGTCGCAAGAATAGGCAGGAACAGAAAATTAACGGTACGCGGACCTTTCGGAACACTAGAGGTACACACACATGGAATTCCGAAAAGGGCTTTTTTTGGATACGCGAGAGTTTCCGGCAATATAGGTGAATTCCTGGTAGCGGATAAAGAGAAAGCTATAATCGATTTGCTGCTGTTTTACGGCAGGAAGCAGCTCTTCAGGGTTCAGAGCGTGGTGGCCAATGACTTCGTAGACAGGGGCGTGCTCGGCAAATATGCAGCAATGCTTGGCAAAGGCAGAAAGGCCAAGATGGTGCATGAATTTGTAGAAGAGTTCATTGCAGAGAATGCCACTGCGAAAAGGATCGGTGAAACAAATGATGGAATTTGATGAGCTCGAAGCATACGTCAAAAGGTCAAGAATGCAAAATGCATGGCAGGTGGAGAGGGATTACCTGCAACACATGGTGCTGGATGCTATATATTCCGGCAGCATGACCGCAGACAGACTTGCGATGGTATTCAAAGGCGGCACATCGCTGCAAAAAAGGCGAGTGGTGGACAGATTCAGCATAGACCTCGATTTCACATCCAACTTGGATGAAGCGCAGTTGAATAGGCTACTTGAGCACGTTAAAGGATATCTGAACGGGATAGGCATAGCGTCTTATTTTTCAACGGAGCATAAACGGCGTAGTACTACCGTCAGGATAAAACTAATGGGCCCGAAGTACGTCCAAAGCAGATCGGAGCATGCGATGGTGACCGTTCGCTTGGAAATCAGCAGGAGGGAGAGTGTAGCCGTAGAACCCGACATTGTTAGGATAGAACCGCCGTACAAGGACGTCTTGCCTTACACGGTAAGCGCCATGAACCTTAATGAGGTTGCTGCTGAAAAGGTTCGTGCAATCCTTACGCGGGATGAGCCGAGGGACGTTTATGACCTTTCGATACTGCTCGGAAAAGGGTATAGGATACACGAATTCCTTGTGAGCAAGAAATTAGAGGGGTACGGAATAAAATTTGACTTGGACGAATTTCTCGGCGCGGTGGCTGCGAAGAGAGAGGCGTGGAAAACGGAAATTGGAAATTTGTTGTATGGAGGGGGAGCAACGGAATCTGCAATGCCAGAATTTGATTCGGTAAATGGGGCAATTGGCGATTACATGAAAAAATATGTGAGCATCTCGATAGCATTTAACCTTGGCGGCAAGTTTGTGACGGTTAATGGAGGGCGCATGTTCAGTCCTGAGAAGATAACGGCGCTTGGTGATTTTGACGGGGCGCTTGGCAAGGAGGGATTTGTCACAAACACCTCATTTTCTGTCACCGCATGCGCTTTCAAAGACGTTGGCGGTGTGGTGGTTGAATTCGGCGGGGGCAATGCGAATCCGATAGATGTTCCCCTTGACTTGATGATTTTGCCCAGAACGACAGAATCAATACCGGTCGGTATAAGCATGCAGAAGGGAGACAGATTAACGATGAGGTTATTCGTGCAAAAACCGGTCGAAGTAAATGAAATAACCGTTGGTGTGATACTGGAGAACGCGTGAAGTCCTTGGCATCCAGCTGCCGCGCCGCGCGCATGCGAATGCGCATTTTCACAAGGTATTGGCAATAAGTTTGGGCTTTGCGCGCAGTTTAAATAGGATGAGAGGCGGGAGATAGTGAGGCTATCTGGCTCATGCACTTACCACACATTTTTGATAGCGATGGGCGCGTCATACCAGTTAGACCTTGATGCGTTCTATAAATTAGTAGATGAGTTTACTATGGCAACTTTCAAAAAAAATAAAATTTCTGTTAAGAAGGGGGATAGTTTCCCAACTTCGATATTGAAAGGTTTCTTCCACGGAAGCAGCGGAGACACCGTGAGACTGTGTCCGGTGCCGATTGAAGAGATCTTTGAGACAGAGGCGAAGCTTATCGGAATGGGGGCGCACAGGGCGAAGGAGCGGGAGAAGGAATACGGTCAGTACGTTTCAAGGCTTGCGGATGTAGTCAGGAAGGAGTATGGGGAAATGGATATCGAGACGATCGGAAAACGGCTTGGATACGGCACAGGTTCCACAACGATGGCATCGATTGAAAGAAAATGGCTTGAAAAGGTCATACTCGCGTTCAGGAAGCTTGGGACCCACTACCACAGCGGAACCAAGCTAATCGAAGCGATTGCAATAAACAAGTTCAACTGCTATGCTTCGAGTGCGGTCATAGCCAGTGCGCTTTACGAATTGAACGTTCCGGCGGGCATAGTCACAGCGATAGGGATCGCCGGCATGTCGGGGCATGTGGTGACAAGAACCCAGCGGCACCTGGTCGAAACGGTCTTGAAGCAGAATCCGATACGCGATTACGACAGGATGGAGCTCCAGTATAAAATAGCTCACGAGGTGAGCGTGAACGATCTTCCAGGAGTCACGTGGTACAACCACGGAATGAAAATGGCTCGCAGGGGCCAGGTCAAGGAGGCTGTAGAGGCATTCGGCAAGGCGCTTGAGATCATGCCGGGCAACCTGGTGGTAGAATTTGAAAGAGCGAACATCCTGCGCGATTACACGTCCATAGGTAGTTGGTACAGATAGCAAAATCGGGCGGTGCTGATGGCGGAGTTACCGCAGCAATGCTTTTTTGAGTTTCCTGAAGGCGATGCCGCGCATCGATATGGCGCCCTTCTCGGCCCTTCCCATCTGCGCGAACGTCTTCGTGTGCCCCTTGGGCACGAACACGGCGTCCCAGCCGAACCCAGTCTTGCCACGGGGATTCTCCGCGATTGAGCCGTATATCCTTCCCGTGAATATCCTTGTCCTCTTTCCGTCATTGAACGCTGCGCACGTCTCCGCGTACGCCCGCCTTGTGTCCAGCCTGTCGACTATCCGGCACAGCCCTGTCGGGCCCACGCTGCCGACCAGCCACTTGACCAGCGCTCCTGGAAAGCCGTTCAGTCCGACAAGATAAAGCCCGGTGTCCTCCACGATGACCGGCCTCTTCAGGATCGAGTGTGCCTGCTCCGCCTTGTGCCGTGCGACGCGCCTCACGCTCGCATCCTGTATCTCCATCAGGTCGATATCGGCCTGCGCCAGCCTCATGCCGAGGGCGTGGTTGGCCTCGGCGAGCTTGTGCTTGTTGGACGTGGCGAAATAAAGTCGGGTTTTCATGTGTCACACGCATTTGCTTGCGATTTTAGGAAGCACGCGGAAGTATGCTGTCCACTATGAAGTCGGGATCGTAAGCCATCAGCGCATCGTAGCTCTCCCCGGTGCCGAAGAACAGCACGGGCACGGTGGTGTCGCTCAGTATTGAGAGTGTGTTTCCGCCCTTCGCGTCGCAGTCGAGCTTGGTGAGTATTATGCCGTCAAGGCCCACGGCCTCGTTGAATTCCCGCACCTGGTTGAGCAGCGCGTTGCCTACGGTGCTCTCCCCGACGAATATCTTCAGGTCGGGCTTGCTGACGCGCACCATCTTCTTTATCTCCTCCATGAGGCTCCTGTTAGTCTCCTGCCTTCCGGCGCTGTCTATGAGCACCACGTTCTGCCCGTGCGCCTTGGCGTACGCAATTGCGTCGAACGCAACGCTGGCCGGATCTGCACCGTAAGCGCCCTTGACCACAGGCACGCCGAGCTTGTTCGCATGGTATATCGTCTGCTCTATCGCAGCTGCGCGGAACGTGTCGCTTGCGGATATGACGCATGTCAGGCCGTTCTTGAGCAGCATGTGCGCCACCTTCGCTATCGCTGTCGTCTTTCCTGCGCCGTTCGGGCCTATGAACAGTATCTTGTAAGGCGCCGCGCCGGCCGCAACGCTCCTCCTCGCATTCTCTGCAAGATCCACAGGAGCGTGCGTGCCGAGTATCCCGAGTATCGACTCGCGTATTATCTCGGTTATGCCACGCTCTATGCCGGAGGAGCTTATCTGCCTTGACAGGAGCTCCTTCCGTATGTTCTCGACGAGCCGCTCGGTGACGTCGTAATTAACGTCGGATTGCAGCAACGAGAGCCTGAACTCGTCCATGAACGGGTCTACGTCCTTCTCGCTCACCCGCACCTCCTTGAATATGATTCCCTTCAGCCTTGTGCCAAAGCCTACCCCTGCCTTCTGCGGCTTTTGGATCGCGCGCTCCGCTGTGCGCGGAGCTTCCGGCTTCTTCCCAACAGTTTGCCTCTCAGATTCGGATTCTGCCGGTTTTGCAGGCCCCGTAGATGGCCCGTGTGCCGGTTCTGGGGCTGGAGCGGGGGCATGAACGCGGCTTTCCGCCATGGTGTCCCTGCCGCTCTTCTTCTCGCGCTCGGCGCGGGCCTCAGGCATGCTCTCCGGCTTTTGTGCCGCAGGCTGATTGATGTGATGGTGCTCCTTTGCCTTTGGAGGCTCCGCTTGGCGCGGGGATTCCTTCTCATTCTCCTTCTTCTCTTCCCTCTGCCCTGAGGGTTGCACCACCTCGTGTGCCGGTGTGGACCTTGATGCCTTCCCCTCCGATTTCTCCTCGGGTTTCGCAGGAGGCACTGTCCGCTCTTGGGGGTGCTGCGGAGCAGGCTCTACCTCAACCTTGGCGGATTCCTGCTGCCCGATCTCCTCCTCTTCCTTCTTTGCTATGGATTGGATAAGGTTCGAAAACTTCTTCTTAAGGCCTTCAAACATCGTGCAACACCGTCAGGAGGGCATCCTGCCCATCGCATGCTTACATGAATATGCCTTCACTAGTATTTATTTGCTTGCAGCCACTTCCAGGCGGGCACAACGTGAATCTTTTTGCCCTTTATATCAATTAGGTCTTCCTGGTCCATTGTCACTATTGTGCCGTGGTCAAGTCCGAATTTTTTCATGGCCTCGGATAGCCCGCCGACTTCGCGAGCCATGTTTTCCCCGCCCAACTCGTATGTTACCTGGATTGCAGAAACGATCTTGCCCTTTTCCCTTATGATGAAATCGCATTCGCCATTGCCCTTGAAATAGAACACGTCTTTGTGCTGCCTGCGTATGGCAATAAAAACGGCATTTTCGAGCATCCTGCCGTAATCCGAAGAGAAAGACAGAGTGTTGGCACTGACCAGCCCGTTGTCTATTGCGTACACCTTCCTTGGATTGATAAGCTGCTTCTTCACTGAGTAGTCAAATCGCTTTATCGAGAATACCAGATAACTATCCTCAAGGTGCGAGATAAAGGAGATTATTGTATTCACGGATCCTGCATTGAACATCCTCCGGAGCTTGTTGAAGGAAAACTCCTTCCCAACGTTAGTCATCAGGTACAGCGCCAAGTCATTGAGCGTCTTTGAATTCCGCAGTCCATACCTTGACACTATGTCGCGCTGGATTATATCTGAGAGCAGCTCGCGCAGCGTTTCCTGCCTTCCGCGCAGAAGATACTGCGGAAATCCGCCATTGACGAGATATGTGCGAAGCGACTCCGCACTGGCGGCCTCCTTCCTGGCGGTCAATGACTCGGAGAATGAGAAGGGGAACAGCTCGACATCCCTGTGCCTACCGGTAAGTCTCGTGCCCAGCTCTCTGCTCAGGAGAGACGCATTCGAACCAGTTATCACGAACAGTGCCCCCCTGTCAAGACCCGAACGTATGAACAGTTCCCACTTCGCCACGTTCTGAATCTCGTCGAAAAGGTACGTGCCACCTGGCCCGTACTCTTCAATGAATATTTTGTTGAGGTTCTCGAAGTCGCCGGCGCTGAAATCCGAAAGCCGGGTGTCCTCGAAGTTAAGGTAATAGAATCTGCCTGCCTTGGATATGAACTGCCGCAGGATGGTGCTTTTGCCGCAGCGCCTTATCCCTGAAATAATGACAGCGTAGCTTGTTTCAGGCGCTATGTCCTTAAGTTTCTCACGCTCTACGCCGTATTCGAAAGATTCGAGTTCTATCCTTTGAAGTTTTACTATCTGCCTTAACGCACTTATCGGAAGCATGATTTGAATCGGTGTCCGCAATATTTAAACCTTTTCATTAGTAATGCACACTTTTGTGCATTTGCGGTGAAAGGCTTTGTTCATTGCCGTTGAACAGGTGCGCGCAAGGTTCGGGCGCATGCTGCAGGCGTGCACTGCGGGTCACTGCCTGGTGAGCGCTGCTATGCGGTACGAGATGCTGAATAGCTCCTTCTCCAGGTTCTGCATCTCCGCCACAAGCTTGGAGTGTATGGCGTCGTTCTCCTTCATGTTCTGCTCTAGGAACGCCTTCGCGTCCTTCACCGGCTTCTCCGTCAGGTATCCGCCGCCCACGTAGGCGATGATCGACTCGACGTCCTCTATCCTGGCGCGCATATACGTCGCATCGTCGGTGGTGAGAAGTATGCTCGTGCCCTTCATCCTGTCCGTGTTGCTTGCGAGCTCGAGGCCGCGCAGCATGGACTCGCGCGCGATGTTCATCGCGGTGAGCTGGCTGTTCAGCAGCTCGTATCTCTGCGTGTATATGTTCTGGACGTACTGCAACTGCGCCAGAGCCTCGCTTGCGTTTGCCGCTATCTCTTCTTGTTCTGCCATATCAGCACCGGTAACAAATGATTGCGGCAGGAAGGTTCTGCCGCGCAGATATCTTGTGGGTCTCAACAATATTAATACTTGCTATTGGACACTTGGACGCGGGAGCGCGTCTGCTGTCAAAGATACTTGCCTACGGCCTTCTTGGAATCCGCGCGTAGGCGGTCATACTCTTCCCTTGATGAAGTTATAAAGTGCCAGAGCCGTTGCCCCTTATCGAGATATTCGAGCATGCCCGAGAATCCTTTGCGCTCGTCTATATGGTACTCTTTTATCAGTGTGTTCACCTCTTCGAGATTTACACCGGAGTAGAATAGCAGCGAGACTACGTCTATAATGTCCTTGTCGATCTTCGATGGATCCGAACTGAAATATCCGCACATCTTCAGCAGCAGGAGGATGCTCTTCGGTGCTGCCCTTATTCCTTCAACCGTAATGTACGAGGATAGAATCTTGTCGATTGGTATCGTAAGGATGTCTTTCGAGATGCCCTCAACTATGAGGTCCACGGTGACGCCATCTACAACTGCAAAGTACATGTCAAGACCCTTATGTTTTTCTATCCCGTACTTTTTGAAGTATGCGAGTTTGTCGGCGCCTATGACAAGGTCAATATCGGTGCTCTTCTGGACACGGACATAAAAGTTTACCGCCCATCCGCCTATGAGGACGAAATCCTGCATTTCTCCGGCAATCTTCTGCAGCACATTCCTGCTCTTTTGCGTCAGAGCGCTTGAATAAAATTCTTTAGTCATAAACGCACATCATATCTTTGCCGTATCAGGCGGCGTTGCTGTGAGCCTCCCGTACAGCGTGTCGAAGAACCGTGGTGCTGCCCAGCCGCTTACATTCCATAGGTCCACGCATATCTGTGTTGGCTTGACTGCAGGAATCAGAAGCTTTCCGTGAAGCATTTCCCTTTCAAGAATAGCATCTGGACGAAGTACAACAAGATCTGCGTAATCGGGCTTTGCGCGTGATAGTATGGCTTTTGGAAAGCGGCGCGCCATGTCCGCCATCATTCCTTCCGCGGCATACACATAAACTTCCCCGTAATCCGACACATCGTTCCCGTACGTGAGGGAGTATCCGGTAAAGGCGGTGAACGCCACTTCTCCCGGCATGTTGTCCTCTATATATTTTGTACCTTTGCCCACAAATGTAGAATAAACGATGTCCCGGTGCAGCTTCCTTGTTGCTGCCCAGTACATTAGTGCTTTTCTGAAGTTTGTGATCTCAAATGAGCGGGAATATATCGACGCCGCGCCTAGCTCTGCAAGGGTGCGGATGGCGATGTTCACTGTGTTTGGAGAGATGCCAAGTTCGCGCGCGACTGCGTTCGCACTGCCTGTCGGGACTCCCGAAAGGTACGCTTCGAGCACATGGCGATAAACTACGCCGCGCATGTCCATAAACCCACATTATCCTATTTGAATTCCTGATATTTAAATACTATCCTATAATATAGGATAAAAGAGGGGGATTATCCTATTTATATTTTCTTTATTTAAATATCATCCTTAAATAAAGGATAAGAAAAGGGACTGTAGATTAGCGCAATAAAGAGGTACCAAAGAAAATCAACAGAGGCAATGGGGCTGAAAATCGATTTTCAGTCCGAGAGGTCCAGGCCCTCCATTATCCTTGCGATCTCGAATCCGGTGGTCTCCTGGCCGAGTATGGCGCCGTTCGAGTTCGCTATCGAGGAAAGCCTCACGCTAAGCGAACCCAGATTCGCGGTGGACTGCGACACCCCCTTTACGTGCGGCTTTATGGCAGCCACCTCCTCATCCGAGGCGTTGTTGTTGAGCACCATGCCCTTGTTTGTGAGCACGTTGTTCGCGCCCACGGTGTTGAACCCGCCGAAGGACATGCGCAGCGGCTTTACTTGCAGCTTCCGGCCTATCTCTGCGGTCTCCTCCTCGCTGAATTCCGGACTGACCACCGCTATGCTGTCGTTGGCGAGTATGTTGTTGCCAAGCGCGTTCAGATCAGTGGCAAAGGTCTCGACGCTTATGCCCGGAAGGTGCCTCCTGATAGAGGCCAGCTCCGACTGGCTTATTATTTCTGGAACGAGGATGGCGCGGGAATTTGCCACCGCGTATATCCCGATGAGGTCCGAATTGTCTATGGATACGGAGTGTGCGTCGACCCCAAGGGATTTGCGCACCATGGCGTGGCTCTTCTCTGCCGCAGTGTTGCCTATGAGCGCATAGGAATCGGTTGCTATGCAGAATGCCCCTATGAAGGGATTTCCGTTTATGTTCGCCTTGGATATGACCATGGGCTTGACCCGTAGTATGAGTGCGATGTCGCTTGCCTTGTCAGGCAGACGGCTTCGAAGATGGTGCCTGCTTCTCCTTCGCAGGCTCCTTGGCCTCAGGTGCCTTGGGCTGCTTTTGGACAGGCTTTGCCGGCTTCGCCTTGGATTCGGATTGTGCCTCCGCCTTGGCCTCCTGCTTCAGCTCCTTTGTCGCCGGGGCGGCCTTTTCCTCCTTCACGGCTGCGGGCTGTGAGGACGCCTTTGGCACGGTGACCTTGAGCGCCTTCTCATCCACAGCCTTCTTCTCCTGGGCCTTTGACTCTCCCGGAAGGGATGCCTTTACAAAGCCTTCGGACTTGCTTAGCGCGAGCGTGATGGGCTTGTACCTGTTTGTAGTGTTCGCGAGAAGGTACTCGTTGAGCTTCGTGCTGAGCGAGACTGCTGACGGGTCGGTCTTGGTGTGCCTCCCTATCATCTCCCTCAGGTATATTACCGTCTTGTTGCGCCTCCTGCTCTCGTGTATCTTCACCAGCTTGTTCCTGAGCCTTATCGTTATTTGTGAATCTGCCATTAGATCAACCCTTTATCCTGAGCTTCCTCCTTCTCCAGTCGCGCTGCAGCTTATTGTACTGCACCCTGCGGTGGGTGCGGATCACTGCCAGGGCCGGGACGCGCTTGTTTCTCTTGAGCATCTTGCCAAGGCTTTTCTTCTTGTTCACGCTTTTCTTTCCCATAAGATCATCATCGTCATTTGTGCTTGAATTCGATTGTCGGCTCCGGTTTGTACGTCAGTTTAGCGAGGATGCTCTTCAGCTGCTCCTCCGTGATGCGCGACGTTGCCTTCCCGCTCTGTGCGAGCGAGAGGATGAAGTTTACCAGCTGCGAATAGAGCTCGTAGTTTGCGACGCGCACGTTCATGAGGCGTTCGTAGGCGCCGGGAGTCATGTATTTCCTGGCGAGCTCCTTCT
Organism: Microcaldota archaeon; assembly: GCA_027334165.1. Classification (GTDB taxonomy): domain Archaea; phylum Micrarchaeota; class Micrarchaeia; order Micrarchaeales; family CABMGC01; genus JAKAVK01. The sequence continues at coordinate 69,763 of DAHWXM010000014.1, forward strand.
TCTGCTGCTCCATCTGCAGTTCCCGCATCCTCTTTGCGTATAGGTTCCTTGCCTGTCTATCCTCCTGGTTCTCCTCAGCTTCGGAGGCCAATTTAAGCACCCTTTATTATCTCGTTTGAAACTTTGTCTGCGAAGGACTTGCCCTGCGGCGTTATTATCCTGCCCTTGCTGGTCTTCTTCACGTACCCGAGCTTCTCCAGCGCGTCGAAAGCGTCCTTGATTATGCTGCCCCCGGCCTTCATGTGGTGATGCCTGTGCACCACGTGCCTCTTCCTGTTGCCGTATCTGGTCCTGAGTGCGGAAACGCCGAGCGGCCCGTTGAGGTACACCTGCCTCAGAATGGATGCACAGCGCACGTACCAGAAGTCAGGGCTCGCAGGTATGCGCTCCTTGCCCGCGCCGCTCTTCACGTAGTCCATGTATGAGGGCTTAGGGACATTGCTGCCCTTGAGCTTCTCTGAAGCACGCTGGATGAACTCGCTCGCGTCAACATCTAGAACATTGGCCATTGTAATCAACCCTGCAGAAAATGCATGTTGCAGTGCCCATAATAGGCATCGCAGGTATTATATAGTGAAAGCATTAGGTATATATTAATTGCTGAAGATATGTTACACGTATCCTGTTTTTGAAAGGCTTATGGTGAAAGGATGAAACTCACACTGATAAAGGACGAACAGAAGGACCTTGAGATAGAATTCGAAGGAGTCGACAGGGGGATACCCGACCTGATAAGGGGAAAGCTTCTGGAGAGCAAGGACATTGAGTTCGCGGGAGTTGTGAAGGAGCACTTCGAGGTCAGCAAGCCGCGGCTCGTGGTAAAGTCCACCAAGAACGCAAAGACTTTGGTCCTCAAGGCACTGGAGGAATTGCAGGACGAGCTCAAGGAGCTCTCCGCGCAGGTCCCGAAGAAGCCTGCTGCATGATGAAAAAGGGCGTGCGCATCCTCGCGCTCGAGGACTCGCCGTTCAGCAAGAAGGGCGGGAAGGCGCTCATAATCGGCCTGGTGGGCCGCGACAACATCGTCGAGGGAATGCTGTCCTTCGGCGTTGACGTAGACGGCTCTGATTCTACGGAGATGATACTGAGATCGCTCAGAAGGAGCAGGTTCCTGAAGCAGGTCAGGGTGATCGCACTCAACGGGATAACGCTCGCGGGATTGAACATCATAGACGTGCGCAGGCTCTCCGACGAGCTCGGAGTGGAGATAGTCGCGATCACGAGGAAAAAGCCGCACGCCAGGCTGCTCTCCGTAGCCATCGGGAAGAGGGGGCTTGACGTGAAGGGGAAGAGGGCTATGCTCAAGTCGCTGTGGAGCGGGATAGAGCTGAAGCGCACGCAGGGCTACTACGTGCAGTACCTCGCCGGCGTGGAGGAACCCTCTGACGAGCTCGTGCGCATTAGCGCCGGGATGCTGAGGCTGGCACACATAATAGCCAGCGGGATAGGCCGAGGAGAATCCAGCGGCAGGGTGTAAACTACCCACGACTGAAGGTCGTGGGCTTTCCATGAGTTGAAGAAACATGCCGCACAGCAACAATCGGTTCAACAACCGCATCTGGACGGATAAGCCCGTTTACGGGGACTTGCCTGTTGGAAATCTGGAAGGGTTGGATCTTCCATAAATTCAAATGTCAAGTTCCTAAATTCATCCCACCTCTAAAGAGCGTGGGCTTCCTTCCGAGATCCAGGTGAGCAGGGTGCTCGAACGATTCAAATTTTTATACCATTTATTTTTATATGTTTCACTAAAAAGAGGAATATATAAAAAGGACAGTAAATAATAATGAAATATGAAGAAAGTGGAGCTTGTGTACAGGGCGGTAATGGAAGGGTACATAAGGAGGCACAACGAGTTCACGCAGAAAGGATTGGCGCGGGATCTTGGGATCTCGCTCGGGGGGGTCAACAAGGCGGTTTCGCAGCTGGCTGCGATAAATGCAGTGCGGGTGGATCGAAGGTCATTCTCGGTAATTGCTATAGACCGGCTCGTCATGTATTGGGCCACCCATAGAAACCTGGAAAAGGACGTAGTTCTCAGGCTCGCGACCGGGATAGACGTGGGAGAGATCGAGGGTAGCCTGCCGGAAGGCATCGCGTTCACTGCATATTCGGCGTACAAACGGCTGTACGCAAACACACCGGCTGATTATGGTGAGGTGTACGTGTACGCGACTCCGCGCGCTGTGGATCTTATCGCACACAGATTCCGCAGCGAGGCAGGATTTCCGAACCTTTTCGTGCTCAGGGCCGATGCCATGTTGGAATTGGAGATCGCGGAGCACAGGCTGGCAAAAGGATGCGCACCGGTATCGCAGGTCCTTGTCGATCTTTGGAACATACGGAGCTGGTACGCAAAGGAGTTTTATGATGCGCTATACAAAATGATAGTGGGGGAGGGATAGATGGAATTTTGGAACGATGAGGTGACTGACAGGAGCTGGAAGGAGCTTACGGAGCTGAGCAAGAGAATCAAGTTCATCCTTATTGGGGGATGGGCGGTGTATCTTTACACCAAGCTGCAGAAGTCGAAAGACATAGACGTCATAGTCGATTACGATACGCTAAGAGTATTGGGTAGCGGGCAGAGACTCAACAAGAATGACCGTCTCAGGAAGTACGAGGTTAAGCGGGACGGATTCGATATCGATATTTATCTGCCGGGCTATTCTGAACTAGTGGTGCCGGTAGGCGATATAACTGGAAACATGCTGTCGAAGAGGGAGGGCATTTCGCTGCCCAGGCAGGAGGTGCTGTTAATGCTAAAACTGGGAGCCTATGCCGATAGGATGAACAGCATAAAGGGAGGAAAGGATGCTATAGATATATTGGGGTTGCTTTTCTATTCGGGCATTGACTTCGGACTGCTCGGGAGGCTGCTTGCAAAGTACAAAAAGGAGCAATACGTGAGATTGATGATCAGGGTGCTCGGCACTTTTGACAAGAAGATGCTCGTATTCCTAAACATGAATGAAAAGAGTTTCGCGATTGCAAAGAAAAAGGTGCGCACGGAGCTGGATAGGCTGCTTTAGCCGCAACGGCGTCAGCCGAACGTTATCGCTATCGCGGTGGCGTCATCGTGGGGCTTGAAGCGCGGATACTTCCTCAGGTCGGGGTCGCTGTCCTCCATGCCGCGCACGTAGTCGAGCCAGCCCTGCAGCCCGCCGCGGCTGTACTCGCGCACTATCGCGCCGAAGTCGTCCGGGGCAGACGGATCCTGCTTTGGAGGGATCATGCCGTCGGAGAATATGAGTATCGCCTTTACGCCGTCGAGGCTCTCCGTGCCCTCGTACACGAACCTCACCTCCGGCTCTCCTGCGATGAACCCGTAGGTAACGTTGAGCTGCCTCCTTACCTCTCGCGCCGTCTCCTCGACACCCTGCCTCGCGTTGGGGTCGCCGTCGTCAATGCGCCGCTTCAGCAGCGATAGGGACTCGAGATCGTGCTCGTAGTCCTCGACGAGGAGCCTGTGCGTGCCGTCCTTGTTTATAACCAGTATGAGCGAATCTGACACGTTAAGCCAGTCGAACCTGTCCGCGTGCAGGCGCACCACGGATGCCGATGTAACCCACAGGTTCAGCTTGTCCCTCGTGTCGATGCCTGCACGGCGCATCGACTCGTGTATGGCATCGTTGGCGTCCGCAAGCATGCTTGTGAAGTCGGGCTTTGCGCTCTCGAACGCCTCGCGCGCGATGTGCGAGGCAAGGTAGCCTCCCGTCCTGCCCTCCTTGTCAGCGTACGGCACGAGGCTTGTGGCGCCATCGAAGACGCCGAAAAGGCCGTGCGCCTTCAGGCTGAGAAGCGCGTCCTCGTTTCCCTTCTTCTGGGATCCCGGGGACGTGATCGCCTCTTCCCTGAAATCGAGCTTGCGTATCTCCCTGAGCTTCATGCTTAAATCTTGCCTTTTCTCCAATATTAATGTTTCTGTGTCGGGGGCGGGGCCGGAGTGGCGAAGGTATTATAAGCTTATTTATCCATAATACTCCTTACTAGACAGCGCTTACTAACTGCGCTGCCTTATGGCAACTTTTGTTGCACCAATGAAATGAGGTGTCTAAATGGCAAAATCTTATGTGAAATTCGAGGTACAGAAGGACGTAGCTGCAAAGATAACGGAAGCGCTCAGGCTCGCAAAGCAGAGCGGCACCGTGCGGAAGGGAGCCAACGAAGTGACCAAGAGCGTCGAGAGAGGCCTTGCGTCGTTCGTAGTCATTGCGGAGGACGTCGAACCAGAAGAGGTCGTGGTGCACATACCCACACTCTGCGAGCAGAGGAAGATATCTTACGGTTACCTGCCTACAAAGCTCGAGGTAGGAAAGGCGATAGGCATAAACGTGCCCTGCGCCGCTGTCGCGATTGAGAAGAAGGGAGAGGCCGAGCAGATAATAAAGGAAGTGGTCTCAAAGCTGACCGGCAAGGCTCCGGAGGCAGAGGCGAAGTCAGATGCTCCTGCGCAGAAGAAGGAGAAGGCCGCACCGAAGCAGGCGAAGCCTGCGGAGGGCGCTGCCGAGAAGAAGTAATCGTGGTTTGAATGCCCGAAGAGAACAAGCTCGTTGGATGGCTTGCGCAGGTAGTAGAAGTAGCCCCGAAGCGCACCGGCATCTATGGAGAGATCAAGCAGATCATGTGCAAGATACTCGAAGGGGCTGACAAGGGTAGGGTCATAAGGAGGAACATCGCCGGTAAGGTGAAGGTCGGCGACTACATAAGGCTTAATGACACCAACAGGGAGGACAAGCCCATAAGGGCAAGGTAGAGGTATTGTCATGAAGTGTTCATATTGCGCCGAGGAGATAGAGAAGGGCACCGGGCTCATATACGTGAAACGCACCGGAGCCATACGCTACTACTGCTCCGACAGGTGCTACAAGTTCAGCGAAGTGCAAAGGAAGAAACTGAACAAGAAGGAGTTCAGAAAGGCTTCTGGCTGATCGGTGTGCTTCAGATTTTCACGCCGGATAGCGTCAGCCGGTTTCTGCAACGCACGCAAGCTTTAGCGAGCGGCGCGCCAGCGCGCTTATCTTGAAATCCCGGGCAAGCTTTGCCATCAGCTCCACATCGGTCCTCGTTGCAGGGTTCTTTGAATTTATAGAGCAGACGTCCTTGTACGGGAGTATCGATTGCTCGTACGTGCCTATCTCGTTGGCCTTTGATATTATCTCCTGTTTGTCAAAGCCTATCAGCGGGCGCAGCACCTGCATCCTGAGACCGTACTGCTCGGCCTGCATGTTAGAGGTGGTCTGCGATGCCACCTGACCGAGGCTCTCTCCAGTGAATATGGCCTCCGCGCCCTCCTTCCGAGCGACAAGCTCTGCGACGCGCAGCATGAACGACTTGAGCAGTATGAGCTCGTACCTTCCGGCACGCATCGCTGCGAGCTGGAACACGTGAGTTGGCACGTAGTACACCTTGTACTGAGGGGCATACGCGGCCAGCCTGTTTATTATAAGCGGCATCTTGGACCGCATGGCCTCCGTTGCATCGCTGAAGCCGTGGAAGTGCAGATATATCGGCGAGATCCCGCGCTTCATCGCGTACCACGCGGCAACCGGCGAGTCTATGCCACCGGAAAGGAGAACCACGCCCTTTCCACTCGATCCGACAGGGAGCCCGCCATAGGCGCGCTGTTTCCCCATGGACACGTATGCCGCATCCTTTGAGACGCTGATGAAGAGCTGTGATGAGTACCCGTGTAGCGTCGGAGCCACCCCTGCCTTCTCGGCTGCGGCTGCGACCTTTTTGGTTATGTCGATGGAATTGAAATCGAATCCCTTGTACGCTCTGTGCGCGTTGATCCTCACGGACTTTGTGCCGCTGGAGCGCAGCAGTTCGGTTGATGCCTTCGTTATGTCCTTGATGTTGGGTTCGGCGACGTGCGCGACCTCGTAGTTGCTTATCCCGAAGAGGTGCCTGACCGATTCCTCTATCCTGGGCACGTCCGCTTCCGCTTCTGGCTCTATGAGCATCTTGTCGTACTGGACGCGTACAACTGCCTTCTGTCCGGCGAGCAACCTCAGCAGGTTTCTCCGCAATCCCGTTATGTAGTTGCCGCGGTTCTTTCCGCGGAGCCACAGCTCCCCGAATCGCAACACTATGACCTTCTTCCTTTCCGCGGCGCTCTTTCCAGGCATGCAGACACTTCAGACATTATTTCTCGACGCAAGGATATATTAGCAATCCTTTTATACGTTTGTTGTTGAGTATCTATCATGGATTTGCTCTCTAAGGCAGTGGTCATCGCCATTGTCGCGGCCATCCTTGTCGTCGGAGTGTACTACGCATTCCAGAAGGTCTTCATAACTGGACAGGTTACGGAGCGGCAGGCCGTCGCGCTTGTGACGAACTATCTGCAGAGCCACAATCCAGGCGCAGCGATAAACATAACCAACGTGACGGCATCGCAGTACCCAGGAAGCTGGCACATAGAGGCGGCGTTCGTTGGAAACGCAACGTCGCCGTGCCCAGAGTACGTGCTGTATTCGTTCGACTACCCGAAGTACGGGTTCGTCAACAGAACGGATAACGTATACACGGAGGGCTGCGTGATTTACGGCATGATAGGCAACGCGAGCTACACGATAGGGTCATACCCCGTCGCGATAGCGCGCGCGACGTCCCTGAACCTCAGCCAGGTCAGCTCGATGATGAACAGGTACGGTCGTGGCAACGTAACGGCAATGGCGAGGTTCTACCAGAACATAACGCTCTTCAACGGCACCTACAGCAAGATATGGATAGTTAATTACACTGCGCCAGCGGACAATGGCTCTGTCTACGTGGTCATATCGCAGACCAACGGCAAGTACGTGTTCACGTACAACAGCACACGATGAACGCACACTGGCGGATCACGCCCGCCAGGTCTCTTTTTGGAGCTTCTTCCGGAACAGGAGTATGTTTTGCCTTGACGGCTTGGGAAGCACCCTTTGTGCAGCCCCAACCTCCTCGAAGCCCGAACGCAAGAAGAACGAGCGCGCTGGCGCGTTTCCCTCGGAAACCTCCGCATACAGCGTGTCCGTGCCGGTCTCCGATGCCAGCATCTCGGACACCTTCAGCAGTGTGGACCCTAGCCCTTTTCGCCTACGGCCCTTCGCGATTATTATGCCGACATAGCCCGTGCCGTTGGGAAACCTAACGATCTCGCACTCGCCTTCAACGCTGTCGTTCTCGATCGCCACCGTGTCTATGAGCTCATGGTTGCGCATGCTTGACAGCTTGCTAAGGAACAGGTCGGAGAGAGTGTCCCGCGACGGTGCGGAATCGAACCACGTTGCGTCAGGATACTCCGAATATATCTCGGATATGAAGCGCGCAAGCGCCTCGAAGTCCCTGTCCTCAAGAGCCCTTATTATCAACAGAAACACCGTTCCATGGCAAAGATCGCTTTCCCGGAGATGTCCGGCAGGAATCACAACCTTTTTATTTGAATATTTCAATGTAGATTAATGTTTTTATGCCTATAACAAGGCGTGCCGCGAAGAGGATATTCAAGGAGGTAGGAGCGGGGAGGATAAGCGATTCCGCAGCCGACGAACTTGCGATAGTGATGAACAGGTTCGCTTACGGGATAGCCAAGAAAGCAGTGCAGCTCGCAGCGCACGCGAAGAGAAAAACGGTAAAGAAATCGGACGTGGAGCTCGCCAAATAGTTTTTATAGCTTTAATCCGTAGAGATTTAGGAATATAACAAGGTGTTGAAGTGGCAAAGGCAGGGGATTACCTTAAGGACGAGATAAGGCACATGGACATAGGCACCGAAAGGATAGACCAGTTAGTTGACGCCTTCTCGGGCATGGCTTTCCAATCAAGAAACCTCGCCAACGCAGCGAAGATATACAGGCGCATGCTGGAGGATAAGGACTGCACGGTAATACTCTGCACGGCAGGATCGGTGTACAGCGCGGGCCTGAAGAAGCTTGTCTACCAGATGGTCAAGAACAACATGGTCGATGCGATAGTCTCCACTGGCGCCCTGGTGGTCGACCAGGACTTCTTTGAGGGGCTTGGCTTCAGGCACTACGTCGGTTCGCCGCTCGAGGACGACGAGAAGCTCAGGAAGAGGCACGTGGACAGGATATACGACACTTACATCAACGAGGACGAGCTGAGGGTCTGTGACGACACGATAAGGAAGATAGCTGACGGTCTCGAGCCCAGGCCATACTCGTCCCGCGAGTTCATAGTCGAGATGGGCAAGTACCTTGATAAGAACGCGAAGAACAGGGAGTCGGTTGTTCTAGAAGCGTACAGGAAAGGCGTGCCGATCTTCGTGCCCGCGTTCTCGGACTCGAGTGCGGGATTCGGGCTGGTGTCGCACCAGTGGAAGAGACCGGACAGGCACGTGTCGATAGACTCGGCAAAAGACTTTCTAGAGCTTACTAGAGTAAAGATGATGTCAAAGGATAGCGGCCTCTTCATGATAGGAGGAGGCGTACCGAAGAATTTCGCGCAGGACATAGTGGTCGCGGCAGACGTACTTGGCAGGCCGGCGCCGATGCACAAGTATGCTATCCAGATAACGGTCGCCGACGAGAGGGACGGAGGGCTCTCTGGTTCAACGCTCAAGGAGGCGCACTCCTGGGGCAAGGTGGAACAGGAGAGCACGCAGATGGTGTTCTCAGAGGCCACCATCGCCGTGCCCATAATAGCGTCATACGCGTTCGGCAGCGGGGCGTGGAAGGGGAGGAAGGAGAAGAACTTCAATGGGATGCTGGAGGGCAGGAAAGCCTGAGTATGGTAAGGATGAAAAAATTAGTATTTTTCGATATAGCAAACACGCTCGTGGAGGATGACAAGGACATTTCGGAGTACGTATCGGAATCGATCCGCAACATATACGGGAGGGTTGTGGATGTCAATCTGTCCAAGTACATGGGGCAGAGCGCGCAGAACATCGCGGAAGCGATACTGAACGACGACGGCATGGACCGTGACGAGATAGAGAGCAAGCTCCTGCGGTACCTTGAGGACCTTTTCTACACGTATTACAATGTCGCGGGGCACGACCGCGAAGTGCTGCTCAACGGAGCGAGGGAACTTCTGGGCAGCCTCTGGAAGGACGATGTAAGCATAGGCATACTAACCGGGGAGGTGGAGCGGATAGCGAGATTCAGGACCGAAAAGGTCGGGATACACGGATTCTTCAAGATAGGTGCGTTCGGAAACGACGGAAGGACACCGGAGGACATAGTGGACGTTGCAATTAACAGGGGAAACAGCGAGTACAAGGTGGATAAGCATGAGATGCTTGTCGTTACGAATTCGCCGTACTTCATAAAGGCGGCGAAGAGGAAGGAGCTTTCGGTGGTTGGCGTGGCCAACAGGAGGTATTC
>DAHWXM010000010.1 GCA_027334165.1 Microcaldota archaeon
CTTGACAACAGGTGGGCCATACTCATGGTGCCCGGAAGTTGGGAGTACGAGCTTGTCGAAGCGTGGTATCCAAACACCACGTGGAATAGGGAGGGCGCGGAGATAGCAATCTATTCATCGTACGAACCATTCGATGGTCGCAGTAAGTACGCCGAGATAGGCGGCTGCTACTACGCCGCAAGGCTCGCTTCCTCGGAACTGCTTGACAAGATAGGGGGGCAGGCAAAGGTCGTAATACTACGGGAAGCGCATCCGGGATACATAATGCCTGTGGGTGTGTGGAACGTTCGTGAGCACGTGCGTGACACGCTGCGTTCAGAGCCGCTAATGTTCGACAGTGTCAAGGAGGCACTGGCCAAAGTGTCTACCTTCATGGACATCTCTATACCAGCATGGATAAAGAACAGCGCCCTGTTGAGGAATCTGCTGTTCCAGAAGACCCTCATTGCTACAAAACTATGACATTTTCCTGCCCGCCTATCGCATTTGCCCTTTTTGTGTCTTTCCTTTTTTGGCCTAAGATCCTTACGCCATATCTCTTTTCACGAAGCGTGAATGGCACAGTCATTCTGCCCTGATCATCAGTTACGCCTTCGAAAACCGTTTCTCCAAGGTAAGACACCGCAATCTTTACGCCACAGACCGGAGTCCTTTCCACATTTAAAAGATGTATTTCCATGTCAGCCAACGGTGCGCGTCTTACGTCCCTTTCCTGTTTTTGCGCTGCCATTATTTCGTGTTCACTACTTATGCGTTCAACCGGCGTCATCCCATTCTCCATGCTAACAAACACCGTACCCCGCTGAACGCGCTGCCCTCCGGGCCTGCTTATGTAATTCAGAGCGCAAATGCCCTGCCCCAATCCCTTTAATTTGGCTGGCGCCCTCTTTTCATCATCGATATCGAAGAGCAGATCGGCGCATGCATATTTTGCCATATCTGAACTCTGCCTGAAGTACGCCTTCGTCTGACACAGTCTCCTTATACCGACACTTATGTCGGTTATGTTGTGCGTTATGAGCATTAACCCGACACCCTTTTTTCTGAAGTCCTGTATCCTCTGCTTCAGGTCACGCGTTGCGGCAGAAAGTTCGTCTCCCCCAAATGCCAGTTGTGCCTCCTCTACACAGATCAACATGCGGAGTTCATTATCCCCACGTTCATCAAGTGCATCAGCGAGGCCATAAAACTGATTCAAGATCAGGCTGTAAAAGAACGGTTTCATGTTATTACTCACTTTCGACATGTCAAAAACTACTCCTCTCGTTGCAAGTTCCTTGAAGTCAACCCCTTCCGCATATGCAAACTGCGGTTTGGATAGTAGCAGGCGCAACGGCTGAAGCGCCGCTGCTATGTTTTCACCGTGCTTCGTGTAAGTTACACCAACATTCGTTCTTTTGGCATGCTGCTCGATGACTGCAGCCTCTATGTGTTCGTATGCATCCTCTGGGTCCGCGACTCTCTTGTCCATATACACTTTTTGGAAGGCCGATAGTAGGCTTTTCTCCATGGCATTTGTGTATGGTCCTGCACCAGCTGCCGACGCCAGAAGCATCGCAAGATTTTCATAGAACCTGTCTATGCTTATCTTCGCGTCACATTTGAAGAAATTCATCCTAATCCCACCTTCGTACACATCGATTATGTTCATGTTCAACTCCCTTCCGATACTGTTCCATTCCTCCGTAGGGGACAAGATTATGCAATTCGCACCTGCATTCCTTGCCAACTGCCTTATCAAGCTCATCGAAGCTGCGGTTTTCCCTGTGCCAGGAAGCCCGGTCACAATCATTCCTAAGTTGAAGGCTTCTGGATTCGTGCGCACGAAGTCACCGCTCCTTGATAGTCCTTCGTGCATGTACTCCCCAAGCAATATGCTACCGCCGTCATTCCTGTTCCTTGTCTTTATCCGAAAACTTCTTTCGATGTTATCCGAAAAGCTTATCATAGATGCGGCATTTTCAACAGGTATCGGAATCGCGTTGGCCGGTGAAGGAAGTGCGTAAAGTTCTCGCAGGTCATTGACTCTTGAGTTTTTTTCGTACGTGAGAAACATTCTAGACTTTATGTATCCAAGTATCTGTTCCGTATAGCCATTCCCTGCCACCACTACGTTTATCTCGAACGAGGTTCCATTGCTTATTGCCACTTTATCCAACGTGTCTAGCATCGAAGACAGCATTTTCCTTTCATCAGAGTCATAGTACAGATCAGTCTGTATCGACTCCTGTCTGGTTATGCCATATCTCCCACCAAGCCCGGTGCTGAGCCTGACTCCTATCTTGCTTATCCTCCTTTCTACCGTGCTTCTGATAGCTTCCATGCGGGCGAGGTTAGACGGGGAAAACAATACAAAAACGAAGGCCCTAACACCTCCAAAAATCCTGTAAAGGTCTGCAAGCAGCTCGGCCGGCGGTTCATCAAACTTGCGAGATTCTGCAGTGTACGTCGGCTTCCAATAACCACTTACGCACTTCACGGCGACTGCATCAAGGTTTATCGATGCTCTATCAAGCACGACCCCGGGAATGGTGCGTCCCATCTTGCCATTAACATCCATGCCGTCGGTTATGAGTAATGTCTTCATATCCTCTAGCGAGTGACATAGTGCGAAGCGCTTTCCTAGCATCGAATTGATTAGCAGATGCCTATCCAAATCCGAAGGTATCTCCTTGAATTCCAAGACTTCTGGTTCGGGTATCATGCGATCACAAAAATAAACGGAATACCACACACACGAGCAGCATGTTGACTATAGAAGCAAAGACTATCACCGAAACGCTTGCCTGACTGTATCGCGCCTTGACTCGGTTATCCAACAACGCGAATGACCCGGCACTTGCGCTTGATATTAGGGCAGAGAGCCACGGACTAATGCCAAGCATCACTAATGCGGTTTCAACACCAGCCCATATCCCAACGGTTGCAATCGCTGCCACAATGGTGCCCGCCCTGCCAGACATGCCCTCTGGCACACCGAATCGCCTTATCATACCAATACACCTATTAAAAACGCGGCCAGAAATGCGGCAATCGCAAGAAAATATTCAACGGGTACTGATATCCTTGCCTTTTTCCACTTCATCGATGTTGTCATAATGAGCGCGCTGTTCAGCACGCTAGCCATGACCGCACTAACCATGGTGACCAGCCTAATGGATTCAATAATGTAGCTCATTTCCAATCCCGTACGCATCAAGTTGAAGATTCAATGCAAATGCGAGGACGTAACCTGCACAGGGATTAAACGTTGAAAGTGTATCTATGAACTGCCTATTCTCGGAAAAGAGAATGCCTATCCTATCTGTCTTAAATCTGCTAACGTATTCGGAAAGCATGCCTAAATTTCTGTATCTTATGTGTCCAATGCACGAAAAGACGTCGTCCTCCGAAGGTGCACGTTTGTTCCTGCTCCGAACGCCGGCGATTACCATCTTTTCATACGACATTCTGTGGAACGCTGACTTTTCAACATCCTCCCCACTGCTTACAAAACCTCTCCATGAGACTTTAAATCTTGTATCACTCAACAAAGCAAATGCGTCTTCCTTGAAAATCTCACTCCGTGTAATCATGGCAACAAATTCTGTGTAACGCATTGGATCCGGTCTATTGAATTTCTGGTCGTGCGTGGCCATTTTTGAAGCAGATTCAAGGTTGGAAATTTCCGGCAGGCGTGTTTCTATTATTAACTTTTTAACCGCTATGCGTATGGACATCAGCAAACCCATTGTAATGGCTCCTAAAAGAATGGGCAGGAATTCGAATGCATATCCAACAACACTGTTCATACTTTCACTAGGCTAAATCTTTTTCCAGACAATTGCACTTTTTTGTATCCTAATGTGCATGCAAAATCAAGAGCTTCGTTAACCTCATCTTCGCTTAACCCGTTCTCACTGGCAATTCCGGATATAGTCGTTCCGGTTTGATACCTGCTTGTTATCAACGACGCCGTTATCTTTACTAATTTGGCCTTTGCAAGAGCCTCGTTGCGCTGCAACTCATGGTTTTTAGCGTGCAGTTCCACTATCCTCTTGGAAAGCAGAATGTCTGTATCCCTTGCATCACGGCCCACATTTAGTCCCTTCAGATAGTACTGTGTTGTATCTTTTCCAAGCACATCTATCAGGTATGGAAAAAGTGCCCGTAGCTCAATTTCATAATCCTCCGCTAGCACGGCTGCTACACTAAGAAATTTCAGGAGCATTTCCTTTAGAAAATACGTTGGCGAGGCTTCGGAATGGAGCTCTATCTCTACGGTTCGCCTGTTCAAACGAAGCAAATAAAATCTGTCTTCGGATCCTGTTTCCAAGGCGTATTCGAGTTCGGTACCGTAACTGAGCAATTTGGCCATCGGGTACGCATCAAGCTTGCTTCTTACGGAAGACAGTCTGGTGGTAAGGTATGCCTGAACAGGTATCCTGCTTAGAAGAATTATCCTACTTTTCATGGCGTTCAATCCCTTTTATGGCATACGCAAATGCATCCGCTATATCGGCATCTCCTACCCCTACCTCTCTTAGCATGGCTAGCGCCTTACGCCTATCGGCACCTAGGCACAACAATTCCTTAACAAGCAAATCGATCCGTACTATTCGATTCTGTCTGACTTTAGACAGCAAAATTGCGGTGCCTTCCTTCTTGCCGCAAAGGTCTTCCACAGCACTGCAAAATTCTTCCATTCCTACTTCCATACTACCTCCCTTATTTGTTGAAATCAAAAGACCAATCCATGGCCTCAGGCCCTTCACCGCCTTTATCCTGAATGGCATTCTCTCACCTGATCGCATGACATTTATCACATAACAACCGCCTATCCCAAGGCTCTGGACGTCCTCTATCTGCCCTGGCTCGAATCCGTAATTTTTTGAAAGTATCTCCAAGGACTGCTCGTTGACCATTTTGAAAATGGCAACAGTGGCCATGTTAGAAAGGAATTTGGGCTCCACGTCCTCGATCAATTGCGATACCAATATTATACCGACGCCATACTTTCTACCTTCCCGTATTATCATCTCCAGCGTATCACCTCCTCTTATCGCTTTCCAAGCCTCGTCAAGAACCACAAAGATCTTTGACTTGGGATCTCTACCTCCTTTTTTCATTTCCGACACTATGCAATCGAGCGCGGCAATTCCCTTACTGACCTTACGACGTTCCGCATTCCCGCTCAAATCGGCGTAAATTATTCCAGTGTTGCCAATACGCAAGGAATCGGAGAGAACGCGTTTGCTAAATTTGCGCATTCCTGCCTCCCTGGCAAATTCCCCATATTCACCAGTGAAGTCAATAACAACTACGGTATGCCCCGCAAGTCTTGCCAGCTTTAACATAAGATTTTTCGCAAGGTACGTTTTGCCGCTGCCAGTCATTCCGCATACAAACACGTGCGTATTTACCAGCATATCGAAATTCAGGAAGAAGGGTACCCCAAATGGGACGATCTCACCAATAAAAATGCCTCCCCTGGAAAGTTTTTCTGCAAAATCGGCACTTAATCCGCTCCCCACTGGTATCGTTATGCACTTTGCAATAACCCGTGCGCTGTCAACTTGCGATCCCATTAAAAAGCCTCTATGGCCTGTAATAGCGCCTCCCCGCCTATCGCTTCGTATCCCAAGCCCATCGCCGAAGCCAATGACCCGGATATCCTATCCATGTTACTTCTCGCCATCGACTCTGCCTCGGCCTTGTCCGTAGAGTGTGACATTGTCTTGAGCCTGATTTCGGTTTCGTACGCTTTATCTCCATCGCGTACGCTGTTTATTTCTCCATCAATCGCAGCTATTCGTCTCCTGATTTCATTCGCTTTCCCTACCTTGTCTATGGCTACTCTTTCCATCTTTATCTCATTTATGCTCCTCAAGGTTTCAAGGTCACGAACCAGCCTTGTCTTATCAACTTCCTTTACCCGTATGCTGAATTCAAACTGTGCACTTGCTCCTTTCACCGCATTCTCGATTGCATTCCCATCAATTCCGCGGCTATCCCCAACCCTAGTTAATCTTGCAATCGATACCGAGCTATATTCGCCTCCAGAGAATTTGCTTACCGAAAGCAGGTCTGGACTTAGAACGTAACCATTGTACATTTCAACAATCCTGGATCCTCTAAGAAGCAAGTTGTTTACGATGTGACCGGAATTGTAATACACAGAAGAGAGCACGACGAACACCACCGAAAAAGCGAATACCACTACATTGCGGAAGAATACGCCAACCACAACCACTACGAAAGACAACACATAAAATGCGTAGGAATAAATCCTATTCTCCAATATCTCCTTCTCCATCTTATCACATCAGGTCAAATTTTCCCAAGCGAGCTTCCGAACCCAAAGCCGATGCAAACTCACGTATTGCTATGCCCGTAGTTACTAGGCTGAACGCGGGCAAAATGAAACTGTAAACTATAAGGTACCCTATCCAATACATCAGTGTGTTCAGAACCCCTGTCACACTCTGGTAAAGGGCATTCACGCCTGAAAACATGTAAGATTGCAGCTTCGGCATAATGGAATTTGACGAGCTATACGCGCTTCCATTAATCACGTTAGTCTCCACTCCATTCGCTTCGTTAGCGACAGAAGTGAGATTGCCAAGGTCAATGTTTGCCTGGTAAGATGCGGAAATGTATGCATTCATCACGTATGTCAAAGGATACACTACGTACAAGCCTGTGCCCAAGGCCATGAGAAATCCACCGAGTTTCCTCGTTGGGTAGAATGCTCTAAGAATAATTCCCGTAGGGAATATAATGCTCATGGCACTTGCAGAGATAAAGAGCACAATTGCGCCTTGGGTTATTGCACTAATGTCTGCCGCGCTTACCATCTTTATGATGTACTCTATCTCTGACATTACTGGGGTCACTATGGAACCAAACGATAATGTCACTATGGCCAGATTTATCTTGATTGCGGCTATAACCCCGAGTGCAGCGTTAAGGGAATAAAGGCCAATAAGTATGCCTGTTGCAGTGGACAATATAGAAGCGTGATAGTGACCCGCTATCTCATATCCGTTCCCTATGAGATAGTTATACGTGAGGCATATGGCTATGTTCCCCGATATAGAGCTAGGGCACAGCATTGTCATATTCCCCCCGGCAACTGAATTCACAAGTGAGTCTACCATGCCGCCCGGTGCAACTGCCAAAAACATGATTCCTACCAAAGCCCCATTCATTATGGACTGATACAACTCTTCTTTCCCAAAGTCCTTGAATTTCTTATTGTTTACTGCGTATCCTAATCCTAGGGAAATCCCACTCACGGCTATCATTATGCCGATGAGGTACACCGCTATGCCGAATCCGTAATTTCCGTACTCCATAACCGCGACCTATAAGGAATTTGAAGTCAAATTCGTGAGAAGTGTCGTGGAGGCTACAGCAAACCCATTTGCCGCTACTGAGAGCACAGCTACCATTATGGCACCTACAATCATGTCTATGGCCATGGTGTGTAGTGTGGCCCTCTTGTATGACGGGAAGAGTTGTCCAAGCGCATAGAATATCCCGGCGGTTATGAACAAAATCGCACTCAGCAAAGGTCCTACGTGCATCAGTAACGCTTCGATGCCGTTCAAAGTCCCAATCAGGTCAAACAGAAATCCCTCCTGGGGCAGATGGCTCCACGGAAGTATGATCACGGGGATCATCAAGCGTATCAAACCTTTGCACTCTCTTAAATTATATTTATCCATATATCCAACCATATATTTTAGTATATGAAGATATACTACAATAAATATTTAAGCCTTTCGAAAGCCGGTTGTAAGTGCTGCTTAATGCGCAGCTGCGGTTAGCAACAAGCGTTTTATACCTTGTCGGCATATGGTATGTGGTAAGTGTATGCGTCAGCCAGCCTGTGGCAAACTTGTTGTGATATCCGGCCCAATGTTCTCCGGAAAAACGTCCAGGCTCATGGAATTTCTTGAGCGCGAATACTTGGCTGGAAACAGAACTGTGTTATTCAAGCCCGACATAGACAACAGGTATGCTGGCGAGGCGTCTGTAGATGCATCTAATGGTTTGGACATTGCAACAGGCCACGTGTACTCGCACAAACACGTACGCATGCCTGCGCATCCGATAAGCATGGACGAAAGCGCTTCAGAAACCATGCGCGAACTCGCAGGGGATGCGAAGGCAATAGGCATAGATGAGGCTCAATTCTTTGGTGCAGATGCGCGCCTGGCAGACCTTTTGGATGAGTTTGCGAGTCAGGGAAGGAGCGTATACCTGTCGGTGCTAAACAGGGACCATCGAGGAAATTCATTCGGCCAGTCGGCGGAATTCCTTTCAAGTGCCGATGTAATATACAGTCTTACTGCGGTATGCGCTAAATGCAAATCCGATAACGCTACGTTCACTCAGCGTGTAGTAGATGGCAAGGAAGTGTTCGGAGAGCTGATACAGGTTGGCGGCAAGGATTCATACGAGCCAAGATGCCGTGCATGCTTTGTTTCAGGGCGCTAGCCTGGCTCACACGCTAGCTTCAGGACGCTGCTCCTCTCCGAGCCTGCTTATGACTGCGTCTATGCGCTTCAGTTCCCTGAGCGGATCCCTCGCGTTGTACACCGATCTGCCTATCACAAGATAATCTGCCCCGCCCCTGAGCGCAAGAAGTGGGTCTCCCCCCTGCGTCCCTATCCCTGTGGCTAGCACCTTCATCTGGCCCGCGAGCCTCTTTACTTTTCCCAGCACGTCTATTCTGTTTCCTGGGGCCATTACGCCATATGCACCAGAGCTAGCCGACAGTGCACAAAGCTCTTCCGTATCCCTGTCTATGAAGGTTGCGGAGCCTGGGTGCGACATTGCGACTATGGAAAACACCTTCATACTACCCGCCGACTTAACCACAGCGTCGAGTGCGTCCTTCCCTGCGAACGGATGCGCCACTATCCCCCATGCGCCATGCTCGCGTATGTTCTCAGTTATTGCCCTATTTATGTCCGGTATGTTAGCAAGGTTCACATCGCATATGACCTTTGCGTATCTCGCAAGGTCATTTATTATGTCCGAGTTGGATCCCAGGATCAGAGGCCAGCCTACCTTGAACGCAAAAACGTCCTCCCCTATCTTCTGCGCTATTGCCCGTGTCTTTATCGGATCGAACAGATCCAGCGCGACCACTATTTTATTATTATCCGCCAAGGAAAAACCCTGTTGATAAATGGCAAATAAGATATATAAACCCTGCAATGGTTAGTAAATACCTGGGTGTGATTTGATGTTGAAAGACAGCCTTATCGCCGCAAAGGCCGTGAAGTTTGGGGACTTTACCTTGACATCTGGCAAGAAGTCCAACTACTACGTTGATATGAAAACTCCAGTTGCAAATTCTCCAGCACTGCTCAGGGAATTGTCTGAAGAGCTCGCAACGCGCGTTTATGCGAAGACAATCGCGGGCGTGGAGCTTGGTGCAGTACCATTGCTCATAGCAACAGCCGTAAAGCTGGGCATACCATACGCGATAATACGCAAGGAAGCCAGGGAGCATGGCGTCAAGGATCCTGTTGTTGGCAGCATAAGTTCTGGCGAGACCGTTGACATAATAGAAGATGTGGTCACCACAGGAGGTTCAGTGCTGAGGGCTGCGAAATTGCTCAGGGAACGCGGAGTAATTGTCAACAGGGTCATCTGCGTAGTCGACAGAGAAGAGGGTGGAGCCGCGCTTCTTATGGAAAACGGCATAGAGCTGGTCCCCATAGTGAAGGTTTCCGAAATATTTCAAAATGGTCCAAAATGACCTCGCAAATAGTTTTAATAAGCTGTTGCGCCATATCTATTCATCTGCCTTGGTAGTGTAGTGGTCCAGCATACGAGCCTGTCACGCTTGTGACCCGGGTTCGAATCCCGGCCAAGGCGCCTTCTGTTTACCTGTACCTGTTTATTTATACCCCTACATTTTTATCAAAAAGCAAATATTTATATATTTGCAGGGGTATAGATTAGCTATGGTAATAATAAGAAAGGAGGAACGTAACGGCAATATATACTATTATCTAGAACACTCCTTTAGGTTAAATGGGAAAACACTGAAGAAGGAGAGATATTTGGGAAAAGCAATTCCCAAAAACATTGAAAGGATAGAGGCCGACTTCTTGTATGAAATCTACAAGAAAAAGTGGTATGCTCAATTCGAACTGATAAAAAGCGATTTCGGCAAAGAGCGAGATAACATGCCACCAGAGGCGCTAGAAAAATACATCGAGTCCTTCATGATAAAGTTCACTTATGACACACAGAGAATCGAGGGGTCGACCCTAAATTTCAGGGATACAGCCAGTCTACTTTTGGAGGGCAGAACCCCGCCAAATAAGCCCATAAGAGACGTGAAAGAAGCAGAAGAACACAAAAAGGTATTTTACGAGATACTGGAAACTAAAAAAGACATAAGCCTTGGTTTGATTCTGGGATGGCATTATAAATTATTCAAGGAGACCAAGCAAGATATAGCGGGCAGAATCAGAGATCATCAGGTTGCAATAAGTGGGAGCAGGTTCATTCCGCCATCGCCCGTAGAAATTAATGCATTATTGGATGACTTTATTAAATGGTATAATAAGAACAAGGGCAAACTGAATCCTGTGGAACTAGCGGCCCTTGTGCATCTCAAATTTGTAACAATACACCCATTTACCGATGGCAATGGAAGGATATCAAGATTGTTAATGAATTTTGTATTAAACAAACATAAGTTTCCCATGTTAAATATAGAATACAAGAACAGATCCAGCTATTATACGGCATTGGAAAGATCGCAGGTAAAACACAACGAAAGCCCCTTCGTCCAATGGTTTTTCAGAAGGTATCTAAAAAGCAATAAGGCGTACCTTAAGAGTTCATGATAAAATGATACGAAAAAGCGAGATTTACGGAAACCAAAAATCTAGGCTTGCAAGCTACGGCGGTAGTGGTCCAGCATACGAGCCTGTCACGCTTGTGACCCGGGTTCGAATCCCGGCCAAGGCGTTTCTATTCAACCACACCCTTTTTAAACATACGATGTTAGTTTGGTCTAGGTGGTTTTACGGTCGAAGATGATAACGAACGCACGACAAAGGCTCTGATACGCCAGATTGTCGAAAAGCCAAAGAACATGGTGCAGTTGATAAACGAAATGTTCTCAAACCTATCGAATCTGGATTCTGATAGGCGCAGGAAGGCGATCGAAGAGTTGATCGGGGCTGCCCTCGACCTGCAGCAAACAGATTATGACAAATTCGAGAATTTTATACTCGAGAGCCTAGCAAAGCAATCCGATCAGGTGAGACGGACCGTGCTGGAAAGCAGCATGATGATAACCGATAGCCTAAACGCTGACAAAATGGAGAAGGCACGTTTGGGCATGCAGCATTGCGCGAAGGATCTCATAACCAAGTCCGGAAAGGCTGACGACGTGATAATAACTGTATACGAGAGCCTGGCGTTCATGAGATCCGATACCGCAATTGATTTTATACGCAGCATACTGGACTCGACGCTGGAAATGCCCTCGTTCCTCTATCACGACTTCATGAAAAGAAGGATGACGTTGATGGTGAACCTTCCGGACAGCATGATGCAGAGGATACTAAAGTACTGGGTCATTGCTGTTGGCGAATTGCCTTTTCAAAAGTCACAGAAGGAGAAGGGGATGCGTGCCAAGATCCTGTCGGAGATGCCGCCTGAGAAACAGCGCAAATTTTCCAGAATAATGGAGTCGCTCGGCATCTCTGTCGAATGACCGTAGGTTGCAGAACGCCAGGCATAACATCATTCCCGTTGGTGTGAGTCGAACACACAGCCTGTCGGTATCTACTTCCACTCTACGGAAATACTGTGCAAACTACAGCCGACCGCTCTGCCATTGAGCTACAACGGGATATCTGATAATATGAGGTATAATAGTATTTATATATTGCATGTGGCATAAAAAATCATGTCAAAGCCTGAGAGGGTCAGGGTGGGGAGAAACGATCCGAAAGGCAAGGCTCCGTCATGGCATCAGCAGAAAAAGCCGGCAGCGCAGCCAACGCCGCAGAGGCGCTACACCGCCAGAACCCCCCTTTCATTTTACGCGCTCAAGGACATGCTAAGGCGCATCTCCAGCCACAAAAATTTTCCGGACATGGTTGCCATAGGAATAGCGCTCACCAGCCTGGCCATAGCTTTCCCATCGTTTCCTCTCGCTGTCATAATACCGCTCATACTCGCAACGATGCTCATCACCATGATACACCCTCTCATGGGCCTGATGGTGTTCCTATTCGAGACGCTGCCAATCATAATCTACCAGGCCCCATTGCTCGGCTGGCTATCCATGATATTCATAAGCGTGTCCCTATTCCTGGGCTACAGACATTATCGCACCATACTGTTCGTTTACATAATGACCATGCTGCCGCTGTCATTTCTGGGCTCGTTCCTCGAGATGCCTGCATTCTTCCTTGGCGTGCTCTTCATAGGCCTAAAGCGCTCCTCCGTTTCAATAATAGTCATACTCCTTCTGATAGTGGTGTTTTCGAGCCTAAGCGGCATCCAGAACTCCGGTCCGTTCGCGTACGACTCCGTGTCTGCGCATTCCTCATTCGGCACAAATCCTGCGGTGGCATACCTTACGGCAAACAAGAGCGGCACATCACTCGCGGACTTCGGGCAAGGATTCGGCACGGCATTCGCCTCGTTCCTTAGCACTCCCGTGCTCGCAAATGTGGGTACGGCATTCCAGCTTGCCGGAATCGCCATATACGGCGACGTAGACTTCATAGGCCTGCAGATATTCATCTGGCTCATAACCGTATTCATAGTGAGCAATTTTGCATCGAAGAGCCGTTCCGTATACAAGGGCACACAGGCCAGTGCCTTCGGGCTGATACTGCTTATATCGTACATCGCATTCACCTCCCTGTCCGGCCTGCAGATAAGTCCGGCAGTAATCCTGGGATTCTTCCTAGCCCCACTGCTCTACCTGCTGATGGAATCCAACGGGGTGAACATAGTCCGGACGCTCGATGTTGCAAAGCAGGACTTCATAGAGAAGTTCAACGAGGGCGTTGAGGAAATAGCGGCGAACGCGCGCGAGACGCTGAATGATGTAGCGAACTACGACCAGACAAAGGAAGAGCTAAAGGCGGCAATACTTGCTCCGATAGAGCACAGAGAGATATCCGGTGCGTACAACGTAAAGCCCGCAAAAGGAATACTCCTTTTCGGCCCCCCTGGCACCGGAAAGACGCTGCTCATGCGCGCGCTGTCCAATGAAATACGCGGCCGCTTCTTCTATGTCAAGACGTCCTCACTTATAAGCCCGTTCCAGGGCGAGAGTGCTAGCAGGCTGGCAAAGATCTTCGCCACCGTTAAGAAACACCCCCCCGCCATACTCTTCTTCGATGAGATAGATGCGGTAGCCGGCAGCAGGGAACTGAAGGAGAGCGATGAGTCCAGGCAGCTGCTTTCCACGCTTCTCGGGGAGATGGATGGCTTCCAGAAGATAGAGGGCATAGTCATCGTGGGATCCACAAACATACCTAACACGCTGGATCCGAGCATCATGAGGCCCGGCAGGTTCGATAAGATAATCTACATGTCGCTCCCAGACGAGGACGGCCGCGGAAAGATATTCAAGTATTACCTTTCAAAACTTCCCATAGCGAAAGAGATGGACTTCGCCAAGCTCGCAAAGATGTCAAACAGATATTCTGGCGCGGACATAAAGAACGTCTGTGACGAAGTGGCGCGGATGGTCTCCGAGGACGCCATAAAGTCGAACAAGGTGCTCGAGATAACAATGGACGACCTGATATCCGTGATAAGCCAGACGAAGCCATCGACGACCATATCTCAGCTTGAGACTTACAACACATTCAAGATGGATTACGAAAGGAGGATGCATCCGGAGAAGTTTGTCGAAGAGAAGACGGAGAACCTGAGCATAAATGATGTTGTGGGGCTAGAAAACGCCAAAAAGGCCATCTACGAGGCCATAGAAGTCCCGATGATGCATCCCGAGTTGATCAAGAAGTACGACATACGGAGCACAAAGGGGATACTTCTCTTCGGCCCTCCAGGAACAGGGAAGACAATGCTCATGCGTGCTGTGGCTTCGGACATCGGCGATGTCAAGATGTTCGTGCTCTCAGGTGCTGAGCTAAGCAAGTACGGACTGGAGCGAGCTGTGCTTACTATAAAGCAGACTTTCGATAGGGCTAAGGAGAACGCCCCTTCCGTAATATTTTTGGACGAGATCGACTCGCTGCTGCCGATACGTGAAAAATCATCCATGCTGGGCGTAGAGATAACCAGCGAATTCCTCCAGGAGATGGACGGCATAAAGGGTTCTGGAGATGTCGTTGTTGTGGGTGCCACAAACAGACCTGACGCGCTGGATCCAGCACTGCTGCGCGGCGGAAGGTTCGACAAGCTTATTTTCGTGCAGCCGCCGAACAAGACCGACCGCGTCCTGCTGTTCGAGAGGAACTTGAAAAAGGCGCCGATCTCAAAGGACATGAACTTCGACAAGCTCGGCGACATAACGAGCGGATACACCGGGGCGGACATAGCCAACATATGCCGGCAAGCAAAAATGAATGCTCTGGAGGAGAGCATCGACGCATCTAAGGAGGTTGAGATCACAACTGACGATTTGCTAGACATAATAAACAACACGCGGCCCTCCGCGCCAAACATCTCCATGAGTGCCTATCTCACCTTCCTGTCGAGATATGGGCGCGAATAGGTGCAGGCATGCCATGCGTTGATATTATATCTTTTTTCTGGTATGCGTATATGTAATGGGTTGAAACTCAAATGTTGCTGCTCCCGATAATAATAGTAATTCCGTTCCTGGCTGCGACACTGTTGAACTTCTTGGATGTCCGCAGGGCGCATTCTGTATCGCTCATAGCGTCCGCAGCTGTTCTTGCACTTACACTTGCAGCAGTGGCTTTAGCGTACATTAACGGAACACAGTCGCTGGGCTTTTCATATTCCTACATACCTGCGCTTTCTGTGCAGTTCGACGTGCAATTCACATCACTGACGCTGATGCTGGCTCTCATGACAGCTATAGTATTCTTCTCTGCGTCGCTGGTCGGTGAATACTTCATAGAGAAATCCCGCCTATATAACATGCTCTTTCTGCTCGCGGAGGGCGCGTCCATTGGCGTCTTTCTTGCAGGAAATCTATTGCTTCTATACCTGTTCTGGGAGATAAGCGAGGTGATGATGTTCTTCATCATCTTTGTATTTGGGGGGTATGACCGCAGGTATGCGGCAATAAAGTTCATAGTGTACTCTCTGGCATCAAGTCTGCTGCTCCTAATTGCTGTGCTACTGCTGTACTCCAGCACGTCGTCGTTCAGCATAGCCGCCATAGCGAAGGCATCGACAACAATACCGCATGCAGTGCAGCTGCTGGTTCTGGTGCTGTTTGCCCTGTCCTTCATGATCAAGGCCCCTGTTTTTCCATTCCATTCGTGGCTTCCTGATGCGCACACTGAGGCTCCAACGATGGGCAGCATGATACTCGCTGGGGTGCTTCTCAAATTCGGTGGATATGGATTCCTCCTGATGTTTCTACTACTCCCCGTGGCGCATTCATACGCGCTCTACTTTGCTGTTTTGTTTGGGTTTTCATCAATCTATTCGGCATTCGCTGCGCTGAGACAGCGTAACCTGAAACGCATGATCGCATACACTAGCATACTAGATATGGGGATCGTGGCCTTGGGTGCCGCTGCGTCTGGTGTGATAGGTGATTCCGGTTCCATATACGCGATGCTCAGCCATGGCATAGCCATATCCATGCTGTTCTTGGTGGCGGGAACAGTGGACGAGCTTTACGGCACCCTAGACATAACCAAGATCTCCGGGGTGATGTCTAGATTTCCAACGATCTCATACCTGTTCGTTGCTGGTGTGTTTGCAATAATAGGGCTTCCTCTCACCGCCGGATTCGTGGGGGACATCCTTGTTTTCATAGGTGCATTTGCATCCTTTGGGATGATAGGCTTAGCGCCGCTCGTAGGCATAATAGTCATAGGAGCAGCGCTATTCTGGACGTTCGAACGCGTTTTTCTGCGCACGTCCAGGATAACCGCGCCGTACAGGATCCCTGACAACACCATAATGTATTCACTTGTGTTTCTGATGATCTCTACGATACTTGCGGGGGTGCTGCCATTCTTGCTAATCTCGGCATCAGGGCTTTAACTGTGGGAACCTCCGGGCTTCGCCTTCTCCTGTCGCACGCTCTAGCAAGCTCCAATAAGGGAGGGGAAGAAAACACTTACGCTCAACGGGCCTAACAATACCATCAAGAAAGACGCTAGGGCAAGCACCAGAAAAAGTGCATTCACTACTCTTCGCAATACATTCGGCGTCTTTCGTCCCTGCATCCGCAGCATGAGGAACAGGATGAGAAAAACCGCACCGATTGCAGCAGAAGCAAACGGTATCGCCGGCACATAGCGGCATGCTGCCGGATAACCCTGCGCCTGAACTAAAATAGCGCTCCATACCAGAAGCACCAACGATACGATGGATATTGACCGGTAATTCATAATCGACCACTCCAAGAACGAATATAAAGCACATCGCGAAATTTGGCGTATCCCGTTCCAGACGCTCCGGTGCGTGCTCCTTTTAAGTATAAAAGCACAAGTGTTATAAATAGAACGAGCGCATATTTCTAATGTTAAATGCGGTGTTATCCTGGCGTACGACGAGCTACTTGACAGGGCATTCTCAGCGCTGCCCCAACTATCCGAAGAGAAGATGGACTTTAAGATACCTGAGGCCGACTCGATAATACAGGGCAACAAGACCCTTATCCGCAACATATCCCAGATAGCCGACGTCGCAAGGCGAGACAAGGAGGATATAGCCAAGTACCTTTCTAAGGATCTCGCGGCTCCCACGAGCATGGATGGCAACGTGCTGAGCATAAGCGCAAGGATACAACCAAACGTGCTCAACGAGAAGCTTAAGCGATACTTCGAGACCTACATCATATGCAAGGAGTGCAAGAAGCCAGACACCAAGGTGCTTGAGACGCAGCGCGGATATGTTGTGCTGTCATGCGAAGCCTGCGGTGCTATATATACCGTTAAGAATTATCAGTGACCATTATGGCGTACCAAAAACATCGTGGAGGACGCGGCGCGGACACAGGCGCTTCGCACAAGCTGTTGCTTCCGCGCGGAAACGAAGTGGTAGGCCAGGTTGCGAAGGCTCTCGGTGCCTCGAATTTCCTAGTGGCATGCTCGGATAATCTGGAGCGCACCTGCTCCATACCCGGAAGGCTAAGAAGACGGTTCTGGGTGAAGGAACGCGACATAGTGCTTGTAAAGCCGTGGGTTGTGCAGGGCGACCAGCGCGGAGACATCGTGTGGAGATACAGCATAATGGACAAGGATCTGCTTAAGGCTAAGGGCTACGACCTGCCGAAGTGACTTATTCCTCTGCCATGCTCCTTATTTCATTGACGATTTTTCCGACGTCACGCTCGACTCCGTACCTTTTCCTGAAGTATGCGAGTATGTTGCCAACGTCGCGCTCAAGAAAGGCCTGCGCCTTGGGATGGTCCGCGGTGACCGCCTGCCCGAAGTCAATCATGAACGGGGTGCCGTTGCTCATCAGTATGTTGTATTCGCTTACGTCCCCGTGCACCAGACCTGCGGAATAAAGTTTGCCGATGTCCTTTAGTACTGTGTCCAGAACCCCGCTTGGGTTATCCACGACAGTCTCCTTCAACCTCGGCGCAGGCGCATTCCCATTCCCGATGAACTCCATGGCCAGCACGTTGTTCTCGAACGTGTACGGTGCGGGGGAATGTACCTTCGCGTTGTGTGCAAGTCTAAGGTTGCCGAATTCTTTCCTGCACCACGTGCTTATCAGCTGCATGTCCGTGCTTATCCTCCTCTGGAAGCGCCTGTCGCCAGTTATGTAGTCTATCCTCGCCTTGAAGCTCGATGTCTCGAGCCTGAATATCTTAAGTACCACGAAGTCTGCGTCGACCTTGTCTCCTGCGTCTGCAAGATACACGTCAGCCTCCTTCCCCCTAGCTATTATGAAGCGCATTCGCGATACTACGTTGCGCGTAAAGACCTTGCCGATGGCCATTATCGTGCGCCTGTCGAAGACACCCTCCTCTATCTTCAATTGCTCTTTCAGCATGAAGTCCTCGCGCAATGGCTCCTTCCTTCTGCCTAGACGCCTGGCCATAAGATCAACTTAAGCAATTTAAATGCCCCTGCTAAATATATATTATGCCCGGGATAGCTCTTCTAGTGGACAACAGAGAGCGCAATGAATCTCTTCTTAATGCGCTAGAGTCCAACGGCGTGCATCTCTCCGCAGCACAACTTCCTGTAGGTGATTATATCGTATCTGATAGAATGTGCGTGGAGCGGAAAACGGTGTCTGACTTTGAAAATTCGATCATAGATTCGCGCCTCTTCGACCAGGTCTCGCGGCTCGAAGCTTCCTTCGAGAAACCCATACTCATCATAGAAGGCAACGAGTGCGACTTCAGGTTGGGAAAGAACGTCATGGACGGCGCAATAACAAGTCTGTGCGCCGATTACAGGGTGCAGATACTGCGGACTATCAACGCTGAAGAAACCGCATACGTGATCTTCAAGCTTGCGGAGCGTGAGCAGGGCGTGAAGGAAAGATCCCCAAAGTTGCAGGGCAGGAAGAAGGCGCACGACATGCACGAATGGCAGTTGCTGCTCCTGAGCGCCATCCCCGGGGTTGGGACAAAACTCGCGGAACAGCTTTTAGTCCGTTTCAAGACCATTCGTGGCGTGCTCTCCGCGGATGTTGACGATCTTATGACCGTGGAAAAGATAGGCAAGAAGAAGGCGGAGCGCATATACGGGATAGTCAACTCAGAGTCCGGTGCAGCATCTTCTTCAACTTCCATCCCTGGCCGGTGCGACGCATGAAATTCCTAGATAACCTAATCAAGATTGGCGAACAGGAGATGTTCCTCCGCACTAGGCGCATGATACGCAGGGCCGAAACGTCGGTCAATCTGCTCGACAAGGTGATAGGCGGCTCCGGCGACGTGAGCAGGATAGCTGAAATCAAAGAGGAGTCCTACCTTGACCTGCTGGACATATCAAAATCAATAACGTCTGGGGCCATCGCGCCGAACCTGATAACGGACATGCTGTCGCTAATCTCGCTGGAAAACGACATCGTAGACACGATATTCAATGTTGCCAGGTCACTGGTAAGGTTCAAGGTTTCCGATTCGCAGTCCAAGAAGTTCATGACGAACAGCCTAAAGGAGGCCAGTGCACTTATGCACAGTGCGCTTGGGATACTCTACAGATTGCATGGCACGTCTGACTTCTCCGAGATGCGCAAGTACCAACAGGAGATAAGCAGGATAGAAGAGGAGGGCGACGAAGTGAAGGAGCGCATGCTGAGTTACGCTTACAACTCCCGGACTGACTTTAAGACATTCTACCACCTGATAAATCTTGCATATCTATCCGACAATGTCCTAGATGCGTGCGAAGACATTGCGGACATGTATGTCAGCATCATGCTCTCGATAGCTACGTGAGGCATCTTCCATGGACCTGCTAATGTCTGCCCTTGTTTTCGTCCTTGTCTTCATGGTGTCCGGGAACAATCTCTCCGCATCATCCGGCTCCATAATATCCAGCAGGATGGTAAGCAGGCGTATAGGGATAGCTATTTCCATAGTCGGCACCCTCGCTGGGCTTTTCATGGAAGGAAATCTGCTGAAGTACGGATTCGGACAGATATTCGAATCATCGCCGCACAGTCTTGTCATGATACCCCTGATAACCGGGATATTGATATTCATGATAGCCAACAAGATGCGAGTGCCACAGTCCCTATCAATCACATTCACTACGTCGCTCATGGGGATAGGGTTTGCATTCGGCAATGGCATCGATACAGGATTTGCGCTGTCTATAATAGCGTTCTGGGTTTTTGCCGCTGCCGTGTCCATTGCGCTTACCATAGCCTCGATGCGCATTTCTTCGCGCATAATCGCAGGAAGGGATGTGTGGGGTTCCCTGCGGCGCATAAAGCAATTGCTGATCCTGCTGTCGTTCCTTACCGCATTCACACTTGGTGCAAACACGTTCGGACTTGTCATGGTTTCGGTGAGTCGGTACGTAAGCGTTTTCGTGATTGCCGTGGCCATAATTCTTGGAAGCGTATTCGCAAGTGCCGGAACGCTGAGGCGCGTGAGCGATGACATACTCCCTATGCGATATCTTAATGCGCTCGTGTCTCAAGCCATATCCGTGCTGGTCGTTGAGGCGGGCACCCTCTTCAGCGTGCCCATATCAAACACGCAGACCTACTCGGCGAGCCTCTACGGGGCGACTCTGAGTTACGGTTCCAAACTCTTCAGGCGCAGGCCTGCCATCGAAATGGCATTCACATGGGTGATTACAGCTGTGATAAGCTTCGGTGCAGGGTACGCGATAACCAAATTGTTCCTCAGTTGATTCAGTCCAATACCGGCCTAAACGTTCCAAACGTCAGCGCAAGTTGGCATTGCTCTGCCCTGGCTATTCCATTCTTCTTGATAAACTTTGTTGCCGAACCGGCATCGTCTGACACGAGCAGGAAGTCGTTACTGTGCCTCGCCGCGCTTTCCTCTATCGCCCTTTTGATGTTGAGGGTGCCCGCCACGAACAGCAGCATCTCCATATGCAGCGAGCTCGACCTCATGGTGCTCTCCTTCTTCCTTATCCATGCGTTCAGGTACGACGGCAGCAGCCTGTCGCATACCCCTTCCTTGTACCTGAGGAGCAGAATGAAGCTCCTGTCTCCTGAGGCAAGTCTGGCCCTGTCCACAAGCGTGTCCATACTGCCGCCAAACGAGCACCTGTACGCTACTACGCCGCCCTTCGGCATTATCTGGCTTTCTTCTTCTATGGGACTGCCTCTGTGTTTCATAATACCTGGCTCTGTAATTGATTCGGCATAGCGCCTTATTAATCTGACATCCGAGTACAGTACGGGTGCACATGGACTTCGAGAAGGACTTTTCAGCGCGCATGCTAAAGACGGCGTGGGGAGACGTCAACTACCTTGCCAATGACGGAGGAGGGATCCCTGTGATTTTCATACATGGCCTAGGAGCCAGCTCGAAAACGTGGAAGCGCTTCGTGAAGTACCTGCCAGACAGCATGGATGTCTATCTAATAGATCTCCTTGGGCATGGAAGATCTGCGGCGCCAACGACCGACTACACGATAGCGCTCCAAGCATCTGTAGTGGAGCAGTTGGTCTTAGCAGAGGATCTGCGGAACTATTACCTATTCGGGCATTCCTACGGCGGCTGGATAGCAGCCTACTACGCAGAGCGCCATCCAGAAATGGCGGGATTAGTGCTGGAGGATGCTGCCGGAATGAAGGACTTCGCGGAGCACCGCATCGCGCAAAATCCAAAATACCTCGAGGAGCTGCACAGAAATGCGCTCGCGCTAAATCCGCGCCCGCACGTGGTGGGCAGCATTGTGGATTCGTACGGCGCATCTGAGGAATTGACTGCCGAAGATCTGGGCAGCATCGAGCCAAGGACCCTCGTCATGTGGGGTGGTGTCGACTCCGTCATAGACATAAAGTGCGGCGAGATGTTCCACAAACAGATAGGCAATAGCGAATTTCAGGTTATCGCCGATACTGGCCATACTCCGCATTATGAGAAGCCAGAGGTAGCGAGCCGTATCTTTCTCGACTTCGTCGGGCATGTGGCATGACCCGCCGTACCGGTCATGGGTCCCAATCTTCGAAGCCTTCCAGCTCGGGGTACCTCCCCTCTTCCCCACTGAGCAGCCCATCCTCCTCGTCGCCGTAAGTGTCCTCATCGTCTTCCATGCCCATTCTCTCGATGAGCACGCTCCTTTTCCCCGCCTTTCTGTAAATCCTTTCAAACATGAGATCGCCGCTATATAGACAATCCATATGCTTTAAATGATTGAGCCCTGGCGCTTTATAGGGGAAGTAATAATTAGCCCGTATTTGCCGTCTGGGGCATCTCTTCCGCAAACTGGTCCATCAGCTAAACCCTATGAGCACGGTTCCAGCCGCTATTATCAGTATACCAAGCCATCTCAATTCTGAGATACTTTCACCGAGGAGAAAGTAGGCCATAATGCTTGCAAATATGTAACTCAGCCCGCCGAAGCTGTAGGCCCAGCTGAGGTTCTTCCTTCCGAGCGCATAGAAGTACGCAAGGGTAGAAATACCGTACACCACAAATCCCATCACTATGTAAGTCAGAAGCGCGTATCCGGAATTCGAAAGGCCCGCCTTGAACAGAACCTGTCCGGCACCTCCGAGCAGCGTGCTAAACACCAGAAGTGCTACGAAAAAGCTCTTGCTCCTATTTGTGACATATTCCATTCCGGCACCTAGTATGTAATTGCTATGACCGCTATCCCAATCACTATGAGCAAGACTCCGAGCGCCCTGTGCAGACTTATCCTCTCACCCAAAAGGAACTTTGATATCAGCAGCACGAATATGAAGACACTGGCGAAGGTGGGATACACGAATGAGAGTTCCCCGCCACGCAGGGCAAACAGGTACACCGCAAGGCTGGCAAGGTATATCGCCACGCCTAGAAGCAGCGCCTTGTTCGTGGCGAGAGAGGTCATGCCCTTGATGTTGAATCTGAAGGCCGGCATGCTCCTCTTGAAGATGTACTGCGCTACCGCTGCCATGAATGCAGACGCCAATATCACGCCTACCAGAAATATTTCATCCTGCATGTCATTACCCCGTGCGCATTGTGCAACGATTCAAATACTCGCGCACAGCTGCGCATCACGCTTCGTACGCGCCGCTGCTTCGCCTTTCCAGCGTCTCTTCTCCGAGCTCCTCGGTAAACTTGTCCACGCTGACTCCAAATTTCTGTTTTCCCGACCTGGTCCTAACCGCAACGGTGTTGGCCTCCATCTCCTTTTTGCCTACGATGAGCATGTAAGGCACCTTGAGAAGCTGCGCATCCCTCACTTTGTATTCAATGGTCCTGTCGCTAGCGTCGAGTTCGCACCTGATGCCTCGCGCCCTGAGTTTTTCGTGCACCTCCCGCGCGTACGCATTCGCCTGTTCGGATATCGAAAGAATGCGCACCTGCACAGGTGCAAGCCACGCTGGGAACTTGCCCTGATAGTGCTCGGTTAGTATGCCTATGAACCTCTCGAGGGATCCCAGGATTGCCCGGTGTACCATAATGGGCGTGTGCTGCTGCCCGTCCTCTCCAGTGTATTCTAGCTTGAAGCGCAGCGGGAGTTGGTAATCCACCTGTATCGTGGCGCATTGCCACTTCCTCCCCATCGCATCTGTCACGTCGAAATCTATCTTCGGGCCGTAGAATGCCCCATCCCCTTCGTTTATGGTGTATGGCAGTCCGTTCAGCTCTAAGGACCTGCGAAGCGCGGAAGTCGCCTTTTCCCACAGGGCTTCGTCACCCATGTGGTCTTCCGGCATGGTGGACAGCTTAGCTGCGTACGTCATACCGAAGGTATCGTAAACTTCCTTAACAAGCGACAGAAGTAGTTTCATCTCTCCTTCAAGTTGGTCTTCAGTTATGAATATGTGTCCGTCGTCCTGCGTTAGCTCCCTGACCCTGAACAGGCCTGTGAGGGCTCCGCTTATCTCATTCCTGTACAGTCTGTCGAAAATGGCCGTCCTGAACGGCAGCTCCCTGTAGCTCCACTTCTTAGACCTGTAGATTAGTATGGTAGAAGGGCAGTTCATGGGCTTCATACCAAGGTCCTCGCTCTCCGAATCAAAGACGAACATGTTCTGTTTGTAATGGCTTATGTGCCCGCTCACGTGCCACAGCGCAAGATTTGCAAGTGTCGGTGTGCTTACCTCAGCGTAGTCCTGCTGCTCGAGCTTCCCGCGGAGAAACTCCAAGATCTTATTGTACACTATCCTGCCGTTCTTATGCCAATAGACCATGCCTGGCGAGACCTCCTGGAAACTGAACAAGTCTAGCCTTTCGCCGATGGTCCTGTGGTCAGTGTCCGGCAGACCTGACCAGTCGCTCTTTCTTATTCTGGAAAATAAGTTATCCTCCCTCACTTCGGCGTGGCGCTTTCCCTCATCTGTCTTTGACTTTTCTGCAGTCTCGTTCCTTTCAGCTTTTTGCACTGCGCCCGAGTTCGAATATGACCTTGACGTCTCAGCGAGCGGATGCCCCTTTATGTCGAGATTGAGTTTCTTGTTCCATCCGAATGGTGCAGCCACTACCTTAATTCCTCTGTCTTCGATCCCCTGCCGCATCTTCGCGAGGAGCGCCATCGCTCTCTCCGGCGCCTCTAAGTTGTTACTCAAATGTGCGAATGGGTATATAACCAATAATCCTATCTTTTGTTTCTCCATGAATGCGGACATGTCCCTGACCGCAGCGGCAACACTTTCTTCGGAATCCCCTCTCTCTATCGAAGTCATTGCCACCAGCGCGTTCTTCAGGGAGACCTCACGGTCAGTGACATCCTCGTAAACCCTCGCCTCTGGCTTTATCATTTCGTAATCGATGCTGTTTACGTCAAGCTGAAGAATCTTCATGTCAACAACGCATTTGCACTTACGGATTTACCTTAATAATATATATTGATTATCTTCGACCCGCCATTCGAGAAGTGCGCAAGACTACGGCGCAGTGTATCCACTCTGCCACGAACCCTTATACGAAACCGCGGCAGGTACCCCATTATTATTGTTGCCCGAATAGTCATTTGCATTTCCGTTGAGTTGGTACCATGCTACAAGGTTTTGCAACTTTACAGGTGCGCCACCTATACCCTCTAAGTACAGCGAGTATGCCTCGCCAGCAGTTAGTGTCGTGTTGTACACCTGAACGTTGGACAGATATCCATTGAAAGGATTGGGATTCCCGTTGCATCCTATGCCACCGTTGCCCATCACGAATGTCTGATTGGGTCCAAGGTTAAAGGAGCCGTGTGTGCTGTTGGCACCATCCACAAACGTCGTACCGCCTATGCCGGCCTGGTAAGTTCCTATCACACTGTACCATGTGTTCAAGTTTAACTTGACCCCTCCGTCATTCCCATAGCACTAATATCCAAAATAAACATACGGACCAGCACTAATGCCTATGCCACCGACCCCGCTGCCAGAAGTGCCTCCCTCTCCTAGCACAGCCATCTCGTTGGAACTTGGAAATTGTGCATTTTGCGGAATATAGAACCAGAGCGAAAACGTAAACGATGTCGCCGTGTTCGATACCAATATTGTGTTGGTATATATGGCTTCTGCGGTGTTGGAACCAAACACCGCCACGTATTCCGGAAGCTCGCCGCTGCATGTGCCTTCGAGGTTCAAATCGTATCCTGTGCCTGGTCCGTTCGGCCTGAAAACCTGGCACGAGCCGGGCTGAGCCTTCGGCGCGAAGTTCGACGGATTGAAAATGCCTAGAGAGTACAGCACGCCCAGGACGACCGCGATGACGAGTATGGCCCAACCGTAGGTCATCAGGTATTCCATTGCGGATTGCAATCTTCTCCCATTCGAATTCATTCCGAACAATTGTCTCCCCGATTTCGGTGCAGATTGCCTGCTCCACGGCGTCAAAGCTTGTCCACGTTTATCTCTACCGTGTGGTTGGTGAAACTTATATCGGCCGACTTCTTCTTAACGCGGCATGGCAGCGGCACATGCCTGTAATAAGCGTTCCTTACCTCTCTGCTGTACCGGTAGTTCTTGTCTTCTTTGTGCTCCCTGTGGGTGCTAGTTCCTCTGATCACAACGCTGCGATTCCCGACCTCCACCTTTATGTCCTTGCTCTCTATGCCCTGGAAGTCCACCCTTACGGTTATGCTCCTCCCGTTGTCGAGCACCTCCGTGTCCGGTACCTCCCCGTAAAAGAAGTCCACATATCTGTCCGGTATGCTGAAGAAATTCCTGAACTTTCTCGGATGCCACGAGGTGTCAATAGCACTTGGCACTCCGCCAGCCATGGCGCCCCTTCTCACCACTTTAGCCCTGCTTCTCTTCGGCATGCAACTACCGTATAATATTCCCAGTTAGATTATTAAAATTAACCACCTCAATCAAAGTTGAGTTTCATGCTCGCCTATCCATCAAGCGCACTACTGCTTCAGTCGGCGCCTGCCGGCGATGGGCAGACTGTGCTGTACCTTGCGATAATAATCGTCATGATCGCGCTCTTCGGCGCCGCCGCAGAACTGATTAACAGGGGCACGGAGAAGCTGGAGGAGGTCGTAGGGCAGGGAATGGCAGGCGGCGTGATATTGGGCTTCATGTCTTCGCTTCCGGAACTGATATTCGTGCTGATAGCGATAGGCAAAGGCTCCACAGAGGTGGCACTAGGCTCCGCAATAGGGGGAAACATAATACTGTTCACGCTCGGCATGGGCATGGTCGGCATAACTTACTTCATGAAATGGCGGTCTCCGCTAAGGATGAAGGAGGACTATAGAATAGAAGTGTTCTTCCTGTTCATCGCCAACCTCTCTCTGATGGCACTTCTTGTGTACGGGAGCCTCGACGCCGTGTCCGGGGTTCTGCTTCTTGCCATATACGTGGCGTATCTTCTGTACAGATACCTGAAGGTGCACGCAAGGGTGGTGACTCACGCGCGCACTCGCAAAGGCAGGCGATTGATTATGCACGGTGCGGCTTATTTTGTGGTGGGCATAGCGGTAGTAGTCCTGCTATCCGACGAATTCATAAAGTACATCCTGGCCGTGTCAGGAGCGCTGGGCATATCCGCACTCTTTCTGTCCATCGTGATAACTCCGATAGCAGCAGATCTCCCGGAGCAGCTGAGTGCATACCGCCTTTCGGTCAGCTCAAGGGGCGGCGGATCGACCGCGCTAGTGGGCTTCATAGGCAGCAAGCTCCAGAACAACACCGTGCTGCTCGGCGCGATAGGCCTGTTATCAGCAACAGCGGTAAAGACCAGTGCGGCATTCACAGAATTCGCGCTGGTGATAATAATAAATTTCATAGCCATAGCTGCGATCTATCACGGCAGGCTGACATGCAGGAACGGGATGGTACTCGTCCTTCTGTATTTTGTGGCGATAGCCTCTGCTTTCACACTATGAAGCTCTTTATGTCCCCGACTATCGACTGGTAAGCCTCACATGCTGTCCAATTGCCCGGCTCCTTCCCTTCTCGTATCAGGCGCCTGACATCCTCGGCATCGTTGCTCTTCCAGATTGGTTCTAAGTCGTAGTTTGTCTCACGTATGCTGCCTATCTTTCTGCCCCACATTATGGATGGGAACACGTTGCCGTAGCTATCAAGGAAAAGTGATGCGTCGAGGCTCCTGCTCTTAATGGGGGTCTTTCCCGTTTGCACATACCTTGCCAGTTTTTTAAGGAAAACGCCCTCTATGGCCGGTATGGCGCCAAGCCTGAAGCGCCTATTCCGTACGAACTCGTCTATCTCCTTTGATATCTCTTCTCTCGGGGCCTTTATGTCTAAGTTCGTGTTGTTGTAGTAAACTTCCGAAACCTGCCCGACGTTCATATGGAAGTCATTATAGCTAACTTCAGGTATCTCCCTTCTGACCTCCTCCACCGTCTTTGCGAACATTCCTTGATTGTACTTGCTCAGCGTGTACCCGAACACGAAGAAGAGATTCTTGTACCTTTTCCTGAGCTCCATCAGGCCTTTGAACACTCTCATGGCCTTATCGAAGTTGCCCGGTATTCCACGTATCTTGTCATGCAGCTCCCTGTAGCCATCAAGGCTCACCGTTATCGAGAGCTTTGGTATACCCGTCTGGAGTATCTGTTCAACCTTTTCGAGTATCATGCCATCATTGCTGAGCGAGTTTGTTGGCATAGTTATTATGTAAAGGTTCTTCGAAGCACCAATGAACGCCTTGACTATCTCCACTATGTCTTGCCTGAGGAATGGTTCCCCCCCAGTGAGCTCTATCCATCTGAAGTGCGGGTTCTTTGCTGCGAATTGCCGTATCTCTTCAAGCGTGAGCTCATTTACCGGTTTCATTTCCCAGATGTTGCACGTCAGGCAGCGTGATTGGCACCTGTACGTTATTGAAAAAGTAAGCTTGTATGGGTGCCTCAATTGGGTCATGTTGTTCCTGAGCGCGGTCATTCCAAGTCCTATGAACTTCCTATCCATATACGTCCACGTGTACATTGCCTGCCACGGCACATGCGTTCATACCTTGGTTTTGCCAGATATAAATACGTTATCTCACACATCACCGAAGCGCACGTGCGGCTATTTCATATGCTCCTTCTCAATCTCCTTTATTTCCTTCACTCTGCGCCTATGCCTCTCATCTCCGGAAAAAGGGCTGTTCAACCATATGCCGATTATCCTGTCCGCCACTTCAGGGCTTGTGGTTCGTCCTCCCATGCATAGCACGTTTATGTCTCCATGCTCCTTTGCAACCTCCGCAGTGAATTCATCCCAGCATACTGAAGCGTACACACCCGGAAACTTGTTTGCGGCTCGCTCCATGCCTTGTCCGGTCCCACAGATCAGTATGCCTCTGTTGGCTGTTCCTGAAATTCTCTCGCAAACCCTCTTGGCATATTCCGGGTAGTCGTCCTCCTTGTCGTATTCGAAAGGCCCCACGTCGACAACATCCGCTCCGAGCTCACGCAGCGTGCTTATTGCGTGCATCTTCAGTTCGAATCCTGCGTGATCGCTCCCCACATACACGCTGCCTACTGAAACCCTATTCACATCCAAAAGGAACACCCTGTGTATCCCGCAATCCACCTGTTTTTGTGTGGTGGGCCCGAGGAGATTTGAACTCCCGACCTTCCGATTATCAGTCGGATGCTCCAACCAGGCTAAGCTACGAGCCCCCATACATATTGCCCGATGTTAATATAATAACCATTGCGGTGGTGCTGTCTTGCGCGAAGTCAGTCTGTCTCGAGCAGCTTTCCTAGTTTCTCGAAATCCGCCTCTATTATGGGCAGCTTTTTCTTTATTCTCACCGCAGCGGCAGGATGTATTGTTATCATGTACTTTATTCCATCCCTTTCCATTATCTTTCCGTGGTGGCTCTCAACGTGGCTCACTCCTAGAAGCCCGCCGCTTGGCACATTGCCCATGAGCACAACGTACTTAGGCCTTATTATCGCTATCTGCCTGAGCAGAAACGGCCTGCATAGCGCTATCTCGTGCCTATTTGGCGCGCGGTTCTTCGGAGGGAAGAACTGCACAATGCTGGTAATGTAAATATCGCATCTCTTTATCCCGTTCTTCCTGAGCAGGCGGTCAAGGAGCTTGCCACTCATGCCAACGAAAGGCCTGCCAGACGCGTCCTCCTTCTGGCCTGGCGCCTGCCCTATCAGCATCACATTTGCATCGAGCCTCCCCTCTCCCGGAACGTGCGCTTCGCTGAGATTCCATCCCTTTGTGCTCTTCGGCAGTCGCTCATATTCCTCGTTCAAGGCTTCCATGCGTTCCATCCTGCCTATATACTCGTTCACTCTGGGCATGATCTCTCTAAGATCCTTGTACCTTACCCTCTCGAACATCTCGTCATAACTCATCCATCTGTATCCTGTGTGCTCCTTCGATATCCTGACAGTGCCAGAATCCGCCTTGGCTATGAAGAACTTGACGCCCTTATGTACCTTCTCCCCATTCTTCATGAAGAAGTATGTTGTGCTTGCGCTGAAACCCGGGGCCAAGTGTGGCCTCATTCCTGTCTCTTCAAAGATTTCCCTCTCTGCTGCCTGTTCAGCCGTTTCCCCCTTCTCTATGTGTCCCTTCGCAAGGTCCATCTCCCCATTCGTCTTGGTGAGTACGAGGAAGAGGCTCCTGCCGTTCCTTTTCCTGTATATGAACGCCCCTGCTGAGTATTCAAATATCATGTGCCAACCACCCTCCGAAGCATGCAGTACGCGCTATTGATCCTCTGGTTTGCGCTTGCGTTGTAGGCGTGAACGTTCATCACATTCATTAGCCCTGAATATGCGTAATCATAAGTGCTTAGGCATGTTGCTTCCCTTCCATTCACCAGCTGCGCCGGCAACACCGCATAGATATCTGCTTCGGTGTAGCTCTGATTTGGATACACGTAAGGCACTCTCGCGCTGTACACCAAGTATCCCTGCCCGCCAGATCCCAGGTAATACACGCTATCGACATTCCCATTGCCGCTGAGGAAGTTGAGCTCTCCAAGGAACGCGTTCTTTGATGTAAGTCCGGCCGTTTCCCCGGAACTGCTATTGACTATGAGCATCTCTATCGGATACGTGGAATTGAAGGTAGCGTTAGACATGCTCAGCACTATCCTGTTATTCTGCGTGTCTGTGAGAATCTCGCTGTGGAATCCCGTGTGGTTAGACATCGCATTTGCCAATGGTGCCATCAGGCTCGCATTGAACGGTGCCTCGTGATAAAGGACGACAGGCGATAGAGGGCTGGCTCCTGCATAATTCAGGGTGAACAGGCAGTATGCGATAGAAATCACCACGGCCACCACGATGCCCTGAACAAAAGCCGTTCCAGTGCGTGCCTTCTTAGCTTTTCCAGAAACATTTCCCGCAGGAAATGTCAACCCATATCTTTTCGCAACGAGTATCATGGCCACTATTGTCGCATAAAAGAGCAGCATGCCTGCAAATACATGTATTGTTAGTATAGTCGCGCTTGGTCCGTAGGCAAACCACGCCAGTGATATGCCGAGCATCCTACCTGCGTTGAGTGCCAGTATAAGCAGCAGCCCGCTTGCCGTCCAGAACACCTTGCGCCTTCTTTTTCCGTCAAACAGGTACGCCATCGGGGCGAGGAACATGATCGTTGCAATGAGTATGCCTATACCTATGCACGTCTCTCCTATGCCAACCCTGTATCCGTT
This sequence comes from Microcaldota archaeon, assembly GCA_027334165.1. GTDB lineage: Archaea > Micrarchaeota > Micrarchaeia > Micrarchaeales > CABMGC01 > JAKAVK01. The sequence continues at coordinate 30,857 of DAHWXM010000010.1, forward strand.
CGCTATCACAGTCATAGGCGGGAGGTACACTGCTCCGGAGAATACATGGCTCACCACGCCAAAAACGACTATGGTGTTGGCCACCACGAAGTCGGTGTTTGTGCCTCCAAGCCAGAGCAGCACCACTGGCGAAGCAAACAATGCATACAGCACAAGCCACCTGAATCTGTTTATGTTGCCCGTGCCGAAGAGACACACCACCAATGCGACTATTAATAGCGGGAAGAACAGCATGTCTATTCTCATTCCCAGGAAAAGGTAAGACATCTCCTCCCTTGCAAGTAGCGTGATCGCAATAAGTGCCACGAACATTGCGGCACCGATAATCACGTCCTTCCTCCTCACGTCCGGCTCGATCCCTTCCTTGAGCATGAAAAGTGCGAACAGCGGAAGCATCATTATGGGCACTATCGTGTACGTGGAGAAATCCGAGTCGCTTATTGTGGTGGGGGTTATGTAGAAGGCGCTGGCCAGCGCGACAAGAACGAGTGCCGCAAAAAGGACAACTGCGAATCTTCCGCTGTACTTCATCGAATGCACCATTGCCCTCAGCCGATATGGACTTCATCATGTCTCAGTAGTTACTCTTGTCTTCACGGGGCAATTCCTATTGTTTTGCTAAATATATATAACCTTACACATGCCCATTCCTTGCATGTCCTTTGTAAAATTCAAGTACCTGCCGCACACTGCGGATGCCGCGTTTACTGCCTACGGAAAGACAGAGAAGAAGATGATCGAAAATGCCGCGGCAGCACTGCTGAACATGATGCTTGATGTAAAGAGGGTTCGCGCCCTAAGGAAAGGCACCGCAAGGGCTGCGATACGCGAGAAGGCAGACACCATGGAAAACGTGGTTTGGTTCATACTGCAGGACATACTTTCACTGGTGGACGCAAGGAAACTCGATGCGTATTCTTTCAGGCTCACAGCACTCGATCGCTCCGGCACCAGCGGTGCATTCACCGCCCGCGGCGAAATACTGTATAAGCGATCCGGCGAAAACCTCGCCCTGATGTCAGTAAAGGCGGTGACACCGCACGGCATGTCCGTCACCAAAAAGAATGGCATCTATTCGGTAAGCGTTGTCGTTGACGTGTGACGTTCCCACATCGGGAATGTATTTAAGGGCCGCGCGCACATACGTAATCATGGAGGAATCCGACGTGCATGAGCTTGTCCTTTCGCTCTCAAAGGTGATGCCAAGGTTCGAGGATGGTAGGATAAATTATGTCGGTGCAGATCTGGTACCGTTCGTCATGGTGTTCGTGCGTCACGAGGCGCAAATACTGCTGCTCAGGAGGAGTCTTGCGGTCGAGACCTACAAAGGAAAATGGAGTGTAGTTACGGGCTTCCTTGATGAACCCGTGCCCATCGCCAACAAGGCTTTGGCCGAGGTGCGCGAGGAACTAGGCGTGAGTGGTGCCGATATACTGTCTTTAGTTATCGGGAAGCCTTACATCCAGACGGATCCCGACATAAACGGGATGTGGGTGTCCTGCCCTGTAACTGTCACGCTGCGCAGGAAACCAGAAATAAGACTTGACTTCGAGCACACCGAATACCGATGGGTGCTTCCTGAAGAGGTGAAGATGTTTGAAACAACGCCGCGGCTTTACGATGCGCTGATGCGTTCACTGCCCCGATGAGTTTACCTACCTTATTTTGTATACGCTGAGTCCGGGGTTTACCCTGTACTTGAGCTTTATCCCTACCGAGTCTCCCTCCCCTGCGGATTCTACGTTCTCCCTGTTTATCTGCATGCTCGCCACCTTCTGGCGCACGGCCTCCTCATCATCTCCTATCTCTATCACGTCACCGACGCTGAGGGTGCCAGTCAGGTTTATAGCGACTACACCTATTCTATCAAAGAAATCTTCAACAACCCCTATCTCCTCCTTCCTGCCAGCACTGACGGAATCTGTCCTTGGGCTGTCACGCTCTTCCATCGCGTTGAGTGAATCCATTGCACTATCGAGGTCCAGGTTTCCCATCTATCCACGCTATGCTATCCACGGATAAATTAAAATTCGTTGCGCAAGCCGGAATCACGTGCCATCCCGACTCAAAGACTCACGCCGTGTCTTTATTAAATCAGGGAAGCCGGGAGAGCGATCAGCGCTGAAGGTATCGGTTGTGGGAATAGACGAGAGGAAAAGCCTGATGTAATACAAAATCGAAACATATAAGTATCTTTAATCCATAATAAAATAGGGCGATAAAATGGAGATGGACATTTACGGATTCAAGGCTAAGGTGACCGTAAGCGAAGGTACTTATTCTGGAGAAATAAACGAGCTACATGTCATCACCCAAGGCAAGACCCTGAAGCAGCTCAAGACCCGCCTCGAAGAGGCTACCGAGTTGACCATAGACGCTATTGTAAAACACCCCTCAGAGGCGAGGAACTATCCTGTTTCAGTCTCAAAGAAACTGGGGTTGAAGATATATGCCTAAAAGGCCAAGGTATCTCGATATAGCGAAGATCCTGATAAAGTATTACGGCTACGCACCGAAGAGCAAGAAAGGGAGCCATGTCTGGCTTGCAGACTCTTCTGGGCATCGCGTGACCATCCTTGCCAAGAATGAGCAAGTCAACCTGCATAATTACAAGTCCATACTTAATCAGACAGATCTAAAAGAAGAAGATATTGAAAAGTATCTCTAGAATCAAGTGCCTCATCCTCTAGCCAAAAGAGGGCTTATTACTGTCGGTAAGAAGCCGGGAGAGGGAATTGAACCCCCCTTTGCCGCTCTGCAGGCGGCCGCATAGCCAATCTGCCATCCCGGCACGTTTTCGACGTGCTGTGCCTTTTGAGGCCTAGCATTATTAGTTCCGTATTTAAATATATGCGTAACATTATAAGTTTACTGATTGCATGCGCGAAGTGTTTGAAAATATCCCGGAGGCATTCGTGACAAAGACCGCAACTTATGACCAAAAGGTCCCGATAACAAGCATACTCGGAGACGTAAACAAATTCGGCGCAGTAGTCATAACGAAGGACAAGGAATACTACGGGATAATAGACCACAGGACGCTTGCAAGATCAAGCACGCTGCGCGTGGATGAGAAATTCACGAGCGGGAAGTTCGCTAGAAAAGTGCCGGTGATAACGAACACTGCATCCGTAGCAGATGCAATAAACCTATTTTACCAATCGGCAAGCAAGGCGCTTCCGTACCTAAAGGGTAATGCAATCGCAGGAATAGTGAAGAGGGACGAGATACTCAAGGCGGTGCTTTCAATGCACCTGCTCTCCAAGACCCGCGTCAATCAGATAATGTCCACTCCGATAATAGGCGTGGATTCTGGCATAAGCATAGCAACCGCTGTCAAGATAATGGCCGACAACAGGATAAATAGGCTGGCCGTATTTTCGGGAGGCAAACTTTTCGGAATACTCACCCGCAGCAATGTGGTTAAGTACTCAAGCAAGACTCTCGGCAGAAGCCCAGAGGTATTGACGTCCGCGAAGATACGCCAAGGCACAGTCGGAGAGATATGCGAGCGCAGTGTCCACGCGATAAGCCATAACGACAAGGCCGAAGATGCGATACGCGAGCTGGTGAATAGGAAGATATCCTCACTGCTTGTATTGAGAAACAACAAGCCTGTCGGTGTGGTCACGATCCGCGACATACTTGAGTCCGTGATAAAGGGATGGCAGACGAAGGAGGACAAGATCATACTGACAGGATTCGACCGCCGCGACGAACAGTACAAAGAAGATGTCGCAGCATCGATCTCAAAGATGCTGGATAAGATAAACAGGTTTGGCAAGTTTACCGTGGATTACGCTTCCGTCAACGTCAAGCGCATCAAGCAGAAGGGATACGAAGTGAAGGCGCGTGTCGCGCTTGGTAAGAGGGGCGTGGTGCACGTATCGGTGTCGGGGTACACGCTTGACAAGACGATGAAGGTCCTCGATTCGAGGCTCTACAAGCTCGTAGAGGAGGAAAAGGACACGGCGGTAACGTCGAGGAAGGAGGCCGGTGCAAAGTATGATTATGAAGAGGAATAGAGGATACAAGGCGCAATCCAGCTTTGAACTCTTGATAACGCTCACGATCGGCTTGGCAATCCTCCTGCCTATAGTAACCATAGCATTCATACAGATCTCAAGCGCAAATTCCTCGCTGTCGGCGATAGAGGCACAGCAGGCATCCGGCAAGCTTGCCAGCATAGCTACGTTGGTTGGCAGCGAAGGTCCTCCAGCAAAGCAGGTTATTCAACTGTCCGTACCACCTGGAATAAGGTACATATACATTGGAACTACTAGCAATGGCGTTGGCCATGAGATCATATTCGTCATCAGCTCCCCGAGCGGCCTCAGTTACATAACCTCATACACACCGATAAATGTCACAGGCAACCTCGGGGGCATCGCAGCTACCGGTACGTACCTTGTGAATGTGACTTCCTTCTCTTCATGCCCGACAGCGCCGCAGGTCACCTGTGTGTACATGTCGCCGGTTGTTTAGTGTTAACATGAAGCTACAAATAGCCTTGGAGTATATGGTTATATTTGCCTTCGTGATACTGCTGTTCTCTGTAATATTTGTGACCATAGCCAACCAGCGTGCATCTGTGCTTAACGACCAGCTGAATTCGCACATACAGCTGATAGCACAGGATATCGCAAGCAGGATGGACATAGCCGCGCAATCCGGCAATGGCTACACGTCGACTTTCCAGCTTCCGGAGAGCGGTACAATACAGTACTATTCGCTCAATGTTACCCGCAACGGAGAGGTGATCGTATCTTCAAGCATCTCAAAACAGACGCTTACCGCCGTTGCATTCAGCCTTGCAGGCAGTGTCACTTCGAATCCCTCCTTCGAATCGACAAACAGCCCGAACACATTTAGCATACCCGTTTCAAATGGCACAATATCCATAACTAACCTGAATGGCGGCCTCTGCGTTGATTATGCATGCCCTAGCCTGAGCAATGTCTCAGAGAGCCTGTCAGTCTCTGCGCAGCCGTATCATTCCGCGTGGTTCAATGGAAACCACGGGAACATAAATACCTCAACAACATACCCTTCAAATTCTGTCAATGAAAACTTTTCGGTATCCGCATGGGTTTACACGACCGGACAGTGCAGTACTAGCGTGTACTGCGGAATAGTGGATTCCGAGAATGGCGTTGAGGGGTGGGGTCTCACCGCAAGCCAGACGATAGCAGACTTTTGGATTTACCAGAGCGTCAGCGGAACGACTGCCGACATGGAGTTTGCGATACCAAACAGGCAATGGACGAACATCGTTGTGACTTACGGGGCATCTGGGAGCAATTACCTAGCAAACGCGTACGTAAACGGGAAGTTGGTAGATGCAAATGTACTACGGTCTCCGGTCACACTCCCACTGCCTCATGCCCTTCAGATAGGGATAGGCAAGAACAGCAACTCCCGTGTGTTCAACGGCAGCATCGCCAACGTGCAGGTGTACAACTCATCCCTTTCGTATTCACAGGCATTGGCACTGTACGATTCAGGCATCGATGGCGCCCCGGTATCGAATTCCGTGATTGCATGGTATCCGCTCAATGGCAACGCCAATGACTACAGCGGAGTTTCTGGGCCCGGGAGTGCTGTAGGATATGTGCCGTTCGGGACCGTTGCCCAGATATACGCTAAGGCTATGAACGAGAACGGGCTGCCAATGAACAACACACTGGTCGGGTTCACTTCATCGATGGGAAATCTGTCAGCGAAGGGCAGATTCTATTCAGCATATACGAATACGAGTGGGATAGCGACCGCATTCCTGACACAAGGGCAGAGCGATGGCTACTCCGGAGTTACTGCAACCGCTTTCAACGGTAACCTTTCGACACAACGGTACCTGAAGCTATGGCTCCCTGCGGACACGGGATACGGATCAAATGTGTTCGACGTCAGTGGCTATAATGGCACTGGTGCAATAAGCAACGCGTCCTGGAGCAGGCCCTCTTCAGCGACGTTTTTCAACGGACACAACAGCTACATAAACGTGCCAAATTCCACTTCGATGAACGTGAGCTATATAACAATGTCCGCATGGGTGTACTTGACATCATACTCCTGCGGGTCTGATCGCGGGATAATAGCAAACAAGGAGAACTCGTATGAATTCGGTGTAATGTGCAACTCCGGCTATCTCAGTAGCGCGATATCTCCGAACTGGGCGTGGTACAATTCGCCAGACAAGGTACCGCTTGACAAGTGGACATTTGTTGTCGTTTCATGGGATGGCGCACACGAGCGCCAATACATAAACGGCGCGCTTGTGTACAACGCAACACCTCCTACTACGGGCGTGATGGTACCAACATCGCAATGCTTCAGGATAGGGGCAAGGAACGGCTGCGGAGCTCCGGAATCATTCTTCAATGGCTCGATATCAAACGTGCAGGTGTACAAGAACGCTCTTTCATCAAACCAGCTATTCACACTGTACCAGGAAGGCCTTGGCGCTGTGCCGGTATCCCCAGGCAATGTTGTCGCATGGTATCCTCTGGCAGGAGATGCGATAGATTATTCTGGCCATGGCAACAACGGAACCGCATTCAACGTATACACATCTCCACTGCCCCAATCGCTGCAGGAACAGCAAGGCGTAACTCCGATACGCGCCGCACAGCTTACCGGTTCGCTATCAAAGATAACTCTCTCGAACAACACCGCCCTTCAGCCAAGCGGCTTCGTTGCGGTCAGCATGTGGGTAAATGCGAGTCCGATTCAATCTGGGGTTCCGGCATTCTTCTCGGAAACTCCCTCCTCAGATAACTACGGCTACTCCCTCTTCCCGCACTCCGGTTATCTCAACTTCACAGTAAAGGATGGCAGCAGCGCATGGGGAAGCTGTTCGGCGCAGGGATCCCAGAACATAGAAGACGGATCGAGGCACCTGGTCGCCGGGATATACAACGGTTCGAGCATCTCCGTGTACGTTGACGGCCAGCTGGAGGCGCGAAAGTCATGCCCTAACAAGGGGATAAATTACTCAACAAATTCTACCGGCACAATAGCACTGAGCTTCAATGGCATTGCAGGCAACGTGCAGGTTTACTCGGGAGGGATAACCGACCAGAGCATAGCGTCAGAGTACCAATCTGGACCGACCTCATTTCCACAGAACCAGGCAAGCCTGTCGGGCTGGTGGCCTCTCGATGGCAGTGCAAACGACTACAGCGCTTACGGCGATAACGGCACGCTCTACACCACAAGCTTCGTGCAGGCCAACCTGTCGTCATCCGCACTCACAAACGCGGCATCCGACACATTTGGTCTCAACTTCAACGGCCAGAACAGCTATGCAAGCATCCCTACGTCAAATGCGCTAACATCAAATAATTTCACTCTGGATGCATGGGTAAAATGGGACGGCATTAGATATTCCTCTTCAAGCGGTGAAGATTGGGCCGCCATAATTTCCAAAGGATACTTCAACGGTGGTGAATACACCGTGCTGCTGCATCGGGTGTCAGGGGCTACTGACACCACCGTAAACTTATATATCAATGGCGTTCTGGCCGTCTCATGGCCAAATTCCGTGGCGAATACGCAATGGAACATGCTCACATTTACGTACAACGGTAAGGTAGCTAGCATCTTCTACAACGGAATAAACGAAACGCATGCCAGTTACGTATCATCCGTTACTGCAGATTCGCTGCCTTTTACAGTGGGTAGTCAGACATCAGGATACTACTGGGGCGGTGGTATTGCAAATGTACAGATGTACAATTCGTCCCTTTCTGGTGCACAGGTATTGCAGCTTTACAGAAGTCAGATGCCGCCCACGAAGTCTGTGTTTGTGCCATTGAGTTGGTTGCCATGAAGCTTCAATTTTGGTCACTTGATGCGATATTCGCTGCCGTGATATTCGGCACCGCGGTTATAATCATGACGTTCGTATGGTACAGCGTGAGCAACCAATTTTCTATAACAAGCGGATACGGGGTGGAGGGCATGCGCACCCAGCTTCAAAACGCCGAGGCCCGAATATTGGGTAGCGGTACTCCGGGCAACTGGAACTCCTTCATAAACACGTCAAATACGGCAACATGGTCAAATATAAGCGTTGGACTTGCGATGAACAATTCACTCAATCTCTCAACAAGCAAGGTATTCACCCTAATGGCGATGTCAAACTACAACTACCAGGCGACCAAACAAGCCCTTGGCATAGGGTATGACTATTACATAACAATATCAAATTCGCAGTTCAATCTCAGCATCGGCTTGAGCCCATTCAATAAGCGTTCGATGTCACAGCAGGTGGCCACCGCTCCAGTAATGGTTGGCGGCTCGCCTGCGGTGATGAAGATAATAGTCTGGACAAACACTACGTTCGGTGTGGGATGATGAAAGCAGTAACATTCACATTGGATGCCCTCTTCGCTATAGTGATAGCCTCGATAGGGGTGTCAATGCTGCTTTTCTTCCATTCGTACTCACCAACGCCATTCATAATCAGCTCCGGCCATGCCGGTCAGACGCTCCTCGCGCTTACCGCAGAGAACATTTCCTCTCTGGCAAATCCGAATGGAACGAACACCGCCTCCGCAATCATGAGTCAAAATTATGGTTCAGGGGAGACATGGACGCAATACATGTCAGACTCCAGCCGGTCCGGAAGCAATGCGCACGGCCCGTCAAAAGCATTTGTGTCCGAAATCATTTCTGTCGGAAACACGGTGACCACCGGCATCGTTGCCGAATACGGTGACATATTCTTCGGGGCAGGCTCCGATCTTTACGCGGTTAACGCATCCGGCAGAATTCTTTGGATAAAACCGATGGGCTCTTCGATATCCACAACTCCTGCCGTGTACGATGGCAAGGTGATAGTGTGGAACTCCCCAAATGTAACTGCGATAAATGCGTACAATGGCTCGATCAGCTGGACAACCAACGCGCTGTCCGCCACACTACCGTCAACTCCCATCTCCGTGTACGATGGCGAGCTCATACTCGGCGCCCAGAATCAGAACATATACACTATGGATTCGAATAATGGAACAATAACCTCAACAACTCCACTCGCAAGCGGGTTTCCAATATCAATTGCGGTGGCTGACGGTTCGATAGCTGCGATGGGCTCTGTTAGGGATCTTTACCTTTTCACCAACATAAATTCAGTAACAACACAGGCACAGTTTTTTGGGTCGTACCAGACCGCTAAGACATCCGGTGTTGCTGCGGAGGGAAAGATACTGCTCTATGGAGATGGAGTAGTGGCCAACGAGTCGTACATAAACGGCACAAAGCTGTACTCGTATGCGTCACCATCCCAGGTTGTCGGAGTGGCATACTCTGCCCCATACGCGGCGTATCAGGGGTCCAACAGCATTTCCGTCCTGTCCTCTTCGGGAAGCACTCAATGGGAGACGTCTGTGCCTTCGGCATTTGGATCTGCCCCATCCACTGCCAACCCTGTCATAGGGGGTGGCAACATCTATACCGTATGGTCTAACGGGCACATACTTGCGCAGAATATCTCGTCAAGCGCAACTGCATGGTCTACGCGGATACCGTACTCTGGCTTGAATCCAAATCTGACCCTCGCATACGGCAGGCTGTACGCAGCCGCAGGCAACACAATAATTGTGTATGGGGCATGCAATGTAAATCCTTCAGAGTCTCTCCTTTCCTCTGCCGTATCCTCTTATCTGTACGGAGATGGCGGGTGCGGTGACTATCTGCTTAACAGCGTGGCGCCAATGAACAACTACAGCGTGTTTTACGGCCAGGCACTGCTCCCAGTTGGCAGGCTAGCAAACTTCAACGGAAAGAACAGTTATGCGGTATCCGGTGGCAACTACTCGGCACCTGGGGGATTGACCATAAGTGCATGGGTATATCCGAAAGCTTACACCGGGAAGTCACAATTTGCAATAGACAGCAATCCACAAGGCCTGTGGAGAATCGGCTTCAACAGCACTAATTCCATCGTTTTGAATCCCGGCACGGCAAGCAATGTCACGCTGTCTAACACGATTGCGTTCGACAAGTGGCAATCCATAATAATCTCTGCGGGAAACTTTGGATCCAATGTCATATATTCCGTTTACTTGAACGGAGTCAATGTCAGCTCCGGCATAATATCCGGCGGAAACATCGATGGTATAAATAACCTGACGTTCAGCAGCATAAACTATCCGTTCAACGGGTCCATGGCAAATGTCCAGATATACAACTACCTAATAACGCCACACGAAGCCCAAATGCTCTACAGGAACGGCATCCAGGGCTCATCGTTATCCAATCTAAACCTCATGTCGTGGTATCCTTTGGATGGCAGCTTCAACGACTTCGGCCCAAAATCAAATGCCGCATACCCTTTTAACGTTTCATACTCACAGATGAACTACACACCTGTCAGCATGCAAAATGCATTCGAGATATCAAAGGCCGGGGAGGTCGTGCCGGTCGAGAATTTCACATCCGGCTCAGAGAACACATATTCGATAGGGGTGTACGCATGGAGATGACTCGCATGGAAAGATTCGGAAACTCAAAAGCCCAGTTCATGACACTCATACTGCTGATACTATTCATACTCATGCTTTCGATACTTATGGTGTTTGTCGTAGAGGAGGTGAACTACCAGAACATAGCGCAGAACATCGCGCTGTCAAGTACAAGCATAAATTACGGAAAGATTCTGTCGCCAGAACTGACCACTCTGCTCTACGCAAGTTCGGAAAGGGCACTTTCCGCTCTATCCGCATTGCAGTTGGATCCTCACGTGCGCGGGAGCACCTTTGTCTCAAACCTGCCTCTGTTCATGGAGGGACTCATATACAACGGATCTGTCGCAGGCCTCTCCGGCACATCTGCACAGAGCCAGTTCCTGTCCTCCCAAATGGGCAACATGACGCTAATAAAATACGACAAGGCGCTCGCCGCCCTTGTCAACTCAAGCTTTCGCGTAACCAGTGTAAACCAAACGGGACTCAGGGTGTCCCAGCTGTCGGGTTCATCCTTAGCAGTTTCTGTCACCTATAACATCGTATTGAATGCTACTGGAAGCATATACTCGTATCACATACTGGTAAATATAACCGTGCCGCTGAATGGCACGCAGGACCTGCTGTATGCAAGCCAGGGTCAACTGCGAACAATGGAATTCGGCAGCCTCGCGCCAGCGACCCCCATGTTCGGGTACGCGCTATCCGGAAATTCTACCGGAATGACATACGGCACCGTATTTTCGGTACCGTCTGGAATCACGTGCTCATCCGGGTCGCTTCCGCTTTCTAATTACCTGCCATCGCAATTCAGTACCGCCCCAACGAACAAGTCAATAATACTCGTTACCCCGGATGCAACAAAGATAACAAATTCGACGTGCGACATAGCCGGATGGTTCGGAGGACTGATGACTTACAATGTCATAAACGCACCTAACATACCATATCTCATATACAGCAGCGGTACAGGCTACCTAAACTACTTTACCACAGGCCAGAAGATTCTCTTGTATGGGCCTCTTCTAGCGGCTATGAACGAAACGGCGTTAAGATCGGAAGTTATGAACGGCGAGTATTTCACGTCGCCGTTTGCTTCGTCATACTCGCATCACGCCGCAGGTTATTTATCAAATTCATCCCCGTATGGTATGTTTACCTTCTCTAATGTCAACCGACAAGCCGCCAATTTCAACGGACAGGGCAGCAACATCTCCGGCAGTGGAACATACGCCTTTCCTATATCCAATACACAATGGATACGACCAGTCAATTATGGGACAAGCGGTTTTCAGGTCATAACAGAATTTGACGGCGCCGGAAGTCTAGGGGGTGCATATCAATTCGCACTGTCATCTACCGGCCATGTAATACTATGGAATGGCAATACGAATCTCGTAAGCAACTTAATTGCTCCTATTGATTCGTGGAGCTTTGTGGGGTACACTCTCAATTCCACTTATGTGACTATATATGTCAATGGCCAAAGCCAGAAGATCGCATCTGCAACTACCCCTACCACCTCTGCAGATACTTACTGGGTTGTAGGAACTCAAGGCGGTTATACGACCCGGTACTTCAACGGTTCGATGTCTAATGTGCAGGTATATAACCGCACTCTAACTAACGTACAGATGCAATCCCTGTATCACGAAGGAATCTCAGGAATTCCGCTCAGTTCATCCAATCTTATTGGATGGTGGCCATTGAACGGTAATGCAAATGACTATTCCGGAAATGGCTCAAATGTTATCCCAAAGAGCATCACATATTCATTGCTGCAGAACTACACCGGAGACAGCGTATTCGGTATCCAAACCTCAAACACCATGGCATTTTCAATTCCCGGGATAATGTCCTGCACAAACTCGCAGTACTGCGCGAACACGATGCTACCCCGCCTGACACTAGATTCGTTTCCACTCGAAGCTGGGGGGCAGGGCGCCAACGTGGCACAAATTCTCGGAACAACCGCGACCACTTCGTACAGCAGCAATGCACGCATAACTGCCACGGTTCCGCAAATCGCAGGCACAAATACCATTTATACCGCTGCCATGTGGGTGTACGTGCCGTCAAGTTCGCCATCAAACATGCCTTTTTTCGGACTCGGTTCCTTTCAGGCATTGGAATTTTTCAGATCAGGGGTCGGTACCGTATCAAACCAAATCGGCCTCCACCGATGTTCATCGGCAGACACGTGGGAGTCCGGTATTCCTGTAATGTCCTTGAACCGGTGGCATTTTGTGGCCATAAGCGTAAACCCTCCAAATTACTATTTCCAATTGGACAATTACAGTTCTAACGTTACGAACTCGTACACATATACAAATAACGCATTGGTTGTTATAGGCACACAGACCGCGCAGTGCGATGGCTCCATTTTTCCTGGGAACATAACAAATGTACAGTTGTATAACACCTCATTATCGGAAACCACCCTTCACAAGTTGTTTGAAGAAGGAATGACAGGCAAACCTGTACAGACACAAAATCTGGTTGGATGGTGGCCGCTAAACGGGAACGCGAACGACTATAGCGGAAATAATAACAATGGAGTTGCCTATAACGTGACGTATCCATTCGCTTCCGGGAGCGTGCAGTCTAGTGTGGGTTCTACATATTCCGAAGCGCAAAACGAGCAGCAGGCCATCGGTTTTCCATGACTCCACGTCTGCGTGCAACTTCTAAAATCCCGTTAATGATTATCTCAACGAGACAGGTTCTGCTTCCTTGCTTTCTTTTTCTATCGTCACAGCGGTGCCATAAGCCACGATCTCCGTCATCATCTGTCCTATCTCAGACGAGTCGAAACTCATGCCTATTATTGCATTGGCACCTTTGCCCTTCGCATCCTCCTCGAGTCGCTGCACCGCATGCTGTCTCGCCTCTGAAAGCATCTGTGTGTACGCTCCTATCTCCCCTCCAACTATCGATTTGAGGCCGGCCATTATGTTGCCTCCAATCCCCCTGCTCCTGACTACGATGCCGTATGTGGCTCCGATGACCTTAGTCACTCTGTAGCCTGGCACATAATTCGTCGTCACCACTACGAGTCCGTCTGTTTTTTTCATGCAAATCACTAAATATTTTCATTGCCGCAGACCGCAAACACTGGCACTATTCTGACTTCACAATCATTGTGCATGTTCGTGGGGCGAATTCACACGGATCCTATGCTGGAGAACAGTGCACCTATCACTGCGGCGACTACGAAAAAGATCACTATGCCGAGCACCACGAATGCCGGCGCGTATCGTATTCCGCGGAGCGGTGCCCCTGATGATATCGTGGCTATCGTGAACGAGCCGAATCCCGTGATTATTATGATGGCGACTATTGAGAAGTCGTAGTACATGCCTGGGGTTATCTGTGGTGGGCTGGGTTTGAGGAACGAGAGCCCTGCCGTAGGAAGTCCCCCGGGGTTCTGTGCGAGTATGCCTGCCCATACCTTATCCGTTATAGTAATCATCTGATACGTGAGCCCGTAAAGCGCCGGCGCGGCCATGATTGCCGCGAAGGCAATGAATATCGTGTACATGAACAGCTGCCCGGAGATTTCCTTCTGTATCGTCTGCTGCGAGCGCGTATCCTTGGCTATCTGGTTGAGCAGATCTGTCAACGCACCCCCATACCGCACGGCCTCGAGTATAAGCCTTATACTATGCTGCAGGACGGTTGATCTGTACTTCCTTGAAAGGTTGTTAAGCGCATTCTGCATCGTTTCCCCGGAATAGAGCTGCTTGTTCATGGCCTCTACATCTGTCTTGAAGTAGCCGAACTCCGGCTTGCTTGCGAGTAGCATGGCCCTATCCAGAGATATCCCGCTCCTTATGTTGGCCGCTACCAGCTGGAGATAGTCCGGAAGAAGAGTCTCCACGAAAGTCTTGCGCCTCTCTATCTGGAATTCGAGGATCACATAGAGCAGTATCTCATAGGCGGCTGCGCCAACGAATCCGAAGAACGCGGCAACTACAGCAGAAAACTTGAAGTACAGGAGAAGCACGAGCGGGATGGCTATGAAGATGGCAAAGCCTCCAAGAATGGCTATCCTGAAGAAGGCGTTCACCGTCATCTTTACTCCAGAAAGATCAAGCTCATCAGACACGTAAGTAACGATGCTTCTTGAAACGAGCCTCTCGAATGTTATTGCCATGACACACCACTACATGCTGAATATTGGCCTTGAGTTCTTCATCACCATGATGAATATGAACTGCAGTATCGCTATGAATATTAGCACGAATATCAGGAAGCTGGTGGTGACGGTGAAGACGTTCACGAACGTGGTCAGTATCGTCAACACGGCAACTCCCATGCTCGGGAATATTATTCCGAAAAGCATGTAGAACATGGAGAGCGCGTTCAGCCTCTGACCATATCTCCTGAGTTCTATCACTCTTTCCTGCATCACCTGGTCAACGACCTCCTGCAGCGCTTGGACAATGTCCGCCCCTTCCTTTATGCTCACGCTAGCCTGCAGCATTATCCTCTTGAAGGTTCTGGAGCTGCTCACGCTGCTTATCTCTTCCATCGCTTGGTCCATCGGCATGCCGAGCTGGATCAGGCTTATTATCTTCACGAACTCCTTGCTTGCCGCCCCGTATCCTGTCGATACTGCAGTCATCGCATTAAATAGCGGCACCCCGGATCGCAGGCTTATTATCATGTCCCTTGCTGCGAAAAGTATGCCTCTTTCTATCTCCTTCCCCTCGGATTTTGCCTTGGCGAACGGGTATCCGAGAAACTGCCTGAAAAGCGCATTGTACGCTCCGTATGCGATTACGGCTCCGAGGACCAATGCTATGGGTATGGGATTCGATACTCTTATCGCAAGTATTTGGTCGAATATGATCACCGTGATGGCACCTATCACAATGGCCAGTATGATCGCATTCGTTATCATCTTCTTGACAAACTTCTCCGGCCCGCCCTTTATGCCTTGATCCCTTAGCGTTATGTCCAAGTTCTTCTGCTTTGCAACTATCTTGTCAACGTACAGTTGAAATTTTGTGACCTTCCCTTGCTCCTGCCTGCTCTCCGTACGCGCCGCCTGTTGGGAAGCCTGCGGAGTCGCTGGCTGTACTTGCGGGGGCTGCTGCGTGGGCACCTGCGCGCCGAGATACGGCTGGCTACCTGCGTTTGGATACTGGCCTGCGGGTGCCTGTTGCGCCGCCGCAACTGACGGCTGCATGGGCGCATTTGGCGCACCCTTGGCATATATGGGCTTCGACTTAATCTTGAAGAACAGGAACTTGAACGGCTTTGTAAAGCCTACTATGTTTGTATCGTCTTTCGCGTCCATGTTTGCTAATACCCCCTTGTCCTACCGAGCTTCTCCAGCACGGCGCTGAGCCTCTGGTCCCTAAGGGCCTCAAGCTCGGTCTGGGATCCCAAGGCCACCCGATTTCGCATGAGCTTTCGCTTCAGCCCCACCACTTCTTCGACTATGACTCTCATCTGCTCCTTATTAAATATGTTACTGTCAAGCCCGAGTCCTATCTTCTCAAGCTCGTCTATCTGCTCCGGTACCGAGAGATTGAGCAGCACCAGATCCTCCTCATTCTTCCAGCTTATGTGCGAGACCAGCTGGTCCCTAAGCCAGCTGCCCTTTGAGGCGATCTCTCCAAGTTCCTCCGCTGCACCCTTCATCTCGCTCTCGAATTGGGCCCCGCGCGGTGCTTGTGGCTGCACCTGTTGCGGCTTTTCCTGTTCCGGTTGTGGGGCCCGCTTCGGGATCTCTGTCGGCCGTACTGGTTTCCCGACCTCTGCTTTCTTCCCCGCAGCCGGAGCGGGCTTCTCTTCGACCTTGCTAACTGTTGGAGGCACACGGGCCACTTTCTCCTTCTCCTTTGCTGCCTGCCTCGCCCTCTCCTTCTCTTCGCGCACTTTCAGTGCAGCTTCGCGTCTCGCCTGCCTGGCTTTTCTTACACTTCCGAAGTATCCAGAGACAGCATCGCTCATGTCCTCTATGTCTGTGCCTATTGCGGCAGCGATGCCTCCCTTCCTGCTCTTCTCGACACGTTTTGATATCCATGCTATGTCTGCAACGCGTATCGGCCCTGCTAGTTTCTGCGCAAAGCGCTGCTCGTCCATAGGGTTGTATGGGGACGTCTGCCCTGCGGAATTCATGGCCGCGATGGCCTCATCGTAAGTGTACTTCTTTACCTGGATGCTCTCCGCGAATATGTCGCGCATGCTGAGCGTTATCACTCCTTCGGGCTGCAGGCCCTCCGAATCTATCTGGCTGACAGCGTTCACCGCTTCCTGGTAATTATCGGGCTCATCCATTCAGACCATGCCTATCCGAACATCCCTTTCGAAAACTGCACCTTCTCTTTTGCTGCGCTCAAAACTTTCTCCTGATCTCTGTAGTAACTGGCTACCACGTATCCCGCTTCGTCCACCAGGAGCACTTTGTTGTCCACCATCCATTTAAGTATGACGCCCTTGTCCGCTATGTCTTGCGCTATCTCTGTCCTGGTGTACCCACTGTAAAGTCCGATCGTATCGGCCAGCCTTGTCATGTCCCCTATCTTTATGAAGGTGTCACTCTTTATATCCCATCTCTGTATCACAGAAACATCGCCGCTCGCGAGCATCTCCCCGAATTCAAGCATCCTCCTTATGCCCAGCCTCCTATGCCTGAACAGGTTAACTATGCCTCCAAGCGCGTTCAGTATGAGTTTTGATATGTCTATCGGAGGGTTGCTCATTCTCACTATCGTGTTGCTTGCATTGTCAGCGTGAAGCGTACCGTAAACGGCGTGCCCTGTGTGTATTGCCTCGAAGAGCGTCTGCGCGTCTTCCTTGGTCCTTATCTCTCCGACCAACAGGATATCCGGCCTCTGCCTTAGTGCGTTGATCATAAGGTCGTAGAGCGTGACCTCCCCCTTTCCTTCGGGGTTCGGCTGTCTCGTGAGCATCGGCAGCCACTGCAGGAAGTCTGGCAGCGTGAGTTCTCTCGTTTCCTCTACCGATATCACCCTGCGGTTTGCAGGCATGAAGATGCCCAGTGCGTTAAGAAAGCTCGTCTTCCCGCTAGCCGTACCCCCTGATATGAGCAGGCTTATCTCATTCTGCACGCACAGCCACATTAGCGCTGCTGTGTCCTGTGAGATCGTTTTGTTTGCAAGCAGCGCCACCATTGACCACGGGTTCTTTGAGAATTTTCTTATGGTTATAGTGTTGCCCCCCTGGGATATCGGGTAAAGCGTTGCGTTGACTCTGGAGCCGTCAAGCAGCTCCGCGTCCATGAGTGGATTTAGGTTCGAGATCTGTCTGCCAACCTTTCTTCCTATCTGTTCAGCGTAGTCGTATATCTCCTCTTCGTTCCTAAGGAATATGTTTGTCTTGCACCATCCGTACTCCCTATGGAATACCCAGATGTTATCCCTCGCCCCGTTGATGGCGACTTCCTCAAGCCCCTCGTCAGCAAGCGGTACCTCCAATTCCCCGAGTCCTAGCAGCATGTTGATTATGAATGCCACGAGCATCTTTCTGACTTCTTCCGTGGTGCCTGGAAGGTACTTGTTGATCACAAGATTCGACGCTTCGGTATACTTCCCTATCAATTCCGATTCGTAAGCTTTGTCGTCAACCCTTGACGGGTCTATTGGCACTATGGACAGCAGTTCCGGCCGCAGAGAGGTGAGCAGTACCTTAGTCGCATCGCCTATGCCCTGCACGCTGACCTCATACTCCTTTACAAAGTCCCCTCTGTCCAGTATGCGAACGTTGGCTACCAGCCCTTTCGCGTTAAGTTTGTATGAGGTAATCTCTGTTGTGTTGTCCGTGTTCGGAACAGCCAAATCCACACCAAATGTTATTTAGACAGGTCGTCTACTTTCTTCTCCAGTGTATCTTTCTTCTTGTTTAGCGTATCGGTGACGTCCCTGAGTTGCTTCGCTTTTTTGTCCAGCCTCTCTATCTTCTGCTGATCGTTGTCCAGGTCCTTCTCAGCAGTGACCTCCCTGCTCAGGTCATCTAGAGCCTTTCTCATATCAGCTACTTCACGGAGCAACTCTGCGATTCCGCTGTTCACTCCGTTAAGGCTGTCATTGAAGCTTGACAGGACACCCCAGCTGCTCTTCATGTTTGTTATGCTCTGCTGAAGCTTCTTTGCTTCGGCATCAGCAGCGTTGTATATCCTGAGCGCGTTCTCCTTATCCTTTATTGCAGAGTCCAATATCTCCGTCCGAGTCTTGTTTATCCTCTGACTCGTCTCGTAAGCCTTTCTCTTGTAGTCTTCAACAAGCCTCTCATACTTGTGTATCTTCCTGCTCTCATTGTTTATCATGTCCTGAAGCGAGAGGATTTCTGACCTTATGTCAAGGTCCATTTTCCTGAGCCTCTTCCTATGCTCTTCCACCACCGCATCGAGGTCCTTGTTGGCCTGTTCAACTCCCGTGCGCACGGCTCCCGCCCTCTTGAGTATGTCCTGCATGAGTTCTATCGCCCCGCCCATGTCGTGGCTGAAGTTCCCGATCTCCGAGGAGTCCTTCTGTAGCGCCGCCATTTCCTGCTCAAGCTTGTCTATCGCGCTCTCAACGTTCTGCTTCTTTGTGTTTATGTCTGAGTAAACCTTGTTCATCTCGTTCTCTAGGCTGGTGAGCTTACCGAGTGTCTCCTTTGCCGTGCCTGCCTTCTCCTTGAATATGTTCTCAGCGTCCGTGACCGTCTTGCTGTAAGTCTCTACCTTTGCCGTTATGTTGTTCAGCATTATCTGCTGTGCCGATATCTCGTCCGTTATGTTCTTCTTCTTGATCTCCCTTATGGACTTCTCCACTTCCGCAGATACTCCTGCCTTCGCTACCCTAGATAGGTACATCTTGCCGATCTTGTAGGAGATCTTTATCATCCCTGCCTTTTCCAGTATTCCGGCCCAATCGGCTACTGTGCGTTCACTCACCTTCAGGAACGTTGCGAGCGTCGTGGTATCGGTTTCCCCATGCTCATTGAGATAATTCACAAGCGAGTCTATGCTCGTCGTTATGGGCTGGTCCGCCACTCGAATCACTGCATAGTAGTACGATACCTATATTTATAACTTTAACTAGCCTCACCGTCGCTTCTTTTGGAAAGAAACTGCATTTGGCGTGAATTCGCTTGGCATCGGTGACATTGCGCGCGATTAAGCTACATAGTCCCAGCCAGATTCGAACTGGCGTCAACGGGTTCAGAGCCCGCTATCCTTGACCACTAGACTATGGGACTGTGGGTGTGAATATTCTTTTCCAGCTAATTCTTATATAACTATGTGGATATTTTATCTACTGCATTTGCGGTAGATCCATGACTATCAACTACAGGGAGCACATCCCTACGTGGAAGGAGATAAGGGAAATATTAGTAGCCGACATAATACTTATACTTGCGTTCGACCTGACCATTATAGGTGGCATATCGTCCCTGCGCGAGTACTACCCCACATTCATATACTTCCTCCCGATAACTGCCGTCGGAGTCACGCTATCGTTCGTGCTCCACGAGCTGATGCACAAGTTCGTTGCGCAGCGCTTCGGTGCCATGGCGGCATTCATGCGTTCAAGCACAGGAAGCATAATAACAATACTGTCTGCACTGTTCGGATTTCTCATCGGCATACCTGGCGCGACGGTGATATATTCGAACAGCTTTACCAGGAGGGAACAGGGTTATGTATCGCTTGCCGGCCCACTGACCAATTTCATGGTATTCCTGGTGTTCCTTGCAATCGGCGTGCTGCTGTATCCTAACTTCCTGAATAACGTCTTGGATACGTTCGGCAACTACGCCTCCCTTGGCTATATTCAGAACATGATAAATTTCACACTGTTCATAAGCCTGCTACTCGCGTTCTTCAACATGCTTCCCATCCCGCCGCTTGACGGAAGCAAGATACTCGCATGGAACAAGCCCGTCTTTCTCGCGGTCATACTTGTGATATTCATCCTGTTCGTATCTATAATGCCACTGTTCTCGTTCATATCTATGATGGCCATATGGCTTGTCATCGCCTTCTTGTTCTCGATGTTCTACAGGACCATAGGCCTATAGTGCTATACCGCGGCATCAACGCTTGGTTTTCCTGGAATAGATCTCGCTGCCCTTTCGGATTTCGACTCGGATTCCTTTATGGCCACGACCTTGCAGCCTATGGCGCCATACATATAATCAGCAGCACTATTGAGGAATGACAGTTCCTCTTCCTGTGTCACATCAACGCGCTGCACGCTTGATATCCTCTTGGCCTGTCCTTGTACGTAGTCCAGTATGAGCTTTGTGTCCACGCCTTTCGCCCCGTCTCCCAGCAGCCCCTGCCTGTCCGATTTTATTCCTTCGAGCAGCTTGCCAACATTCTTCTCCCTGGCCATGAGGTTGTTTACATCCCTCTTCCAGTCCTCTGCTATTATGAGGCGTATCTCACGCGGTTCCTTCCCAGTCTTCTTCCGGATCATGCCAACCACCTCGCGCACATCTCCTATAACCCTGTCGACCATGTCCTCCTGTTTCTCGACCTTGTTGCTAACCATTGATTCGTCCGCAACAGGCCACTTCTCAAGGGACGCAAAGCCTATGCCGTCGAGCATCTTCCAAAGCTCTTCCGATATGTGTGGCGCTATGGGAGTGAGCATCAGCACTACTCCAGTAACGTAATCCTTCACCACCACGGCATTCGAGCCGCCGCGTGAGAAGTATCTCTTGAGTTCTAGCACAGAATTGTACAACACCTCCGTTGATGCAACCCTGAGCTCCAGCATGTCCATCGCTTTCGTAGCGGTTTCTATCTTTTTGTTCAACTTTGAATAAAGCCAGTAGTCTATGTGTTCCAGCTTACCTGATTGCATCTCCCCGATTTTTTCGACTATGCTGTATACATATTCGAATCTGTCCTTTACGCCGTTAACAGCATCGTCACTGTACTCAGAATCACTGAACAGGTCTGCCCCGGCAACTATCACGAACCTTAGCGGATCCGCACCATGCTTCTCGACTGCGTCAGAGAGCGGCACTATGTTGCCCAGGCTCTTGCTCATCTTCTCCCCTTCGCTTAACACAGAACCATTGACAACTATCTGCTTGGGCCAATACTCTCTATCAAGCAACGCTACGTGGTTGTACATGTACATTGTGAGGTGGTTGAAGATAAGGTCCGGCCCGGAGTGCCTTGATGTGTTGGTGTACCAGTAACGGAA
>DAHWXM010000015.1 GCA_027334165.1 Microcaldota archaeon
TTGAAGAAGTGTCCATGCTCGCATGCGAGTGGCTCTCAAAGCATCTGGTCTAACGTTGCAATCGTATTTGATTTCGCCGCTGCGGCGCACCACTCTGCGTCTCTTTTCGTGTAACAATGACTGGAAGTGGACTCGGCGGGAGACCACCATTCAGTTAAGTTTTCCAACTTAAATAATTTAAATAAGACAGTATAGATATGGCATTACGCAGAATCTGCGCCACGTTTACGCCCGTTCGCAAGATGCCGTGCATGCGTATTATTTGCCGAGCCACCTGCAATCAGCCTAAAATGTCTATCTGTTGCGTAGATTTCGCAACATGCGGCTTCCTGCGTGCCTCACGCATTGTACGCTGTGCGAATCTCCTATACCTACCTAACCCGTGCGTTATGTTCAGGTATTCGATTGCATCACGTGCTTCCTGAGAATAAGATAGCGTCTTACTCTTTTATTCTTAACGCTTCTACCAGCATCCTTGTCTGTGGAAGGCTGTCAGTTCCAAAGGCTTCAACATTTGATAACTCCTGAGCAGATCCCCTCAGAAGTGCTGTCAGTTGTTTAGTTGTAACGCCAGTAAGTTTAATGCCTTCCTCTGCTGGAGCAACCTCAATTTTCGGCGTGCCCACTTCGTGGGCGTCCTTAACCCCAACCACCACCCGAGCAGCATAGTCAGGCGAGAAGCTCGCATTGAGGTAGAAACGCCCCTCGTAGATACGGGCGTAGTCGTCCGCCCGCACGTCGAGCGACAACGTCTGGTTTCCTTTCCAAACATAAACTGTCTTCTCTATGTCACTTTGCCCTTTTGTAAGGTCTCCTCTCTCATCGAATGTGTAGTATCCTGATAGTGCAGATCCTTTTCCGTCCAGATAAAACCACTTGCCCTTTAGCTGCTCCTTAAGTTCGGGGTTCTGGTCTATCTTTACAAGTGCCTCTTGATAAGTAAGTGCCCTAAAACCATTCTGTTTAAGCAATGCCACTGAAGTCTTCCGGTTCGCCTCAGTGTGAGCCAGGAATACACCAGTCGTATTAACCTCTCTAAACTCGACTTGCACCGCTTGTCTCATCGTTGTTCTAACTGTCATAATAACACAATATAATTCCCTTTTTCCACATATAAATAGTTTGTCTTTGGTCTTGCGAAAGGTTATAAATGTTATAGTCATCGTTCAGTTTACCTTCTTCCGTATTCTATTAACTTGCAGATATGAATCGGAGTGCCATAAAAAGTAACAATGTGGCAAAAGAACATATAAACATTAGAAGTAAGTAATTAGAACTTCTCAACTTACCTGTCTTAAAGTTGTAAGCATTAACTAGACCTACCAATACTGCTAGATAAACTATCACAGCAAAGCCATATAGAGGTGAAAAGATTGTTTTGTTGGAGATTGTATCCCCGAATAGTAATCCCCCCAAGAACGTATGAATTATTACAAGAATCTCCCAAAGAAAGAATATAGGTCTTTCTGCTGTCAACTTTAATCACCTCGGTAATTCAATAATTTTATCGTATGAATAGCAACCTATGTATGGTTCAGCTACATGCACTTCAGTTATATTTAAATTAATTCCACCGACACTTGAAGGTGTTTGGTATGTATTCAGTATATAACTTCTAAATCCAAGATAATACTCACTTGAGAATATTATCTTGTTTTGTTTATTACCGACCAGTAATATGGCGGAGTTATTCCCCTCTGATATATTCTGTTGATGATTAGACGTTAGATTTAAGTATTGTAAAAATGACACTGATTTATTTACCAACGAAACATTCCAAGTATTATTAGTCCAGCAAGTATACGGGGATGTTTGTTGTCCATTATAGCTTACTGAAACGTACAGTAATGGCATAAGTGGGACATACAAAGCAACAAGCAATAGGATAATTAAAATTAGAGGTACTACTAAACCCCCACCACCACGTCTTCCGTATCGTGCCATACTATATATAACAAACCTAACTTTATTAGTTTTGCCCATCATCTGACATTGCCCCTTTCCAGTGCCTTCTTCTTGGCTTCTAGCTCCTTCAGTTGCCTCTCAGTCTCAGCGAGTGCCTCCAGGCGTCGTGGCTCCTCTTCCTTCCAGTACCCATAGCAGGTCTTGAGAAGCCTGCCGACCCCATCTGTATTAGCAAGCCACTCTTCTGCCATACCGTGCGGTTTCTGGATCTTAATCGGTATGCCCACCCGCCTAAAACCCGCCTTCTCTGCATCCTTCACTATCCTCGTCAAGTCTGCTTCGTTGAAGTAGACAGAGACTCGGTAAAGCCCTTTACCTTTCAATTTGCCATTCATAGTATCACCATTCGTAGTTAGTAGTATGCCCAATTATCAGGTTCACGGATCTATTGCTCGCATAAGCGACATTGTTCGCAATATTGCTCTTCTTCACATCAACACCCTAACCCTGCGTGCTGGCACAGGCTGTTGTCGCTGGTTGCGTTTATGCCATTCACAACAGGCGCAGTTGCCTGCGATATGCCGTTGAGCGTATTCTGAAGCCACTGCGTGAACGGTGTGAAGAGTATCAGTCCTGCAAGGAAGGCAAGCAGCAACAGTATGAGTATGGTCTTGAGGCTGATCATCATTCCTGCATCACCTCATGCGCCTGCGCTGTGCCGTTGTGGTTCAGGCGTGCCTCTGCCTCCTGCTGCGTCAACGGCTCTATCTCTATGACTCTCATGCGGTTGAGAAGGAACTGCGCCTTCTTGCGTGGTGTTTCTACCAAGAGATAGTAGTAATCGAGGTCTACTATCCGCAGCCACAGGGTTTTGCCGTTCAGCAGATGCAGCACCGCATGCTGACCGATCAGCCTGTCGGATAGGTGTGTGTCACGTGTGTCTAGGCTGGATTGTTGTGTGTCCACGTTGTCACCTGCGCCTATTGCGGCTTATTCCCTCGGTTATCTTCGACTTGGTGTAGTTATTCAGCAAGTCTTTATACACAGCCATCTGCCCTATCTCTGTTAGTCCGCCGTACTCCTCAGCACTGCGAATGTGCTGCATTATCCTGTCGCTGACCTTGAATAGGTCGTCGAGGTTGCCCAGTACGGTTATAGGCTCTGTCTGTGTAGCTGGTGCGCTGCCTGGCTTCTTGCCGAATAGCTCGTCGAGCTTCTTCTTGGCGTCATCGAAGGACATCTTCGATACTTCGGATGCTGGCACGCCCTTCTTGGCGAGCCATTCCCTCTGCTTATCTGTGGGGCGGTTTTGTGTTTCCATGTTCTCAATCCTCTTTTTTAGCAGAATCGGCAGGCTTCTTGCGGAGTTCGTCCTCACGGCGTTTAAACTCGTCATAGGTTATGTGGTGCATAATGTCATGCGTGGTGTCACATTCCTTGCATGGATATGGCTGGTGGTAGACGTTGCCCGTGACCAGTTTGCGTATTAACTCACCCGCAGTATGCTTGTTGAGTCTTGGGATTATTTCCTCACGCACATGAAGCCTCTTCAGCCTGAATATCTGAGCAGGCGTCGGCTTCTCGGACTCACTGTTCAGCGGCGGCGGGAGGAACGCCGCCAGAAACGCCGTAACAGGGCTACGGTCAGGAGGGGAAGCAAGGCGGCTAAATGGTACGCCGTCCTTGGCGTCCCGAAGAGCGCCACAATGGAGGAAGTAAAGAAAGCTTACTACAAGCTCGCATTGCGCTACCATCCTGACATTAACAAGAGCAAGGAAGCTGAAACCAAGATGAAAGAGATCAACGAAGCCTATGAAAACCTTGAAATCGCGCTAAGCAAGCCTACCTAAACCGTGAAAGCTTGGCCTTCAGGCTGACCGCCTGACCTATCGAGAACGCCCCGTCAATGCTGGCGTATAGCTCCTTTTTGTTGGTAGCTATGTAGGTCATTGTGGTCGCTGGCTTGCTATGCCGCGCGAACTTGCTCGTGAGGAAAACGTTCCCGTTTGTCTGCTCCGAGAAGTGAGTTATGGCGTAGTGGCGTAGGCTGTGTGTAGTCAGCCTGTGCAAGTTCCTAACCGCCCTATCTGGCCTAGACTCATCGCTCTGGTCGTAGACTTCCAGAAGGCCAGCCTTTTCGACATAGTAACGGAACATGTTGCGCACGTAGTTCTCGGCCACGTGAGGCTCATCCAGTCTGCTCTTGCCTTCTTCCTTGAAGAAGACGCAGCCCTGAGCCTTTTCTATGGCCTCGCTATGTGCCTCAATGAAGGCTAAAGTCGCTTGGAAGAGCGGAGCAGGTATCAGTAAGGTATCCAGAGTAAGTGCCTTCTCTGTCTTGACCACTAGCTCCCTGCTCTCAAACTTTATGTCCTTCACGCTTATACGGACGGCTTCGCCTATGCGTAGGCCAAGCTGAGACTGATATGAGAATAATAACCTAAATTTCTCATTATCTATTACCTTGAAGAACTTGATAAGTTCTTGTTCAGTAAACCCTTTGTTCAGCGAGCCATACTTAGGTATTCGGCTCTTCTGGAAGCGTTTCCTGAACTGCTGCATGACCATCTTCCGTACTTCTACGAGATGGTGTTTTGGCAGGTAAGGCAGTGTCCTGCTCAACTCGCCTTTTAACTCTTTGTATGCGAATGCCGGACTGTCACCGCACCCAAAGGCTTTAGAATTCGCGTGCATCAGACCGCCATTGCACCCAGACCCGCAGTCGGATTTGACGCCGGAATTCCCGCTAGAGCTGGAAATGGACTCGGCGGGGATCGCACCCGCGACCTTTCCGTTGCGAACGGAACGCTCTACTACTGAGCCACGAGCCCTCGGTACTATTTGCGCAGAGGGGTAATTTTAAACTTTGCATCAAGATCTATTATCGGTAATGCGATGTCATATTACGGATACGCCATGGAAGCGATCGGCCTATTGCTCATAGCATTTGCGTTTGTTGAAGCGTACGGCCTGTACTCAAACGCCGCGAGCGCGCTTGCGGTGATGGGGATGGTGCAGCAATCTTCAAACCAAGGGATAAACGCGACACTCGGAAGGCTCAGCGGCAGCATCACGAACCAGGCAGGCATAGCAACGTACACGCTTATAGAGATAGCAATACTCTTCCTGTTCGTTAATATGGGCTACAAGCTCGTATCCCTTGGCATGCAGGTTAACAAGACCTCTGTGCAACAGACTAAACAGCAAAAGGCATAGCGATAAAAGGCTTAGATGCAAAGTCAAATCGTGCATTAGGATGGACAACGAGGGCCGTTCAAAGGCAAATCGCATATTCGAAAGGGTTCTCTCCGAAATAAAGCCCAGCAAGGAAGAAACCGCAGAAACTATAGCGCACATAAACGCCGTCATGGCGCGCTTGAAGTTGATAGTTGATACGGGAGTCGACATCCGCGTTGTGGGTTCCGTAGCAAGGGGAACAAACATGCGCGGATATGCCGACATAGACATATTCGTTCTTTTCGACAAGAATTCGCGCAAGGAGGACATAGTAAAACGAGGGCTGCAATATGGAAGAAAACTCGCCTCCGGCAAGAACGACCGGTTGGAGATAAAGTATGCCGAACATCCTTACACGCGCATCTGGCTCGACGATCTCGGTCTCAAGATCGACTTAGTGCCTGCTCTGAAGATAGGGGATGCAAGGGAGAGGGGCACTGCGGTTGACCGCACGCCTCTCCACAATGAATTCATCAACGCAAATCTTACTGACAAGCAGCGCGATGATACCCGCGTACTCAAGTACCTGCTCAAATCTCACAATCTTTATGGTGCAGAAGTGAAGATTGGGGGATTTCCTGGCTACCTATGCGAACTCCTGATACACCAGTTCGGCTCGCTGTTCAAGACGCTCGAGTTTTTTTCCGTTGCCTCATCCCCAATAATCCTGGATCCAAGGACGCGTAACTCAACCAAGGACGAGTCGCTTGTGAAGAAGTTCAATTCCAATTTCATAGTCATAGATCCTGTTGACGGTGACAGAAATGTGGCTGCAGGTGTGTCCAGGGCGTCATTGTCGCGATTCATCTTGCTTGCGCGCATGTTCCTCAAAAAGCCTAACGCTGAGACATTTTACGGCCGTGGATTTTCATCAATATCCGCAAAGCAGCTCGTGGATCAATTCGTAAAGCAGACTGGATCCGGCCTGTACCTAATAGAAACCACGGTACCGGACAAGAGCGAGGACGTGGTGTGGCCGCAGTTGAAGAAGAACGCCGGTCTTATATCGAACCTTCTCGCACGCTACGGGTACGAAGTTTACCTATCCGCCGTATGGGTGAAGGCCCGTAAAGGGTATCTGCTTTTCTCCATGCCAGATGACAAAATACCTGCAATCCTACGCAAGGGGCCTGAGGTTTTCATGCGCAAAGCAGCTGAGAATTTCATGCGTTCGCACCGAAGACCGATAGCTACGATAGTTCGCGATTCGACC
This sequence comes from Microcaldota archaeon, assembly GCA_027334165.1. Lineage (GTDB taxonomy): Archaea > Micrarchaeota > Micrarchaeia > Micrarchaeales > CABMGC01 > JAKAVK01. The sequence continues at coordinate 6,356 of DAHWXM010000015.1, forward strand.
CTGTGCTTTTTGGAAAGCAATCCCTACCCGAGCGCCACCGCGCTTTTCAAGAATGTGCTATCCGGAAAGCTGCTCGGAAGCAAGCGAAACGACGTGACATTCAAAGGGGCACGCCTGTTCGCAGGCAAGATCCCCAAAAATTTGGCCTTCGAAGCATACTCTGAAATGCTAAAAAAGATAACTATCTGACACTCTCTTCAGAGACGCTGAATCCCTTATTGTAGAATCCGACGGGGTTTTCGGCAAGATCACTTCTGCCTCCCCAGAAATCACTGAGTCTTTGGGCGTCTGCATCGGCGCTGCAAAGTGCCGCTATCGCATCCCTTCCGCCGGCACCGGGGAGCTTCGCAACAAACGCCCCGTTTCTTTCGCTCTGTTCTATCAGATCCGTGCAATCGTCTGGTTCTATGCTGGTGTTGCTCAATACGCCCAATTCTTTGGTAAGTCTTCTGCCAGAAACAAACGCCTCTCTGAACCGTGTAACCGCATCCTCGTCGCCATCTATCGCCTCCAGCGCTTCGATGGCCTTTACGTTCTGGGCATTTATGCTGCCCATCAAAGTCGAGTAACGCTCAGGATCCTTGGCCTTGAAATCCGATACACTCCCTATCGCACTTGTGGTAGCCATCGATTCTCCGACAAAATTGGCAAACGACAGCCTGAATCTTTCTGGCATAGAAAATTTTTCCATAGCGTAGTCCCAAGCTGATTCCACCAGTCTTACCAACCTGTCGTTGCCCTCTTCGAGTGAAAAACCATTCAGTATAGATGGCGAGTACCTCCTGTACACAATGCTGCCATACGAAGCCGCAGCTATGTCAAAACCACTACCAACCTTTCCGGTGGCCACGCTGTGTGCTATCTGCGACAGCTTATGCACCAAATCCGTTTCCGGAGGCATGCCAAAGGTCTTAAGCACTCCTGCAACCGCAGCCACGGTCACTGCCGCGCTCCCACCAAGCCCGCTCTTGCTTATTCTGTCCTTCGTTGTCGCGTAGGCAAACTGCCTGTCGTTTTCGGTTTCGATTCTTATGCCATGTAGTGATGCGCCGCTTTCCAATGCATATCTTGTTGCAGTTTCTACCGCAGTCTTAAGTAGTACAAGCCGTTCTTCCACCGCAATTTCTAGCGCCCCGGTATGTTTTTCTATTCGGCCAGCTGCGTGTAAGTTTAGCTGAGGCACATCAAGAATCACCCCGTAATCTCCAGAATAGGTTATTTTTACCCTTGAAAACGCGTCTACTGTGGTAACAAACCCTGGGTTCAGTCGCTCCAGGATCGAATACCCGCCCAGCCAAAGTATTTTTCCCGGCGCCTTTGAAATTATTTTCATGCCTCCTCATCCTTTCGGCAAAAGACTGCCTTCTTCTATGAGTGAATCCTTCATGTCTAGAAGCCTGGGCCCGCCGCCCACCCCAGTGTAAAATATACTCTTTATTCCCCGTATGTTCTTCAGCGTTTCGGCTACTTCCTCCACCTGTTCCCGTAGTGTTATTATCTGTGGATTCGGACCAGCATCAAATGTGTAACCACAGACGTTTTCCCCATTTTTTTTGTTTAATTCGTGAACAGCGTAGATGACTTCCCTGGAAATGTCATTCATGTACATTATTGGCGGATATGTGTCAAGCATGGTCGCATGCATGCTGTTGCTATCCTCCATTATTATCCTTGCAAATTCATGGAAATCCTTCCTTCGCAGCGAATCCAGAAAGGCATCTATCCTACCATCAACGTCCTTTACCCTTTGCTTGTACAGGCTGCTTGTAGCAACCGTCCGCGCCATCCCGGCGCGCGATGGGACCTTCTTTGCTTTAGGCGATGTTATGGACACAACATCTCTGAGTTCCGGCCAATACGTTTCCGGATACAGTTGCTCTGCTACCGAATCCACGCCATCCTCTCTGGTTCCTTTGTTCCACATGACTATTCCGCCCATGACACTGCGGCACGCACTCCCGCTCCCAATCCGCGCGTATCTTGACATATCACTCCGAGTTAATCCAAGATCAAGCGCATACGCCACTGCGTAGACCAGTGCTGCCATTCCTGACGCGCTGCTCGCGAGCCCGCTTGCAGTTGGAAAAGAATTTTCTGACACAACCAAAGCCCTCTCACGTATGCCGGCCCGCTCTCTCATCATGTCTATTGCCCTGAACCGCTCGATAGTGTCTGTATCCTTCAAATCAAGTCTTTTCCCATTTACATAAATGGCATCCTCCTTAAGGTATTTCGAAAACACAACGCTCGTCTTTGTTCTGAGCTCAAACGTTTTTCCTGCAATCATTTTTGATTCTTTACCTAGGGTGAGGCTGATTGAAGAGTTCATGGGGAGAATAAGTCCGCTATCCCGCTTCCCCCAGTACTTTATGAGTGCTATGTTTGGTGTACCTTCTGCTGTTATTACTTTTTCATGCATCTAAACATCCGGTATAAACACTTCATCGCTTAATATAATCTTATCCTGCACTGACCCTACTCAACTCTTGATTCTGCTCAAGTCCTTTGCTCCCTTGCCCGAGAGTTCCACACGATACGCTGCAAACCCTGCCGCTCTCAGTACCTTCTCTAATGCATCCGCCACCACGTCATCGTTAACCAATGCTATCCCTATTCCACCTCCTCCACCCCCGCACATCTTTGCCCCCAATGCCCCGTTAGATAGTGCTATGGACACTGCAGTATCTAGCCCGTTAGACGAGACGCCGAGCTCACGCAACAGCTCGTGGTTGCGCGACATAAGCCGTCCGAGTTCCTTAAGGTCGCCCTTGCCCAGCGCGTCTACGTCCGATGTAACGCACTCGTCAATCTCTTTAAGTATTCTGTCCGTGTGCTTTCTGTCCCTATTGTACAACTCCCTCACTCTACCAACCATTTCGCTGGTCGGAGGCTTAGGTCCCGTATCGAAAATAACGAACCATGTCTCCGTCTTTATGTTCATCGGAACGATTCCCTCCTTTCCGAACTCTACATACCCTCCGAAATACGCAGGCCCCACGTCTATCCTGCCGCTTCCTTCTGCCCCGTGCTGCACCCGTTCTCCATCCCTTATCAAGTCTATTGCATCATGGTCCCCGATGATGATTCCCGCGGCCTTGACCAAGGCCATAGCAAAGGATGTGGAGCATACCGCACTGCTTGCGTATCCGGATTGCCGCGGCACGTCGGACCGCACGGTCACTCTCCTGCTCAGCACCCGCGCACCGTAATCGAAATGCAGCCTGGCGGCTATCGTTGCATATGGCAGGAATTCCATTCCTATTCCTGCGTGCTTTGCCACATATTTCTTTATTCCGGCTTCTCCCTCCCTTCCGGGGATCGGGGGAGATTTGTCCCGCGCATCGAAGTCCACGTGGAGTGCCTCCAACTCCTCATGGCTGAAGCTCTTGCGCCTGTCCAGGTCAGGAAGGAGTATCTCAAGCGCCTTGGAATCCAAATCCTCTACCGTGGATGTCGCGTAGAGTGATATGGCAGCGGACAGGCTCGGCCCACCGTACACAACCGAATGTTCCCCTCCTATCTTGATGTTGGCCGGCGCCTTCACTTCAGCGAGCATCGACATGATATCACTTATAGCGACCCATTCATGATATTTAACATTATCCGGCACTTCGTCGCACACCCTCGGAATTTAAAACCCAACCGCGATATGTACCTATGGGCTTCATAGGCCGCGCGCTAGTTGCGCTAGGCAACGCGAGAAAGGGGATGGCCGAGAAGGCCGCGCGCAGGTTCATCTCTGAAAATGAACGCATCCTGTCTTTGCTCAAATCCGAATCCGCCCGCCTTGGCATAGGCCTTACGTTTGCCGACCAGAAAAATCTTTACTCTGTGCTTGGTATGCGCTACACAGTGGACCAGAAGGCCATCCGTGCGGCGTACCTGCGTCAAATAAAGAAGTATCATCCTGACATAAACGCCTCGGCCGAGGCGACCCGGAAGACAGAAGAGGTGAATCACGCATACTCCGTGCTTAGGGAAAAGTGGTCAAAGGAAAGGTACGACGCTGAGCACAGCCGAGGAGAAAGCGCAATGGGCCGCGCGCAATTCTCCACCTCGATCGACATGTTGCTTGCCTCATACTACAACAAGCGCAGGAAGACCATAGACGAATTCAATTCCCGTGTCAGCTCCCCCCTGGATCCCGACTCGCTAAACTCCGCAATAGACTCCGTGCTGTCATGGTCCGGCATATTCGACTCTGCAAAGATGGACGTGTACGGCACGATGTTGGAAACAATAGGACGCATAGAACACAATACCTACACGGGAAAGAAGTTGCTGGAAAGCGGCACGGTAGCCGACGGAACACTGCATGACCGTCTGCGTGAGAGTGTGGAGCAACTGGTAGTAATGAAGCAGCAATGCGACGCACTAAGGAAAGGCGTTTATTCTGCCATATCTGAAGCAAAGAAACGGGTCGCAGAGCAGGAGGCAGAAATCGCGAGAAGCATACACCACGTGTAATTCACTCGTTGTTTCCTGTTACCGGTACAACCACTGTCTTTCCATCGAAGAGATGCTGTTCATTTTTGATGACGTTCAAAAGCCCAGCGAATGCAGCGGCGCCTCCTGGTTCTGCACCAACTCCAAGCATCTTCAGTCTCTTCACCGCCTCGAGTATATCCTTGTCGGGCACCGCGATCGCGTCTCCAAACGTTTCTTTGACGCCCCTTATACCTTCAAATCCGAATGTCGGGTATCCCACCGCTATGGCATCGGCAACGGTGTTTGGTCTCTCATAACTTATCTCCTTTCCTGTCCTGTACGCCTTTACGAGCGGCGCGCATTCCTCTGACTGAACCGCATAAAGCCTCGGCATCCTGTCCATCTCATTGAGGTACAGCAGTTCACTCAACGCTTTGTATGCAGCTGCGAGCAGCGTGCTGTTACCAACAGGAAGGAACACCGCGTCCGGAGATTTTCCCTTGAGCTGTTCGACAAGCTCGAACATCAGTGTCTTCTGTCCTTCTTTCCTGAAGTGGTAATCCCCACAGACGAATGCACTCTTGGCAACGGACTCGCGCTCCGCAAGACGCATCGCGTCATTGAAGTCACCATCTACGGTGACCACGGTGCCACCGTACTCGCGTATTTTCTGCATCTTATTCTTATTGCCTCCCTTGCTCATGTACACGGTTGCGCCAAGCCCGGCCTCCCTGGCGTAGTATGCAACAGACATGCCCATGTTCCCTGTAGACGCGCACACGACACTCCCGAATCCAAGCTCCACTGCACGCGATATCTCCACCACCGACCCCCTGTCCTTGAAGGAATTAGTTGGGTTCTTGGTCTCGAGCTTGAGGAGCACTCTTGCATCTCCTGGAAACCCTTCATCTACCTCGAGCAGTGGGGTGCCTCCGTCCCCCTCACGCACGGCGTACTTTTCTATTGGAAGCATCTGTAGGTATCGGTCCTGGTTTATCTTCCCTTTTCCAAAATTTTTCAACGTACCCTTCGAAGTGTATTGCACCTCCAATATGCCACCGCATCCGGAACATCTGAAGGCCGCAGGATTATCCTCCTCTTCGTGACATCTTGTGCATGCCAGAATGAAATCCATGCCATCACCACGCCGCCACTGCCAAGAATTTCTTTCGACCTCAAATTATTTAAACAGAAGTTACAAATACCAACATGGGTAAATTCCTGCATATCGGTTGGCCAGGCTACGGCAAAATGGCAGAAGAGTTGGCAACCAAGGTTTTAAGCAAGGGTCATTTTGACCTGGTGATAGGCGTAGCGAGGGGCGGAGTGCCACTAGCAATGGTTGTTTCAGACCGTATAGGTTGCAGGATGGACATAATAAACGTGAAATCGTACACCGGGATAGGCAAGCGCAAGGCACCAAAAGTAATATCCACGATAACATCAAGCATTCGCGGCAAGAGGGTGTTATTGGTAGATGACCTTGTTGACCATGGCGATACAGCACGTTTCGTGACTGGCTATCTGAAATCACTTCGTCCAATGTCCCTAACAACCGCTGTGCTTTTCACGAAACCTCACAGCACATTCACCCCGGATTTATTCATAAAGTCAACAGGCAAATGGATCGTTTTTCCCTGGGAGGAAGGGGAATTTGAGAGAGAAGTATAGTCCTGCCGGCCGGATCCTGCGCGATGCAATAAACAAAATACACACAAGAATGCCCATCGCTCTCTGCCCCGCATATTGCCAGCGTGTCTAACCTTGGCATGCGATCCATCAAAATGTTTATATAGAAAACGGGACGAAAATCTACTGTGATGGCATGCTAGACGTAAATTCAGGCAACTTTGACGCTGAAGTTAAGAAGTCCTCGACACCCGTTGTTATAGACTGCTGGGCTGCATGGTGCGGTCCGTGCAGGGTGTTTTCTCCGATTTTTGATGAGGTGGAGAAGAGCTTCAAGGACAAAGTTAAGTTCGCAAAGCTCAACGTTGATGAGAATCAGGACATTGCCGCGGAGTATAACATAATGAGCATACCTACTGCGCTTCTTTTTGACAAAGGGCAGGTCAAGGCAATGTCGGTAGGTGCACTTCCTAAGGAAGAGTTCAAGCACTGGCTTGAGAAGAGTCTGTGATTCCCTAGCAAATCCGACTCCGTTCACAAGGCATAATAATTTTCTTCTGCCAATTGAAACGTGCTTGATTCTATGCCTATGGAACTCGTAAGAGGCGTAAGGGATTTCGGCCCACGCGAAGCTGTGAAGATGCGCTACATAACCTCAAAGATAGAGGAGATGTTCAGACGGTTCGGCTTCTATCCCATAGAGACGCCAAGCATCGAGAGCATGGATGTTCTAAATGCCAAGGTGTATGGTGAAGAAGCCGGGAAGGAGATGTACTCCGTGGAGGGGGGCAAGGCCGGACTGATATACGACCTCACGGTGCCTCTCGCCAGGTACGTGTCAATGAACCGTGACCTAGTAATGCCGTTTAAACGCTACCAGATAGCAAAGGTGTGGAGGAGGGACGAACCGCAGAAGATGCGCTCCAGGGAATTCATGCAGGCCGATATAGACATAGTCGGCAGCAAAGAGCCGGTGAGCGACGCCGAGGTAGTCGCCGCAACAGCCCTGGCCCTCGAGTCGATGGGCCTGATGAACTATAAAATATTGATAAACAGCAGAATAGTGCTAAATGCGGCCCTGCGCCTTTTCCACGTGACGGACGAGCTTAACCCGAAGGCGATAATAGTAATCGACAAGCTCGGTAAGATAAGCACTAGCGAGGCGCTCTCGCAGCTCGTTTCAGTCGGGGTGCCAGGTAAGGATGCCGAGGCTTTGCTAAATTTCGTCGGAGAGAAGATGGAAAACAAGGAGAAGTTCCAGAAGATATTGACAAATGCTCCAGAAACCAAGGAGGAGGTAGAACGCCTCACCGCAATACTCGACACGCTAGACGCGTACGGCATCCAGGGAGAGGTAATGTTTGATCTGTCACTCGCGCGTGGACTGAACTATTACACCGGTGCGGTGTGGGAGTTCGTTGCTTTCGACAATGATGGCAAACGCCTGCCATCCATAGCCTCAGGGGGCAGGTACGATGATCTTATAGGACTTTACTCAAAGCCCGGCTATCCTGCCGTTGGAATATCTATTGGCATAAGTCGGCTTTTCGAGGTGCTGGACCTGCGCGGCCTGGGTCCAGGCTACACGGCCGCATACGTGGCAAACATCAACAAGGATGCTCTGCAGTACGCCATCTCGGTGGCCAACACTCTGCGCGCATCTGGCATAAACACCGATCTTAACGCTACATCCAGAAGCATCTCAAAGCAGCTCGAATACGCGAATGCCATGGGCATCAAATACGTGGTAATAGTAGGCAAGTCGGAACTTGATGCAAAGAAGGTAAAGCTCCGCGACATGGGCAGTGGATCTGAGGAATTGCTCGATATAGTGGATGCTATAAACAAGATAAAAGGTAGCTGAAATGGCAAAGAAAGAGATTGACGAGGTTACGGAAAAAACGCTGGGCAAGGGCGGTCTTCTTGTGAAGATGTACTTCGACATGCACGGCGAGACTCCGGACGAGCTGCAGCCCATAATGACCGATCTGATAAACAACAAGCTGCTCAAGGCTCCTGGGGTTGTATACTGCTTCGGCGGCATAGATGAGCCTGTCAAGTCAGGCGATCTGTATTCCACAAGCGCCATAATAACGGCACTGCTATCAAGCATGGAATCCCTTGTAGGTGTGGTCTTCTCTTTTGCACCTGTCGGTATCGAAGTCATAAAGCCGGATGGCCAGTACGTGATGCGGAAGAACGATGTGCAGTCTCTGATGCTGGCATTGTCAGACATCTCAATAAGCTACTCGAACTACATACTCCAAAAGACTCTCAGTCCAGAGGATTACGCTAAAGTTCAGGTCGACATGACCCTGCGCAAGGAGATTGGGAAGAAACTGCTCGATAAAAAGGACAGCGAGCAGACACCGCAGCATCACGGTGCGGTGTAATTCCCCTGCCACGCGCCCGTGTAGATGGCATCGGATGACACCCCATTGTTGCCGTTGCCGGAGTAGTCGTTTGCATTGCCGTTGAGTGGCCACCATCCAACGAGTTTCTGCAATTCTATCGGCACTCCTCCTACGCCTTCATCGTACAATGACATTATGCTATTTGCGGATAGGGTGCCATTGTAAAACTGTACGTTAGCAAAGCCGGCCTCCATGCCCTCATATCCAATCCCAAACGTTCCCTGTCCTGCGTAATATTGACCGTCTGCCGCACTCGTCCCCCGCAACTTCCCGTCGGTGTATACAGAAATCACATTTCCTGGTATGTTGACAGTATACACTACCAGGCTCCATCCGTTCGCACTTATCGGCGCGCTCGGCCCTCCAAAGCTCCAGCAGCTAGGGGACGGCGCGCTGAATGAGATGGAAACGTACGGGGGATTGTTGTACTCTCCACCGCTGACAATCCAGCCATCGCCGCCGCCGCACCCTTCGAAGCCCACGTACTTCGGCCACTGATTTTGCGTGCTTTTGACCGGGTTTATCCAAAACGATACGGTGAAATTCTCAATCCGTGTCCAATTACCCGTGTCAGGAACGCTGACCTGCGGCGAGGCAGAGCCGTCCATCCATGCGATGTACTGCGGAAGCTCCCCGCCGCACGTGCCTTCAAGATTTAAGTCGTAATTTGTTCCAGGTCCATTCGGCCTGAGCACCTGACAGCTTCCGGGCTGCGCCTTCGGCGCGAAGTTCGATGGGTTGAATATGCCGAGCGAGTACAGCACTCCAAGTACAACCGCGATGACGAGGATGGCCCAGCCGTACGTCATCAGGTATTCCATGGCGGATTGGAGTCTGCGGGCACGTGCCGGGCCGTTCAGGGCTCTACAGATTGTCCTTGCACCTTGGCACATCCTCCCACACTCTTGCCCAACACGTTTTATTGGCCTTAAAAAGCCCAGCATAGTACACGCCTAGTCAGACAGCGCCCTGAGGAAGAATCTCTTGACCATTAGGCTTGGCCTGTCCATGTCCCCATACTTGTGCAGGAAGTTCTCCGCCCCGAAAAATTTCGCAGCGGTTATTATCCTCCCAAGCGAATCGGCGCTGATTCTTGAATAAAATTCATTGATCATCGAATGCAAATGCAGGTCTCTCCCGTACCGCGCCATGTACCTCCTGCTGTAATCATATATTGTTGTGCCATTTGCCAAGTGCTCTGCGGCAATCTCCGCCGCAAGCCTCCCCCCGTGCCCGCCGAACACTATTCCGCCCCCAGTGGTCGCCTTGACCTGTCCCGCAGCGTCGCCAACCAGCATTGCGCCGCGGTTGTCGCTGATCCTATCCCTGAGCGACATGGGTATCATGCTCGCACCGCCCCCGATGCTCTTCCCTCCGTCTATCATTTCCACTATCTCCCTCTTCTTCAGGAAGGCGCTCATCGCCTTCGCGCTGTTGCTGAACCCAGAATCTACGCCTATGCCTACTTCAAGTATGTCCATCGAGTTCGGGCACGTCCATCCGAACAGCCCCTGCGTGAGCTTGTTGTCGAAGAACAGATCCACCTTTTCAGGATCCTTTATGTCCACATTGAATTCCTGCTTGTAGGTAAGCACATGCCTGCGTATGTGTCCCATTGAGAAGTGCCTTGCCACCGAAGACACTGCCCCGTCAGCGCCTATCACAACACTGTCGCGTGCAATTTCGCCGATCTCTGCCCCACCAACGCGCCGCCCCATATTTATCTTCACGCCGCTCGCCTCGGCCTCGTCATGGCACATCTCATTAAGCTGCATTCTATCAAGTACATTGGCTATTATGCCTCTGGCCCTTACGCTAAGCACTCTTCCACCAGCGTGTATGTCGGCACCGCTCAGCCTGTTTGTTATTGCGCCGCCGTAATCTATTCCCAGCGCGTTCAGTCCAGAAAGGGAGACTATGCCAGAAGCGTTTATCTTCGCGCCCTTCCCCTGCTTCTGTTCGTAAACCGTTGTATCTATTCCGAGCTCGGCCGCCCTCTTTGCAGCTATGAGTCCGGCTGTGCCGGCACCTATCACAGCTAACTTTTTGCGCAATATAACACCATCTTTAAATACTTAGCGTGAACACTTTTCTGTTAGTCTTATCTCTTGATAAACAACTTTATTTAACTTAACTTTCAATACTGGGTTTGCCATGGAAATCATAGCCGCACTGTTAATTGGGTTTTTCTCCATAATGCTGCCCGGGAGCTTCATATCCCTGGCCCTGTTGAAGAAGACCAAGCTGAACTTGTTTGAGATACTCGTGATCGGATTCGTGCTTGGCCTGGTCTTCCCTCCGGTTGCAGTGTGGTTGGAATCGTATCTCATACCCGTTTCGCCAATTTTCTCGTTTTCGTACGGTCTTTACAGCGCCAACGTGATTGTGCTTACGGTGATCGGCATAATCCTGTGCATGACACAGGGTGTGTTCAATGACCTGCCCCGAATGAAGACGCTGCTGCAGCGCGAGCGCGCCGTCAAGTCCATGGAATACGCAAGTTACAAGGAGCGCGTACGAGAGCTCAGGAGCACGCTCTCTGACCTGAAGGTTGACATGCGAATAATAAGGGAGCATGAAGCCGAGGAGAGCGACCTGCGCAAGCGCCACGAGGACGAACTTGAGATACTCAAAGACGCCGGACCAGAGGAGAAGCAGAAAGTGATGGAGGCACACGCGGACCAGGAGAAGAGGCTTTTTGAGGAACACGAGCACGAGGAACGCCAGCTCATAAACGCCGCATCCGGCAAGTCCACGCGGGAATTCAGACTCACCGGAACCACGATGGTTTACGGCATACTGCTGGTCCTGATGCTGGTGGCGTTCGGCTCCAGAATAGCGAACATCGGCAATGCACCACGGTTCTTCGAGTTCGACCCGTATTACGACATGATAAGCACGCAGTACATACTAACTTATGGATACCAGCTGTACACGGAGCACGCCGCTTGGCCATCTCTGACGAACGGCACTATACACAGGCTACAGCCGATAGTGCCTTATCTAGAGGCTTACTGGTATAAGCTCGCAGAGACGAAGCAGCAGGCAGCAGGCATACAGTTAAATGCATCATTCTCCGGTCCGGCTTCGCAGTACACCCCTCCAAACACAAACCTCCTAAGCCTTGTAAGTTCCTATTACCCGCCAATCATGGCGGCACTGCTGGTGTTCGTCGTGTTCATGCTCCTTTATCATCAGTACGGCAAGTTTCCCGCACTCATCGGGGCCGGCCTGGCAACAGCAATGCCGACACTGATAACTACGTTCATAGCCGGAGAGCAGCTTCTGGAGCCATGGGGGATATTCGCGATGTTCTTCTTCTACGCGGCGTATCTTCTTGCGGTGCAGAACCCCAAGGAGAACAGGTTCGCAATACTGGCAGGAATAGCTTTCGCCGCAAACTTCCTCGGCGCGCACTATTACACGGTGCCTACCGGAATACTCGCACTGTACATCGCCCTGCAGGGCGTGTTCAACGTGATGAAGCGCTCAGACATGCGCGATTTCTACCGCATGAACCTGATAGTCCTCGCGGTGATAGTCATATTCTATGTGCTCTACAGTCCTTACGGCGCTACGCTCACGGAGCGAATACCTTCGCTGTTTGGCATACCTATCATAATAAGCTTCCCGCTCGCCTCGTTGGTGTTCGTCGCAATCTTCGATTATCTGCCACGGGTGCTGGCCAAGAACAAGATACTCTTCAGGAAACTCGATTTCCGAGAGTACCTGACATGGTTCTTTGTGGCCGCAGCGATCGCAATATTGCTCCTCGCTCTAACCCCCCTGGGCAAGCCAATACAGTCATACCTTGCACTTAGCAAGAAGTTCACTACACCGGCAACACCGTTGTTCATGACCGTGCAGCAGTTCGAGCCTACTGGCGTAAACTACAACTTCGGCGCGGCAGGTTTTGGTATAATAGGCGCATCAACACTCGGAATCAATCTGCTCATACTGCTAGTGCTAGCGGCTTTCGTACTGTTCATCCTGTACGCGATTATATTCAAGGAGTCACAGGCTGGCATACTCGCCCTAGCATTCGTGATCCCTCTCGCCGTAGCAGGCATGTCCGAAGTCAAGTACCTGCCGCACTTCGGTGTGGGCTACATAATAGCCATCGGTGTCATAATAGGGGAGCTGCTCCTCTACGTAAACAAGTACGGCGGAAGGCACCGCGACATCATATATGGCGTTGCCATAGCTGCGGTACTGCTTGAGGGCGGCCTGAGCCTGGGGCTGGGCGTACTACCCGCTGCGGTAAACACGAACTGCACCGCAATATCTCAGACAAATGCTATAGGCGCGGATATGTTCTGCAACACCGTTCCACAGTACTGGATACAGGCTACGGATTGGATGAAAGCGAATGTAGGTCCATACGGCCCAAGGATACTCTCGTGGTGGGACTACGGTGACTGGATCAACTGGTTCGGTAACAGCAACGCGGTCATCCGGGGAGACAATTCCGTGGCGCAGGAGGACTACAACACGGCCGCGATGTTCGTTCTCGGAAAGAGCGACGGTTATTCGGCATCAAAACTTGCAACATACATGAACAGCATACAGTCTCAGTACGTGCTATTCGATGACCAGCTTGTCCCTAAGTGGGGCGCGTTGGATTTCCTTGCGTGTATAGACACAAACCAGACCTCGATGACGTATGCAACGCAACAGGGCGCGAAGTACGGGCAGCCGTTTACCCTCGGGACATCACCATGTGAACTGGCGCACGATCCCGCAACGCTGCTGGTCCCTTCCAACATAACGAGCCCGTCCGAACTATGCTCCTTCTCCAACTCCAGCACTCCGGCTGTGCAGGCGTTTGTGGTAATAGGTAGCACCGTGGATCAGAACCTCACGTACTGTGTTCCCGAATCCGCACTGCAGACCGGAACAGGAACAAGACTTCTAGACACTAACGGTAGCACTACAAACGCGGTATTGACGCCCAATCTGTACGAGGGACTGACTCCTGTGAGCAAGAACCAGGACTTCTACACGTTCGTCCTGCTCTACCTGCCAAACGGTCCGAACGATACGATAACCAACGCACCATCGGCATTCTACGACTCAAACTACTACCGTGGTTTCTTCCTCGGCCGCCTCCCTGGGTTCACGCTCGCGTATCCGAGCAACTTTACAGGAATAAATTACGTAAATGGAACACACAAGATAATGATATTCAGGGTAAACAACTATACGGGCGGCACGCCTGAAGTTGTGCCGAAGCCAAGCTGGATACACAATAACTACACTGTGCCTGGCTGAAAAGGAACGGTGATACCACGAAACTGCTGTTACTGCAACCATACCTTAGCATAATGGGCGGAGTGGACCGCGTCATCCTGAAGATAGCGCAGCACTATGACGCAAAGATCTATACGCTGGAATATGACAGATCGCATGCCTTTCCCGAGTTTGCCGACCTGGACATAGAGGTATTCGGGAGGAAGGACCTGTCTTCAAAGGTCCTTCCGTATCGTGCATCCCAAGGATTCAGGTACGGGACCGGATTTTACTCGTTCAAGATAAAGGAGGACTATGATGTGCTGAATCCACACATATCGCCAAGCGAATGGATAAGGCACAAGAACGAACGCGTGCTGTGGTACTGCCATACTCCCCCGCGCGAGGTGTATGACCTGTACGAAGTGCGGATGCACGGCAGGTCTACCACAGACAAGCTCGTTTACGCGGCCATGGTGAAGAGCTACCGATTTATAGCCGGCGGAATAGTAAAGAAAATAGAGGCTATCGCCACTAACAGCGAGAACACCAAGCGCAGGATCAACAAGTACTTCAAGCGCGATGCGACAGTGGTAAATCCAGGTATAGACTACAATCTCTTTTCCAACAAGGGCGATGAGAAGTTCTTCTTCTATCCGTCCAGGATAGTGTCCAACAAGCGCCAGGACTTCGTAGTGGAGGCGTTCAGGCAGTTTTCAAAAAGAAACAAGGGCAGCAATCACAAGCTGGTCCTTGCCGGATCCGTGTCAAACGATCCGGAGCACAAGGCCTATCTCGCGAAGCTGAAGAAGGCATCAGCAGGTCTCAACGTTAAGATAATTGAGAATGCCCCGGACTCCAAGATGCGAGATCTTTACTCCCGTTGCAGTGCGGTGATGTTTTCTGCCATAAATGAGGATTACGGGTTCATACCTCTAGAGGCGATGTCCAGCTACAAACCAATAATCTCAGTGAATGAGGGCGGCCCCAGAGAGACCATCCTGGACGGCAAGACCGGATTCCTGGTGGATTCTGTGTCTTCTATGGCCGAGAAGATGTCGTTCGTAGCGCAGAATCCAGACATTGCGGAAGAGATGGGCGTTGCCGGAAGGCGGCACGTGGAGCGCAACTACACATGGAACAATTTCTTCGAGAAAATGGATCCGTTGCTGAGGAAAGTCAGCAAGATGTGAACCCATTTAAATACATTGGCGCGGAATGATTATCGGTGTACGCATGCGCTTTGCTCTTGGCATCACACTGGCACTCTGCCTAATGGCCTTCGCCGCACTCTCGTCCGGCGCTTCCTCATGGTCCATAGCGGCGGAATACCCTGGCAACTACAGCGGAGTACAGTGTTCCGTATCTGGAAGTATGCTGTACTGCACCGGCGGCTCCACGACTTACAATTACACCAACACTACATATTATGCAACGGTGACCCCGTCCGGCATAGGCCCCTGGGCGTCTGGTGCGACCTTCCCTGTTAATATCACGGGCCAGAGCTGCACGTACAATGGCAATTTCGTGTACTGCGTTTCCGGATACAACGCGACATCAACGTTTAACTCGACATACATGGGGCAGCTCGCGAGCAACGGCATATACAACTGGACGCAGACAACGCCATATCCGACAGGCGTGTCGGATCAGATGTGCGTCGCTACCGTCGATAACCTGTACTGCACCGGAGGGTACAACGGCAGCGCTGAAGTTAATTCATCCTATTACACGCCTCTTCTGTACGGCCTTCCGACGATATGGAACGTAACGGCCCCGTATCCCGTTGCAATAACCGGATCGTCATGCTTCACATCCGAAAATTACCTCTACTGCACCGGCGGCATGGTCAATGGAACTTACGTGAATTATTCGTACTTTGCGCCATTGACGCAGAATGGCATAGGCCCGTGGAGCGGCACCACCCGGTATCCGTTCAATGCCACTGGGATCGGATGTACGGTCGCATCAAATCGTGTCTACTGCACCGGAGGCAACAACGCTACGTCCTTCTCAAACGCGACGTACATGGCACAGCTGACTTC
Source organism: Microcaldota archaeon (assembly GCA_027334165.1). GTDB lineage: Archaea > Micrarchaeota > Micrarchaeia > Micrarchaeales > CABMGC01 > JAKAVK01. Next base: position 22,101 of record DAHWXM010000015.1, read on the forward strand.
TTCAGGAATAACTTCCTGGAACCGCATAGCAACAATGCCGCAGCGCGTGTCGTTCAGCGGGTGCGGCAACCTTGCAGGCCTTTCCGTGTACTGCGTGGGCGGATACGATGCAGGAAGCTATAGCGCAAATGTGTCGCTGATGCAGCTGAGTGAGGTGCCGCAACAGAACTACACCGCACCAATCGTTGTCATAAACGGCTCGACGCTCGCAACCACGGCTACTGTGTTTTCAACCAACCCCGCAATTCCGACTGGCAATGCCACTACGCCTTCCACAACAAAAACGCAGAACAATACCGCATACATGATCATTACCGTCGTCGTAGCGGCACTTGTCGTGGCGTATCTTTTCTCTCGCCGCAGGGGTGGTAAGAGCGCAAACGGCTCCTCGCAGGCTTCACGGTACACCCGCAGTTCCCGCAGGAATAGCGGTTTGCCGTCGTAGCGGCATCAGATATAAATATGTTTCTGTACATATACTAAATGCTTATCATATACCCATGAAAAATGCAAAAGTGCACATGGGCATTTAGGAACCTATGCTTTAAAATTGGTGAGAACATGGCAGAAAATCAATTAGGAGGACAGCAGTACATGATATTGCCCGAAGGGGCATCCAGGCTTATCGGCAAGGAAGCCCAGCGTACCAACATAGCCGTTGGTTATGCGGTAGCTAGTATAGTCCGGACCACTCTAGGGCCTAAGGGAATGGACAAGATGCTCGTAAGCGAACTCGGCGATCTCATAATAACAAACGATGGAGCAACAATCCTTGAAGAAATGAACGTCGAGCATCCAGTTGCAAAGATACTCGTTAACGTCGCAAAGACACAGGACAAAGAGGTCGGCGACGGAACGACAACGGCAGTGATACTCTCGGGAGACCTGCTCAGGAATGCCGGGTCGCTCCTCGATCAGGGTGTGCCGCCTGCCGCAATAATCAAGGGTTACGAAATGGCGCAGGAGAAGGCAAAGACCCTTCTCAGGGCAGCTGCCAACCCAATAACCGTGGAGGATGATGAGAAACTGCAGGAGATAGCCTCTGTGTCTGTAGGGTCCAAGAACGTGGGCAGCGACCAGACAAAGAAGTACCTCACCAAGCTCGCCATACAGGCGGTAAAACAGGTCGCGATAAAGGAGAACGGTCAGATAAGGATCGATCGCGACTTCATAAAGATAGAGAAAAAGGAGGGCGGCAGCATAGAGGATACGCAGTTCATAAATGGCGTGCTGATAGACAAGGAGGTCGCGCACCCTGGAATGCCAAAGATGATCAAGAATGCCGCAATAGCTATACTTGACGTCGCCCTAGAGATAGAGAAGACGGAGGTAGACGCAAAGATAGAGATAACCTCGCCTGACCAGATGCAGGCCTTCCTAGCGCAGGAGGAAAAGATGCTCAAGGAGATGGTAGAGAAGGTGGTTGCGAGCAAGGCCAACGCTATCTTCGTGCAGAAGGGGATAGACGACGTAGCCCAGCATTACCTGTCCAAGGCCGGCATAATGGCGGTCAGGAGGGTCAAGAAGAGTGACATAGAGAAGATATCCCGCGCTACCGGCGCAAAGCTCATAACGAGCCTTGATGATCTGACGCAGTCCGATCTCGGCTTTGCCGGATTGGTGGAGGAAAGGAAGGTCGGAGGAGAGCAAATGGTGTTTGTGGAGAAGTGCAAGGATCCAAAGAGCGTCACTATACTAGTCAGGGCGGGCACTAAGCAGGCCGCAGATGAAGTAGAACGCGCCCTCACCGATGTGATGGGTTCCCTCGCCAGTGTAATCGAGGACGGAAAGTACATAACCGGAGGAGGCAGCACCGAGGTCGAGATGGCACTCAAGCTCAGGGACTACGCGACCGACGTGGGTGGCAGGGAACAGCTCGCAATACAGGCGTTCGCAGATGCCCTGGAAGTCGTTCCAAAGACCCTGGCGGAAAGCGCTGGCATGGACCCGATAGATACGCTAGTGCAGCTCCGAAGCAAACACAAGCTCAAGGATGGCAAGATCTTCGGTGTGGACGTTTTCAAGAATGCCATAAGCGACATGGACAAGCTTGGCGTGATAGAGCCTCTCAAGGTGAAGTCACAGGCCATATCCAGTGCAGTGGAGGCAGCAGCATCCATACTCAGGATAGACGATATGATAAGCGCGAAGGGCAGAAGCCCTGGTGGCGCAGGAGGCATGCCTCCAGGAGGCATGGGAGAGGACTAACGTCCTCCCCAGGCATTTTCATGCATGAACACTGAGTGTGTGTTAGAATGACCAAGCTCATACTGTTTGTTGGAACTCCCGGCGCTGGCAAGTCTACCCTGCTAGGTGCGCTGTCGGAGAAGTACAAGGACATACGGTACATAAATCTAGGCACCGAGATGCTTAAGATAGCCAAGGAGCGTATGGGCATGGACAACAGGGAAGCCCTTGGCACCATGAGCGACACGGAGATAAAGACCCAGAGAGAATTGGCGTTCAAGAACATAATCGCAGACAAGACGGATGCGATAATAGACACGCATCTCACGATAAAGTTTGGAAGGAGATATGTGCCCGGAGTGACCATAGAGGAGCTTAAGAATATAAGGATCAGCGCCATAATATACATAGACGCCACGGCGCAAGAGATATGGAATAGGAGGCACAACGATGTCTCTAAACCCGGAAGGCGCAACATGGGCGACTCGGTCCTTGAAATAGACGAGCACAGGGGAGTAAATCTCGCGATACTCTCGTCCTGCGCAATCTATTTAAGCATACCAATATACATCATATACAATAGCGACGGAAAACAGGAAGATGCTGTTTCCGAGCTCGAGAACATAATAAAGGAGCACTTTTATACAAATGCGTGAGTAAATTGAGCCTGATAATACCAGAACTCTTGGCAATATCCCTTATAGACGTGATAATTTCGATATCCGTTCAAAGGACGATCATCAAGGCAGAGAAGACGTTCAAATTGCAGGAGGACCTAAAGAGGATACAGGCGGAGTTAAAGGAACTTATGGACAGGAAGGCAGGCGCAGAGGATCTGGCGAAGAAGCAGAAGGAACTCGGCTCCGCGTTTTCCGCGACGACCAAGCACCAGATGCGCGCCACTCCCGTGCTGTTCGTGATATCCATAGCGTTCTACTTTCTACTGCTGCCACACCTGTTCCCTTCCGGAACGGCCACGCTGAACCTGCTTGTTACCTCGATAAAGTATCAGACGTTCCAGGACAACACCTACTTCATAATCTTCACGTTCATCATCAGCATAACCATGCAGATGGTGTTGCAGGCTCGCGACAGGAAGCGCTTCGGTGCGAAGAAAGCCGCCCAGCCCGAATAGCATTAAATACCTTTGCAGCTCAATATTTAATTTCTAAAGGTGTTAGATTTGCCAAAACCAATGCACAGGTCGTCTAGTTTCAGGAGGCGCGACCGCGTTACCCCGAGCAAGAGACACGTCATACACTATGAGCGTAAGCCCGGGTCGCTTCCACACTGTCCAATATGCAAGATCGAGCTCAATGGCATATCTCCAAAGCAGGGCAGCAGCAAGAGCAGGAAGACCAACTCCAGGCTCTTCGGCGGAGTGCTCTGCTCGAAGTGCGCCGGCACCGTCATAAAGCTTGCAAGCAGGATAGAGCACGGCGAGATGAAGCTAAACGACATAGGCATAGTCCAGAGAAACTATGTGCTGCAGATGATGTCGCACTAATACAGCTGGCCTGACCAAATGAAAGCCATAATCATATCCGGTATGCCTGCGGCGGGAAAAACCACCGTATCAAAGATCATAGCCAAGCGCCTGGGCATAGCCGCCCTCAGTGCAGGCGACATACTCAAGGAGATGGCAAAGGATCGAGGATACGATCCCGAGGGGGACGATTGGTGGGACACTTCGGACGGCATAAAGTTCATGAAGGAGCGGGAGACCAACCCTGATTTTGACCGCGAGACGGACAGTAGACTGCTCAAAAAGATCCGTGCGGGAAACATCGTGGTTACGAGTTACACCGCTCCATGGATATTCAAAGACGAGGGCTTCAAGGTGTGGTTGAACGCCGAGTCCGAGAAACGCGCCGAGCGTATGGCCGTGCGCGACAACACCGACCTGAAGCAGACGATAAAAACCACAAAGATCCGCGACGAGGAGAACTACAAGCTGTACAAGAAGTTGTACAACATGGAGCTAGGGAAGGATAAGGTTCCATTCGACATGATAGTGGATACGGACAACATACCCGCCGCGGAGGTTGCGGAGATCATAATAAGAAAGCTCAAGGAGGTCGACATCTGACCTCTGCATACGCGCTTACCGCACGTATTAAATCCTTTTCCGAACAAATCATCATGTTGGCCGTGCACGTGCGTGGCCGTCTTCTGCGGGAAACCGCAGCCAAACGCTTAAAGTGATGTTATGCCTTTGATAGAAACTGGTAGAGTTTGCATAAAGCGGCTAGGCCGCGATGCAGGAGACAAGGCCGTAGTGACCAAAGTAATAGACGCTAATTTCGTCAGCATAGTCACGTCACGGCGCCCCAAGGAGAGGAAATGCAATGTCAAGCATCTGGAATTCCTGTCCGAAATGATCGATGGCGCGAGCAAGGATCAGATAGCAAAAGTGCTGGAGATAGATGCGTCAAAGCTCAAGTGAGGCAAACGGGCTGCAGTTGTAATCCATCCTCAGCGCCAGCTGCAGAAAGAATAAAAGCCTTGGCGCACATTTAGAATCGATCGCATGCCGAAGCAACCAAGCTCAAGGATACGCGGAATACTAGCTGCTGATGGGAAGGTTCTACTCACAACCACACGCCTGCCATACGTTTTCATGGCCGATAGGGCTGACGGTGACTTTGCCTATGACGTAAACGGAAAGAGATACATCGATTTCTCAAGCTTCATAGCCGTGTATAATTTTGGCTCCGGCTCGATAAGGGAGGTAAAGTCTGCGGTGAAGAAGCAGACGGACAAGTTGATGCACGCCGCGTTCTACGACTTCTACTCTGAGTTGCCTGTCGAATTCGCGGCGCGATTGCTTGGCATGTTCCCCAAGGGCTTCGGGCGGGTCTTCTTCTCCAATTCCGGGACCGAGGCCAATGAGGCCGCCCTGAAGTTTGCCAGGATATTCACCGGAAGGCCGTACTCCATAGCATTCTACGGCGGTTTCCATGGGCGCACACTCGGCTCTCTCAGCCTCACCGCATCCAAGTCTAAGTACAGGAAGCGCTTCGGTCCGTTTGCAAACGTGGTCCATGCGCCCTATGCTTATTGTTACAGGTGCCCGCTCGGTAAGGAGTACCCATCCTGCGGGGTGGCGTGCGCCGATTACATAGAGGATTATGTGCTCGGCAAGGATGTGTCAGCAGATGAGGTCGGTGCCATTTTCGTCGAACCAGTCCAGGGCGAAGGCGGATACATAGTTCCACCGGTAGAGTTCCTGCAAAAGATAAGACGCATAGCCGATAGGAACGGCATGGTCCTGGTTTCCGACGAAGTGCAGGCCGGATACATGCGCACGGGAAAATTTCTAGGGATGGACAACTTCGGTATCGAGGCAGATATTTACACCATGGCAAAGGCGCTCGGAGGCGGGCTCCCGTTCGGTGCCACAATCACGCGCTCATCACTCGGTGACGTACCCTCGGGCTCACACTCGAGCACGTTCGGCGGCAATCTGGTGTCGGTGGCTGCTGCAGACGCACTCCTAGGATATGTGAACAGGAACAAGGCACGCCTCGAACGATACTCGCACGACAAAGGCGCTTACATGCGCAGGCGCCTGGAGGAGATGAAGGAGCGCTATGAGATCGTTGGAGATGTGCGCGGCATAGGCATGATGATGGGCATGGAGATAGTAAAGAGCAAGATGTCCAAGGAACCCGGCATAAAGGAAGTTGAAGGGATACTGAAATCGTGCTTTGCGAGCGGCCTGCTGCTCATGCCCGCCGGGATATCCACGATCCGCATCATTCCCCCGATAACAATGTCGATGGCAAACCTGTCGAAAGGGCTTGACACAATAGAGGCTGCGGTGAGGGGCGTGTCTAAATTGTAACTCAGAAGTACTTCATCAGGCTGAACTGCCCCTCAGTGGCATTTGCATCTATCCCCTTGCCCGTAAATATCTCGTTAATCTCGTCCCTGACCAGATAGAGCCTCTGCCGTATGTACGGCTCAAGACTGTACCTCTCGGCCAAGCCTATTGCCATCTCCAGATACTTCTCTATGCCTCCCTTCGATATGGTTAGCAGGAGCTTGCCCCCGTCACGTACGCACTTTCCGGACAGCGGCACCCTCCTGTACTTCGCATTGCAGGATGAGCACCTAAATGTTTGCCGTGAGAACGAGTGCATGTTTCCTATGAGGTCAGGTATGAAGTGGCTCGTTATCACCCTCTTCGCCGCGTCCCGCTTGTCCACTGCGGCTATCTTGTCCATGAGCCCGAACTCTGCATCTACCTTCTCCTGCATGGTGTTGAGTTCTGCGTAGAGACTCCTCTTCGGCGCCGCCTCAACCGCCATTTTGGATGATCCGTGGGTGAACATGATGTCAGAATAAACGCTTCTGTCTTTTAACCTGCCCTCGACAAGCTCTATGCCCGCCTCTGCCGGAGACGCGTACTCATATGTCTTCGCGTAAAATTGCAGCGGATATCTTTCAACGGTCTCCATCGCATGCACTTCGTCATCAACCTCTTCGGGTTTCACGTTAAGGGTAAGTATGAGCGGCGTGTCCATTGTCCCGCCGACGCTTTCCGGGAGGTACGTCCTGGAGAAGTTTATCAGCGCGTCAAGGAGCAGCATTACCGTATCCTCGTCTCCGTCGCAGTTTCTCCTCCTAGCCGATATCGTGTACGGATGCGCGAACCCTACGTTTGCCTGCGTGAATCCCACGACACGATTGAGCACACCGCATGATGTGTGAGGAGAGAGGGATATGACCAGTTTGCCTATCATGTCCTGTATCGTAACTGCATTGTAGAATCTCGGAAGACCATAGAGTCTGTCAAGTATGTCATCAACGAACTGTGATATTCGAAGCATGTCATCCCCTCCCTTCCTATTCATTATTATGTCCTGATGCCTCAATTCTACAAGCTGGTCCTCGTTTGTGAGCGGTTCGCCTCTGTAGTCGGTGTCATATCCCATCGCGCGCAATTTGTCTATGCTGACACCCGCCTCGTACGGGTAGAAATGCGTCAGCGGCGCATCAGTGGAATCGAACCTTGAAGTTCCATCCTTGAACATGTGCACATTGTGTGCGGCCCGCAGCACCCCCTTCTCAAGAGGTTCTGCTATCCGTTCCCTATTTGTTAGGCCCCTGACCCCCTTGAGCATCGCAGGCAGCTTTGAGACTCCGGCAACCTGCAGGGCGTCGGTCACCATCTTGACGAGATTTATCTCTCGCTCTTCATAAGCAACGGTGTCCGTTTTGCAGAACTCGCACTTCTGCATCAATGACAGCCTGCCGCACGCGGGGCACTTATACTCTATCTCGCACCGCCTTCCACAGTCCCTGCAATATCTGGTTTCCTTTATCAGCTTGCACTCCGGGCAGCGATACCTCGCTACCTCCATCCTTAATCCAGATCTGAATTTCTTCGAGTCTATGGCGTAAGCAGAAGAGATGTTCCTTGCCGGTCCTCCATACGCGCCTATCGGAAATAGCACGTTCGGGGCCGGCTTCATGAGCCTCTCTCTCGCCTTCTCAGGTCTTCCTATCCTCGCTCCTATGAACGTCGACCTTTTCGGTATCGCGATGGGTGCTATCCTCCGCATTATCTGCAGCGTGCTCTGCTCGTCTCCCGCATACTCCGCAGAGTGGTTCGCAGTTATGTCCACGAAAGCCTCCGGGCCCTTGACGAAGCCAAGGGACGCAATAAGCGCGTGCGCATTGTCCCTATCTATCGATATCACACCATTGTCGATCCTATGAGGCACGCACATCCTCTCAAGAATCCTTTTCACGCTTCCGGTGTTTGCAAGCCTAATTCCATCCACTTCAGAGAGTTTTTCCGGCCACCCGTCACTGGATCCCTGTATGCCCAGGGCCAGCTCTCCAAGCTGAGCAGGGCTGACAGCCTGGAACTCGAACAGATACTTCGGGTGGATGCCCACATTGGTCTTAAATGCGATCTCATAAGCATCAATAAACGTCTCCGGTTCCTTGACTTCTGAAATGTCCACGCCATGTGCCTCCGCTACCTGTGCACGCCATAGTTCCTCAACGAAGCTGGTCGGCTGTAGCAGCGTGTTTGACTTTCTGAAGTCGCCGTAGGTGACAAGGATGTCGCCCATGTAAAGTATCTCGTCTATTTCGTCCTTCAGCCGCGCTGCTATCTCCGCATCGTTTATCCTGAGCGCCTCTCCAGATTTCAACCTTACGAATGGCCCCTCGATCGAATCGACCGGCATAGCTACGCATCCCTTACCAGGAAGTTCGACCTTGAGCTGCGTGCCAGTAGCTATGAACCCCTTTGTCAGCAACATCGTTGCCGGATTGAATCCCTTCGCCGCTATTCCTGTGAACCTGCTCCTGCCGTACCGAAGCCTGAATCCCCCAAGCGCTCCGGGATAAGCGAGTATCGGCCTTCCAGCAGCAAGGTCCTCGAGGAACACGCTCGTGTTCTTAGCCGTGTCTGTCTTCTTCACGTCCACCTTTATGACCCCGTTGAGCCAGTCCCAGTCCATGCCCACTCCCCTGACCTCCTTTACAAGCTTCTTCGCCTTCTGTGCTATCCCCTCACAGACCACTAGCGCTATGCCTCCCCTGACTTTATTCGGCACCGCAATCTCTTTCCCATTTATGTCGGTCTTCTTCATATTCGAGTGCACGCCAACGTCTATCTGTTCCGTTGGAACGCCGTCGACGCAGACAGGGCAGTTCCCGACAATTACCCGTATGTCATCATCACCAGGCCTGTACTGCAGCCTCGCCGCACGTGTGTGGTAAAGCTCTATCTCCTCAACATACCTCTCCACCTCGTCCATTGTCGGCCTGTACTGTCCAACCCCGAAAAATTTCCTTGCATAGTCCGCCAGGGCTACGGACAGCGCAGCCGCGGTACCTCCGGCACCACGTATCGGGCCCGCATACACTACGGCTATGTAATCGGAACCGTCCTGGTTCCTGTACGCCTTGACTCCCTGTATGCCTTCCGTTGGTGCAACCAGTATCCCCTCGGTAAGTATCGCCGTGCCCACTTTTACTGCAACACCTATCCTGTCGTATTTGCTGTTGGTCTCAAACCTGTCGTTCGTGCATATTTCCTTGACCACGTCGAAGGCGAGCCTGCTCCTGGACTGGCCTGTGGACTTGCTGCGTATGAGCTCGCCTATGCCTTCTATTCCTGTAAGGCCCTCCACCCTGCTAGCCAAATCCGGCGCTGGGCGTATCTCTACGGTAGTCTTGGGGTCAATACCCTTCGCTCTCGCCAATCGTGCCTGGTCGTATGCCTTGTGGAACTCTTCCGAGAGCCTATTGAAATAGTCATCAATGTCCATGCAAAACACCGGCAAGGGAATTTGCCATGCATCCAATATATACTTTTCCGGCGGTCCGTGCGACAGCACGTCGTGTCTACTGTGCGTCCTCCGCAAAGTTGAAATCCACTTCCGATAGCCTAGCACTCTTAGTTTCGTACACCTGCAGCAGTGCCGGCGTGGGCATGTGACCCAGCTTTACCTGATAAGGGGTCTTAGATTGCCATGTGCCGCTGTTGAGTATGAGGGTGCCGTGATAGTCTGCGTTGCCGTTGCGATGCACGTGCCCCATATGCATGATGTCCGGTATCTCGCTTATTATGAGCGGGTCCTTCTTCCCCGGAACTATCGGATTATCTCCGTACACCGGGGTCAGGTGCCTGCGCTTCAGCACTTCCGCCATGGCGATCTCCGGTTTGCTGTAGCTGCATCCCGGTATGGCTTGTATTATGGAGTCTAACGATGTGCCGTGGTATCCGAGCACCTTCAACCCGTGCAGCGTCATAAATCCGGGATTCGATACGAAATGGATGTTGTCTTTCTTGAAATCATGCAACAGGTCATCAGTGAGCGGCGGCTGCGGCTCCGCCAGTCTCACCGCGTCGTGGTTGCCTGGCAGAAGGAATACCTCTATGTGGTCCGGTATTTTGTCCATGAAATCGAACAGCACTGCGTATTGCTTGTATATGTCCGGTATCGAGAGTTCTTTGTCCTGATTCGGGTAGACTCCTATGCCATCGACCAGGTCCCCGCTCGCAACTATGTACTTGACCTTTCCAGCAAGGTCTTTCCTGTGGCTTATCCCCCCATTGAGCCACGATATGAATCTCGAGAATTGCCTCTCCCTGAAGAGTTTGCTGCCCACATGTATGTCTGATATGAACGCCATCGCTATGTCGTCCTCTGTTGTCTTCCTGAGCCTGATCGGCACGTCGGGCCACAGTATAAGGTTGGCTATTATGAAGGGCCCGGATATCTTGCCGCGCACCGCAAGAACCTCATCCGTTACTATCCGGGTAGCAGAATCGAAAAGCACTGACGCTTCTCTACCTCCCTCCTTCTGCGGCCTGATGAATAGAACCTTCACGCTTCCGGTCTCATCCTCGAGGGTCGCCATTACGTGCCCATTCTTGGTCACTATCTTGTCGTACACCATTCCGACTACGCTGACCTCCCTGCCGTTGGCGTACTGCCTTACGCCCTCTATCCTGTTCAGCATGCTGCCCAATGACGCTCCACGCGCATTGCCGAAGAACTCCCTGAGCTTTTCAAGCCTGTCATTGAAGTATGCCGTGAAGTCTGCCACGTCCCCCTTTGTCTGCATCTCGTCTGCGTTCCTGATGCTGAACCTCGATTCGATATCCTTTGCCGGTGCCGCTTCCTGCGGAACCTTTGGTGACTCTATTCGGTCAGGGCTCTTCTCTTCCTTCATCTCCTTTATCTGAAAGAGTAGTGCCTTGTCCAAGAGCCTGAATCCCTCCGTCCCTTCAAAGTGCCCCAGGATCTTTGCAACGAGTGTTTCAAACTCGATACCCGCAATGTCCGCGTCAGACACGTCGGAACTGAGGGTGACCTTCCCAGCGAGTCTCTTGGCAAGCTCCGTCCTTGGGGAGGAGTCGCTCGTTTTTCCATTTTCCCTGTCCATGGGCTCGCCTATCCTGCGCCAGGATGATATATGCACGCTTGTGAATATATACCTGATGCGGATCGTTCCGCGTGTTATGCCCATGCAATTACGGTTAATCGATTGTAACGCTCGGCATGACGCCGCCTGGCGGATAGGTCCGTATCCTAACCCAGTATATGTACTCGGAGCTCTCCGCGGCTCCGCCAGGGTCAAGGCTGGCTGAATATCCTGTAGTGTATTGCGTGCCCGCAGTGAACGCAAACGAGTTCGAGTATATCGGGGCGTAACTGCCGTAGCTGTAAGAATTCCAATACATCGTGCCGGCAGAAGTGAACGCTTCACTGTCGATGAGCAGCGGTACCGTCGGGCTGGTAAACGCCGGAGTCATCGTCCCTGTTGCGCTCTGCATCCAGAAATACCCTGCCTGATCTGTGAGCGCATTGGTCGAATAATATCCAAAATCAGATCCCGACGGACTGCCTGACAAGCTTGGATTAACCCTGTCCCTGATGTCTGTGCCTGAGCTTCCATAAAGGTTTATAGCCGCCTCGCGGACAAAGTTGTTCGTACTCTGTGCTGTCAAAAAGTTTATCGCGGCACTGCCGCCGCCCGTGCTGGTATTAAGCCGCACACCATTATCTACCGTTATCAGCCCGTTCGTTGTACCGCTGCTCCACTTGCTCGCGTTTAATGCGGCTCCAGCAAAGTTGTCATAGAAGCCGAACACGCTCGCCCCATCATCATACTCGGCATAAGTGCTGGAGAGCTGGGGGGCTTCGCCTATTCCGCTTGTGCCAGAGCTGGAGAGGAGGTTTGTGGATAGCGGCGCGAACCCCAAATAAATGACTACGGCACCGTTGGCAGGAATGCCACTTGGCAGGTTCACCCATGTGATTAGCTTTCCGCTGCTGTTGTCCTCTATCCAAGACGGCAGCACCTGTCCGGAACCCCCAATGTACTCGAAGTTGGCCATGTTTCCATTGTACGCCAGTTCCCCGCCGAAGCTACTCTCCGTAATGTTAATCATCTGCTGGAACGGCGCAGGAGTTGCCGAGCCCTGTGAGTTAGTGAGTGTCACGGGAACTGATTGGTACACAGGTACAGATATCGCGCTCGAGGTGATGAACAAGGCTGGGTTCCCCGAATCAGTTGCCTTCAGCTCGAATTGGTATGTCCCTACAACCGTGTTTGTTGTGGTTGAGAAAACGCACGTGTCTGTTGCGGGCTCCGCACAATCCGTTGCATTGGAAAAGGATCCCGCCCCTGGCTTTTCCTCGAGCCATTGGTATGAGTACGGCGTCACGCCCCCGCTCGCGCCCGTGTCACTTATGGTTGCCGATTGCACCTGGAAGATGTATTGTGCGGATGAACTTGGAGCCGCAAGGCTCAGCGCCGCCGGTATCGTTGTACTTGTCGATGTAGATGTGGACGCGGTGGTGATGGTTTCTTTGGCGTACGTGGCAGTTATGGTGCCATTGCCCTCCGCAAACAGGGTTGTCGATATAGAATCTGGATTGGTCACCGTTATGTTAATTCCCGAAGGTACCCAGCTTCCAAACTCGTATCCGGGGATCTCCTGCGCGTATACATTGTAGTTTACTCCTTCCAGCAGGTAGAGCTCTGTGTTCGAAGGATACGGTGCCCCCTGCAGAATTACGTTTCCGCTAACCGGGGATGTGAGCAGCGTGACTCTCATGCCTATGTTATGGTACGGGGACACAAAAGAGGTTCCCGTGCCAGACGTATTATACGCGCTGCCGCATGAAGTTCTGTCGCACGTCCGGTAGCTCACCGAAAACGCGAGCGCAATCTGGGATCCGGCGCCGGGGGCATACCCGTTTATGGTCGCGTTGCATATGCCCGTGCCTCCAGAAGGTACGTTTGCAGGGTAGCAACTTCCCGCCGCACTGCCGTTCACGAAGGTAGAAGTTACGGAGAAGCCTCCATTGGCAAAATGCATGTCAGTGCCCAGACCATTCAGGAATATCATCGTGACTTTCGAATCGGTGCCGTTTGACATTACTACAAGGTTCTGGCAATCTATGCCTGGGGTTATGTAACAGTATGATTGCGAGTATGTTGTGGTTCCCTTGGATAGCACCAGCACCGTGATGATAGAAACCAGCACTATCAGTATTACAAATGACCAGGAATAGGCGGACAGGAACTCTATTACAGACTGGCCGCGGTCTCTTCCCTGTGACGACATCCTCCTTCCCATCGGATACCTTGTAAATTGAACCTATAAATTACTTATGCACCGCACCGAGCCAGGCAATGGCGTGAAAGATATTTAAACCTTAAGCGAGGATAACTTACAGATGAGAAAATGGCCACAAGAGAGAAAAGGGAAACGATAGTGGTGGATCCTGAACTGTGGATGAGGCGCCGCCTTCATTATCAGGAAAAGAATTCTGGTTGGCACATATTCAAGAATGTGTACTGGGCCGTGTATGCCCTGTTCCTAGGGATATTTCTTATGTATTACCCAGTGCTGAACCTCTCGCTACCGTTCTTTGCCGGGATATCGCTGATAGTCTTTGCGATAATGGCCGTGGTGTTCGGATTCGCAGAGGCTCTGCACAACAAGCTTATGCACAAATACGGCTGAATCCAAACCTGCCGCGCGCATCAGCGCGGACGTCACCGCACGGGTCTTAGACGTCACATGGCACTCCGCGCGTACCGATGCGTACGCCATACATCGCGCTGGTCCGCATGAGGATACCAAACATATACACACACAAGCACACCAAGTACTTTATACTGGTACCGCTGGTGCTGCTTCTGTTCGGGCTGTACTTCTCCACAAAGATCGTGCTCGACACGTCCCTCAGTGGAGGTGCCATGATAACAATGCAGAGCAATACCACGCTCACACAGCAACAGCTATCTGCAATGATCGGTTCGGCGCTGCACGTGCTTGCGCCAACGGTGCAGAAGAGCAGCGGTACCGTCACCATAACAATTCCCGCGAACCAGAGCATCTCAAATGCGTACGACCAGCTGCTCGCGTTCTATTCGAACCAGACGTTCTACGACACGTACTTGGTCAACCAGACCGAGGCGTCCATAGCACTCAAGTCCTCTCCGGGCAACAGCACCATAACGGCGATGCTGAATCAGGCCAATGCCGGAATGGCAAAGGCCGCGCATGGCATGAGTGCGTCCCTCTCGGCCGAACTGTACTCCCTCAATGCCTTCATACCAACACCGGTATACAATTCAAGCGATGTGGCAGCGATGGCTTCGATAGCGCAACGGTCGTACACCAATGCAAGCCTGGCATACCAACGCAACGTTGTCGGCGAACTGTCAAAGATAGTGCCTTCAACATCGCCTCCTTCGTACCAACCAATAACAGAGCAGCAAGGACGTGCATTCCTCGCTGAACTTGTGGACATAGTGATAACCGCGTTCGTGCTGGTTTCGATAGTGGTATTTGTCATATTCCGCTCTCCAATCCCATCTTTTGCCGTGGTCTTCGGAGCAGCAAACGACATAATAATAGCGCTAGGCGCAATGGGGCTCTTCGGAATACCCCTCGGGATAGCCAGTATAGGCGGGCTTCTCATGCTAATCGGATACTCGATAGACACGGACCTGCTAACATCGATAAGGATACTCAAGAGACACGAGGGCACTCCGGAGGAGCGCGCCTACTCGTCAATGTCCACTGGTCTGACCATGACCGGTGCCGCCATAGCGTCATTCGCAGTCCTGTTCGTGTTCTCTATGATAGCATACGTGCCTACATACTACGAGATTGCCGGTGTAGTGCTTTTCGGGCTGATAGGCGACCTTGCAACAACATGGCTGGGTAACGCCTCCATAATACTGGCTTACACCAAGAGGAAGAGGTCTTGAAATGAGCATACTCGAGTACGTGAAGAACATTCGCATAACCGCATTCCTTATACTCATACTGTTATTCGCAGCTCTTGACGCCGTGTATGGAATACACCTCGGCATAGACTTCGCCGGTGGGGTCCAGATTCCGATATTGCTGGAGCACAGCGTCAGCCCGCAGAACATGAGCATCATAGTAGGCATAATCACCCAGAGGATATCCTCATTCGGCCTCAGCAACCCCTCAGTGTACGGACAGGGCAGCTCCGAAATCATAGTGCAGCTCCCCAACGCTTCCAACGCCTCCATACAGCACACCATACAAGTAATAGAAAATCAAGGCATCTTTCAGGGAATAGTTGGCGGCAAGGAGGCCATCAACGGCACGGGCATCATCGGTTCCAGCGTTACTTCCTCACAAACGAGCTCGGCTCAGGGCAATTTCACGTGGCAGGTCAGCTTCCTCGTATCCCCATCCGCCGCTGTAAGATTCTCAAAGGTGGCTCTCGGCCAAGCCAACCAGCCGCTCTACCTGTTCCTCGATAGGCCATCCAACGCCATAGTTCTCCTCAATGCCTCACTGATTCCGAGCCCTGCGCTTGGAGCTGGCAAGAACTCACAGATGCTGGCAATACAGGAGGCAGCTGCCTTGGGCAACCAGAGCGTTCTGGTAGAGGTGCTCGATGCCAACATGTCCAACTGGAAAGCGGTGGAGTCAGTGCTATCGTCAGAGCGCAGCAGGTACTCCAAGGTGATAGTGCAGAACGGAACGGCGCAGTCAATACTTTCGGCGATAGCGTCGCTCAACTACACGGTCTTGCAGAAGAGCACCACAGACATTACCCCAGTGATATCACAAGCGACAACTTCCACCGGCACCGCGTCCGCTCCTTTTGTTGACTCGTGGCCTGCGATAGGCCTTCTTTCGGCGCCGATGCTGAATCCAGGCGTGACCGATGGGTCCATCTCCCAGAACTATCAGATATCCGGTCCGGCGCCTTCAAACATGACTTACCAGCAGCAGGCAAACTATTCCGTGCAAGAAGGCAGGACGATATCGAGCATACTCAAAGGCGGCTCGCTTCCTGTGCAGGTCACTGTAGGGACACCGATAACAATACCCCCGACCCTCGGCGCACGCGCGGCATTTGTTAGCGGCATAGCGGCACTGCTCGCCGTCATAGCCGTTGCAGTTGTCATAGTTGTGCGGTACAAGAAGCTGTTTCTGATAGGCCCGATAATACTCACGACACTCGGGGAACTATTCATCATAGCGTCGATACTCGGCCTTGCAGGCGGCATTGACCTCGCCGCGGTTGCAGGAATGATAGCCGTGGTCGGCACGGGAGTTGATGCGCAAATAATAATATCCGACGAACTGCTGGTGCACCGTGGTGAGTCGCAGGGTTCCACTAAGAGCAGACTCGGCAGGGCGTTCTACATAATCTGGGCAGATGCGGCATTGATCTTCATAGCGATGATGCCTCTGTTCTTTTCCACCTCCCTCACATCCGTGGTCGGCTTTGCCGAATCCACGATAGCAGGCGCAATACTCGGTGCATTCGTGACAAGGCCTGCTTACGGAAGCATACTCGCAAAGCACTACTCCACGTGATGAACGATGCCTAGACACTGCGCTACCTGCAACAGATCCGAAAAGGACTTCAAGTTCTACGGGGGATTCTGCGAGGTGTGCGCCGCAAAGCGTCTCGGAGACAAGCTCCCAAAGCTCATCGAACTTGAAAGATGCAAGCGCTGCGGCAGGATATGGGTGAATGGCAGGTTTGCGGACCCGAACCCGAAGGCGCTCGAGGAGGCCATAGCGCAGAAGATGCGTGGCTACAGGATACACCTTATAGACAACGACGACGAAGGCGCGCTTCTCGACATTACAGAAGAGAAGGAGCAGGGCGGCGTCTCCACGGAGAAGAGGATTGCGGTGAAGGTCAAGACCCGCACGTGCGATGATTGCTACAAACGCGCCAGCGGCTATTGGGAGGCATTAATACAGTTGCGCGGCCAACGGGATCGGGTGGAGCGCCTTGCGGCCCGCATGGAGCGATACATAAGCAAGAGCGCAGCATTCATCTCAAAGACCGAGGACGTGGAAACCGGGAAGAACATATACATAAGCAGCAAGACCGTTGCAAGCGGAATGATTTCACACATGGAGTTGAAATACACGTCCTCCTTCACACTGTACGGAATAAAGAACGGAAAACGCGTTTTCCGAAACACTTACGCAATACATTTATAGGAGTTCAAGGATAAGTTTACTAGTCCTTCAACGGTAGGTTCACATGAGAATGGCAAACGCAATCCTTCTGCTACTCTTGGTCCTTGGATCCAACGTGTACGCGCTTAACGTATCTCAGATTTATTCCGGTTCGGGTGAAAGGTGCCTGCAACTTACTCCCTCCAACATCACCTGTCCCGATGGAATCCCTATAGTCACTAGCTTCGCGCTGTCTTCCCAGAGTTATCCTAACTATTATTATGGCAACTTTACCGCGTACGCCCTTCGTGGCGAGAACATGAGCTCTCCAGTCAACGCGTATGGGGAGCCGTGCACCGTGTCGAGCAGCAGCACGTCGGTGTGCTTCGTAACAATACCTCCTGTTCCATTCACGGCCCTGAACGGCACTCTGAACGAGAGCCTCACCATACGCCTGGTGTCACAGCTGTATCCTCAAGTGGCGTATAATTATACATTCAATGTAACGATAAATCATTACATCAACGCAACGCTTATTCCAATAGTCGGATTCTACAACAGCACGCTCACGGAGTACACAAACATAGCGTCGGCATACGGCAGCGTGTGCGGCACATACTACATATGTGATACCGGCATATCCGGTGCTCTATCCACGGCAAAAAGCTACATGGGCAACGCCACTTACGCAATGAACGGCTATCGCGCACAGGAGGCGTACTTCAACGCGAGCATGGCGAACAGGACACTCGCATCAATACTCCCACAGTACAACACATTCGAGACCAATGCAAACAAGATCATCAACAACATACTTGGAGGACAGGAGATGATCACCAACGCCTCCACATCGTTCTCCATCAATGAGGGCATACTGAACAAGTGCAACAGTACCGAGGCAAGGGCTCTGAATGCAAGCATCAATTCTGTAAAGACCTATTCCATAGTGAATACGCTCAACTCATCGGCGCTTTACCTCAGCGCCGCCTCCGGAGTGCAGACTAATGTGGCAGAGTCCATAAAGCGCTGTCAGAATCAGCTGTACAACCTTTCCGGGTCTTCCACGCCGGCACCCACGAAGCCTCCCCAGGGGAAACCAACACAGATATCCCTGTCAAATGCATGGTATCTGGCGCTCATACCAGTTATAATAATACTGATATACCTGATACTGCGTTCAAACGAAGCCAAGGAGATACGCAAGATACGCGAGGGCAGCAGCTGAATTCTTTGCGCTGCGTCAATCGTACCGCTGCCCGGATCATTCTATAAGGAATATCTGTATGAATGGCACACCTTCGACAACCGCGACGCTCCCCTGATCCGCCATCCCCTTCTTCAGGAAAACCTTAACGGATTCCTCTCCAACCACGTTGGCCGAATAGAACTTCTCATCTCCGATTTCTTCCGCAGCCTTTTCGCTGTTTACGAGTTCCCCCCTGTAGAACCCAGCATACTTGTTAAGGTCCACCTCTCGGACCCCCTCGGAGAGTACCCTGCCAAGCACCTTCTCATCACACATGGCTATTATGCGGCCCTTTTCCGTATCGTGTTGCTTAAGGTAGATCATGTTATCCGTACCTATAGAAGAAATAAAACGTCGAACTGTACAGCAGACCGTACCAGAGGAGCCACAGCCCCCCCGAAAGGTTGTCTATTAACAGCGCCGAGCTGCCCAGGAGGAACAACAATGCAGCAAACCCTATCTCAAACGCCGAGTTCTGCATCGCCGCTATCACACTTCCGCTCCGTCCGCCGCTAGATCTGACCCACTTGTGTTGCGGATTTAGGTTTAGTACCGCACTAAGTGCTGCCTTTGTCCTGACAAACACCAGTGCAAAATTCACAAGGAATACCATGAACCCCTTCTTGGCCGAACCGAAGTAGAGCTTTGTGAGCAGTATGGGCGTTATGATCGATATTATGAGGGCACCCATACCGAAGAGCTCCAATTCCATGTTCAGGTATGTCGGGCTTATCAGCTGCCGTATGCTGATGTGGGATATTGGGTACGTTGAGAATACTATGAGAATCGATGTTATGGTAAACAGCAGAAGCACCGAAGACAGGTAGTTGAGCCCGAAACCGTGGGTCATGTAGTCTATCTTTGACAGTGTTGACATCAGCTTCTTGCTTTTCGTCTTCCTCTCTATGAAGTATCTAAGGAATTGCGTATCGCCGTAATTATACCTCCACTGCTGCTTCGCCAGTTCGCTGAAGCTTCTTATCGGTTTGCCCAAGGCGTATACCCTGGGCAAGTAAAGGCTCTTGTACTTGTTTATGTCCGATTCGAAGCTGAAGAAAGTGTCCTCTATGACGTACTCGGGGAATCCGCCTATGACATCCAGTGCCTTTCTCCTTATGACCCCACACGAGCCCGCGAAGATCGCCGTGTTGTTCAGTGCCCTTGCGGGCTGCACAAACTTGAAGAAGAAACCATCGAAAAGGTTTATTGTTTCAGAGAAGAAGGTCCCGTTCGAGTACCGCTTCTCAGTTTGTATGTACGAGAGTTCATCATCCTGGAAATATGGCATCGTATCGAGCAGGAAATTTCTGTTGGTCAGGTATTCATCATAATCGAATATGGCCACGAATTCCTCCCTAGAGCCTCTGAGCATGTTGTTCAGCGCACCCGCCTTGTATCCGCGTCTCTCATCCCTGTGCAGATAGACTATGTTGTTCCTCCTGCTGAATGCGGCTAGTTCCTTGCCCTTCTCATCGTCCGTCGAATCGTCAAGCAGATAGAACCTCAGTTTTCCCTTCGGGTAATTCAAACTCTTAAGCCGAAGCATGTTCTTCTCTACCATGGCTGGATCCTCATTGAACGTGGGCATCGCGATGGCCACCGTAGGGAAATGGGACATCGGCCTAAGCGATTTGCTTATGTCGCGAAGATGCCTGCCGTAGAAGTACGATCTGTAGTACCAGTATGATGTTGCTATGTTGAAGAGTCCAGAAACCGTGGATAGCACAAGGAACAACACCGCAAGCACGTACATATAAACCGTGGAGGCGTTGAGGATCAGATACGCCGATAGTATGAATCCGAACACGGTTAGCACTAAGAAAAGGATAACCCCCAAAAAGCGCATCTTGCTGTTTCCGTTCCTCTTTATGTAACTCATTAAAAAATCATGCCCGGGGCGCATCGGCGCACATAATCTATTCCCGCACAATAATTTTAAACCCTTGCCCGCGCGTCGTTGTCAAAGCACCAGACAATCTGCGTTGACCCGCAGTTTATAATACCTTTTCAATAATATGTATCACTGCCGGGATGGCAGAACCAGGTATTGCGCCAGAAGCATTTGGCGAAACTCGAGATCTGGTGGCCAAAAGCCTTCTGGGTTCAAAATGCGACCCGTACGGGCCGGCGCATGAAAGTCCCAGTCCCGGCGCATTAACAACTATCCTGATTCCCCTCTGTCGATCAGGAGTCCTGCCGCGCATGCCAAAGCGCTCCAAGATCAAGGTTGTCCGCCTTTGTTATTTCATTAACCAGTACAGTTGCGTAGGACCCTGAAGGTATGGAAAACGCGAGCTTTATGGTGCCTTCCCCCACTGTGCCTGCTGAAAGTCCCTTCACCGGGGCGAGCATAGCCCTGTACGCACCGCGCATGCTCAACTCCGGCATGCCTTTTATCCTGAAACTGTCCCTGGTTATGCCTATTCGTTCCATTGCCGCTGCCGACCTCTCGTCTACGTGCTCTTCCTTCGTCTCATATCCGATTAGCGCGGCTGCGGGGTGCGGTGTCTTCTCAGCGGTAACACTTTCCCCCTCCGGAAATCCAAGCCTTCCTTCCCTGCAGTATAACACCGATTCGAAGTCGCCGCTGCCGATGCGCTGCTCAAGCGACATGTTGAACACCAGAGACTCTACTGCGTGTATGAACATTATCGATATGCCGCGCGGCAGCACGCGTATCGCATTGGCATAATTTCCATATCTGGCCAGGTTTTCCAGCATGGATCTCTCGGGCTTCAAATACCTTGGAAAGTATTCCAACGCCGCGCGGAAATCTCTCTCTTCGCGCAGTCTGTCTCTTGCAGCAGTTGCCTCCGCGTTCCTCTCCCCTGTGGTATCGGTGAGTATGCGCATGGCTGCGCCCTCAAAGTCTCCGCGCATTATGTCCAGGCCTACTGCCGCGTTTCCCAATCTGTCTCCGAATCTCTGCCTGTCAAAGTAGTTCGGCATCCGTCCGTGAAGCTCGTCTATCGTGGCCATCGCATCACCCACGTCTCCGGCCTCTCGCACCACTATCTCGAAAGAGTTGCCCTCGTTGCTTCCCAATTCAACTCCGTTGCTCTTCCATGCGCCGTTTATCTTGATGTCTTTTATCCTGACCCTGGCTACCCGCTCCGGCCCAACACCGTATATGCTAGCCAGCTGCACTGTAATCGCCCTACGGTCCTTCGTCCCGGCGTAGGAGACGGCCTTTTTCCCTCTCCCAAGCCTCTTTGCAACCGATATGACCGCCTGGACGGTGTTCCAATTCTCCTTCTGCAGGACGAATGTCGTGAATTTCCCTACAACGTCCTCGGAATCTCCCGCGGAAATCGCAGTGTACTGCACGTCCGGCGAGAGAGACACTCCCCCACCAGTTATTTCCTTTACAATGAAGTCTGCCGGTTCGGATTTGATGACACCTCCGGTGCCCCTCGATTTCGTAAGTGTCAACATCTCAAGACCTACTGTTTTATTACTCTTGTTTTACTATATATACATATTCTGCCTCGCGTTGCGCGGCGGACCTTAGTGGTACTATTGACTGACGAATCTTTCATGGATAAATTGCTCTACAGGCTAGTTAAGAAGCACGTCTCTGGAACCACCATGAATTCGGCGC
Organism: Microcaldota archaeon; assembly: GCA_027334165.1. GTDB lineage: Archaea > Micrarchaeota > Micrarchaeia > Micrarchaeales > CABMGC01 > JAKAVK01. Next base: position 44,100 of record DAHWXM010000015.1, read on the forward strand.
TGAAGAGAGCAAAGGAGCTTAACCGCAAGGACTCCCACGCGTCTATAACTTTCCTTAGCAATGCCACCGATTCAAAGTCGAAAGCACGGTACATCGCATCGACATACCAAGAACTGGCAAGGCAGATAGCGCGTTTAGGGATAAAGGCGAGCATACAGGTGCCCTCGGCGCAGTTGTGCATCAATAGGGAATCCAACGAGCCAGGAGAGAACCTTCGCGATGTAATAAGCACTGCAAACAAGTACGGCGTATTCGTGTGGATCGAAATACCCGACGGAAATGCCGAGTATCTCAATGCGGTATCAGGGATGAGGGGCTGCGGAGTTGCAATTCCTGCTTCAGACATATCCACATGCCTGAAAGGCTGCAAGAACGTCAAGGCAGTCAAGATAATCTTCAATGAGGCCGAATCATCGGCAAAAGTTCGTGACAGAGACATCGCATCCTTAAGGACCCTATCGAAGCGCATAAGCAACATAGTACTTCTGGCCCCTCCAGAATCCCTGGTCAGCAAGTCCCTATCTGACTCCGACATGAGGAAGTCCATAATATTCGAGTTTCGGTTAGGCCAGAAGAGCAGGAGCATAAAGAGAATAGTGAAGCGTAAGGCAAGACTGAGCACGTACCTTCCCTTCGGGAAGGATTGGCACGCTTACGCTATGAACAACGTTCCTGAGGGCTATGTGCGGTTCATAACCGGCAAGCTCCTTGGAACGGAAGGGGGCGATGCGGATGCCTGATTCCAAGACCGTGATATTCGTAACAGGTGCCGATGGAAGGCTTGGCAGGCCTTTGACAGCGGAACTGCTATCGCGCGGATACGCGGTGAGGGCGCTCGTGAAGGACAAGGCACACGCGCTTAACCTTCCCGCAGGCACCGTTCCTTATCTGGGAGACGTAAGCGATTCCACAGTGCTCAATGACGGCTGCAAGGGCGCGTCAGCTGTAGTGCACCTCGCAGCTATAGTCTCAGAATCGTCTACGCTTGCCGCCCACGTGATGCACACCAACGTCTACGGGACAAGGAATGTGATCGAAGCCTCCAAAAGCAACGGGGTGAAGAGATTCGTCTTCGCGAGCAGCGTAGATGTATACGGGCGCGTGCGGCCCGAGCGGCTCACAGAGGACGCATCCCTGAAGCCAACTGATGTATATGGCAGGAGTAAGGCTCTTGCAGAACAGGAGATAATTAGCAATCACGGAGACGTCGATTACACCATATTAAGAATGGCCGCAATATACGGACATGGATTTGAGAAATCATACTTCAAGCTGCTGAAGCTCATAAGGGATGGGAAGGCCTACATCATAGGCAGAGGGACAAACAAGCTCGCGCTGGTGCACGTCACCGACGTAGTCAACGCGTACGTGACCGCCATTGAGCGCGGAACCGGAAGCTCAATATTCAACCTGTCCGACGGCGAAATCCACACGCAGAAGGACCTCTTCGATCTCGCCGCTATACTTCTGAAGGTCCCCCCTCCATCTAAACATGCCAGTCCCGTCCTAGTGCGGCTCATGGCCCGTGCCAGAAATCTGGACAGCGACGAGCTAAGGTTTATAACGAGCGACAGGACAATAGACATCACGCGGCTGCGCAAGACCCTGGGTTTCACGCCTTTGATAGGAATAAATGAGGGCATGGGCCGCATGGTAGAGATGTTTCTCGAAAGAACCGGCTTCGCCCGCGAGAACAATGTTCAAAATGGCAAGTGATATCATGGCTGCAAAGATAGGACGTGTAGAACGGTACATAAACGAACGCCTCGATGAACGCGGCGCCCTGCTCTTCATGCTCATAGACCCTGTCGACTACAAGACCCCAGAGCTGGCGATCAAGACGGGCCTCGAAGCCATAAACGGCGGCGCGGACGCGCTCCTTGTAGGCGGCAGCATAGGTGCGCAGGGGGAACTGCTGGATCTTGTGACCAAAGGGATACGAGACGGGGCCGGAGGCACCCCAGTCATACTATTTCCTGGAAACATAGCCACACTGACCCGCCATGCCGATGCCGTGTACTTTATGAGTTTGCTTAATGCAAGGAACCCGTATTGGATAACCCAAGCACAGATGCTCTCCGCACCAGTGATAAAGCAGATTGGCATAGAGCCGCTCTCCGTGGGATACATAGTTGTGTCTCCGGGAGGCACCGTTGGTTGGGTCGGGGACGCCAATCTGGTACCGAGGCAAAAGCCTGGCATAGCAGCGTCACTCGCGTTAGCCGGCCAATATCTGGGCAACAGGATAATAATAACGGACGCCGGCTCTAATCCGCAGCTCCAGAACTCTGGTCCGGTGCCGCCAGAGATGATTCGGGCAGTGAAGGGAATAATTGATGTGCCATACATAGTTGCGGGAGGCATACGCGACAAGGACTTGCTGGAAAGCACTCTTCGTGCCGGTGCAGACGGCGTGCAGATTGGGACGGCCATCGAATCAACCGCCAGTGCAAAAAAGCAGACGGAGCTGTTCGCAGGGATTGTCAGGCAGGAGGGCAGGAAGCGGCTCTGAACGGTGATTCGCTGCACGAGATAAATTCGGCAGAGGTCCGTCTGCTGGTAGAAGAGCTTTCCGACAGAATAACTGGCAGCTTCCTGCGCAAGTTCTATGAGGTTGGCGACGGCGCCTTCAGATTTTCATTCTACAAGGAAGGCAAGAGCATCAGCGTGTACTGCAGACTGCTGGAATCGTTCAATGAAACGGCATTCATCGAGGTCGCTGGAAATCCCACCCCATTTGCGATGGGGATGCGGAAGAGGATAGAGGGGGGCCGTGTTATTCGGATGTCTCAGCATGGCAGTGACAGGATAATAGACATGGCGCTAGAATCCCACGGAATAAAGCACACGCTCATAATAGAGATGTTTGGAAAGGGCAACCTCGTCCTTATAGACGAAAACGGCGTTGTAGAGCAGTGCTACAGGATAATCTCTTTCAAGAACAGATCCGTTCAGCCGCGAGCAAGGTACTCCTATCCGGAAAACCCTGCGGAGGGCATATGGTCGATTGGGGAACCTGCGCTTGCAAAGATCACCAAAAGCATACTCGGGGATGCGAAACCCATGGCCGCCCTTTCGCGCAGCATCAGCGCCGGCCCTTTGTATCTGGAAGACGCATTCATCCGTGCAGGCCTGAATCCAAGGGATGCCATTGAAAACGAGACTCAATCCATGGCCCTCGCCGCCGCCCTTGCTCAGGTTGCTACGGGATTAGGTTCACCAAGCCCGCGCATATACTCGATGGAAGGCAAACCCATAGACTATTCTGCAACTCCCATAAAGAAGTACGAGGACTCAGCCGCAGTGCACACCGGCTTCGGTTCCATGTCTGCAATGTTCGATGAACTCGTTTCGGAAGGTCGCACCACCGCTGAGGATGCCGGACTTGAGAAGAAGAAGGCCGAGCTTGAAGCAAGCATAGCTAAGCAGGAGGAACTATCGAAGCAGATGAAGGCCGACGCGGAATCGTACAGGTCCGCAGCAAATCTCATATTCGCGAACATGTCCGGCATAAATGCCATGATAGACTACCTGCGCCAGAACCGCCACGCGACGCTCGACGATGTGCGCGAGAGGTTTCCGCAACTAAACGCAAAAAGCGTAGACCTAAAGAATAAGCGTGTAACAATAGATCTGTGAGTGCAATGATACGCGTAACCGTCTTAGGAACATCGGGCGCATCGCCAACAAAGACCCGCAGCCTCACAAGCGTTGCCCTTTCATATGACGGAAACATATTCCTGTTCGATTGCGGCGAGGGGACGCAAATGCAGGTTCTGAAGTACGGCGTCAACTATTCAAGGATAAAAGCGATATTCATAAGCCACATCCACGGTGACCACGTGATAGGCATAGCCGGCCTCGTGCGCACTATGGCCCTCAATGGAAGAAAGAATCCTCTGTACGTCTTCGTCCCGCGAGGCGAGGAGAAGGTCATAAGCACACTGGTGCATTTCGACAAGGCGGTGATAACGTTTGACATCGTGATAAATGGCATAGGTGCGGGTGTGCAGTACAGGGGCAAGGATTTTACGGTGTCATCCTTCCGTCTGTCGCACACCGTGCCATCGCTCGGGTACGCATTCAAAGTGAACGACCGGCGCAGGTTCAACGAGACAAAGTGCAAGAAGTTGGGATTAGAAGGTGAGATGTTCTCAATCCTGCAAAAGAAGGGGAGCATGCGCCTCGGCAGGAAGACCGTGCGCATCGAGAGCGTTACCACAGTAAAACCCGGCGAGAAAATCGTGTACGCCTCAGACACGCGGCCATGCGCCAGCACCGTGTCTGCGGCAAAAGGTGCCAATCTGCTAATACACGAAGCGACTTACGCAGATACAGAGTCCAAGCTGGCAAGGGAGCGCGGTCATTCCACCGCAAAGGCCGCGGCCGATATAGCAAAGAGGGCAAAGGTCGGAAAACTCGTGCTTATACACATGAGTGCGCGGTACCGCGACAGCGCACCCATAGAAGCCGAAGCGCGTTCCGTATTCAAGGACACGATAGTCGCGCAGGACGGAGAAGATATATTTATTTAGATTAAGCACGTATTCCTTCTTGCGGAGGTATAGTCTAATGGTAGGACGGCAGATTGACATTCTGCAAGCCTGGGTTCGATTCCCTGTACCTCCATGCCATCATCTTATTTCACGCAAGCATATGCAACTGCGTAATTCAATTTCTGTATTAGCAATGTGCCTCTTATCCTGTGAAATCAGGTCTGTGTCTATCTCGCGCCGCTCTGGCATGGGAACTTCTACAGCATTCAATTTCCCGCGGGACTCGTGTTGTGAAGGTCACAATGCGCCAAGCGCCAGTGCCCCGCCAATTATCAATGCGACTATGAACACTATTATTCCCATACCAACAGAAATCCCTACCACCGCCCACTTGCTTATTTTCTGCAGGTTGGACAAGGCAAAGATGTACACCACGAGGCTCCATATGCCAATCACGATGTTTGCTACGGTTCCAAGCAGTGGTATCACAAAAAGCCAGAAGAACAGCACCGCCGGAGCGGTCTGGTAGACTGTCGCAGTGAGCGTGTGCGCGTAATCTTCCTTAAATTTCCTGAATACGTACTTGCCAAAAAAATGCAGCAATCCTGCCCCAACGAGCAAGCCAACCGGTATTAGCACTATAAAATAGAGCAGCACGATGCCAGCGGCACCAAGCGCAGCAGCGTATCCCAAACCTGACAGTTGTGCCGCAGGGCTTCCCAAAACCGAAGGAAGCGTTATCACAGCACCTCCCACTATCGCAGCGAGTATTATAGTTATTATCAACGGCACCACGGATAGTTTGTAGTACCACACTACGGCCTCCCTAATCCCTTTCGAAGCCGCAGTCGCCTTCTCAGGATGCAACATTATACCTATTGTCTGCTTCGCCTGATCGATTCCAATCATTCTAACCCCGCTTATAATTGTGGCAAACCCTTTAAAACGGTATCGCTCCATTCGTGCAAGTGCCCATCGAGCAAAGCTTAAATGCTTTGAGCACAATACAAAGCGTGCAGCATTATCCTGTGCGATGTGATCACTTGAGCGAATGGCTTAACCGAAACGTGCTGCTTCTATCCTTCTCTGCGTTCTTCGCCGACTTGGGCTATCAGGCAGCCATAGCCATATTTCCGATATTCCTTGTGGTGGTGCTAAAGGCCCCCTCCTACGAATACGGCCTTGCAAGCGCCGCCGCATTCGGAGTCGGCGCGTTTTTTGGATACTTGGGCGGGCTTGCGGGAGACAAGTTTGGGAACAAATGGGTCGCTGTTGCCGGCAACCTGCTTATACCTCTCATCTCACTGGTCGGTCTGGCTGCTGGTCCTATAACTGCCATAGCGCTATTCTCCGGCGGCTGGTGGGCTAGAAACTTTCGTTCTCCACCACGGAGGGTCATGCTGGTCAATTCATCCTCCGTCGAGCACCGTGGAAAGGTCTTCGGGTTCCTGCACCTGCTGGACATCGGCGGTGGCTTCGTATCGGTGGTGTTACTGCTCGCACTCTTCATCAACGGCGTCACGTTACAGAAGATACTCCTGCTCACGTCTATACCCTTACTGATATCAACCGCTCTCCTAATCGTAAGCAAGGATGGCAAGCCGAAACCTTCCAAGCCATCGGCATCAGAACTTGGGGCAAAGCGCGGCAAGAGGATAAACAGCGACGCGTACAGGGGAATAATACTGGCGACGGCGCTTTACGGATTCAGCAGCTACAGCCTCGGATTTCCCATACTTACGATAGAGCAGAAGGCGGGAAGTTTCCTGGGGATGGCCTCTTACGGGGTGTATCTTCTCGTCTCGGCTCTCACCGGATACTACATCGGATCGAAGAGGTTGAATCGCATAAAGGCGCTCGGAACAATAGGATATCTGCTTTCGGGGCTCGGCACAATATTCATAGGTCTGGCGTACCTGTTCCGCCTTGGGTATCCCGCACTATACCTGGGCGTCGGAACCCTCGGATTCTCGCTAGGAGTTATAGAGACGTTGGAACCCACCCTGATATCTTTGATGAAGAGTGCAAAGCACGTGGGCAGAGGCATGGGATCCCTAACCGCATCCAGGAGCATCGGCATATTCTCAGCAAATCTTATAATGGGTCTGCTGTACGTCATGGATCCTGTTTACTCATACACGTACGCCGGCCTTGTCGCGATAATCGCCGCGGCAGTGGTCCTCTATTACGGTAGAGAATTCATGAAAAATGACCGACCGTTTTAAAAATCGCTAAGGCCAATTGAGTTGCGTTGTGATAATATGGCAGTAAAAAAGAAGCTCAGCCCGTTCGGCATAGATGGCATGCGTGCGTTCAGGAAGTTCTTTGCGTATTCCGTGTCCGCATACGCGATAATGCTGGTGCTTGTGCTGGCTTCCATAGCGCTCTCCATAGGGTCATACTCGTATCCCTCCGCAACCTCATCGATATTCGCGCTTATGGGAGGTGGCGCAGCACTCTCCATGGCGCTTGCAGTCATTATCGCGGTGCTCATCGGCCTTTCGGTGTACGCGGTCATATCCCTCATGCTTGGGATAAGGGACGTGCGGCGCAGTGGCCTTGCAGGCTTCAAGCTATACGCATCGGTATCAAAGTGGCTTAAGGCCTCCACTGTTACATACGCGCTTCTCTTCGTGGCATTCGGGTACACAAGCATACTATCCGCAATAAATGCCATCCAGGGCGCGTATCTCGGAGGCTCGGTCCAGAACGGCATGCTATCCGCTATCGAGTTCGTGCTCTGGATAGCCCTTCTCGCGATAGACGTGGTTTTTGCATTCGAAATGTCAAGGGTATTCAAGGGCATGTCCAAAGACCTTGCGCAGACAAGACTCAGCATTTCCGGAAACACGCTTTTGCTTGGAATTTCTGTCCTTGTCGCATCCTCTCTGATAAGTACTGTGTACGGGTTCTTGCTGCCCCCAAGTGCACTCCAGGCATACGCAGCCTCAATACCGCAGCCGGTGTCTCTTGCCCTGCTGATTGTCGATGCCATCGGCATTGCCGTCCTTGCCGCATCTTCGTGGTTTGGATATCGCGGCGCGTCTGCATCCCTTGGCGTATGACTATCGCGCCGGTCCATAGTCAAGGCAAGCTTTAATAACGGGTCGCGAAAAGTAAGTGTGATTGCATGCAAAAAACGGTATCGCCTTCGTTCCGTAATAACCAGACATTGGTATCAACAGGCACCAAGGCCGGGTGGCTTGAGGCAAGGGAACAGACCGCAGTAAAGGGCGGCTTGCCATCTCTCCGGCTCCTCGAGTTCTCACTGTTGAATCTTGTGCTGGGCAGCAAGAATTGGCGCGAACAGGAACGCAGGGTGCTTTCGAAGGCCCTATATCCTGCGTGGTCTGGAGAAGTGCTGGTATACGCTGCAAGGGACAGGCAACTGGAAAAGGGCGCGGATGTAGTAGACGGTTCGGCCGATAGGCCGTGGGTGTTGCCGTACTCCTCAATACCGCAGGATGCGATCGGCAAGAAAGGAATAGCAATACTTGTGAAGCCTCAGCACGTGGAAGTGACAGAAAACCGTGTAATAGTGGTGGCCGATCCCGAAACCGCAATGGTTGTTACCAGTTTCCCGCAGCGTTCCGGCCAATTTGGTGACATAGACTGGACAACCGGAATAATCTCGTTCAGTCAGAAGCGTGGACACAGGAGGCTTGCACAGCAACCGAATCCTATGGCACAGCTCTTGCGGGTAGAAGGGCCTGGAGTGAAGCCGATAATAGTTGGTGTTAGTGATGGAGCAATACAGCTTGACGCGCGCGCCTGGCAGGCAGGGGAATACGGAGTTGGATACGCAGTTCCCGCAGTCAACACCGCACTCCACGGTGAGATCCTCACAGAGAAAGTCACAGCTGATGAGCTTCGTGAACTCGCCCGCCGCGCGGAGGACTCGCTCCTTTCGATAGCGCAGGTCGCCCCGGATGCCGACCTGCGTGATATGTACGCACTAGTCGAGACCATACGGCGCGGCAAGAATCTTCCGGTACCTGATTTCTGAGCACGGCATAAGATTTATATCCGCGATGCGAATAACATAACGTTTCAAGTCCTTATTTGCCAAAACATGGAAGTGTAGCAAAGCTGCAAGGTTGTACAATGGATTTCAAGTTCAGAGCACTCCTATTCTCGTCTATCGGTCATTTCTCCAATGACGGCAACTTTCTCCTGTTCCCTGTACTACTTGCGTACTTTGCTTCGTTCCCTGGGGCCAACATCGCTGTACTTGGTTCTATCGCCGTCATAACCAACGTGCTTTCTGGAGTGCTGAGCACTCCTATAGGCGTATACGCCGACAGAGTGGACTCTGACTCAAAGCTCATGTCGCTCGGCATCGCAGTAAACGCGTTTGCCGTGCCGGTATTTGCCTTCGCATTCATATATCCCTCACAGCTGTACCTGTTCGCAATAGCCGGATCGATCGTGCTAGGGATAGGACAGTCCTTCTACCATCCTATCGGGGCTTCGATAATATCCTACGCATACGGGAGGAAGAAGGCGCCCGTCATGATGGGGATAAATGGCTCTATGGGCAGCATAGGGCGCTCTGCGATACCTGCACTGCTGGTTGCACTAATGGGACTGTTCGGAGCTCTTAACGGACTCGCGCTCATAACGCTGTACCTGTTCGCCGCTGCCGCCGCCATATATCTGGGATTGCACGACTTCAGAAGGGATGGTTCCGCCCCCGCTTCTATCAAGCGCGTACGGACGCAGAAGAAGACACACCTCAAAGATTATAGGAAATTCCTGGTGGCGCTGGCCGTCATAGTGTTCATTCGTTCGATGTTCCTCTCAGGCACAGTCACTTACACCCCGACATACATGGACCTGTTGTACAATTCTAAGGCAATAATGGGGCTGATACTGACAATAAGCTTCTCAACCGCCGTAATAGGGCAGCTCATCTTCGGATTGATGACTGCAAAAAGGGGCGGCAGATACACCACGATGTTCACCACCGTTTTCGCCGCGTTGTCCTTTGCTCTTTTCATGCTGTCAAATCAGAATGCCGTCCTAGGTCTCGTCACATACAGTACCTTCGTGTTTTTCGTATTCAGTGGCTTCCCTATCCTTCTGGGCTATATCGGTCAGATGGTCCCGCGAGAACATTCCACTACATCAAACGCGCTTGTGTGGGGCATAGGAAACACGTTGGGCGGCGCCGCGGGCATCGGCCTGATGAGCATGATGCTCCTATACACCAGCATGGGCACTGCGATGTGGCTCATGTTCCTGTTCGCCCTTGCGTCAGTAGCCCTGCTTCCTCTCCTCCCCGTTCAGCGCGGAAAGCCTGGCAGGCACATCACCATCCCTTACCTGTTCGAAGCCGTAACGCGCAACGTACTGCCTTCAAGAAGGCATTACCCACAGATACACTGAAATGCACGCTGCATTTATTACTTCCAAGCGGAATGTTTCCTTGCTGATGTCATGCCCAGGGATATAGTGCGGTGCAGTTGGTCTTCCAACGACCCGCTGTACATAAAGTATCATGATCGGGAGTGGGGCGTTCCGCTGCACGACGACCGCAAGCTGTTTGAATTTCTAGTTCTGGAGGGCATGCAGGCAGGACTCAGCTGGCTTACTGTGCTTAAGAAACGCGGAAATTTCAGGAAGGCCTTCTCAAACTTCTATCCAAAGAAAGTGTCCGGATACGGCGAAGACAAGGTTTTGGAATTGATGAAGGATGCCGGCATAATCCGAAACAGGGCCAAGATACTGGCAACAATCGGAAACGCCCGCGCGTTTCTGTCCGTGTGCGACGAATTCGGCAGCTTTGACTCGTACGTTTGGCAATTCGTTGGCGGCAAGCCGATAAGGAACAAGTGGAAGTATACCAGCGAGCTTCCCACGCGCACTGCCGAATCTGATGAAATGAGCCGTGATATGATCTCTAGGGGGTTCAGGTTCGTAGGATCTACAATATGCTATGCACACATGCAGGCCACAGGCATGGTAAACGATCACGTGCTCTCATGCTTCAGGTATCGCCAGGTATGACACTCGCACAAAACGTATAAAACATCTGATACACATAACGAAATCACGCCGCTCCGGCGCGGCGGGTAATGGTGAATGCGATGGAAAATCTTGGCGCAAAGCTAGTGGACCTGGAACTTGAAGGAAAGACTCTATATGCCGATGGGAAGAGCGTTGGCTGCGACGTGCGCATTGTATCACAGATGCGCGATGTCCTTGTGGATCCATCGATTGCAGACAGCGCTGGCTCCGCTGAGGCATATTTCATGTATCGTGGCGCAGGGGTGCATAAAAACGAACCACTGTTCAGGAAGCACACGATGCGCTATGACGTAACTGTTATTTCCGGAGCGCGTCTCGGACGCGAGTCTAACAAGACTCTCGGGCACTATCATCCGATTGCAACCGAAGGGCTGTCTTATCCGGAATTGTACGAGATTATACGCGGAAAGGCACTGATGCTCGCACAGCGGATTCTTCCTGACGGCGGCTTCGATGTCACGCTGACAGAGGCGCTGGCCGGAGACAGGGTTCTGGTCCCTCCTAATTACGGCCACATAACAATAAACCCCACCACAGAGCCCCTCGTAATGGCCAACCTGGTAAACAGCGATTTCAAGTCCGATTATGCACCAATAGCCGCAAAGCGCGGCGGCGCGGTGTACGCCATGGCTGACGGTTCACTCCTGTTGAACGATGCGTATCGAAAGGTCTGCATAACACGAAACGACCGACCAGCAAGGATGCCTTTCCTGGATAAGTATGCCAGCATATACGATGCCTTCGTGGAGGTGCCAGATAGGTTCGAATTCCTTAACGACCCCCGCCTTGTCGGTAAAGCCCACGAATGACGATGCAAAAGCAAAGACTATATAATAAGATTCGCACACATAATTCATCTATCCGGAGTGATGTAAATGGCCGATGATTTCAGCGTAACGCCGTATGACGTTGCAGGTACCGTTGACTATGACCGTCTCGTAGAGAAGTTCGGCATAACTCCAATAGACGCGCAGCTAGAAAGCAGGATAAAGCGCATAGCTGGCGAAGTGCACCCACTCATACGCAGGAAGATATTTTTTGCGCACAGGGACCTCAACTGGCTCCTCGACCAGTATGAGAAGGGCAACAAATTCTACATATACACCGGCATAGCCCCTTCAGGAGGAATGACAATAGGCCATCTCGTGCCGTTCATGATGACACAGTGGCTCCAGGAGAAGTTCGGCGCAGAAGTCTACATTCAGATCCCCGACGAAGAGAAATTTCTTACGAAGAGAGACCCAAAGCTGACACTGGAAAGGATCCACGAATTGGCCTACGCCGATGCGCTTAACATAATGGCGCTCGGATTCGATCCGAATAAGACAAAGATCTTCTTCAATACCGACTATGCCGGAAAACTGTACCGACAAGCGGTGCGCGTTTCAAAGCATATCACCTTCTCCATAGTGAAGGATGCATTCGGATTCACGAACGAGACAAACGTCGGTGCACTGTTCTACACCAGCATGCAGGCTGTGCCAGCATTCATGCGCTCGGTAGAATTAGGAAAGAATGTACCGTGCCTTATTCCTCTTGCCGTAGATCAGGACGTGCACTTCAGAGTGGCAAGGAATGCGATAGAGAAGCTCGGCTACTACAAACCCGCCATAATGCACGCGAAGTTTCTTCCCGGCCTTAAGGGCGGCGCAAAGATGTCCGCAAGCGACCCTAATAACACCGTTTACTTGGACGATCAGCCGGAAGTCATAAGCAGGAAGATAAACAAGGCGATAACTGGCCAGCAGGCAACTGCCGAACTCCAGAAAAAATTTGGCGGAGATCCTGATAGGTGCTCCGTCTGTCAGTACTACAAGTACCTGTTCGAACCTGACGACGAAAAGCTGGAGGCGATTTTCAACGCGGAGCGTGAGGGCACGATGCTCGCAGGGGAACACAAGGCCGCGCTTGCCAAGCGCATCAATTCTTTCCTAGAGGAACATCGAAAGAAAAAGGAAGCGGTACGTCCGCACCTCGAGGACTACATTCTGCGCGAGTGATCAGAATATTTCTCCTACTACCGCTGTCACTCCCCCCTTCAACGAGTAAGAATCTACGCCATACCGTTGCTTCATCATACGTGCAACAACCGCGGAGGTGTTGCCATGGTAGCAGACCATTATCGCGCCTCTGCGTTTTGCAGCCTCCTCCCGCGAGCCAACGAGGTCATTTGGATTCACCCCGACAATCTCACCGTTCTTGAGGTCCAGGAGCCCAGCAATGTAGTCCGCTGGCTCGCTACCAAGCCATATCAGCTTTACGTTGTTCTTTCTCACGATATCCAATGCCTCATCCAATCCTACTTCTAGCACGCCGTTTTTCTCTTCCATAAGAATACGCGAATGTATCTCTCCGACGTCATATATAAACGTTACGCCGAAAAGCGCGCGAATCCGATCTACGCGTCATTCTCCATCGACCAGCACGATGCCATAGCTCATGATGTCTGGCAGGTTTGCTACGAAGACGATGTGCCTCTCAAGTGCGCCAACCCCGACAACTATTGGGCCGACCCTCCTCTTTCCGTTTCCTGCGAGGAAATAATACCCGTTTCCCCCTGGCAAACTGGTTGTCCAACCATCCCTATCCGGCAGCGGCCCTATCGGCTTTACCTGTACCGGATTTGGCGAGAAAACGAGTTTCCTCCCGCCGGTGTGAAAATCACCGACAGCGGCGTCGAAGTACAGCCCTCCGCCGTGTCCTATCACTTCCAATGGTATAGACCGTCCGTCCAGAATCGGAATGCCGCCAAAGGGCAACCTGTAGCTGTCTCTGCCGTCCTGCACGCTGACTCCTTGAACAAAGGTCTCTCCTTCATCAAGAGCACACACCACCGTGCGCGTTATGTAGAATGCGGCTGTCCTAGAAATAGCGTCATCGATGTCTCTGCGCATGTGCAAAAGGTTCGATATGCCTTCGAGCGTAGGTAGTGTCCTGCCCTCCTTCTCTGCCACCCTGAACGCATCCACGAAAGGTAGTGTCCTGCCGTACAACAGGTGACGTCCATCCAGACGCGTTATCTTGGCCATCGAATCACATCGGATCATGGCGATACTACCAGATAAATGTATGCCGCAAATGACAATTCAGGGTTTCTTGTCCGCTGCCTCCGATTCCCTGAACAACCCCTTCTCAACTGTGTTCTTTATCTTTTCAGGAGGGTACGAGAGCTTTATCAGTTTCGTGTGGCCACGTATCCCCTTGCCCGATTCGTATGTCTGTATGAGACCCTGCATTTCGAGATCCGATATGTACTTTCTATACCATCTCGAGCTCTTCGCTTCCCTGTGCAGGGATTCGGTTATTCCGACATACTTGCTATAAACCTCACCGCTGAATATGTATGTGTCACTGCCTTCCGTAAGCTTCTTGTACCTGCTACCTTGCAGAGACAGTAGGGCTATCGCATATATTATTATCTTCTGGTGCTCCGGCAGGGTGTTTACAAGTTCGTAGGCGATCTCCTCCTCGGCGTCATGCGATGCCTTGCGGACGAAGTCTGCATTTACCCTATCAGTTCCTGACTCTTCGGCGAGTTCCCCTGCGCGTGAAAGTATCTTGAGCGCAAGCCTTGCATCTCCACTCTCACTCGCGGCAAGCGCCGCCGCCAGGTTTATTGCCGAGGGTTCTACGACGTCCTTCCTGAAGCCCTTCTCAGCACGTTCATTCAATATCATGGCAAGCTCTGTGGAGTTGTATGGCGGGAACACGAGTTCCTTTTCATAAAGCGTCGACCTGCTTCTAGGATCCAGGTCGTCCTTGAATGAGACCCTGTTGGATATGCCTATTATTGCTATGCCTCCTGATTTGATGTCACTGTTAGCGCGAGTGAGCGTGTACACGAGGTCATCGAGGTCTTTGACTATGTCTATCTCGTCAAGCACAACTATCAGTATCTTTCCATCCTCGTCTATCCAGTTTATTATTCTTTCATATATGTCTATGATGCCGTAGCCACGCTTTGCGTAGAGCGGCATGTGGTCGCTCACGATCTTGTTGAGCACCCTGTATCTCGAATTGTAGATCTTGCAGTTTACGTAAGAGATCTTTGCACGTATCATAGGCAGTTCATTGATCTTGGATATGACGTGCTTTATGCATGATGTCTTTCCTGTGCCTGTCTTTCCGTAGATGAATAGGTTTCGGCCGCGCTCCCCCCGCAGGGTGGGTGTTAGAGCCTTCACTATCTCATTTATCTGGTTGTCCCTGAAGAGAAGATGCTGAGGTATGTAATGCGGGGATAATATGCTGCGCTCTGCGAAGACCTTGGATTCCTTGAATATGCCAGCAAACGGTTCATCCATGCCATTCACCTGCCCTCAATGATTCTGCTCGCTATGCCCTTGAAAAGTTCCATAATTCCGGAATCCGTGTCTACGGGTACCGATCCGGCATCGCTGAGCGCGCCGTATCTCGCGTCTCTAGGTATGCTGCCTAATACTGGACATTCCAGCGCCTCTGCGACCTCCTTCCCTCCAGCGATGTTCCCTTCGGACATGTTCTCCACGACACCGAGTATCGATACGCCGAGGCGCCTGGCCATCCTCCCTGAACGTATTGCATTAACCGCCGCTATATGTTGCGGTGTCGTTACAAGCACAAATCCATCCATCTGCAGCAGTTGCATTATGGACAGCGGCGCGTCGGAAGTCCCGGGGCCGAGATCCACTATTAGGTAATCAAGTGCACCCCATTCCGTCTCCTCGAAGAATTCCGATACCATCTTCCCGATTATCGGCCCTCTCCACATAATCGGCTTCTTCTGGTCATCCAGGAAGAGTGCCGTAGACACCACCCTTACCCCATCCTTGGCTACTGGCACAAGCGGATACTTTGCCTCAACCGAACCTTCTATTCCGAGAAAGAGGTTGACATTAGGGGTGTCTACATCCGCATCAAGCAGTCCCACGCTATAGCCCATCGCCCTGAGCGCATAGGCGAGATTCACTGCCACGGTGGTCTTTCCAACGCCCCCCTTTGCGCTATAAATACATATCTTGTGCTTTATTCCTGCAAGCCTCTCGGTAATCCTCTTCTTCTGCTCTAAGATTCTCAGGAATGATGGATGCATAACCTGTTGCGCGTTTCCATCTCCATGCTCTTCGCCGACCATGTCATCCAACCTAGCGCCGCACCAGAAATTCCGCACACGGCCTCTGCGGCAAACAGCAGTAGCAAGACCTACCTACTGTATTTTAATCCATATATATAAATATAAGTTATATCAGATTAATGTAGTATTTGTCTAGTGGACGAAAGTATTATAACTTTTGAAGGATTATATCTTTAATAGGGCTTAATTCTTCGTTGTTATTTTCCTTAAACGGTGGCATTATGTATCCAAACGTACAAGCATATGACAGAGGTGTGATGTTCAATCCCGACGGAAGGCTATTCCAGGTAGAGTATGCCAAGGAAGCCGTGCGGAAGGGCGCAACATCCATCGGCATGATAGCAGAGAACTCGGTGGTGTTTGTCGCCCACAAGAACGTGGTCGAACCGCTGGCCGTTCCCGCTACCATACAAAAGGTATTCAGAATAGATGCACACATCGGCGCTACGTACAGCGGAATGGTTGCCGATGGCCTTCACATAATAGACATGGCAAGGTCATCAACGCAGAACCACCGGCTCATATACGACGATGTAAAGTCAGTGGAATCCCTCTCAAAGGGCATATCTTCATACATGATGCAGGCTACCCAGTACGGCGGCATGAGGCCATACGCCGTGTCGATGCTCGTTGGGGGTATAGACACCGAACCGAGGCTATTCGAGATAGAGCCCGGAGCCTCGTTCCTCGGATACATGGCAGATGCCATAGGCGTGGGCAAGAAGGTCGCCACAGAGATTCTCATAAAGGAATACAAGAAGAACATAGGCCTTGAGGATGCGATAGCCCTCGGAGTCAAGATACTTAAAAAGGTAAGCGAAGACAAGCTTTCAGAGGCAAACCTCGATATAGGTTATGTTGTTGATTCAGAAGAATTCATGCTACTTCCTCCAGAAAAGCTTTCTGGCTACCTGTGAACCAGTGAGGACAATGTCCAAGACGGTTGTTGCCAAATACACATTGAACGGGAACAGATTCGAGCTTCTTGTTGATGCCGACGAAGCTTACGAGTACATAACCGGCAAGAAGACGAATGTTATGGCGGTCCTGCAGGCAGAAGAGATATTCGAGGATGCCAACAAGGGCAAGAGGCAATCCCAGGACAAGATAAAGAAAGCGTTCAACACGGAGGACATAGTAAAGATAGCGGAGGTCATACTAAAGCACGGCGATGTGCCGATCACGACGGAACAGAGGGCAAAACTGACGGAAGAGAAACGGAAGCAGATAGTGGCCCTTATAGCACGGAACTCGATAGATCCTCGCACTGGCGCCCCGCACCCGGAACAGCGAATAGAGAACGCGATGCACGAGGCGCGGGTTTCAATAGAGCCGTTCAAGAGCGTGAGTGAACAGACCGACGCAGTGCTAAAGAAGATAAATGTCATACTTCCAATAAAGTTTGCAACCGCCAAGCTCGAGGTCATAATACCTCCGGAGTTCTCGAACAGGTGTTATGGGCTCCTGAAGCAGTACGGCCTTAAGTCAGAAGAGTGGCAGTCCGATGGCTCACTCAAAGCGCGTGTCGAATTTCCCGCAGGGCTCAAGCTCGAGTTCTTCGACAAGCTCAACGGGCTTACAAAGGGCAACGCGGTGACAAAGGAACTTGAATGAAAGGTGTAAGAGAATGCAGAGAATAGTGATACCGGGAGAAAAGCTTGAAGACAAGCCGCTTAGGATAGAGGGTGCGATAGTCGATAACGGCAAGACGTACTCAACAGTAATGGGTTCGTATGACCAAGACAAGAAGGCACTGATCCCCCTCGAGGGACTGTGGTACCCAATGCCTGGGGACACGGTGGTAGGCCGGATAGCGGAGGACAAATTTACTGTCTACATAGTAGACCTAAGTGCGCCTTACCGCGGACTCATATTTTCAAAGGACTCTAACGAGGAATTCGTAGCTGGAGACTTGGTCGAAGCGACTGTGAAGGAGCTTGACAAGACCCAGACTGCGATTCTGGGCAGGCCGCGCAAGCTGACCGGCGGCAAGCTGGTTTATGTTAAACCGTCGAAGATACCCCGCATACTCGGAAGGGGCAACAACATGATAAAGCAGCTCACCATGAAGACACACACCGATGTTACGGTGGGCATGAACGGAATAATTTGGCTTCGCGGGGGCAGACTTGACCTTGTATCCGAAGCGCTCAACATGATACAAGAGGAGGCACACACGTCCGGTCTCACTAACCGCGTGATGTCGCTTCTCGAACTTGGGGCATGATAACTATGGCATCATCACAAGAAAAACCACAATTGATAGTAGATGGAAAGAGGCTTGACGGCAGAGATGCCGGGGATCTTCGTCCGATCTCGATACAGACTAACGTAGTCAAGAACGCAGTCGGGTCCGCGTACATTGAATGGGGCAACAACAAGATAATCGCCGCGGTCTATGGACCTAAGGAGGCACTGCCCAAGCACACGGCCAACCCAGAAAGGGCTGTAATTAAGTGCAGGTACGCGATGTCTCCATTTTCGTCGCTCGAGGATCACGGAAGGACCGGCCCAAACAGGCGTGCCACTGAGATATCAAAGGTCACGAGAGAAGTGTTTGAGAACGTCGTGATGCTGGAGAAATTTCCCGGCAGTGAGATAGACATATACGTGGAGGTGCTTCAGGCCGACGGAGGAACAAGGGCCGCAGGAGTAACCGCAGCTGCAGTCGCAATGGCAACTTCCGGGATACCAATGACCGATCTGCCGTTCGGCGTCTCGATAGGAAAGATAGGCGAGACCATAGTAGTGGATCTTAATAAGATAGAGGACAACTACTCCGATGCCGATGTCCCGATGGTTATAAGTCCCCGGCAGGATAAGATACTGCTGCTTCAGATGGACGGAAACATGACAAAGGACAACATAAAAGAGGCTATCGATCTTGCGAAGAAGGCTGGAGAAACGATATCGAAGCTCCAATCAGACGCACTGAGGGCCCCGTACCTGGAGGTCATGGAGAAGTACAAGGGCGAAAAATCGTCCTACGATGAAAAACAGGCTGATTGATATGAATAACGCAACTACATACGATTACATAACCGAGCTGCTAAACAAGGGCACAAGGGAAGACGGAAGGGAGAACCTGGAGTACAGGGCACTCTCGATAAAGCCCGGCACCATGCCAAATGCAGAGGGTTCCGCCGAGGTCAACCTCGGCTTTACACGGGTACTGGCCGGAGTAAAAGTTGTGCTTGGAGAACCTATGCAGGACAGGCCAAACGAGGGAAACCTCGCAATGTCTGCCGAACTGCTGCCTCTGGCCGCGGCACACTTCGAGCCAGGTCCACCAAGTCCTGAGGCAATAGAACTTGCCCGGGTCGTGGATCGGGGGATACGGGCCGCAAACATAGTTGATCTTCCAAAGTTGTTCATAACCGAGGAGAAAGTTTGGGATGTTTACGTGGACCTCTATGTGCTTAACTATGACGGAAACCTATTCGATGCATGCACCATGGCAGCAACCACCGCGCTGAAGAGCGCTCGCATGCCGAAGTACGAGAACGATGCGGTGATACGCGAAGGAAGCCTGGGCAAGCTTCCTACGAAGGGGCTGCTATCGTCATGCACCTTCGGCAGCGTCGCTGGTCATATAATCCTTGACACGAATGCGAATGAAGAGTCTTTCGCTGATGCGCGATTAACAATAGCAAATGACGAGACCGTCGTGCGCGCGATGCAGAAAGGTCTTGGAGGGGGATTCACTCCAAAAGAGGTATCCGATATGCTTGACATAACCTTCGAGAAGTCCAAGGAGATAAGGAATGCAATTAACAAATCCATCGGTGAATGAATGTCAAATTCGAGCATAAGATACGGAGTAGGCCTGAGAAAACGTTTCAGGACGGTGCAGAAGGACAAAAAGAGCAGGTACAAATGTGACGTCTGCGGCAAGACTGCGGTAAAGAGGGTCAGCACTGGGATATGGCAGTGCAGGTACTGCAATGCAACATTCGCAGGAGGGGCGTACACTCTAAAAACAGCCGCAGGGGAAACCGTTAGCATGATACTGAACAGGATACAGGGGGCCAGGTAAGAAAAATGGTCAAGATAACGTTCTCCCCCGCAACCGAGCTCGTGGTACACGACATAGCCTACATAGAGCTCGATGACTTGCTCAGGGAACGCGTAACTCCGGCCGGCACGATACCCCTTTACTGGTGCAATGGCATTGTATTTAGCTTCACCTCCCTTCCGCTGACCGATGAAGTTGTTAGGGATTACATGCACGGCAGACTGCACTGGCTCGAGGTGCATTTCTCCGCAATGCCAAAGTATACGGAGATCCTGAAACTGAACGAGGAGGAATACAAGGCTGCGATGAGCGTCAGGATCATCGACACTAGTAAATCCGGACTGCACAACGAGCTTACAAGGTGGCTCAAGGACGAGCTAAAGAGACTCAAGTCTTAAATAACATTGCAACAGATACCATACGATTATGCTTTGAAGTGATACCATGCCATACGTTTGCCTTCACTGTGGAAAAGAAGTAAAGAACCTGGATAAATTTATACGGTGCCAGTACTGCGGGTACCGTGTCCTCGCAAAGAAGAGAAGTTCCCTTGCAAAGACCATCAGCACAGATTGAAGAGATTCATCCCTTCTGCACAGCAGCTGGCATGCTCTTTACCACGATGCCTTCAGATATTTTTGTTACCCTATCGTAGGATACGCTCTTTTTCCTGAAGTCGCCCCTAAGATCGCTGCTCCTTACCAGGTTGTCCATCGGACTTAGCAGCAAGTATGCGACCGCTCCTCCCGCTGCATCTATCACGACGCCCTTTACGTCCCCCAGTACGCTTCCACTAGAAGCTATAACCTTCTTGCCGTACAACTCGGATATCCTTATTGCCATCAGAATCACTTAATGCTGGCCTCAGAGAGCCTGCCTATCTTCTTCGAAGCGAAGACTCTTATAACATACTCATTGAGCGTGTTTATGAATGCATCCTTATCCCGCCCCCGCTCCTCCAGCTCGTCCTCGGCGAACAGGTAAAGGTTCCCCTCAACGAGCCTGCTGAGGTATTCGTCCGTGATGGCATAGAACCTCTTTTTGCACGCTGTGCACGTGAATATGGGTACCACCGGCACATCGGCCTTCTCCGCATCAACCACGTCCAATTCCCTTACAACCACACCGGAGCCGCAATCCTGGCAGCCGTTCCGCAGCTCCACTCGCGCATATCCGCCGGAAATCCCCCTGACAACACCAACAGCGTGCAGGTATCCTGCCAGTTCGCCAAGCGGGTCTCCGGACTTGACGTACGCCTGCCCAAGAATCCCTCTCTCCATTCCAAATTCGGAGATGAGTACTCCACCTTTCACTTTTTCGGCAACCGCGAAGCAGCGCTCCCCGCCGAGGGAATACGCATCCGTCCTATATTTTCCTTTGCTACTTCCGTGCGCGTCTATATGCAACACTACGTCAGGCCCTGTCTATGAAGTATTTTGTTATGTCTTTCTTCGTTACTCTGTCTCGGTTCTCCTTTTTCGCGTTTACCACCGCAAACTCGGAGATTCGTTTTGCCTCCTCTTCAAGCATCTTCGCCAGTTCGTCAGCACCGCCCTCCGTTATGTTTGCCTTGAGGTACTTCCTCACAAGGTCCCTTATGGCAGCGCGCGGTATGTTTGCCATTTTGTCAGCACTCAAGATCTTCATCACGGTTCAGAAGATAGTTCATCACACAATAGTAATCGTGCGAAAAAGTATAAATAGGCAAGTGCTCACGGAGTTCACGGCGATGCGTATTCAGACTGCCATGTTCCAGTGTAGACAACATTCGCCTGCACGCCGTTGTTGTTATTCCCGGAATAATCGTTAGCATTGCCGTTGAGAGGATACCATGCTACCAGGTTTTGCAACCTTATCGGTGCCCCGCCAACACCTTCAAGGTACTGCGCCTCTATGACGTTTTCAGATAGCGATGCGTTGTAAACCTGCACATTAGAGATGGTGCCTGTCCACCCTGTCGCACCAGGACCGCCGCCTATGTATAATTGCCCATTAGCCTGTAGGCTGTTAGACCCCATTGTCACTGAAACAGAATGGGGCGTTACCTGCCCCCCAGAGATCTCGTATCCCGTGAGACGAGTCCCATTGAATGTTAGTGCATAGAATTCAAGCTGGTTTGGGGCTATTTGCGACAAGCACTCATCCACGTAGTATGACGAACTGCTGTAATATATCGGCAGTCCAGTCGGATTTGAAGAGCAAAATGCATCGGCAAGTTCCTTTAGGTTTGGATAGTACCCTCCAGAAGGCGTGTACTGGAACAGTACCTGGTTACCGCCGGCCGGCGTAAGTGCCGCCCATGCGAGTATCGTTATGTTTCCACCGCTGTCCGTCAGTGTGGGGAGGCCGTACAGATCCGCAAAGACATTCGAATGCTCCGCGTTAAATACCGCAGCATACTGCGGAAGTTCATTATTGCATGTCCCCTCAAGTTGAAGGTTATAATTTGTTCCAGGTCCATTCGGCCTGAGCACCTGACAGCTTCCGGGCTGCGCCTTCGGCGCGAAGTTCGAGGGGTTGAATATGCCGAGCGAGTACAGCACCCCGAGGACGACCGCGATGACGAGTATGGCCCAGCCGTACGTCATCAGGTATTCCATGGCGGATTGGAGCCTGTACCTCTCACGCACAAAATTCCAGCCGTTGCGCATCTTACCGTATGTTGAACGGGCTAAACTATTTTATAGCTTTGCGGGAACGTGTCCCACGTTCAGGTCTTCCTGAACGTGTCCCTAAACCATGAATCTATTATTTCGTATCCCATGGTAGCCATGCTGGTCATTCCAGGCAGTGTAGCAGTGTGCTCGTCCCACAGCTCGGAGAGCGCTCTGTCCCCAACATTATCTATTATTATTTCCTCTGCGGCTGCCTTGGTGGACTTGACGCCTTGTGTATTTAGTTTCTTCGCGACAAGGTCCAGGTCAAACCTCGCATTTCGGCCAAGCAAGAAGTACATGTCATAAATGTCATTAAGCCTCTTTCCTGCGCTCTGCCTGTTGCCTAGCGCCGCAATTTTCTCCGCAAGCTGTTCATCCATCGAAATGACGCTAACCTCAAAGTCTCCAACTCCATCTACATGCACCGCGATGCGCTCCGGTCGACTGACTATCTGGTTCTGGCATTGCAGCTGTATGTTCACAAGATCACGTCCTTCCAACTGCATGGAGAAATTGTGGCCATTGATTTTCCTTATCCTAATTCCGTCGTGCCTTTGCGCGGTGCGCGTCACCACGCCTACTAACGAATGTGCCACCTCCTCGGACTTTGCGTCGCTAAGCATACCAAAGTCCAGATCTCCGGGAGACTTTCTACCGCTTCCTCTGAACCACAGTCCCGCACCTCCCTTCAGTGCTATGCCTTCGGCAAGTACCCTGTCCTTGGACACCTCATAAAGAACCTCCCCTAGCACATTGTCCGCAACTACTTGCCTTACAAGATTTTTAAGCTCGGCGTGTGTCTCAAGCCTGCGATTCAGGCGCCTGCCTCCGGTGCTTGTCATATTTACCACACATATCGCTGCATTTATCCTATTTAT
Organism: Microcaldota archaeon; assembly: GCA_027334165.1. Lineage (GTDB taxonomy): Archaea > Micrarchaeota > Micrarchaeia > Micrarchaeales > CABMGC01 > JAKAVK01. The sequence goes on from DAHWXM010000015.1 coordinate 67,289, forward strand.
ACTGTACGTTTTGTGCATATTGTATGCATATTTTAATGATTTTGGCATATGCCCGGGATCGGTTCCCGCATGCCGAATATGATGCCAGGCTCCTCCTCCCACGCCGCGGAAGTAATATTATACTTTCGCGTCCATATACCGATCGGGCGATAACTATGGATAATGCGGAAAACTTCAAGTCTGACATAATTTCGGTAATAAATGACAAACAACAGGTTACGTTCAACGAGCTGAAGGAATTTGCGTCGTCCACCGGGATCAGTGAGGACCAACTGAGGAAGTGCCTTCAGGAATTGGAGGGTGCCAGTGCTATAGCTTCGAGAAACAGTGGCGGCATACTTACGTATTACATACTACAGGCAGAACCGCCGCTCAGGCGCATAATGGTCGTTGAGGATGACAAGAACATAAACCGACTCATGATGCTATCCGTGGGAAAGGGGTTTGATGTCAAGCAGCTATACGATGGCGAGAAGGCGCTGGAGAAGATCCGCTTCGAAAAGCCCGACCTGGTCATACTGGACCTTATGCTTCCTGGCCTGGACGGCCTGGAGATATGCAAGCGCATAAGAATGGACAAATCGTTGAAGGACGTGATCGTGATCATAGTCAGTGCGATGGATGCCACGTCAAACAGATTCAAGGGGATAAAGTACGGTGCAGACTACTACATAAAGAAGCCGTTTGACCCAAGCGAATTGAGAAGTCTGGTGACAATATTCCTGAGGAAGAAGGGCAAGAAGTTTGATCCTCTCATAGATCTGCCAAATGAGGACAAGATCTCCGACGCAGTGGAGAAGGCGATAGACAGCACAAACAGTCGGTATGAGATGGGCCGCCTCAGGGTGGACGGCCTTGCAGAATTCGCACGCGAGTTCGGCAACAACTCCGGAATAACCATACTTCGCCTCGTATCACAGCTGCTTCAGGACAAAGTCAAGGAGAATGGCAGCAGCATTTTTGTCGGTTTCCTGAACGGCGATGACTTCCTGATAGCCGGTGACAAGTCCAAGGTGGACGCCTCAGTAAGCACTATCATATCGGAATTCTATGCCGTTGTGCCGTTCATATATCAGAGTGAAGGATACAAACCGATAGAGCTTGGCATCGAGGACATCTATGGAGCCGAGCGCCCGTCACTGACTTTAACATACTCGGAGATCGAGAAAGGGCCCGTAAAGGAGAGGAGGGCTGAGATATTGAAGAACAAGAGGAATGACGATATCGGTTCGTTCACGTACGAAGAACTGCGACACATGCTCGGAAGTGACGGCCTTGACATCACCATAACCCGCGATCCTAACAATGGCGTAAGACTGTCGATAGGCAAGGGCGGGGATTCGCACCGTGACGGAAAGGACTCCGACTAAATCCTTGCTCGTTTGCCTTTCTTGCGGCCTTTCAGCCGTTCAGTTATGCGCGATTTCAGTCTGCGAATCTTCCCAACGGCCTTTCCCTTGTCGACTGTTTCACTGCTTATAACCCGCTCGCTATCGCTCAGTATATCCGAGAAATGCGAGTCATCGGCTTGCCTGAAATCCCCCCCGGAGCTCAGCAGCGCTTCACTCTCATTCGTACTCGACTGAAATATCGCATTTATCTGTTGCGATCTCTGTATTGCTGCAAGCCTTTTTGCTTTGCTACCCTTCGCGTTCGTAGTCTTTGACATCCCACACACCCTTCAATAACCTTCGCCGAAAACACTCTTAAATCTTATGTGGTGCCCTTTCTCCCCCGTTTCCCCGGATTCAGAGTAGTTTAGGAAAGAAATTTATAGGACATGCTATATATAATCTCACAGGCGCACCTTCTTTTTAGGCACTGACTGGCGGCAACATGATAACTCAATGCAAGGAACCTTTCTCAATAGAAGAGAGTCTGGATAGTGTCAACATATTCATACGCAAATGGTTCGTATCAAAGTACAAGGAACCAACGCCGCCCCAGAGGTACTCGTTCAAGCTGATAAAGGAAAACAAGAATGTCCTCATAACTGCACCAACAGGGAGCGGAAAGACCTTTTCAGCATTCATGTCCATACTTAGCGACCTTATGAACATGTCCCTCGCGGCAAAGCTGGAGGACAAGATATACTGCATATACATCTCTCCGCTCCGGGCACTTAACAACGACATATATCGAAACCTCACTGTACCGTTAAATGAGATATACCAGGACATAACCTTGCCGGTAAAGAAGATAAGCATAGGTATCAGAACTGGAGACACTACGCAGTCAGAGAGGCAGAAACAGCTCCGGAGACCTCCCAACATTCTCGTGACCACTCCAGAGAGCCTGGCGATACTAATAAACTCACCAAAGTTTGCGGAGAACATGTCCTCGCTCAAATACATAATAATAGACGAATTGCATGAGTTGGCAAATAACAAGCGCGGCGTGCACTTGTCCATGTCTATAGAGCGGCTGGCAAATATGATAGGGCACGATTTCACCCGCATAGGGATGGGCGCCACCCTGTATCCATTGGACGAAGCGGCCAGATTCGTTGCGGGCTACGATGGGGAGAAGGAACGTGACTGCTTCATAGTGGATGCGACGTGGGACAAGAAGCTCGACTTTACCGCAATATCCCCAGTGAAGGACATAGTTAATGCGAACGACACCGTTGTGGACAATGCAATATACCGTATGATAAACCAGACCATAAAGAAGAACAACACGACGCTGGTGTTCACTAACACCAGAAGCGGCACTGAACGCGTGGTGTACAACCTGATGAAGCGGTTCAAGTACAGCGAGGAACACATAGCCGCGCATCACGGCTCCCTATCCCGCGAGATACGTCTCGGCGTTGAGGACCTGCTTAAGAAGGGCAAGCTCAAATGTGCCGTATCCTCGACAAGCCTTGAACTTGGAATAGACATTGGTACCATAGACAACGTGGTGCAGATCGGGTCGCCAAAGAGCGTGGCCAGAGCCGTGCAGCGTATTGGTCGCAGTGGTCATAGTTTCAGGGATGTAGCCAGAGGTGAAGTTATAGTAACAAATCGTGACGACCTTGTCGAATGTTCCGTCATGCTTGATGCAGCGAAGAAACACCACATGGACTCGTTCACAACGCCAAAAAACGCGCTAGACGTGCTTGCACAGCACATAGTGGGCATGTCGCAGACAAAGAAGTGGTCCGTGGACGAAGCCTTCTACGTGATACGTAACTCATATCCTTATCATACCCTGCAGAAGCAGGACTTCATGTCCCTCTTGGAGTACCTGTCCGGCATGTACGTTGGCCTTGAGAGCCGGCGTGTATACGCGAAGATATGGTACGACTCGCAGGAGGGAACGTTCGGTAAGCGCGGTAAACTAACACGTCTAATATACTATCTAAATCTCGGCACGATCCCCGATGAGGTCGCCATAGACGTGATGACCCGGGACAATAAGTGGATAGGCAGCATCGAAGAGGAATTCCTTGCACGCCTGAAGCCCGGGGACATTTTTGCGCTCGCAGGAAAAACCTACCGATTCGAGTATTCGAGGGTCATGAAGTGTTATGTCGATCCAGCCCCAGGCGAGGTGCCTACGATACCTCCGTGGTATTCGGAGCAGCTCCCGCTTACGTATGAGCTTGCTCTGGATATAGGTTCATTCCGGGAACAGATGGCCGTGGCAGCGACAAGATCACTGTCACGCAAGTCGGCAATAAGTTTGCTCAAGAAGGGCACAATGAAACCGAACGAACAGGCGAAGAAGATTCTCGATGCGATGCCTCTAAACGAGAACGCAAAGTTTGCAATATTCAATTACTTCATGGAGCAGATACTGTACGCGGGATACGTACCCACCGACCGCTTCCTGCTTGTCGAGAAGACCGTAGACGAGGAAGGGGAGCGCAGCTTGGTCATATTCCATAGTCTCTTCGGAAGGAGGATAAACGATGCGCTATCGCGGCTTTTTGCGATAGCCCTCGGGGAGATGTATCCGATAGATGTGGGCATAAACATTACCGATAATGGATTCGTGCTCGTTGTCCCATCATCGGTCAAATTGAGCAAGGCCACAATTTCGGAACTCATAAAGAACGCGTGCGGGATGAACATGCGGCTGACTCTTACACAAAACATCCGTCGCACGGAGATGATGAAACGCCGATTCAGGTACTGCGCAGCGAGAAGTTTTATGATATTGAGGAACTATAAGGGAAAGAAGATAAGCGTCAGAAGGCAGCAGGTGAACTCGCAGTTAATACTTAAGGCGGCGGAGGAGATAAGCCGTGACTTTCCGATAATAAAAGAGACATACCGGGAGATATTCGAGGACGTGATGGACCTGCCCCGTGCAGAGCGCATACTCAAGGACATTTCACGTGGCGACATAGCCTACAAGATAATCGAAACCGCAGTTCCGTCTCCCTTCTCTCACACCATGATAACGTTTGGAGAGGCCGACGTGATACTCATGAAAGACAGGAGAAGGCATATAAGGGAGTTGCACAAACTCGTACTTGCCCGCATTGGCAAGAAGTGAATTTATGAAGCTGGATGGGGACGTAGAGATATTGGACGGGCTTCCTCTGCTCCACATAAAGTCACTATCCGCACTCATCTGTTCCGACCTCCACCTCGGTTATGAAGGTGTCATGGCGGACAGAGGCACCTTCCTCCCCAAAGTGAATCTGAAGAACATAAAGGACATCGTAAAGAAAGGTGCCAGGCTTGCAGATCCGACGACGCTCATAGTCAATGGGGACATCAAGAATGAGTTCTCGGACGTGCACGTAGAGGAATTCAACGAATTCCGTGACTTTATGACGTTCGTCACATCGGAAACACGCATAAAACGAGTGGTGCTGATAAAGGGCAATCATGACAATTTCATAGACCGCCTGAAGAAACCTCTTGGATTTGAGATGCACACACAGGAGGCCACACTGGGGAGATACCTATTTTTCCATGGTGAGGAACTGCCGCACTCCAGCGCCGGCAAGTTTCTCATAATGGGGCATGTCCATCCGTCAATATCAATATTCAGCAAGATAGGCGCAAAGGAGAAACTCCGATGCTTCCTTTATGGGACTGATTTCATAGGAAGGAGGGTTATAGTCCTGCCTGCCATGAATTTTTTCGCCGATGGATTCAGTGTTAACACGGATCAGGACCTGAGCCGCCTAGCGCCAATATTCGCAAAGGGCATCGATATAAATCAAATGGAGGCGCTGTGCCTCGGAGAGGGCGAGATCCTAAATTTCGGCAATATAGGCAAGCTGCACAATATAGAGATATGACCGCAGCGAATGTCGCGTTTATCTGCTGCTTGAGCTAAAACCCCTCTGCCTGAAAGACTCATCCCTACCGCCGCCCCTGCTTTCTCGTCTTCCTCCATATCCTCTATCGCGCCTCCCGCCACGGTCTGCCCCACGCCTGCCTTCGCCTCCGTGCCAGTTGCGCCTTCTGAATACCTGTATGTCCTTGTACTTATGCGTGTCGAGGATTATCCTTTCCATCTTTATCTTCGTCATGTATTCTATGTCCCTGACTATGTTTCGCTGATCGCTTCCCACGATGGTGAACGCCCTTCCGTCGGTGTTCATCCTCGCGGATCTGCCAACCCTGTGCACGTACGTGTGAGGGTCGTCTGGTATGTCGAAGTTAATTATGTCCGATATCCCCGCGATGTCTATCCCCCTGGCCGCGACGTTGGTGGCTATGAGGAATCTGCCGTTGACCTTGAATTGCCTTAGCGCTTGCTCCCTCTTTGCCTGGCTCAGCCCGCCGTGCATGAGCACCACACTGAGCCCACGCTTGTGCATCGCCTCGTATATTGCGTCTGCGGCATACTGGGTCTGCGCGAATATTATCGCCTTCTTTGGAGTCACGCTATCTATGTACGCCAACAGTGCGGCGAACTTCAGTCTGTTATCAACAACCGCATAAATGTGTCTTATCTTAGAAACTATGACCTCATCCTCATCCCCTATCTGGAGCATGGAAAAGTCATGCATGTGCCTCCTTGCAACGTTGACTATCTTCTCCGGCATCGTCGCTGAGAAAAGCAACGTCTGCTTCTCTCTCGGCGTTTGTTCAAGGATCTTCTCAATATCTTCTATGAAGCCCATGTCGAACATTGTGTCTGCTTCATCAAGCACCAGGAACCTTATCCGATCTATCCTAAGCGCACCGCGGTCTATGAGGTCCAGTATCCTTCCGGGTGTGCCTACAACGATTCGCGGGCTCCGCCTGAGAGCGGATATCTGGTTGTTTATCGAGGCGCCTCCATAGACGGTGACGACCTCCGGTTCCTGATGAAGTCTCAACTTATTTGCCACACCTGTTATCTGGAGTGCCAACTCCCTTGTAGGGGCAATTATCAGCGCCTCCAGGTCCCTGCTAGGCCTGCTCATCTGCTTGATCGGTATCAAGAACGCGCATGTCTTGCCCGTCCCAGTCTTTGCCCGGACTATCAGATCCTTTCCCCCGACAGCTATCGGTATTACCTTTTCCTGCACGTCCGTCGGATTTACGAAATTCATCCTTTTTAACGCTTCCACCAGCGGGTGGTTCAAATTCATTTCTGAAAAACTCTTCAATTCAGCACCTTAATGCACAAAGAAGTAGCTGTAAAACTGCACAAAATACGACCGCAGATTTACTGCACCTACCATTATCATATGGCTAAACACGTATTTAATCCTTTCGTTTCCGTTCTCTCTGCATGCGGATTCATGGGCTACGCCATCCAGGCAGGCGCATGATGTCCTGCAGCTCTGGAAGCAGATTAAATCTCCTCCCGTGGGCTTTCTTCCATGTCTTCTGCTTCGCCATTCTCGCCATCAACTCTGCCGTTGCGTTTCCTCTACCACACATCACTTCGGCACTGCGCCTGTAATTCCTTTCCGCAAGTGCCCCGCAATAATCTATCGCTTCAGAAACAATATCATCCTTGATCTTTCTGGCGCTGTATCCGCGCCTTTTCAGTCGCGAAAGCAGGACACTCAGATGCTCGCGCATCACGAATGCCATCGCCCCGCGAATTTTCATCTCGCACAGGAGGTGTCCCTCTAGTATCAGATACCTGCTTTTCGATGCTCTAGATATCTGCGATATCTCGCGAGCTAGCGCATCCATCCTCACGAGCATGGCACCATCCTTGGCGTATCCAGAGAACAAGTGTTTACGCTTCACCACATCGTTGACCTTCACCAAGCTGGCATCTCCGAGCATTTCAGCGAGTTTCCCAGAAACCGTGGTCTTCCCTGTGCCTGGAGTTCCGGTTATAACGACTATCTGACTGTGCATCGGCTCATTTCTTTACCGGCGCCGCTGCATTGAACCTGTCCATTGCAGCATCGAACGCCACGCCCATCTGGTCGCTAAGGTTATCTATGAGAACTATCGGACTGCTCTGCAGGTTTATGGTCACAGTGTAATTCTTCTGCCCAGAGAACAGCCATCTCCCGATTTTGTAGTTCTTGTAGTCTCTAGATATATTGGAAACATACGTTGACACATTGACCAGCTTTACAAGCAACGCGTCTATCGCGTTGTTATAATCCCCTATCACAACTTCTTCATTGGTAACTCCTTCGGAATTTATGTCCACCGGTGTGATGTATGGTATCCTGGCCAGTGCGGTCTTTGTGCTTATCGCCTCATCCATCTTAGAATACTGCGAGTCGACGCGCTTAAGTTCCCCCTCGAATCTCTCGTTTTCGTCTCGCAGAGACTCTTTTGTATTCTCGAAATAGTTGTCTACGTACCCTTTGATCTTAGACAGCTTCTCGGCCGAGCCGCTAACCGAGGCATACTTGCCAGGGTTCAGCAGAAAATCCCTAAGACTCATGCCGTACTTGCCCTGTATGTCATCGTCAAGGCTCTTCAGAAAATCATCGAATTCGTCCCCCCAAGGGACAGCCTCTTCAGCCATAGCATTACCTTATTACCAAGCGTTTCGCCAAGATTTAAACCTTTCGGAATGATGAAGCAAAAGGCATATTATATTCGCGTGCAATCTATTAGTGGTGCCGTTCATGGGCAGCTGCACACTTGATTTTTGGGCCGGAAGCCGGGGCATAGCCACAGATGCCTTCTCCGATTCCGAGACTGCCGAGTTGGGGAGGGTGGTTACAAACTCCGAGAGCAACGTGTACGCCTGGAAGATAGGGGACTCCCTAACCCCGGAACAGGCCGGTGCCCTACTGTCGAGATACAGCCGCACCGCGCTGACTGGGCGACGATTGTACCTCAAAGAATTCCTGCCTAACAAGGAGCGAGGCAGGGAATTCTTCGAAGCATGGCTCGTTGACTATGGGGACGATTCAATACAGGAAATGGCTGGAGGGCTCCCTCTCTCAGCGGAATTCATATCCAACGTCGCGGCCAAAGATCTGGAGGATTCAAGAATCGGCTCATACATAGAGAAATCAACAAGGTACGTATTCTTCGACAAGAAGCTCTCTGATGGGGAGTACATGTTCTACCGGGACAAGGACGTTCTCGGGTCCAGGTTTGGGGACAGGTATATGGGCCTGATGCGAAGCCTCTTTTCTTCTTACGTATCGTTCATGGGCGCAATGCAAGATTACGTGTCTGAGAGCAATCCGTTCGAGAGCCAGCGGTTCAGGATTGGTGATAAGACCACCACACCATCCGAATTAAGGGAGAGCGATCATGAGAAGTACGGCATCACCGAGGACGAGCTCAAGTCGGCATACTCAAACGCGACTAAGGCAAACGCCCTCGATTTCATGCGTGACTACCTTCCAATGTCAACACTCACTCACGTGGGACTAAGCATGAACGCAAGATCATACGAGAACGCAATACTCAAACTTCAGGCATCTCCGCTCAAAGAATGCAACTGGATAGGCGACAGGATGCACACGCAGCTCATGTCCCTTGCCCCTTCCCTGGTAAAGAGGATAAAAGATCGCCACGGCGAGGAACAACGTGCATTTCTTAGCGAGAGGTTCATCGCCGCATCCAATGCCGTGCGCTCCGTAATATCCGCCGATGAGCCATTGCCGAATCCGACAGCCGTCACGCTGCACGATTACACCGGCATAGGTTCAGCATCTCCGGACACCGCGGCGGAACTGAGCGTCGTCTCCGCAGTTATATATCGGTTCTCAGAGGGTCTGTCGCTAAGCCAGGCACGATCCCTTGCCGAAAGCTTGCCAGCCGAGAAGCGCAAGGAGGTGCTGCAGACGTACATCGGCAAGCGCATCAGCCGCAGAAACAAGCCCGGCAGAGCATTCGAGAACGTGGATTATACGTTCGACTTCTTCGGTAGGATAGGCATATACCGCGACCTGCAGAGGCACAGGATAGGTACACAGGAGAGACAGGTGTTCACTACAAGACTCGGATATAACATGCGCGATGAGTTTGACCGAATAGGCATAGCGGATGACTACAAGAGCAAGATGCGCGAAGTCGAGGAACTCTACCGCGATATGTGCGTGACAATGCCCTATCAGGCACAGTATGTGGTGACATTCGGCTACAACGTGCGTTGGTACTACAAACTCAATGCAAGGCAATTTTTCCATTTCAGCGAGCTGAGGACCACCTCGAATGGGCATCCGGACTACAGAAAGCTTGTCCAGTCCGCATTCGACAGCATCCGTTCAGTGCATCCCTCGATCGCAAGATTCATGGGCTTCATAAATCTGGAAGACAAGAAGATAGGCCGTTTGGACTCTGAGATACGCCTGGTGCAGAAAAAGAAAGCGCTTGGAAAGGCATGATTTAGACTTCCGATGTCAAAGCCCGCGCGTAGACGCATAAAATCAATCTCTTTATATATTTTCCGTGAGACAAATTATTGGTTTTACCATGGCGTCAACAAGAAGCAAGAGTCCGCGCCCGGCAACAAGGCCGCTGCGCCAGGAGAGCAGGCACAATCCACCAAGCGCGATCGCCATAGCCGCACTAATACTGAGCATTTTTGCCATAGTCATAGCGCTGTATGCCGTGTACAGCTCTATCGCGTACGAGCAGCTGAACATGCAAAAGTTGGCAGCATCGACCAATACGTCTGTCTCAGCGCCGCATCCTACCCTTGCAGGCATAGACACGCCGCTTAACAACACTGAACTCTCAACGATCAACAACGCCTCTGACTCATACTTCGAGATTGCAGGACAGATGTACCTGAACGGTTCTATAGCGAATCAGGTGCTTCCCAATTACGTGACGCTGCCAAACGGCTCATTCGTGGCTAACGGCAAACAATCCGTAATCTACCTGGGTTCGATCACGTGTGTGTTCTGCGGAGAGAACCGCTGGGCCATGGCTCTTGCACTATCAAGATTCGGAAACTTCTCAAAATTGTATAAGGGATACAGTGCCATACACGACAGCGACGTCCCAACGCTGTACTGGAACGCCTCAAACTATAACATAAGTGCGGGGATGGACACCGGAAGCTTCTACTCGAGCAAGTACGTGAACTTCATACCGTTCGAGGACGAGGCTCCGATAACGGGGGGCTTCTCCATACAACCGCTGCAGACCATGCAGGGTTTCGTCAACCAGACCGGAAACTCCACAAAGATATCCGCATTTAACTTCATACTCGGGCTGCAGAACAATGCCAACACCCTGTTCCAGGGCACGCCGTACACTATTTGGGGCAACGCCATGTTCGCAGGTGCCGATGCTGTTGACTTCGGCAATTCGACTCCGACAGGCGCAACTCTCGCCCTGTCCTCAATGACCCATGCGGACGTTTTGAATCAACTCCGCACCCCAAATGACCAGTTTGCGTGGACCGAGTACGCAGCCGCCGATATGTACATCGCAGGACTGTGCAAGTCATTGAACAACACCGCTCCGGTGTGCTCATTGCCCGCAATAGTCATGCTGGAAAAGAAATAAGCGTATTAGCATGCAATCACGGAAGACGCTACGGACTGGTAGGATCGGCGCATTTGCAACGGTCTTCAGAGAACCACGCTATATTGCCATAGCCTTGCTTGGTGCCATTGCTTACTACTTTGTGTACTTCATAATAATACGGGCCAGCAACTACGGCATATTCCTAATTACGGTGCCGCTTTATCTGATATACGCAATAGCTGCTACGTCCGGAATCCTGTTGGCCCTAAGCGCGTTCTCTATAGCCAAGTCGTTGCTTTCCCTTAAAGCCGGCACGGCCGGCGGAATAGCTAGTGCATTCATACCATCCGTAGGCAGCATGGTCGCAACGTGCGCGTGCAGCTATCCAATACTGGGCTCGTTCCTGTTCTTTCTCGGTGTCAACGCATTCGAATTATCGAGCATAGTGTCCGTAATCTCACAGTACGAGCTTGAGGCGACATTCCTTATAGTTGTAGTGAATATGCTCCTGTTATTCTACTACTCCGGCAGGATAGCGCGCGCCGAAGGGTTGAAGCATGCTGGAAAATCCCCCTTTCGCGTGAAGATAAAACGACTCTGACTCTTGGAGATTCTATGCATGATTTTGAACCAGATTTTAAGAACGGCTTGCGTCTGCCTATGCGCCTCCGCAAAGAACTCCGGAAGACGTACGGTAAGATAATCCAGACATCGGAACTCGGACGCAGTCTTCGAAAGAATGATACCCTGTTTGCAGTTGGTGATATCGTGGTTGGCACCCTCCTTGATAATGGCTTTTTGCCCAAGATTTCCATATTCGACTGCAGGACGGAGCGGGGTAGGATAGTCGTGCCGTCAATAAAGAGTAAATTCAGTAAACCGATAGTGGTTAGGAACCGCCCCGGCACCATAAGCCGTTCATTGTGGTTTGCGATAAAGCGTGCCGCAGCCAGGCACCAGCGCGTAGGCATAAGGGTGTACGGAGAGGAGGACCTTGCGTCACTCGCATGCATACACTTCGCGCCGTTGGGAGCCGTGGTCATGTATGGAATAAGGGGCAGGGGAATGAACTTGATCCGAGTAGACGGGCACATAAAGGATGTGGTTGACGGCTTCCTGCTCCAGATGTGCGGCGTGCGATAGATGCTGCGAATGTCCCTCTTTCTTGACATTTCCGCTCCTTCCTATCCTCATCAAACACGCGGTAATTTAAATCCGGGCAGAGGGATTAGTATGGACCACTATGTCGTTCATATACCCGGAGCAAATGCTGAGAATACGGATAGTAGTACTCAGACAAGACACAGACAAAACCATTTCCGCGCTTAATGGCATGGGCATAATGGACTTCAGAAGAAGCGGGCTGGGGCTCGCAGACGAACAGCCTCCCCTGTACGCCAATGACCTGTTCATTCTATCCTCAAACATCGCACACGCCGTCGAAGTGCTTCCCAAAGGCAGGTGTGTGCGCATGCGTCACCTTGGACTACAGGAGTTGCTTAAGTCTGCCAAGGAGGAATCCGCGCTAGTGGGACGCATCACAGCAATGGACTCCAGAAGGAAGGAGATACTCGCGATGCTCTCCGGGGACAGTGAAGAGTCGCTCTGGGCAAGGCAAGCGCAGCTCAGGTCGGAAGCAAAGCGAATAGATGCTGCGCTTGGCGAAATCGGCATGGAGCATTACGGCAGGCTGGCGTGCATCGGCGAGATGCTTCGGTTCGAATGCATGAATGTTGATGCCGTTAGGATGTTAAAGCGTACCGAGGATACCTGTGTGATGGAAGGATGGATCCCTACAAAGCGCGAACGCGAGCTCTTCGGAAAGCTGCACCAACTGCTCGGCGAAGAATTCAGCATAGAGCACGTCGGGACAAAGGAATCCGCCCCTGTCTACTATGAGATGCCGGGCATAATGCACTCTTTCAACTACGTATTGGACATGTATTCGGCACCAAGAGGCGACGAGATAAATCCCGCATTCTTCCTAATGGTATCGTTCCCGATACTTTACGGACTTATGATAAGCGATGTGGGATACGGGCTCCTCTCCCTGATACTATCAATAATCATTGCAAGGTTCACTGAAAAGGATGGCCTCCTGCACAACATGTCAAACATCTGGGCATTTGCTTCCATATTCACGATCCTGTTCGGCGTCTTCAATGACCAATACTTTGGCTTTGCACTTGACAAGTACTTCCTGCCATATGGTGGCTTCGACTGGGCACACAACCTGAATTTCGTAATAGCCGCGTCAATCCTGATAGGCATATCGCAGGTGGGTCTCGGCCTTAGCATAGGCGTCTGGAACAGCATTAAGAAACGAAAACTCCGATTTGCAGTTGCACGGCTCCTGCTTCTGGCAGCGTTGATATCCGGAACCGTTTACGTATCCGGCCTTATCTTCGGTGCGTTTGCCAATGGCACCACAGCATGGAGCGGCGCAGTAGCCCTATTCTCTGTGCTTCTGTTGATATTAGTAAACGCCAAACAGCTCAACAAGTTGGTCGATATGATCATATACCCGATAAGCTACGTCAGGATAGTCGGCTTCGGACTCACGAGCATGCTTATCGCATCCGTGATAAACGAGGCGGTCACGCCCAACGTGCACTCCGGCATCGCCATATTCGTGCTTTATCTCTTTGTCTTCGTGTTCCTCCACCTGCTCAACATGGCGCTGAGTACTTTCGAAGGAGCACTGCAGAGCATACGGCTGAATTTTGTGGAATTCTTCGAGGAATTCTACACCGGCAACGGTGTGGAGTACCGTCCGTTTGGATTTAGGCGCAGGTGCACGTTCGAATGATGTGTCAAGACGCGATTCGCCAGGTCAATTCCACGCCAGCAGGATCTGTCACTTGCGATACAGCTTCTTTTCTATCTGCAGGAGGAGATCAAGTATCAGGCCGCTTATTATGGAGAGAAAGCCCAGCACAACCAACATGAATGCTATCAGGGCTCTTCCGATCTCGGTTAGCGCACCGGTATGGAGGTAATTTCCTATCACAAAAAGTCCGAGGACCAATCCTATCACCACCAGCACGAGCCCCGTCCCGCCGAAAATCACGAGCGGATTGTAGTCTCTCGCATACCTTATCGAGTGGCTTGCTATGTTAAGACCGTATATGGGTTTTGCCCTGGTTATTCTGGACGTCGAGCCCACCCGCGGCTTGTACCCTATGGGCACATCTATTATCCTGTATCCGCGCCTTGCGAGCTCTATCTCGAAGAACATGGTGCCCGCCCGATACGGCTCCTCATCGCGCATGGCCTCGAATGCCTTTCTGGTCATAACGAAGGAACCGCTCAGCGCATCGTGTATGTTCTTCCTGTAGAGAATATTGAACAATCCTGTGAGGAATCTGTTTCCGAAAGCTATGGACGGTGTCATGGCGCCCCTGGACGGATGCGCAAACCTGTTACCGCTTACGAAGTCCGCCTTTCCCTTCCTCAGTTCAGCTACAACCCTGCCGAAGTCGCTTATGGAGTACGTGCCATCCGGATCAAGTGTGCCTATGATGTCGCCTTTGGACAGCCTGAATCCCTCCATTAGCGCGTTCTCGTAGCCGTCAGATTCCTGGCTAAGGACAAGTGCGCCAGTGCCCGCGAGTTCCTTTCTGTGCCTTGCATCGCTCTTGTCAACTATTATTATCTCCGCCGAGTTCCCGAAGGCCTTCAAGAGTTCGAGGACGGACTTGCGCGCCGAAGGCTCATTCTTCGTGGGGACTATGATGCTCAGTTCTGGCATAAATAACGGAAATTAGTGGTACTTCAAGTAATATAAACGCTACTTCAAACGCCGGTATTCACCGCGGTCTCGTTCAGATATGTGTGCACGAGATGGACAAATCCCTGCGGGAAGAAGCCATAGGAGAAATACTCGTATGTGCTGGAATTCGATATGGAAATAGGGACACGCACATCTTTGTATCCTGAGAAATTCGCATAATACGTGCTGCTCACGTGCTCGTTTACCCTTGCCGTGCCAGCCGAGACTACCACATAATATGTGCATTCGCTGTTGTACGAAAGGTTCATTGTTGCATTCCGTGATTCCATAACGCTGCCGTAGCCTCTTGCCGCCAGTGCAGAGGCGTATCCCTGCGCGCCCAGGTACGGGGTCGTGCCTGTCACCGCCTCTGAGAAGTCTGTGGTGTTGTAAATTCCTATCACGCTAACAGGCACATCGGCACTTATCGTAAGCGTTGTAACCTTGTGCGTTCCAGGCGTACACACCATCTGTGGGGTTTCGTATCCATCCGTTGTGATGTTGTAAGACTCTGTCCTGCTTCCCCATTCCTTTCCGTAGTACAGCACGCTTCTGTTAACATACGCGCCCGTATTCGTGATCCGTCCATAAACCGCGTAGAGCGCCTTGGCAGTGACATTTGCCGCCCGTTCCTGCGAAAATTGTGTCAGGTTCTTTGAGAATCCAGTGCCATAGGCTTCGAAGTACATCCTGATGGTTGTGCCATTGCTCCCCCCTCCAAGATAAAGAAGGAACTTCGCCGTGTTATTGGTCCTGTTCGCGCTTTGAAACACCCCTGCCGCGATGGGTGTGCCATTAGAATAGTAGAATCTCACATTGCCGTATTCTGGATTTACAATGCCGGAGTATCTGCTCATGTTCACGTATACTGCATACGGGGCAGGACCATGCGCCCCATTCTCAGGTGCGAATCCGGAAAGCGTCACGTTCGCATAAGGCATCACGCCAAGGTGCACTATTGTACCGAGAGGCCATATGGGCAGTATCATCAGAATCGCACAGAAGGCTGCCGCCGTGTGCCTGATTCGTAACGAATGCCTGTCAAGCCCACGCAGTGCAAGTTGCGCCTTCCTTTCCAACGAAGCCTCGTTCTGGAAATAAACAATGCGCCAAAACAGGCCCATAACAACGCTTATCAGGAGATAGTATCCAAGGATCGCGACATTTATGCTAAGCGCCTGAAACCTCTGGAAATTCAAGGCAAGAAAGAGGATCGGGAGCAGTGCACCCGCTGCCACGAGGGCCGCGTACGTCCGTTGCATTTTCCCGGAGAAGGCAAGATACGCCATTGCCGCTACTGCAAATGCCGCGCATGCAGAGTATGGCAAGGCTATGCTGGGGAAGCCTTGCATGTAAATCATCGAGCTCGCGTATATTAGCGCCATCGATACTCCCAGTGCAAAACCCGACATTCTTTCTCTGATTAAGGCAACCGACAAAGCTACGAAAATCACAAAGGAATAAAGTATAAAGATGCTGCTGTTCATGACTACGAAGTACGCAGAGAATAATATCGCAAGCGCAATGAAAAGTGCGCTTTCTGCCAATACCAGAAGGCCGCTCCGCGAATATTTAGACATTGAACCACATAACAATGCCGTTTTGGCATTAAATATCTTACGCGGTTGGCGCACCGGCGCCACCGTATCCGCGCTGAATCTTTTTTAGCTTTGCGCACGTATCCATTTATAGCCTCTGGAGTGTGTTTACTTTGACCGTGAAAAGCAAAAATGCACGAAGCACCGAAACCGTCAAGATGGGGAAGGCGGGCGGCAACTCCTCCGGCTCCGAAACCATGCGAATGGGGGTACACAGCGCGGGCCTTGCAACGTTTGTATTTTTCGGAAAGTTTCTCTCGCTCCTGTTCGGGGCCGCAATGCTGATAATTCTGGCGAGAGTGCTCGGCCCATCGCAGTATGGGGTTTACGTGGTAGCTCTCGCAACAGCAGGATTCATAAGCGCCTTCGGCAGCATAAACATAGGCGCTTACTTCAACAAGAAACTGCCCCAGCTAATAGCGGAGAAGCGGATTGCGTTTGCGGGATCACTGATCGGGGACTCTCTGATATTTACGATTGCGGTGTCATGCGTACTCACCGCAGCCGGGATACTGCTCAGCGGCAGCGTTTCCGGGCTGCTATTCGGATCTCAGGCGCACTACTTCGAAATAGCGCTTGCCAGTGCGAGCATCTTCTGGATAATAGCCTATCCCATGCTAAACACAACGCTCATAGGCGTCGGCACGGGCAAGGAGCTGGCGCTATCTACCATGTCGAGCCTTGTCCTGCAATCTACAATAAGCATAGTGCTAGTGCTTTTCGGTTTTGGGGCAGATGGAGCAATTTTTGGATATCTGTCCGGATTTGCCCTGGCTGCCGTGCTGACCGGGTACTACATCAACAGGCATGTTCCCATCTCCATCTCGTTCAACGGTATGCGCAGGAGGCTTCGCGAGATGCTCTCCTTTTCCATGCCACTCACTCTTTCTGGAATTCTTGGCACGCTGACAAGCAATTTCGCAGTGATGTTCCTTGGCATGCTTTTGATCTCCTCCGCGGTTATAGGGCAGTACGGCGTGGCGCAGAAGATCGGCAACGTGATAGACCTCGCCAGCGGTGCCATAAGCGTCGTGCTGGTACCGATGTTTGCAACCGCGATATACCGGAGCCAGTCGCTCGTGAAGATAGGGAAGCTCTATCACGCGTCGCTGTATTATGGGCTGCTCTTCACCGCGCCAATGGTGGTTTATGCGTCTGTGCTGTCGCGCGACATAATCCTTACGGTATTTACTCAATCGTACACGCTTGCGGTGCTGTACATGCCGCTGATAAGCGTCGGCATACTGATAGGCCTTGTCGGAGGCTACGCCTCATCGATACTAATAAGCTACGGCATGGTGCGCCGCATTCTGCGCTTCTCGCTATACACGACAGCGGTGCAATTCGCCTCAATACTCATCCTGGGCTGGCTTTTCAGGGTGATCGGCGTCATATTCGGGTACTTCTTCATAGGCAGCACGGTTTCGTCCTTCCTTTACATGCACGAACTGCACCGCACCGGACTCAGGGTGCGCACAGGGCCTATCCTTCGGATGCTCCTGTCCAACACCGTATTGGGCATCGCCCTTATCCCGCTCATCTTCCTCCAGATAAGGCCCCTGTACGTGCTTTTCCTGGGCCTTGCCGAGGCTTTCATAGTGTATCCCGCGGCGCTTGCTAAGACGCACGCCATCTCCTCCGACGATCTTGGCGTGCTGCGCAAGGTAGGCAGCGAAATGCCCCTTGTCGGCAACGCGCTCCTCCTGATAATACGCTACGCAGAAGCCTTGCTCTGATCCGGACTGTTCCCATGCTTTGGGCTCCGGCTGCGCTACCTTTTTGAAGTTTGCATGCGTATAGCAAAGCATGGACAGGAGAATAGAATTGCGGCAGCTCACCGAGATACTCGCACTTTTCCTGATAGTCCAATTCCTAGGCCTAGCCATAATCTTCTTTTCCGTGCCTCCATGGGCCATCTCGTTGGTCACCGCTCCGGTATCAACGTCAACAAGCATCTCACAGGTGGCAGAGCTGCTGGTTTACATGATAGCTGCCTCGATAATCCTGGTAGTGATATTCCGTGTTTACAAGGGTGCGATATTATTCAAGGCTCTGGAGGCATACGTTGTTGGGGTCCCATCATTCTTCTTGTTCTTGATACTCATCGGGGATTTTGCTCCAACCCTATCCGCCACTGCGTCGATGGTCGTCGCCGCGGCACTTTCCATCGCGCTGGTCTATGCAAAGAGCAGGAAGCCCTGGCTGCGGAACACCACCACCATAATATCCAGCATAGGAATGGGCATAATAATAGGGATGTTTGGGTTCTCGTTCGGATACTTCCTCATGGCACTGATAGCAGTGTATGACTATGTGGCCGTATTCATCACCAAACACATGCAGGTCATGGCCCGCGCCCTTGCGAGCAGGAACCTCTCTTTCCTAATAGGTTCTTCTGACATCTCGCTAGTGCCGGAGAATACCATACCGCGCCGCGACAGGCCCGATGCCATGAAGGCAGCCGCAGAACTTGGAAAGAGAAATCCCTCGATAGAAAAGTTCGTCAAGGCCGGCACGGTTCCAATGGTGTCGCAGGTCATGCTGGGCGCAGGGGATCTTGCCATACCGCTGATGCTCGCCGTAAGTGCCTACATCAGCTTCGGCGATTTCTTCGTCCCGCTGGTGATAGCCTGCGGAGCCGCTGCCGGAGTCCTTGGCACAATGTATCTCCTTAAAAAGTACATGGTGCCCCTGCCTGCGATACCTCCGCTCTTCGCATTCATAAACGCCGCTCTCGCAATCG
This sequence comes from Microcaldota archaeon, assembly GCA_027334165.1. Classification (GTDB taxonomy): domain Archaea; phylum Micrarchaeota; class Micrarchaeia; order Micrarchaeales; family CABMGC01; genus JAKAVK01. The sequence continues at coordinate 86,201 of DAHWXM010000015.1, forward strand.
CCCTCTTCATCAAACCATCAATAATGCCCGGAATTTCTCCTCTCGCATTTCTGGCGCTCGCGGTGATGATACTCCTGCTACTTTACTTCACGCTGGAAAGGCACCCGTTGCGCAGTGAGGAGCCTTCGTCAGGAAGCGGGCGAAGGAAGCCGCGGCATGCATGATTCCGCGCGCTAAGTGTACTTCGTATTGAACGTCGCTATCATGACTGTCTGGCTTTTGTATCCCGGTATCGTGTAGTTGAGCCACACATAGCCCGCATAACTGTTGCCGTAGATGCCTTTCGACATCCCTCCTGGGCCGTAGCAGTACATATCGTACGTGTTCGCCTTTCCGCTGTACAGGAGCGCGGAACCCATTCCAACGGCAGGATAGAAGATCGCATTTGACGATACCGCGGTGTTTCCATAAGCCGGCCTGTCGCCCGTGCTGTTTGGGGCAGCGGCACACGCCACACCATTTATCGTGGCCGTGGTTCCAGACACCTGTGCTATCTGCACCGAGAACGCGCCGCTCGTGTTTAGGAAGTAGTAGCCGCACGAGAATCCAGGGGAAGGGTTGCAGAAGCTGGTTTCGGTGTACGAGTTGTTAGTGCTGAACACCAGGAGTATGGCTATCGCTATGCCTATTACCAATATCACGAATCCATAAGAAATGAGAAAATCGAGGGCAGCTTGTCCCCTTATCCGGATGCCCGCCGTACCGCGCATTGCGCTCGTAGCGCCACGACCATATCCTGCATGCCTATCGAGCAGCGCCTTCAAGTCAGTTCGCCTTCATCTCCATTTTAACTTCGAAATCGGAGATCTTGTAGTTGAACTCTTCATTTGACTTTATTAAGCCTTTCTCCTTCATGAATTCCCTTGCAAGAAGGAAGTAAACGAGTGCAAGGGCCCTGCGTCCCTTGTTGTTGCATGGTATTATCAGGTCTACGTACTTTATCAGGTTGTCGGTATCACAGAGTGCAACTGTCGGTATGTTCGTCTTGCTAGCCTCGCGGATAGCCTGCCTTTCGTTCCTGGTATCGCTGACAAGCATTATCGCCGGCTCAGAGTAGTCAGCCCTCTTTGGGTTGGTGAATATTCCGGGCATGACTCTCCCCTGAAGGAGCTTCGCGCCGGTTATCTCCGCAAATTTAGATGCTGCTGATATTGCATAAATCCTTGAAGCGGTGACCACTATGTCCTTGGGTTCATATCTGGCGAGCACCTTCGCCGCCGTCTGTATCCTCTCATTTATCGTGGAGAGGTTTAGCAGGAATAATCCGTCCTCGCGCACCTTGTATATGAACCTGGACATTCCAGGCGTAGTGACCTTTGTGCCTATGTGCACTCCCGCCTCTAAGTATGCGGCCTGATCCAATAGCAGTTCCTCTTGTTCCATTGCTTCACCAGTCTTAAGGTTGTTCGGGGTCGCCGAGACTTTCATAGGCTTTAGAGAGCCTATTTTGAATTCCCGAAAGAATTTTTCTCGGGTCTTATGCTCCCTAAGCACAGAGCCTAACCAAGCTAGCAGACGACCCCGTACTTTATCGTTTGGCTGATCTTGTTTTTATATCTTGTGCTGATACCGTTTTACTTCCTGCTGTAATTTATTATATCGTCGATCAGATCAACGTTGCCCACAAGCATGCGCCTGCAGCAATATCTCTTGACGTTGAGTTCGTTGAGCACCTTGTCAGAGTCCTCTTTGTCGACGTTTACCCTCTTGTTGAATTCTTCCCACTTGTCGGCAACTACCTGACCGCAGGAAAAACATCTCACAGGAATCATCATTTCTAACCACCAATCATCTATAGGACTTCTGGAATTTTGCTCTTGCCTTAGGTCCAAGGAACTTCTTGGGTTCCACTCTCCTATAATCATCAACTAGAATGGTTCTGTCGTAATCCATGTAAAGCTTTCTGAGCGAGTCGCCGCTCGCTGCCTCGGCGAGCGCTTTTCCTATCGCACTCCTGGCAGCCTGCGCCTGCCCGCTCCTGCCTCCTCCATAAACATTGATTGAGATATCTGAACCACTTGCTATCTCCATTGCCTTCTCCGATATCTTTATCGGTTCCATTATGAGCTCCCTCAAGAATTCCGGCCTCATGAACTTTATGTCGCTGCCGTTTATAAGAACCCTGCCGCTGCCCTGCACCAGCGTCGCGCGCGCTATTGCCTCCTTGCGCTTGCCCTTTGCCATCACTAGCTTCTTCTTCGTCGTGCTCTTACCAACTGCCTTCTTCTTCGGCGCTGCGCTTTTTCTCGCTCCCGCGCGCTTCTGCGGCGCCTGCTTCGGCTGGTAAAGCGTCTCCAATTCCTTGTCCAGGTTAACGTTCTTGTTCTCTTCAGCCATCACTATCATCTATTTAGGTGGTTCTTGTATCCGAGGTCTTCCATGAGTTCGCTCACGGTCATGGCATTCTGGTATAGCTCTTTAGGACTCTTGGACTCTACTTTTGAAACATCAGCACTCTTGAATTCCTCTGGTGTGCCTATGTACACCTTGAGCAACTTGTACGCGGCCTTCCCTTTTGGCTTCTTGTACGGCAGCATGCCCCTTATGCTCCTCTTTACGAACAGGTCCGGTCTCCTTGACCAGTAAGGCGAGTGCTCCGGATTTGCTTTGTCTTTAAGCTCTAAGAGCTGTTTGTACTTTTCAAAAAGAACTTTCCTGTCACCGCTTATCGATATCTTCTCCGCGTTGAGCAGAACGACGCTCTTTCCATTAAGAAGCTGCTTAGCTACCTGGCTCCCTACTCTGCCAAGCACCTTGTCGCTTCCGTCTATTATCAAGTCCGCCATGAAACTGACCTTATATTATGATCCTAACATTCTCTTTCTTGCGCATCTCCTGCAGCCCTAATATCTTGCCATTCGCCTTCTTTATTTTTTCCTCGGCGTCATGCGAGTATTCGACTGCGGTTATATTTAACTCTTTGCTGAGCTTTCCTCCTCCGAGGACCTTGCCAGGAACGATGACGTTGTCACCGCTCTGCGCATGCTTCTGAAGCTTGGAGAGATTCACCGCAATCCGGCGTCTCTTTGGCCTGGAAGCGAGCTTGTATACATAGTCCCACAGTTTTGCGTTCTTCTCGTTCTTTCCTACCTTGCTAAGCTCATCTAGCCATTCCATGACGCCTGTCTTTTCGATGTTCCTCTTTTGCATACATTCACCATCCGTGCGGGGGGTGAGATTTGAACTCACGCAAGCGATAAGCTACTGACCCCTCAAGCCAGCGCATTTGACCATGCTCTGCCACCCCCGCGCCAGTTAAGTCAGTTACTTTTTCAGCTCCTTATGTATTTCTTTTACATTATCACTTATTATACTTAATGCCCTGGCCAGGATTTCAGCGGGGGACATCTGGCCAAAGGTCTCTATGTAAAAATCAAATTCCTTGTCTGAGAGCGCCTTGTACGTTACGAGTCCCGGCTGAAACTTCGGACTTGTGTTTGCGTCTCTCATGACTGCTTTTCCATCGAGCCTTATGGTCTGACCCAGCGCAAGCTTCATGATTGGTATCTTCCCATTAACGGCCTTTACCTCCTTGTCATTTGCCTTGAGGTCGCTAGAGTATACAGTAGTTGGTCCCTCCGCACTTAGCGTGAAAAGTATTTCATCCTTCTCGTCATAACCCTTTGGGGTGGCAAGTGGTATAAGACCTATCCTGTGCGCTATGTACTCATCGAACATGGCCGAAGAGTTCTCGTAGAAAGTGACGCTGTCTATGGCAAACGTGGGTACGCGGCTTATTGCCGTGCGCCTTATTGCGTTCGCCGTGCTGAAGTTCGCACCGCTAAGCTTGAAGCGTATCAAAGTCGGTGTGTTCTCTATGATGTCTATTTTCATAAGACCAGCTAAAAGTAGCGCTGCAGTACCAATGACACTCTTAAAATATATATCGTAAAGTATTTAAATCTTGTTTAGCCACCACGCTATGTTACGCTGTGCACCAACTGCCAGTGGCCCTCCCCTAGACTGCCGTTACCGTTGCTCCGTGCATACGAATATAACTCTTGTCTGGCCACTAATTCTGAAGAATGGTGTACCAATGAATCTCTGGAATGCCTATCTGTCCGAATCCTCAAAAAGCGGCTTTGGATCGGCAAAGCTGTCCCTGAAGACGGGGCACAGATGGCACACATCGCTCAAAATGGTCGGCGCAGTCTCCGCGGAGCTGGCTCAGAACGCAGTCATGAGGTGCAGATACGCTGACGATAAGAGGTACGTGCTGGCAAAGGACATCTCATTCGATCTTCTCATCTCTATATACGATGTTGATACCAAGAACGCGTTGATTTTGCGCCCCACTTCCTTGCTCCTTCTGGAAGAGGTTTCCCGGCTAACCAAGTACGTACACGACGCACGAATGTCGAACATCGAGGTCAGGCTCATAGGCCTGCAGAATTGGCGCGTCGAGGTTGCCCGAAGCCTGCCTGAGCTGTCAAAGATACCTGGGGCAAAACTTGCGGAGGTTGACCTGTTTGGCAATGAGCTTCGGCACATAGCGATAGATCTCAAGACTGGCGAGAGCTACGATCTTCTCCTGAATAACAAGATATGCACTCCGGCAGAACTGATAAACCAGACGAGCATGGGGGATTATAAGCTCCACGAGTCAAAGCTCAACTTCGTATAGCTTCTCGTAAATCGGCCCCGATCCTGTAAGTGTGCTTTTGATCAGCGCCACCCTCGTGACATTCATCCCTCCAAAATCCATATCCGCATATTTTTCGGCTATCCCGCGTATGCGTCGCACATCGGCACCGGGTTTTACTCTTGCTATGGTCAGATGCGGGCTGAACTTCTCATCCTCGATGCCCACCAGTCCCATCAGTCGTGCATTCATGCCTGTGATCTCCGCGGCCCCGTCGATAACGTTTGCATACACTACGCGTATCCTTGTCGGAGTAAAGAATCCAATGCCAGAAATGCGCAGCCCAAACCTTTTCTGTCCATGCGCGGCCTCCCAAAGGGCCTTCTTTGCAGTCTCAAGGTCTACATCACCCAGAAACGCCACGGTCATATGCATCGCATCTCTTTTCACCGTGGTGACCCTGCCAATGTCAAATTCTCTTGCGACTTCAATCAGTGCGTCCTTTATCCCGTCAGAAATCTCTATTGCCGCAAATAGCCTCATTCTTCCCACATCGAATCAAGCATGCTACGGGGCATAGTAATTGCTGCTCCACGTCCCCGAATACGAAATCTCCGACGTCACACTTCCATGCGAATTGCCGGAGTAGTCGCGCGTGTTTCCATTGAGTGGATACCAACCTATTAGGTTATCCAGCATTATCGGGGCCCCACCTATCCCCTCTTGATAAATTGTCTGTACCTCATTGGCTGTGAGGGACGTGTTGTACACCTGCACATTCGACACGCCTCCAACCAGATTCGAGCCGTCCTTGCCTTTTCCTATGTACATGTATCCCGTGCTTATTATATTGGAAGGCACGCCACCGCTGCCTCTGTACAACTGTCCATCTACTCCACCGTAAACTGTCTGCCCGGTCGAATTGCTGGTAAGTGCTGCAAAGTACCATGTTCCCTTCGAAGTGCCTCCTGGAACAGGAGAGCACACCTGGCTGCACCATGGGTCGCTTTCTATTGTTGGATTTCCACAGTCAACTCCGAGCCTGAAGCTGAAGTAGTTGCCTCCCCCACACGCCGTGTTGTTGCTCCCGTACGCTAGCAGCATTATGTCTGGATTATTATTGTAGTAGAACCACATTGTTACGGTGACGGGGTTCGCGCCCTTCGGAAGGTCCGACATGTTTATCCTAACGTAAGAATTTCCGTTGAGCTGCGCAACGTATCTTGGCAGTTCCCCATTGCACGTGCCTTGCAGAGATAAGTACGCTGTTGTGCCCGCCCCATACGGCCTGTTAACCGTGCACGATCCTGGCTGCGCCTTCGGCGCGAAGTTCGATGGGTTGAAAACCCCCAGTGCGTAAAGCATTCCAAGGACAACAACGATGGCGAGTATGGCCCATCCGTAAGTAATGAGATACTCCATCGCCGACTGAAGTTTGCTCGTTCGCATACTCTTCTTCCTCACACTGCTTTTATATTCATGGCGGTGCATAGCTCCCTGTCCAGGATCCCGCATACTCCACGTTGGCCGGCATTCCGCCGTTGTTGTTTCCTGAATAGTCATTAGCATTGCCATTCAGCGGATACCACGCTATCAGGTTTTGCAATCGTATCGGTGCACCCCCAATGCCTTCGCTGTAAATATCATGTATCTCGCTTGCCGACAGAGATGCATTGTACTCCTGGACATTTGCAAGGTCCGCTATTAATCCCTGCCCGTTGCACGTGCCCCCGATTTTTCCTAGGCATCCGAAGAATGCGGGGTACACAACGTTCGCAGCGCTGCTTATCCTTATGCCATTCAAGTATATGGAAAGGGAATTCGAGCTGTTCCACCGGGCCACCACGTTGTAAAATGTCGTTGGAGAAAATGGGTTCACTTTCACGTTTGTGTTGTACTGCACATCGGCGTCACTAAACACCCTAAAATAAAAGATCACGCTGCCGCTTCCACCCCCTGTGGCTATGAGATCGAAGTCGTTTGCAGCACCGTCGTTGCCCATCGACCAGATGAACTGCCTCCCCGATCCGGTTCCTTCGTACCACACGCTTATTGTGCCATTGGTCGGGTTCATGCCGCTATTGTTTATGTCAGAGATGGAGGAGCGGCCGCTAAAATTTGCAACGTATTGCGGCAATTCCCCTCCACACTCCCCTTCAAGATTTAAGTCGTAGCTTGTTCCGGGGCCGTTCGGCCTTAGCACCTGGCACGATCCTGGCTGCGCCTTCGGCGCGAAGTTCGATGGGTTGAATATGCCGAGCGAGTACAGCACTCCGAGGACGACAGCGATGACCAGTATGGCCCAACCGTACGTCATCAGGTATTCCATTGCGGATTGGAGCTTTTGTCGTCGCATAGTGCCATCACGTATGCTCTTGTCCCACTTCGTGCGCGCCGCCGCTATCGCCGTCTCTCCTTACCGCCCTGGCCATCCTAGTCAGGTAATACGCGAGAACGAGAAGAATCACCACGGCTGCACCAGTAAGGAACGGATCTTGCGTTAAAGCCGTTTTTGCGGCCCCAGCCCCGCTAACGTTCACCTCCAACCCATAGTATTGAGAGAAGCCATTCGAGTCGCCGACTTTCACAGAGATGTTGTATGTATTCGAATATGTCAAGGTGCAAGCCACCCTGCTTCCATTCGGCACACATTGGCTAGGCAGCCCATTCCAAGAGTACGTGTAATTCCCGCTGCCCCCTGCCACACCCAATGTCACATCAATGGATCTGCCATCGGAAACGTTCGCAAGCGAAATCCTCGGGTGCAACGCTATCGGGTTTACGTCTTCCGCTTCTGCCCGCAGGTACTCCGGAAGCACGCCAAGCGTGTTATTCGTATCCCTGTTTGTTATGAACACGTATCCTACGCCAGACCTTCCCGCGCGGTCTATTATGCTTTGCATGGCCGTAACGTTGGGAACATTGTACACTATCATACTGAAATGGCTCGGCGTGTACCCCCGCGTCCAATTGTCCATGCCGAAGTACTTTGTGTAAACCGAATAATTGTTCTCGAAGATATTTATAACGTCTGAGATCCCTCCATAGCAGGATTCTACAGATGTTCCGGGATCCATCATCACCACGCTGCCCGGGTACTTGCCCTTGATATAATTGTAGAGAGCCGTGTAGTATGCCGTGTTAGAGGCATTGCATATACTGGGGACCATATCAAGAAAGATGCCGTCTATTTTATACCACGAATAGTACTTTGAAATCTCATTTTCAGCATCCAGCAGCGGCATAGTCCCGTCATTGTAGTACGTAGGTACGTATCCAAGTACCGTCACGTTGCGCTGCCTTAGCATAGCTATGTACACCGCGTAATTACGGTCGCTCACATTCCCTGGGCCGCTCTCCGGGTTTGCTATCACGAGGCCTACTCCGGGGGTGTAGTTCGCTACTACACTCCAACTCTGGTTTGGGTAGATATAAAGAGGTATAAAGACGCGCTCCACGCTTCCGGCGCCATAATCCTGCCCCGCAATCACGAGCAGCAGAAGTGCGATAACCGCCACTCTATGGTCCATGCTCACACGCGTATAAAATGCGCAACAATGTTTTTATGCGTGTGCACAACCACATACGGGCACCGCTCACGCTAACTCTGAAAAAGCAATAGCGCTGCGATCAATCGAGGAACTGTTCCGGCCCCGGCGGGTTCTCCGGCTGGCCCTTCCTTTTCCGTATCTCGCGCACGACCTTGTCCTGGAGTTCCCTGTTGAGCTTCTCATAGCCTGCATACTCCGGGTACCAGATTGCCTTGCCCTGGGTTATGCCCCTGAGCTCGTTGGAGAAGCCCTTTATGACCTCCGCAACAGGCATCTTGGCTATTATCGTCACGTTCTCATTCTCCTGCTGTATGTCAATAACCTGGCCGCGCTTGCCCTGCACGAATGATATCACATCCGATAGGTACTCCTGGCCAATGTTGATTGTGAATTTCTGCTTCGGTTCCATGAGAACCACCCCTGCCATGAGCATGCCAGCATATATCGGCCTTCTCATCGCAGGTATTATCTGCGCCGGACCCCTGTGAACAGGATCCTCGTGTATCGTTGCATCTAGTATCGAAACTTTTATTCCGGAACACTTCTCCCTCGCAAGAGGCCCGTCTCTGACCGCCTCCTCGAATCCCTCTATGAGAAGTTCCATGACCTCGTTTAGGTACTGGACTCCCTTCGTCGCATCTATGAGCACGCTTCTGGTGCACACGTCAACGAGTCCTCTGGCCTCCTCCCTGGTAAGTCCCGCTTCTATAAGCGTATCCACGTACTGCTTGCCTTTCGGCTTGCCCTCCTTGAGCGTACCTGTCTCTATGAGGTCTACGACCTTTTCACTGAGCGGCTCGACGCTTATGTAGAACCTGGAGTGCCTGTTCGGGGATTTGCCCTCCACCTTATCCACTTTCCTCTCTATCGTCTCCCTGTAAACCACTATGGGCTCGCTGGTTATGATCGGCACCTTGAATTCGTCACGTATCTTCTGCTCGATGACCTCCAGGTGGAGTTCTCCCATTCCGCTCACCAAGTGCTCTCCGGTCTCCTGATTGAGTTCGACAACAATTGTCTGGTCTCCCTTTGAGAGCTCACGCAGCGCTTCTATGAGCTTCGTCATATCGCGCGTGTCTTTGGCTTCTATGGCTTTAGTAACCACCGGTTGTGAGTAGTGCTTGATCTGCTCGAACGGCTCTATGTTTTCCTGGCTTATAGTGTCCCCTATGGAAACATTCTTGAGGCCCACGAATGCCGCTATGTTGCCAGCAGGTATCTCTTCTATTATAACCTTGTCAGGGCCCATGTATATGCTGACCTGCTGCACCTTCTGCATATCCGGCATGCCAGTTGCATATACGTCAACGCCTTTTTTGATCGTACCCGAGAACACGCGGCCTATGGCCACCTCCCCGCTGTGTTGATCATAGTTAATTCCGAATATTATCATATTGAGCGGTGCCTTCTGATCGACATTCATCATGGCAACTCCATTGGGGCTGTTCAGATCTCCGTGCCACAGGTACGGTATCCTGTACCGCTGCGCAACCTTGGGGTCAGGCATGTGCTCTATTATCATAGATAGCACTGCCTCGTCTATCGGCGCAACCTCCTGCAGTTTCGCTTCGTCGTTCTTGGCCGTGAGTTCGAATATGTCCTTGAATGTCACATTGTACCTCTCCGTTATCCTCTTCGAGATGGCCCACTTCTTGTAAGCCGAACCGAAGCACACGCTGCCGTTCTCCACGCTTACCGTCCAGTTCTTCGCCATCTCCTCCGGCGCGAACCTCACGATGAGCTTGTTTATGTCATTTATAAGTTTGAGCAGTCTCTCGAACGTCTGCTCTGGCGTGAGCTTAAGCTCATTGAGCAGTCTGTCAGTCTTGTTAACAAATAGCACCGGTTTGGCCCGCTCCTGCAGTGCCTGCCTGAGCACGGTCTCTGTCTGCGGCATTATCCCTTCCACCGGGTCTACAACCAGCACGACTCCGTCAACGGCACGCATGGATCGCGTGACGTGTCCTCCGAAGTCAACGTGGCCAGGCGTGTCTATAAGGTTTATTATGTAGTCCTTTCCCTTGTAACCGAAGCCCAGTGATATGTTGGCAGACTTAATCGTCATCCTTCTTTCCTTCTCTATGGCTTCATAGTTTGTATAGAGTGCCTCTCCTGCGACTCCCTTGGATATGATTCCTGCTCTGGCGAGGAGGGAGTCAGTGAGTGTTGTCTTTCCGTGGTGAACGTGCGCTATTATGGCGACGTTTCTTATCTGCTCTATGTTGCCCATGATCTTGGCCGCTTCCTCCGCGGCAAATTCTTTCCTTACCATAAAATCATCTCGCTCTCTTCGCTATGCGTTCGCCTTCAACCCTCTTCTTTATCGCGTAGCTGTCCGGGCTGTTGTTGGCCGCAAGGATGAGCTCATTGGCCAATGCATCCGAAAGGGATCGCTTGTTCTTGAATGCCCCTATCAAAGCCGCCAACGCTATATTCTTAAGTGCAACATTTATCCTTCTCTGGGCGCTGATCCCTACCGCGACATTGTAGCTTATGCCGCCGTACCTTACCCGCGTCGTATCCTCTATGGGTGCAGAGTTCTGCAGTGCATTTATTAGCACCTGCAGCGGGTTCTTTCCTGTCTGTTTGCTTACCGAATCGAACGCGTTCTTGACTATGCGCATGACCGTGACCTTTTTGCCCTGGAGCCTGCCCTCTGTCCTGACCACCTTTCCGCCGATCTTCTTGCCTGTGCCTCCGCGCATGAGTTTGTTGATCAGGCGCTCCACCACGCTTATGTGCGATTCGTAGTATGACTGTTTGCTTCTCCTTCCGAAGATGTTTGGATATATATAGGAATCAAGGTTAACGTAGTCGGCCATGCTCCCATCGGTTATCACAACGTCCTTGGGATCATACTTGCCAAACACCAGCTGTTTGTTGAGGCCTGCCTTGCCGCTCTGCCTTCTCTTTGCCGCGAGCTCCGTTACCTCTTCTGCACTCTCCACCGCGGTATCCACTCTCGCGGCGGTCCTCCTTCTTCTAGGCTGCGCAGCTTCCGTATCTGCAACGTCCTCCGCACCAATTTTTTCAGTTGAATCTTCGGCCATTAAAATCATCTCTTAGGTTTCTCCTTCCTGCCCTTTACTACCTCGAAAATATCCGCACCGTTTACTGCTATCACGCGATATCTGAGGCCAGGTATGGAACCCATTGCCCCCCTCTGCGAGCCTCCCATTCCCTGTATTGTTACCTCGTCGTGCTCTTCTATGAAGTTGATAGAGCCATCGTAAGGAACGTAAGCACCCACGGTCTTGCCGTTCTTGACTATCTGCACTCGCACACACTTTGTGAGCCCCGAGTGCGGTTGCTTCTGCTGGAGCACGAACTTCTGTAGCACGAGCGCCTTTGCCATCGGCACGGTGCCCACTGGATCGTACTTCTTCTTGAGCTTGAAGTACTTTCTCTTCCACCATTTGTTAAGCATCCTGTGCTTCTTTCTCTTTTTTATAAGCTCCCTAGCTGAGAATTCTCCCTTTGGCAAGTATTCACCTAAACATCATTCGTATTTCTCGTTAAGTATGTTCGAGTTTCCTGGTTCTAGTATGGCAAGCCCGTTCACAGAGTGCGGCTTACCGCATGCGGCGCCTAGCTCAAGCCCGTTACCATTGAATTTTATTATGCGTATGTCGGCTATCCCGCACACGTGCGTTACATCATCCACTATCTCTTTCTTCCCCTTTGTCGCCAGCACCACGGCCTTCGCGGTGTTTGCATTTATGCTCCTCACCAGGCTCCTGTAGCCGAAGCTGACCTTTCCCGTGTCTATAGCCAACCTAAGGTCGTTGTTTAAGTCACTCATGCTAATCAATCAGGCCAAGCTTTAAGGAGGAATGCAGTGCATTCACGCAATAAGTAGCCTATAAGCACTATCATTATTTGTGAAAAGGTATATAAATCTTCAGAAAGCGGTCGCATATGGCCCTGCAGGACGCCACCGCCGCACCTCCTCATTCATATGCCATTATAATGCATATAAATATTTGTTCGCATAATTTATGGCTTGATGGTTTGCCCCGCACCAGCCGCGCAGCCCAATTTGTGCTTAGTGATTCGATGAAGATACTGAACGCGATGCCGCCGTACAATCTGTTCGGTGTTGAAAACCCCGACTTCAAGGATGCGATGATAGCTGTGCTCCCCATACCGTACGACTCTACCGTGACGTACAAATCCGGATCGAGGGATGGCCCACACGCAATAATCGATGCAAGCAGGAACATGGAGATGTACAGCGAGGAGTTTGACGGGGACGTAACCCAACTCGGCATATACACGCTGGAGGAGATGGCTCCGAACCTCAACTCACCAGAGGAAAACATAAACATGATACAGAAAGAGGTGTCAAACATACTTGACAACGGGAAGATCCCTGTGATACTCGGCGGCGAGCACACGGTCATGGTTGGTGCCGTCCGCGCTGTTGCCGCGCGCGAAAAGGACATGAGCGTGCTGCACTTTGATGCTCATTCGGATTACAGGGACTCGTATTCAGGAAGCAAGTTCAATCATGCCTGCGTAATGGCTCGCGCAAGGGAGGCATGCCCAAGCTGCTTCAGCGTTGGCATAAGGAGCACCGACGAGGTTGCTGCCAGGAAATACGGCAAGGACATGCTCTACAGGAAGGACATGCACAAGATGTCACTCGACGATGTTGTTGATACGATAGTCAATAGGACAAAGGACAATCTCTATATAACAATAGACATGGACGTCATGGATCCTAGCGAGATGCCCAGCCTCGGCACGCCAGAACCTGACGGTCTGAGCTTCTACGAGCTCACGTACATACTCCGTGGGGTACTCTCAAAGAAAAAACTCCTTGGGATAGACTTCAACGAGCTGTGCCCGATACCCGGCATGATAGCACCAAACTACCTAGTAGCGAAACTCGTCTACATGGCCCTCGGATATGCGTTCTTTGCAAAGAAGTAGCGTCACAGATCCCTGACCATCCTGCTGCTGATTATCCTCTCCAGCTTGCTGGCCATACCTTCCTGCATCCCCTGCAGCCTTACGATGCTCAAATCCCTATCCGAGAGGCGCACCTCAAAGCTCCTTCCAGGAGCAAGGGTGGATATGCGCATCCCGTCATACTCCAGTGCCCCTCTATACTTCACAACCTTCACGACTATCCTCTTCATCGCGCCGACCACTATCGGGTTCCTGTACGGTCCATCCGCATTCAGGAATGTCAGGCAGAAAACGGCGGGGCTTAGTATTATCGGTCCCCCCGCCGACTTGTTGTATGCCGTGGAGCCTATCGCGCCTGTCACCAACACCCCGTCTCCGCCCATTACGAACGGATATATCTCTTCCAGATTCCCGTCCCTTTTTTCATACACCTTGAAATTAACCTCACGCTGCATGTTGCGCAGCACGGCTTCGTTAACGGCGTAGTGCCGTTTCCCGTTGTACACTATCTCGAGCTTCTTTTCCAATGCCTCGATGTGGAACTTGCGCCCAGTCAACTTATCTATAATCTCCTCCATGCGCTCCAGTGACGCGTCGGCGTAGTAACCACTGCTTCCCGGCGCCCCTCCTCTTATTGGCAGTATTGGCCCATCATACTCGCGCGCCGCGCGCACGAAAGTGCCGTCACCCCCGATTGCCACGCAGATGTCCCCATCTGCACCAACGTCAAATTCCTCCTTCAGCCTGCGTATCTCAGGGAAATTCCCCGCGGCAACTATTTTTATCTTCATACCCTGCCACCCGATTTCTTGCCGTAAAAGAAGTGCAGCGGCCTGCCCAGCGCCGCCTCGGCTGCCTCCTGTACTGCCTCGGAAAAGGTCGGGTGAGGGTGTATTGTATCCGCGATGTCTTCGAGCGTTGCGCCCATCTCTATCGCCAACGCCGCCTCGGCTATCATCGCGCTCGCATTCTCCCCAACTATCTCAACACCCCTAACGAGCCCATCGGCATCGTGTGCTATCTTTACAAATCCTTTCTCCTTCCCAATTGCTATTGCTCTTCCTATCGCTGTCATTGGAAACTTCGTTACGCTCACGCCGGCGCCCTCCAGGCTTCCTGCAAGTGCCACTTCTGGGTCTGAAAATATCACCGCTGGAACAACGATATTATCATATCCGGAGTTCACCCCGCTTGCACATTCCCCTGCAACAACCCCCTGCCTTATCGCCTTGTGCGCCAACATGGGCTCTCCTATAACATCCCCTACTGCATAGATGCTGTCATCGTCTGTCTTCAGTGATCCATCTACTGTAATGAAGCCGCGCTGGTCTAGCTTCACCTTTGTGTTCTCCAAGCCGAGAACGTCGGTGTAGGGCTTCAGTCCTACCGCGACAACTATGACATCAGCGTCAAGCTTCTCTCCATCGGCCAGGCTAACCGATTCGCCATCATGAGACACTGGCTCTGTACCTGCATGCACCGTTACGCCTAAGGCCGACATGCTCTCCTTTATCAGGTTTACGGCATCCCTGTCGAACCTTGACAGAACGTCAGATCTGGCTATTATGTGCACCTTGCTTCCCAGCTTAGCGTACAGCGTGCCTATCTCCACTGCCACGTATCCGGCGCCTATTATCACCATGCTTTCAGGCACGCGGTCCAGCATGAGCGCCTGCTTGTAGTCCAGCACATTGCCTCCGAAATCAAATCCCTTAAGTGCGGTAGGCTCCGACCCTGTCGCTATTATCGCCTTCTTGAAATCAAGCTCCTCCCCGTTGGTCAGCTGCAGCTTGTTTGAGGAGATGAACGCTCCCTGCGCCTTGATGACCTCTACGCCGTTCGACTTGCACAGGAATCCAACGCCGTCCTCGAGCTTCTTTGATACTCCCATGCGCCAATCGAGCATCACCTTCGCGTCTACGGACACGCCGTTGCCATTTATCCCAAACCTCTGCGAATTCCGCGCATCATACACCAGGTCTGCTATGTGTATTAGCGTCTTGGATGGTATGCACGCATAATTCAAGCAGTGCCCTCCGAGTTTCTCCTTCTCTACAAGCGTAACGCTCTTTCCTAACTCCGCGGCCCTTATCGCAGCGACGTACCCTCCGACGCCACCTCCTATAACTGCAATGTCAACTTCCTCTGGAATGGAGCCCATAACCATCGCATCAGCCAAGCATCTCCAGGAACTCTGGATCCTGGAGGTATCGTATTAGCGCGTTGCCAAAGGCCACCGCCTCCGCACCATCGACTATCCTGTGGTCGAATGTTATTGAGAACGGAAGCACCTTTCCCACCGCGACCTTGCCGTCCTTAACCACCGGAGCGTCGCGTATCATGTGCACTCCAAGTATCGCCGCTTCGGGATAATTTATCATGGGCACCGATAGGTATCCTCCTCCTAGGCTGCCTATGTTTGTTATCGTGAACGTGCTGTCCCTCATCTCGTCCAGCGTGATCGTCTGGTCCTTTATCTTGCCGTGCAGCAACTGTATCTCCTTCGCTATCTCAACTATGCTCTTCCTGTCCGCATCCTTTATTACGACAACCTTGAGCCCGTCCGGCGCCTCGGCAGCCAACCCTATGTTGTAGTACTTTTTGACTATCAGTTCCTGTCTGTCTCTGTCGTAGCTGGAGTTGAAGTTGGGGTTCTCCCTGAGCGCCTCTACAACCGCCTTTATTATGAACGGAAGGAAAGTGAGCTTGGTCCCGAGCTTCTCCGCATTCGCCTTCTCCCTGGATACTATGTCTGACAGATGCGTGGCGTCGATAAGATCCATGTGCACAGCGCGCGGTATCGTCCATGAGAGCTCCATGTTCCTGGCTATGGCTTTCCTCGTTTGCGACATCTGCACTCTGTCTATCTCATGTCCATGCTTCTCCTCAAGAATCTCAGAGAACTTCGGTGTGGGGGCCACGGCCTGGGCTGTCACATGCAGCATAGACCTTATGTCATTTTCAAGTATCCTGCCGTTGGGTCCCGTTCCATGAACCTTGGATATATCTATTCCAGAATCCCTTGCAAGCTTCCTAACCCCCGGAGTTGCTATTATCTCGCGCACATTCTGTGCTCCCTCCTTCGTTTCCTGCGACGGCGGATTTCCTGCTGCCGCACGTGTTGCTGGCTTGGCGGCTGCAACCTCAGATTTTTGCGCAGATGCCTTCTGTTGCGTTGTCGTGGCGGTTATCTCAGCCGTTTCCCCGACAAAAGCGATATCGTCCCCCACCTTCACCGTCTTCCCCTCTGGGGCATTGATCCTTATTGTACCTCCTACGGGAGCAGGTATGTTCACCACTGCCTTATCGGTCTCTATTTGCACAAGCGGCTGATCCTCCTTTACAACATCCCCGTCCTTGACAAGCCACTTCTGTATCTTGCCTTCCTGTATTCCCTCTCCAACGTCAACGAATTTTATGCTCCTCATGAAATTACGCCTCAAGCAATTTGTCTATCGCCTGGGAAATTCTCTGCGCTCCGGGGACGTAGTATTTCTCATATCCCGGAAACGGATACGGCAGGCTCGGAGATGCGATCCTCATTATCGGCGCCTCCAATTCGAACATGGCCTTCTCCGCTATCCTTGCTGCAACTTCCGCTCCAGCGCCGAAACTCAGCGAGGCTTCGTGCACTATGAGTGCTCTGCCGGTCTTCTTTACGCTTGAAAGTATTGTCGTCTCATCAAGCGGATTTATTGTCCTCAAGTCGACTATCTCCGCGTCTACTTTTTTCTTTTCAACAACTTCCTTAACGAGGGGTACCATCGTGCCGTATGTTATTATAGAAAGCGCATTTCCTTCCTTCACTACCGATGCCTTGCCTATCGGAACCTCGTACGCTTCGTCGGGTATCTCCTGCTTGAACAGCCTGTAGAGTTTCGTAGGTTCCAGGAAAACTACCGGATCTTCACCGTGTAATGCCTTGAGCATTAGCCCCTTCGCATCATACGGCGTTGAAGGTTCGACTACAATCAGTCCACCCATGTGTGAATAATACACCTCCGGACTTTCCGAATGATGTTCTAACGTTCTTACCCCTCCGCTCACCGGGGTTCGCACGATCATGGGCACGGTGAACTTCCCGCGCGTCCTGCTTCTGTACCGCGCCGCATGATTTATTATCTGATCAAATGCTAGGAACATGAATCCCGCAAACTGCATTTCCGCAACCGGTTTCAACCCGGATAGGGCCATGCCGATCGACATACCGGCTATTCCCGCTTCCGCAAGCGGCGTATCTATTACTCTGTTTTCTCCGAATTTTGCCTGCAGGCCTTCGGTTACCCTGAACACTCCGCCGTCCTTTCCTATGTCTTCTCCGAGCAGCACGACGTTTTCATTTTCACTCATGCCTATTTCGAGTGCATTGTTTATCGCGGTTACCATATTAGCCTGCATTATTTTCCACCCTGCCAAAATCCGTTTGCCTTGGCGTCTTCCAATTCATCTTTCAATATGTCCGGCATGAAACTGTAAATATTGTCAAACATGCTCTCCGGATTTTCGACAAACTTCTCTGCCTTTTCAACTGCTTCGTCTATTCTTTTCGAAAATTCAGCCGTCGCTTTGCCTTCAAGCTCGTCATTCCATAATCCCTTTCCTTCAAGATACGCCTTTACGCGCGAAATGGGGTCTTTCGGTTTCCATTGCTCGACTTCGGAGTCAGGCCTGTACTTCGTTGGGTCGTCTGCCGTGGTATGCATGCTCATCCTGTACGTTACGCATTCTATTACAGTAGGCCCGTCGGCGGCAGAGTCTATCGCATCCTTTGTTGCTTTGTAAACCGCAACGACGTCATTTCCGTCTACCTGCACTCCGCGTATTCCGGCGGCTATGGCCTTCTGTGCAAGCGTCTTCGCCGCACTCTGTTTCGCCCTGGGTATCGATATTGCCCACTGATTATTTTCTATTATTACTATCAACGGTAATTTCATGACCCCTGCAACATTCAGCGCTTCGTAGAACTCCCCCTCGGAAGTTCCTCCATCTCCAACATAAACAAGTGCGACATTGCCTGTTTTCTTGTATTTTTGCGCGAATGCCATACCCACTCCGTGAAGTACCTGTGTTGCCACTGGAACTGC
The DNA here is from genome assembly GCA_027334165.1 of Microcaldota archaeon. Classification (GTDB taxonomy): domain Archaea; phylum Micrarchaeota; class Micrarchaeia; order Micrarchaeales; family CABMGC01; genus JAKAVK01. The sequence goes on from DAHWXM010000015.1 coordinate 104,332, forward strand.
GACAGGCAGATCTCCCTTATCGCCTTGAACCGAGGCGCCTTCCTCGTATCCTCTCCAATAAAGAAACATGGATTCCATTGGGAATCCTCTTACTATGTAAGAGCCGTGCTGGCGGAACGAAGGCACAAAAATATCATCCTTCCGCAGTGCAAACGCCGTTCCTATCTGCGTTGCTTCCTCTCCGACTAACGGGGCATATGTTACCGCCCTGCCCTGGCGCTGAAGACTCAGCACTTTTGCATCGAACATTCTTGCAAGAAGCATGTAATTGTACATGCTCAGTATCTTCGTATCGTCAAGGTCCTTGGGATACAGTGCTATGTCTACGTTGCCCTTTTCATCCATTATCTGCAAGTATTTTATCTCTCCTTCGAAAGCGCCAGTTTCCAACAAACCCCCTAACCTATCCAACGCTGAAAAGATTATTATACGTTTCAAGAGATTTGATGCCTTGCCATGCCACTGCGTACATCGCGGTCCGTTTTCAGAAAGCGTCGGTGCGCGCGAAATTCGGCGTTCCTCATTGTCGTCAGAAAGGAGTAGACCCAAACAGTTACTTTGATGCTTGAAGTATATAAAGTTTGCCTGCCTGCGCAGAGCCTTCAATTTCCCCAATTAAAAGTATATAAACCCGTGGCGGCACACATTAATCGTTGCTCAGATAAACCACATCGTGCTGGCAGTGTCCTTTTTCTGACATTGGCGCCCCGCACGTCGAAGCGTAACCCGTATCCGGGCAACAACTGGTGAGGAGACATGGAAACGAGCTACGCGAGAGCACTACGCGAAATAGGGATAGACAACATGCTTGTCTTTGACGGGGATGCCGAAGCAATGCTGCACAGCAGTCTGGTTAAAGCGGTCTTCTACTCAAACACGAATTCCGGTCACAAGATGCGCAATGAGGACCTGATAACCAGCGGCGCTCTGATAAGCAAGGACGGCATACTTCCGGATTATCTACAGATACTCAATCTCAACGGGGTTCATGACGTATTCTCACGGATAAAATGGGGCGAAGTCAGGACCGAGCACATATGGGACGTTAGGAGGGCACTCCTGAACGGGGTGTACAGCAATGGAAAGTATCTGGAGGGCCTGCGCAGATATCGTACCAGCGTGGGCCCATACCTTTCGACTCCCTTGCCTACGTTGCACGAGGATTTCGAGAGGGCCGTCGAGATGCTGGGCACCAGCTTTGAATCCCCTTCGGAGAATTTAATGCATTCGGTGAACTTCCTCACAAAGTTCCTGGAGCTGCACCCGTATGAGGATGGAGACGGACGCACCGGAAGGCTCATAACGAGCTATTACCTGATAAAGAATGGCATCCGGCCTCTGCACGTGTCTGCAAACATAACGGAGTTCTGGCCGGAGAGCGCCAATGCGTACCACATAAACAAGTGCATAGGGCCGTACGTTGCATCAACTATCATACAGATACTTGGGCACGAACAGTCGCAGGAGCTCGCGCGTCGCATACGTCAGGCGGAGCCGCGGGATGCGTATTCGCGCTCTCTCAAGCTGAACCTGCTGGTGCAGACAAACAACCTCGACGGCGCAGCGCTCAGACGGGAGGCGGAGGGGCTGTATCGCATCGGCCTCGCCGAGGACAATTTGGAGATCATGTCCAGCGCACTCTGGCTCCTTGCTATAAAGAAATGCGACAGCGGAATTATACGCCATGCGTACGACAGTAATAACGGAGAGATCCGGGCCATGGGAATCTACGCCATGGCAAAGGTGAACTTTGAAAAGTATGCGGGACACATAGAGCGCACGGCGTTACGCGATGCGAACACGCAGTCACGCATAGAGGCGGCAGTGCAACTTGGTCTTCGTGGCATGATGGATGCCGACATGTCGCTGCGTATGTTTGCCACTAATCCCGACGAAGTCGTAAGAATCACGATCGCAAGGTACGCGGCAAGCGCGTCAAATTCCAACGGCATGCATGGACTGGTTGATTTCCTGATGGACTCGGGCTCATACGATCTGAAGATCCGCGCATACAGAATAATGATGCGGCACTACTCAGACGATGAGATAGCGGGAATTATCAAGGGTGACTTCCTGTCGGAGAGCGACGCGCTTAGAAAGGGCACCATAATAGAGCTTAACAGGTGCAAGAGGCTGAACAGCCCAAAGATAGCGGTCGCTCTGTGCGAGGCAGCATCTAATGACCGGCTCATCAGGGAATCCATGCTTGGGGAATTGATGGTTACCGCAAACATGTCCGACATCTACGATGCGCTCCTTCTGGATGTGATGAAAGGTAATTTTAAGGAGGGATCCACTGTCTTTGACAGGGCATATGCCATATACATGCTAGGGCGCAAGCACGGCCACGAGTTCGTCCACTCAGCAATGCGTCTGCCTGGCGATTCGGTTTCTAAGGAGGAACGAATAGCACTATCACTGGTTAGGCTTCACGACTTTGCAAAAGGATTGAGCGATACAATCGATTTCAACTCTATACTGAGCGAGAAGGACAGCGACGTGCTCTTGGTAAACGTCTCCGAAATAAGTAGGATGATGGGTGGCGGGGAGATGTCCCGCCTAAACGGCTCCACAGAAAGGGCAATAGACGATGTGAGGAAGACGGAACTTCGCCTGTCGGCACGCGGAGAGAATGATCGCGGCATGTTTGATCTGAGGAAAATACTCACCTTCATAGACACCGGACTTTCCACGTTGCACGAGGCCAGGGGCGTGAGGAACGGGCCTGACATGAAGTCCACACGGCTGCGCACGTGATACTGTTTTCCTATGGGCCCTCTCATCGGAGAGTGTCATGGGATTAGAGAAGAAGACTCTCTCAAAACCATGCGCGTTAAATTATAAAATGAGTAATCCCGCCGTTTTGCACTCGGCAGCCGAGTGCAATCCACAGCGTTTAAATAATTTGTTGTCCAAATCCAATTTACAAGATTGTAGGGCCGCCACGTGCGGTTCCCGGTTGCTATAAGTGAAGAAGATGGATGCGCTGATACTTTGCGGAGGATTTGCCACGAGGTTAGAACCGATAACACTGTTCGTGCCGAAGCCGCTGCTTCCAATAAACGGCAGGCCGATACTCGATTATACTATTGACAATGTGGTATCAAACGGGGCAAAACGCATCGTGGTTTCGACGAACCAGAAGTTTGCTAACCAGTTTGAGTACTGGAAGAAGAACATTGAATGCGTCAAAGGGCTGAAGAACCTGGAGATGGTGACAGAGCCGACGATGCACAATGGGGAGAAGTACGGTGCCATACGGGGAATACAGCACGCGATAGAAACTCTGGGCATCAGCGATGACCTGTTGATAGTCGCCGGTGACAACTTCTACGACTTCAACTTATCCGCCCTGCTCGACCACTTCAACAGGACGAGAAAACCGATACTGGTAACATACGATATAAAATCCCTGGACGAGGCAAAGCGCTTCGGAGTGGTCACGCTCGACGGCGACAGGATAGTAGACTTCCAGGAGAAGCCGCAGGCTCCGGCATCAACCAAGATAAGCACCGGGATATACGCGTTTCCGAAGGAGATGCTGCACAAGTTCAGTGAGTATCTGGGAGATAACAACAACCCCGATGCGCCAGGATACTTCCTGCAGTGGCTCATCAAGCGCGCAGAGATCGAGTCTATATCATACACTGGCAAATGGTATGACGTGGGCAACATAGACACCTACAAGGAGGTGTTCGACCTGCACCTATAACGAAAAACGTTCACTTCCAATTGCTTATTATCATTGTGAACAGTGCTGTCACATCCTGAAGGCTCTTCTTTACCGAGTACTCGTTCTGCGCGTGCGCATTCCTCCCCTCCGGCCAGAGCGTAACCACCGGTACGTTGAGAACCCTGGCGAGGGCATTGTCATCTGCCACGGAACTTCCATAGTTCCGCACAATCTCGCCAAAGTTCTCCCTTACTATCTGTATTACGTTCCCCACCCTCTCATCATCCTCACTTGTGACATACGGCTCAAGGTACGGCGTCTCCCTTTTCCTGAGCGCAACCGTGACCACAGTCCTGTCATCAAGCTTTCCTTCCTGTCGTAGCGTTCCTATGAACTTCTCGACCCTTTGACGCATCTCCTCCGCACTTCCCGGCGGTACGAAATGGCAATCGAGTTCCAGGCTTGCATTCTCAGGAAGTGACAAACTTGTCGCCCTGCCCTCGATCATGCGCACGAAAATGCCGTCGCTGCCAAGTTTTTGGTGTGTGTTGAGCGGTATGCGGTGCGCGTTATCTGCGATCCTGGCTGCCTCGTTTATGGCATTCACGCCCTTCCCGGGATCCGCTCCATGGGACGAAAGCCCACGCACGTCTATAGTTACAACGCATCTCCCCCTCCTTCCGAGAGTGACGGTTGTCACGCCACCATTGCTTGTCTGCGAAGTAGCCCCATCCCCAGACACGACGAGTTTTACGTCCTTGAACCAGTCTCTCCTGTCCACGACGGCCTTCCACGCCCCTTTTGATATGTTCTCCTCGTCTACGCAGATCAGCACCTTTATGTGCTGATCGCCAGCGCTGTCGAGCGCGGTGAGGATGGCGGCAAGTCCACCCTTCATGTCCCTCGCTCCGAGCCCGTAAAGCTTCCCCCCCCTCTCAGTAAGCGTGAACGGATCACTCTCCCACGTGCCGTAAAGCGGCACGGTATCCATGTGTCCGTAGAACAACAGCGCGTCTCCACCACTGCCCCTTTCTGCAAGAAGGTCATACCTGTTGTCCTCCACAAGCAGGCGCTCGACCATGAAGCCCCGTTCCTTTAGGTAACCCTCTAGGTAATTGCATATCTCGGCTTCCTCAGGAAATGACGATTTGATATGCACTAGTTCTCCAAGCAATTTTTCTACTTCCATACAGTCACTCCCTTCTCATGCTGTCCAGAACTCCCCTGATCTCATCCGCCCCTGCGAGTCTGGATATGTTTTCGCTAAGCAGATAATTGACCGCAAGAGGATAGAATTCGGCATTCCCGTTGCTCGTGCGCATTCTTACGTGCTGATCCAATATGCCCTGCGGCACTCTGTCGAGCCCGCCCATGATCCCCCCTTGCATCGCCCTCACCGCCAGAACGGTGCTTTTCGTCGCGTTGGATTCCGAATATATTACCGAATTCTCCCCGGCGTATGACGTCACTAGGAGTGTTGTGACCGCGGCATAAACCCTGTTTATCTCACCAGGCTGCCTGAAGTCCGGATGTATGGTGGCGTTCGTGAGTTCCACAATGTTTGCGTTTCCTCCTTGCACGCCGACGTTCGCCGCTTCTCCCATGCTTATGCCTATTATGCGCTCGCCAAGGAACGCTGCCGCCACCCTGTTCCTGCTGAGCTCTCCATGTACCGAAGCTTCCGTATCGTAACCATGGAAGCGCATGAGATAGCCGATGTCTTCGAGCTGATTCTCGCTCAGGCTCTGCTCGCTCACGAGCCCTACTGTTATTCCCTCGCGCCGAGCGGCCCTAAGCAGTCCGGATAGAGCCACAAAGTTGCCGCCCCTGTGTCTGTTTGCATTCGATAGCGCGTGCGCCACTCTGCTGTGTAGCGTTTGTTCTTCCCTAAACCTTCTCCCCCCCTCATTGTATCCGACATAAACGATAGAAAATCCATTCTGCAGCGGAAGTACTGCTTCGGTGTCATCAAGCTGATCAGCATACGCATCCCTTGCGAGCACTCTCAGAGTAAGCCTGGAGTAACCGCTCTCGTTCAGATATCTTTTGCCCTGCCCAAGGAATGTGTTGAACCTGGCGACGTCCTGTGGGCTTGCTATGGCCTCTTCGTTGAGGAAGCCTTTCAGTCTGCTATTGAACTCGTCCGGAGCTATTCTCCCTATTACGCCCTGACTGCTGCTGTGTCCATCCACTCCGTTCGCTACAAGCGACCTGAATGACCGGTACATGCTTTGTGACGTTCTTTTATACATCATTAGTCAAACCCTTTAACCTAACCTTTTGATACAGCAATAACTGTGCCTTTCTTAATATATATACTTTATGTTACTGTAGTAACAAAAGTGTTATAAATTCTCGCTACTATATAAAACACGCATTGGTGTGAAAATGGCAACGGTATCGCACGTGGTTACAAGAATCTTAGAGGGAATGCCATTCTTGGAGGAGGCCCTAGTCCGAGACATAATAAACTATGCATATCTGGCAGAGATGATACGGCCGGAAGTGGAGAGCGAATTGCGTCACCCCGCCAAACGCTCCGCTATAGTGATGGCGATAAGGCGCTTCAGGGAAGCCCTTAAAGGTAGCGAGATCCGGGCTACTGCACTAAAGCTGACAGGACTTGACATATCCGTGAAGTCAGGCATATTCGAGATCACGGTCAACAGGAACGCAGATACGGTAAACGCGCTGCAAGGCCTGTACGGCCTGGTCGACTTCGCGAAAGGCGACGTGCTTACAATAACGCAGGGTCTCTACGAGATAACCATACTCTCGAACACGAAGTACATGGAACAGATAAAGCGAATACTCGGCGCAGGGCATGTGCTGCGCGTGATAGATGGGCTGTCATCACTCATGGTGCGCATCCCGGAGAGCGCTTCCGAGACCGTCGGTATAATATACATACTAGTCAAGGCACTCAGTTGGAACAACGTCAACATAGTGGAAGTCGTTTCGACGCTCACCGAAGAGATATTCATAATAAAGGAGGAAGACACGTCGATAGCGTTCAATGCCTTGAAGAATCTTGCAAAGGCATAAATTAATTCCGCGCCAATAATATGACCACGGAAGCCGCAGGTGCGCATTCGCCATGCTTTCGTGAGGGTTTTTCATGAACGTAGGCATAGATTTCGATAACACAATAACCGCAAACCCGAAATTCTTCAAGGAACTGGTGAACGATCTGCTCTCCAGCGGAAGGAATTTGATATACATTATATCTTCTTGTGCCAAGGAGGACGAACCAACGCTTTCGGAGATACGGACTAGAAAGTCACTGCAGTTGAATGAATGGGGCATACCCTTTGAGCGGCTAGAGCTTGCCCTTGAACCTATACCAGAAAACAAGGCGTTTTTGTGCGAGTCGCATGGCATAGGCTTAATGATAGACGATGACCTCCGCAACCTCGAGGCCATAATGAAAAGGGATCCTTCCATCGTGTGCGTGCAATTCTTTCCGCCAAACGGCGATGAGGGGAGATGATAGTATGAGTGGAATAAAGCTTGGCATAGTTTCTCAGACGCCTGCGGTGCGCTTCCTAAGAAAGGTGCGCGGCAGCGTGGTTCATCTGCGCGACTTGAAACGGAAGGATTACATGTACACGGTTGGCGGCGTCACCCCGATGGTACGCGCGCAACTCTCAGAGCTGGTCAAGGAGAAAACCGTCTCAAAGGCCGAATGGTTTTCCTTGAATGCAAACGCCCCTGAACGTATCATACTCAACGAACACATAGAGATAGAGAACGTCTTCCTGCGCAAGGAAAACAGTCAGCAGTACACTAACTTCAAGCAGGAACTGTGGAATAACATCCATGGAATAGATGCAAAAGGGTTCAACATAGCAGAGTATCTTGGCTATTTCAGGTACAACTCGCGCCTTGCTAAGGCGATACTGCAGCGGTCGGAGAGATTCGACATCTTCGAGATACACGATTTCCAGCAGCTTCTGCTGGGCTCGATGCTGGGGCCAGCGTATCCGACGATGTTCAGGTGGCACATACCATTCGTTCCAGACATACTAAATGCAAAGATAAAGAAGTTCATAATCAACGGCATGGAGAGCAACGATGCGGTCGTCGTCAGCACAAAACGCGATCTCGAAGGGCTGATACGCGCCGGATTCGATGGCCGTGCCTATCAGGTGTATCCTCACATAGACCCGGACGCGTATCCGAAATCCGACGCCGAGGAGCTGGTGCGGTTTGAAGCCAAGTATTCCATCCCGCCTGGCGAGTTCCTCATTATCAACGTTGCGCGTATGGACAACATGAAGTCGCAGGACGATCTCATAAAAGCATTCTCCCTGATCAAGAATCCCAAATGCAAGCTCATGCTCATAGGGAATGGCTCATTCACTTCGCAAACGCTTGGCCACGCTAAGGGGAATTCATGGCGTGCACATCTGGAGCGCCTGGTTGCCCGATTGGGGCTGTCAGACCGAGTCATCTTTACAGGATACATGCCTGACGAAGAGGTGCGCGTGGCGTATTCCCGTGCAAACCTGTTTGTGCTGCCTTCCCGTACCGAAGGATTTGGCCTTGCCGCTGTAGAGGCGTGGCTCTACAATGTTCCATCTATAGTAAGCGCCGGGGCAGGAGTATCGGAACTGATAATCGATGGCCTCAACGGGGAGACGTTCGCTCCGGGAGATTTCAAGAGCTTGGCGAAAAAGATTGGCGTGTTCATAAAGGACCCAGAGTTCTGTAAGGAACTCGGAGTTAACGCGCACAGAACTGCCCGCGTATGCTTCGTCAAGACCGCAGTGCCACAGCTGAAGTCCATATACATGAAGACTCTGGCCGAGTTCGAGTGAATGTATCGCGTTATAGCAGTGCGGCTATGCCGCACAGGAGGATTGCGACAGCGCTGCCCCAGAATGCAATCCTATCGAATCTGCCGAGTCTGTGCCTGCCCATGATATTCTCCCGTTGCGCAAGTATCCCGAGCGTGACAACGGGCCCTATAAGCACGAACACGAGCAGAACCATGAGTCCTATAACGAGCGATATGAGGTTAGTGAACAGCAGCGGCACCAGGGCAGCCGGAAGCGATTCCAACACGTAGATCTTGAACCACGTGTCGCGCTTCATGTTAAGGGCTTCTGTGACTCCCCACGCGCTGGCCATGGATATCACTACAAGGGCGAGGAAACCCGCAAGGACGAGCCCCGCGCTGAATATCACCGGCGCGTACGTTCCACCTATACCCCGTATTCCCTCTGCTATGCCCTGCATCGTAGAGAAACCGGCGCCGTGGCCAAGGCCGCTGCTCACCATGACTATCGCAATCATTATTATTTCGCCAAATACTGCGCCAGTGAAGGTCTCTATCTTGGTTGCTCGGACCGACCTGAATTTCTTCTTTGCCGTTGCTGTGGTCTGATAGAAGAGCATGAACGGCATTATCACTGCTCCGACGTTAGCAGCGAGCAGGTAGAAGAATCTGCTGCCAATACCTGTGGGCATGAGAGGGTAGCTGCCAATTCCGTCACCCATGAGTCCCATGTACGCCACCAGCATCAGCATCGACATCACAAGCAGTGTCCTCTCTATCGCACCATGATCCCTCCTGTACACGAAGAGTATGTGCGCCACGTAGACTACTGGTATGGCGATAAGCGGTGAGATGCCAAGTATCGATGCCGCTATCGCTATGCCGGCATATTCGGCCACGTAGCTCAGGAGGTCCGTTATCGCCATGGGCAGGCTCATCAGTGCCGCTGTCCTGCGCGAGAAGTTCTCCCGTATCAACTCCCCGAGCCCCTTTCCAGTGACCGCACCAACCCTTCCGGCAACCTCTTGTATAAAGTACAGGGGCAATATGAGCAGCAGCAGTACTAGCACGAATCCATACTTGAACTCCGCGCCGCTCTGCATGGCCGTGATTATGCTTGCCGCATCCACATCTGCCATCATCACGAGCCACGCCGGCCCGAATACCCTCCTTAGCTCAGACAGCAGGTTCGTGCCGTTCCGTACCATTCTTGCTCCAGGCATGCTGACTCCTTTCCTAATCAAATAGATAAATCTGCGTTAACGTGCAGCTTAAACTGCAGAAAATGGAAATTTACCAAGCTAAGTTTAAATACCACCGGCCCGAACTTTGTTGGGAGAAGGTTGGTGCTTTGGCAGAAGCGTTCAGAGAGAGGCCCCGGGTTCGCGAACTGGTGCTTGATTACGAGCAGTTTCTCAGGACCGCAAGGAGTCTCTCAGAATCAGGGAACATGCGATATGCGGGTATCGCGTACGGGGTAGTTGCAGAAAAGGCCAAGTTAGTCGCAGATTCTGGCAAGGACATAGAAACCACCATCAAATATCTGCGCCTGGCATCAGAGGCGGCCGCCCTGTCAGATACGCCCGCTTCCGCAAGAGGCCTGCGCCTATTCCTGGATCTTTACACGGCCATGCGAGACAATGACATGGAAAGAACGAATATGAATAACGCACGCAACACTACGGGCATACTGGAAGGCCCTCCTGTATCGGGGGCACTCCGTCCGTCTGTAGATGGAGATGGCCCCTCCAGAATCGGCTCTGATGTTTTCACCGATGCGGAGTTTGAAATAGGACGACTGCGCCGAGAGGTTCTTGAAGGGGTGGATAGATCGTTCGAGCATTTCGATGGAAAGACCGGCATATATCTCGCAAGGGCAAGGTTCCGCAGCGCAGAAGCACTGCAGCCTGAGGCTCTCGATTCCCTGGTCCGTGAACTGGACGCGTTGCTCGTAGATACTGCCGGATCACTCGGCCTCTCCTATCTCATCTCCCCAAAGATAATAAGCATGAAGCGCAATACGATCGGCATTGAAGGGCGGGACCAGGGCGGCATCCTGGTGCTTTTCCGGCACAACGGCATTTACATCAGCATAAATGAAGTTGGATACATAGAGATATTCATGGAGAAGATGCGCTGCGATGAGAAGATGTTCTCGCTATTCAAGTATCTCGTCGATGCGACCGCGTTCGTAATAGAGAAGAAATATTTGGTGTGAAGCTGCCGGTTTCCGTGGCATCATATGCCGGTGTCACGGGTCAGCATCATCAGATAGCTTTATCTGTTTTTTTGCGCACCTTAAATCCGATTGTGATGCGGATGACATTACGTTTTGCGCTATTTGCAAATGGAGTACCATCCCCTAAAAGGCTGCGGTGCCACAAGGCTCAGTCCGCCATGGAGTACCTGATGACGTACGGGTGGGCCATACTGGTCATCGCTGTCGTCCTCGGCGTTTTGTATTCGCTAGGCATATTTAGCCCTTCAAATTTTGCTCCAAAAGCAACCCCTGGTTCGTGTCAGGTTTTCCGTCCAAACGGCCCGGATACGAATTACGATATTAACCTCGAAGGAACGTGCGGCGATGAACTGCCCGAATACGATGCGCAGTTCAATGGCGGTAGTGCTTACATATCGTTGTCTTCGCCTGCTTCCTCAAAGAGCTACACGCAACTCAGTATTTCAGCGTGGATCACTAATCCTGGCAATGCGTCCAGGTACGAGATTATGAATTTTTACGGTTTTTATCTCAACGTGCAATCAGGAAAAATATGCTTTTTTGTAAGCAATGTCAACTCCGGATATCTGTGTTCCTCTTCTACATTAAGACCAGGCTACAACTTCATTGCCGCGACGCTGAGCAATAGCACAGAAACAGTTTATGTAAATGGAGAGTCTTCTGGCATCGCCTCTTATGGTTTAGGAATTGGAACAGGATCTCCGGATGGTACGATAGGCGTGTGCTCCTACTGCGGTAACATATACTACTTCAATGGCCAGATTTCAAACATACAGGTTTACAACACCTCGCTCACGAATTCATCAATAAAGGCGCTATACTACGAAGGGATAGGCGGAGCGCCAGCTATGCTACAGAATATTGTTTCATGGTGGCCCCTCAATGGCAATGCGAATGATTATAGCGGCAACAATAACAACGGCGTGCCGACAAATGTTGTGTACACCGGTTCTTGGCAGACAGAATATACACCAACATGATGGCGAGGAACAGACCTTGGCGGAGGGGAGATTTGAACACCCGACCTCTAGATTTCTTAGCAATCACAGCAAAAAGCTCATCACTCATAAAACGTAGCTTATGAGTCTAGCGCTCTAACCAGGCTGAGCTACTCCGCCCTGCCAGATAATGCTACTTCTTAATATATAGTTTTTATGGTTCTCATACGGTGCCAAGCACGACGGCCCCCGCCACCATTATTCCGAGCCCAACAAACTGCAGCCTGCTCAGCCTCTCCTTGTAGAACAGGAATCCGAGGAACGATACTACCATGGGGGACAGCGCAGTCATTGCGCCGCCTATCGCAAACACCTTTGATATCACGGTGATCCCAAACACCGAGTCTCCAATCCCATCAACAAGGCCCATAAATATGACCAGCGCAGCCAGCGCGCCGAAGGCGCTCGACTTGCGCATCGCATGCAGCCTGTTTCGCATGTCCTTCATCGTACCCTTTCTGAAAAACACGAAGGCGAGTGCGAGCCCTACGCTCACTATCCTGGAAACCAATACGGGCAGGGAGAATCCGTGCGCCGAGCTTATCGCATAGGACATCATCATCCAGTACACTGCCCACGATACACTGGCCAGGGCTGCAGGTATCAGGTATTTGTTTATCCTAAACTTCTCATATGTTATAATTAGGAATGCCCCAACAAATATCGCAGCCATGCTGAGGAGCTGTATCCGTGTAACCTGCTCTCCGAGCACCAGCAGACCAAAAAGCACAAGTGCCGCAGGCTGTATTTCGCCCAGAGCAGAAGCGTTCGCCAGCTGTTCTGTCCTCAATGACATGTACATGAGTATAAAACCGAGACCCAGGAATACGCCAGACGCCGCGGCCATCGCCGTGCTGTACAGCGGCATGCTGTACATGCCGGTAAGCACCACCGATACCGACATCGGGATTATGCCCAACAGTATCACTGCGAGTGCGATGAGCGGCGCGCCGAAGGCCTTCACTACCTTCTTCGATATCCCGTTTGATATTATCCAGAAAAAAACCGCAGTTATTGCGGCCGCTGTGCCTTGAATTATCATTGAGATCCCTCGCACTTTATGCCGTGCAGGATAAATAGCAATAATATATATGTGATGGCTATTATTTAATATTCTCCTTGCTAACTGAAATGCGGTCACTGCGCTACGGTGGCCTTGGTAGTGTAACGGCTCGCATAGGAGGCTGTGAACCTTCTGGACCGGGTTCGACTCCCGGCCAAGGCCCCATTCATCAAAACACTTTCCCAGCAGAGCATCTATCAGTGCCTGTCAGAACGCGTATATCGCCAGCTTCCTAACGAACTTCTTCACGGTCATGTACCACTTGCTGCTGTTTCTCTTAACATCCTTTATAAGCGGCTTGTATCGTGCCTTCTCTTCTGGAGAGAGTTTTCCCTCCTTGACTATCTCCTGCTTCTTGCCATCGACTATCTGTGTTTCCCTTTTGCTGATTATGTCCTTCCTGACCATGGCGTACCATTCGTCAAGTGTCCCCCCGTGCTTCTTGATCATGCGCAGGAAGTCCCTCATCTCTATCTTTCTCCTCTTTCCAGTTCGGTCCTCCTCCGCCGCAGGTATCAGTGCGGCCTTGTCGCATATCTCCGCAATGTCTGCCTGCGAGAAGCCCATCGTCGCCCTGGACAGCCTTCCGAAGTTCATGTGGCCCAGTGGCATCTTCCTTGTGTTGTATATGAACGCTGCCTTTCTCGTCTTGTAGTTCGGCGGCGGTATGTATATCGCCTCCCCAAATCTCTTGCTCCTCTTGAGGGCGGGGTCTATGTCCCACGGCTGGTTCGTGGCCCCAATCACGAACAGCCCTTCCGGGTTGGCTTCCACTCCGTCCATTTCCTGTAGGAATTGGTTGACTGCCATGCGCATGTAATTCTGCGAACCTCCCTCTCCACCTCCCCCCTCTCCTCCTCTCTTCACCCCTAGGGCGTCGAGTTCGTCGAAGAAGACTATGACCGGAGCGTGCTTCCTTGCCTGTTCGAAGATCGCATGCATGTTTTTTTCCGTGTTCCCCGCGTACATGTCTACTATCTCGTTTATTCTCGCTATTATCACATTGGACTGCGTTTCTCCGGCTATGGCATTGACGAGGTAAGTATTATGAACGAAGAATTCGTTAGCTACGAAGTTGTGCGTTTCATCCACGGTAAGGTCATAAACAAACTCCGGCGCAGGAATATGTTCTATCTTGCGTATCTGTTCGTACACTACTCTGCTGCCTCCCGTCTTCTTTATTTTACCCCACGCGTCCTTTCTTTTCATGAGCGCTTCTCCTTTCTTGCCGAACATCCCTATTTCGTCAATGAATATGTCAATGTCTCTGTTTCTGTGTATTACAAGGTCCCAGCGGTCCGCGCTCATTTTATATACATTAGACAATACGCCAAATCTTAGTAATAGATGCTGAAGGTCCCTAACAAGTCTTTCAGAGTTGCTTGCATAACCTATGGCTCTCATCATTTTCTTTCCATATGTGCCTTCATGCTCGTTATTTTCTTGGAACCATCCGTCTCCTGTGAACATCCTGTTAAGGAACAGCGCCAAGAGGTGTTTCGGCAATTGATAAACGCGCTCTGGCACCTTTTTTTCATACGAGCTTGTAAGCGATAGTTTGCAACTGTCAAGGAGGAGTTGCATGGAATTTCTTTCTCTCCCGCCACTTCTATCACCATTAACGTACATTGTCATCGTATAGCCGTCCTTCGTTTGCACATTAATGTGCAACTTCATATCAAACTGTTTCGCAGAGGACTGAAAATCTTCAAGAACTTCAGGGTCTGAATTGGTAAAGACTGCCTTGCCCTGTGTTAGCCCTCCCTCTGTTATAAAGTATGCAAGAAGCTTAACTTCACACTCGCGCATATTTACAGAACCAAATACCGGGACGTCGCATGGTACTCCAATTATTGCGCTTTCGCTGAGTTCCGATGCATTGATCCATCCATCCCGCGTAAGCAAAGGGTGTTCAGGGGTACATTCTAGTACTCTATTCCTATTCGTAGTTATCCTAAGCAGTGGTTTTCCTTTCAGTTTCCACCACCCACTAACTTTCTTCACTGCAAGCTTATGTTGCGGTGTTAAGGTAAGAATATACGGCTCCCTATTTTCGACTACTTCTTTTATGGTCGGATATCTACCATCAGGAAGCATAATACGAGTGCTTTCCGCAACACATTTCCCGTTGCCTGGCGGACCATAGAATATTACTCCCAAGCCAAGCTTCTTTCCATAGGCTTTAAGCAGTTCGGGCTTCTTTATCGCAAGTATTATGTTCTCATAAATCATCTGCTTTTCCTTATCCATGCCGACCAGGTCCTTGAACGACATGTTTGATTTGTGCCATCTGACCTGCTTTATTTGTCCCTCGACAACTTCGGTTTCTTCTCCTACGCCCTTCTCCTTCTTCTCCACTTGTTTACCAGGCGTGCTCAGGGTCTTTGTCTTCAGCTGCTCTAGTCGTGCGCGCGCCTGCTCATACTTGGGGTTCTTCGCGAGCGCCCGTTCGTACCACTCCTTCGCGCCTTCGTAATCGTGCTGGTACTCGGCCACGATCCCCATAACGTAAGGCGCATCGTGGCTGTCCGGTTCTATATCCATTACCGACTCGGCATCACGCTCGGCTTCTTCGTATCTGTTAAGTATGGCGTATGAAAGTGCTCTGTTAAAGTATGCGCTCGCATAGTTCGGGTCTGCATCTATGGCCTTGGAATACAGGTCTATGGCCTCCTCAAACTTGTTCTCTTCGAACGCCGCGCCCGCCTTAGTGTAGAATTCCTTCGCTTCTGGGTTAGGCCCGCCGGCCTTCTGGTGGCTCGGCACCTTCTTCGTTTCCTTCCCTGATTCATTGTCGGCCATGCGCGTCCCCGTACCTCAATAGATGATTTCCTATATTTATATATCTTGGCTAAGACGAGAGATGCGGCCTCCGATTCCGTGCATCCCGCTTACTTACCCATGCGGTCAAGCAGTGCGTTTAGCCCGCCATCAACACTAACTATGTGCTCATTCTCACGTGGCACATTCACGAACCTTGCCTTTGCAAATTTAGAGGCTATGCTGCGTGCCTGAAGGTTGAGCCGCTTCAGTCCATCATTCTTAATCTTGAACTTTCCGTTCATCTGATTTACTATCAGCTGGCTGTCAGAGTGCAGCGTGATATCTGCGCCTTCGCCGTAGTCGCGCAACGCTCTCCTTAGGGCCTCTATCACCGCTATGTACTCGGCCTCATTGTTTGTCTTGATCCCATTGTACAAGCTGCGTTCGGCAAGCAACCTGCCGCCATCATCGAAGATCTCGTATCCCGAGGCACTTTCGCCGGGGTTCTTCCTAGATGCGCCGTCCGTGTATATCGACAAATGCATACTCTCTCCATCTGCCTGTGCACGAAACTGCGCAAAATGCCCGTAGCATGCGACAAGCCCCGTTATATCTTGCTCGCAACGAATAAAAAACTGTAGATGACGTTCTGCCTTTGGATAAGCTTATTAAACATGCTCTTGGCATTACTTACAATCATGGCGTTCGGAGTTAAACAGAAGAAGCTTTTCGGCCCTGCACCAAAGCGCAGGCCTTCTGGATTCGGAAAGACCAAGTGGGTTCCGGGCGTGCACAGCAAGAATCGGCACATCCTTTACGTGATCGTGGCGGCAATAATCATTGCAGCAATCTATTTTCTGGCTTCCGGATGGAATGGCGTGTACAGCATATCGCAAAACAACACTATAACCATCGGACTCAACAAGAGCATAGTCATACGATCCGGTGCATCGGGACAGTCATTCGCAGTGGGTTTCCTTGGCACTTCGGATAACGTTTCGACATTCTTCATGGGTCGCACACCTATTCTCGCGAATCCGGTGTACAAGATTCTTCTTTCTCCGCAACAGGTCGTCAATTTCAGCACGTCAAGCACCACTACGGCTGATCTACAGATCAAGCTTGTCTCCGTTACTGTATCCGGTGCAGTTGTTGAGTTCGTGCACGTGCCATCAACATTCGGCCTACGGGCAAGCCACTTCGAGCTGTTTAATCAGACCGCAAGCCCGTCCCCACAGACGACCACGTTCACTACGACGGTAACTCAGGCGCAGAAGACCACCGCGGCAACCACCACGGTGCAGCAATCATCCGGTTTTTCAAGTTCGGATGCAATGCTCGCGGTCAATGAGAGTGAGTATGGCATACTGATGAACAACCTGCGCGCCTTGTACCTAAAGGACACGCAGTGTACTTCGGCAGTTTACAACTCAACGTTCTATCAGCGCTACGGGTCATCCCCGTCAGGCCCTAATGCCTACTCTTCAGTTAGGGACACCACGCCGCACGACATATCCACATCTGTGGTACAGGTTAGGGGCCCGGCCTTCGTAGTGACCTTCAACGCCGTGTCGTATTCCTCAATAACCAACGGTCCAATCCTCCGTTTGGGCGTCAATGCCTCCGCAGGCACAATAACCAATGCAACTTTTGAGGGTATGTTCCAGGGCAGCACGTTCACCGAGGTCAACCAGACGTACCACTCCCAGGATTCGGTGACCAACTACTGCGGTGCCTATGTGCCGTGAGACCTCTCGGGCAAAAAAAGAAAAGCGATATCATTCCGTTCCAGCCTGGTCCTTCTGCGTGTCCTGTTTCTTGCGCTTCTTTTCCGCGCCTTTCTCAATCGGCAGGGTGAACCAGAAGGTGCTTCCCTTGCCAAGATCCGAACGCACTCCGACCCTTCCTTTGTGCAGGTTCACTATTTCCTTGACTATGGATAGCCCCAGGCCCGTTCCGGCCTTTGGCTGCATTGTCAAGTCCTTTCTGGAGACCTGATAAAATTTCCTGAACAGTTTAATCCGGTCCTCTTCGCGTATCCCGAGTCCAGTGTCTGTGACTTCGACGCGAACGTTTCTTCCCTTTCGTGTGACGTTTACGTGCACGCCTCCTTTCTCTGTGAACTTGAGCGCATTGTCTATGAGGTTCACAAAAACCTGTATTAGCCTGTTGGGATCAGCGGATATCTCAGGAGTGTTGTAATCCACGCTGATGTCGAACTCGAGTCCGAGGCTCCGCGCCCTCTCAGCAAGGGCCTTTACACTCGGGTTTTCGGCAATGCTGTTGAAGTTCACCTGCTGCATGTCCAGCTTTATCTTTCCGGACGCGAGCTTCGCCACATCCAGTATCTGGAGTATTAAGCCCATTAGCCTATCCACTTCGCCAAGTATCGTCTCAAGCGAACTCTTCTGCTCTTCTGTAACGGCTCCGAACTCCCCCTCACTCATGAGCTTCGAGTAGCCCTTTATGCTTGTGAGCGGCGTTTTGAGGTCATGTGATATGTTGTATATGAACTGTGTCTTGAGGTCGCTCTCAGATTTGAGGCGTTCGACTTGCTTGCCCATCTCTTCCGCCGCGTCTTTGAATATCTCCATCCGTCTCTTCGTTGCAAGTTCCTTCCCGCTTATTATGTATCCGCTGAGTTTGCCGCTCTGATCGGTGAGGCTAAGCACACTCGCTTCTACAGGCACCGTGCCTTCGCTACTCTTGCTCATCAAGTTGAGCAACATCGGGGTGACAACCCCTGTCCTCTTAGCTATCAGCAATGCCTCTCCGAGCCTCGACTGACTCTCCCGGTCTGCGCACAGCGCGCCCACCGATGCGCTGGAGAATTCCCCATTCGAATATCCCAGTATTCTCTCTGCAGCCCTGTTTATCCCAGATATGTTTCCCATCGAGTCTATCTTTATTATCACATCGTTTGATAGCTTCGTGATCTCATCCACGAGCCTCTGCGCGGATGACACAACCTTTTCGTAATCCCGTGATATTACACACGAGTATCCTGCAGCGTTCTTGAACGCTGTCAATTTTACGTCAAGGAACATGTCATTGCCAACGCTTATCCTCAACGGTGTGGAACACTGCGAATCGGCGGCCGATGGCATCTTGCCTACGAGCGCTTCCGGCTCCACCACTATATCTAGCAATCTTCTCCCAAGCACGGCATCCTCACTAAGCCGCAGCTCTCTGTCCACGTTTCTGCTCACCCAAAGGACTTTCATCGAATTGTCCAGAAGCATGAAAACATCGTTTCCTATATCGAGAAGTACGGTCTTGTTTCCTAGTTCCTCGTTCTCAGATATGTCCTGTGCCAGCACGTGGGTGAGTTTGTCACTTATCTTCGCGGAACTCAGCACGAAGGAAATGCCCTTGCCAGCACTGCGCACCCTGATTGGCTTTCCCTTAACCAGGCCTACCAATTCGTCATTTCCTATTTTGAAGAAATCCCTTATGTTCTTACCCTGCACATCTCTTGCGGAGATGTCCGCTAGATTTAGCATCCACTTGTTTGCCTTCATGATGTTCCCGCCGCTTTCCATGAGGACCTGCGGCACGGCACTATTGAATGCCGCATCGAAATACCTGGCTACACTTAGACTTTTTTCCTTCTCAAGCTTCATGTATGCCTCTATGCTGAGTATTCGACCAAGAACGGACACATAATTTTCAATGTCAGTTCCGAATGCCCCTTCCTGCCTGGACAACAGTATCAGCACACCCAGTCTCTTGCCTTCTGCCTCTATCGGGAGCAGCGCGCAGCTCTTGTACCCGGCCCTGTAGAACTCGATGAGCTCTGGGAATGCCGAGTACTCGCTGAGCTGGTTGTCCAAGAAGACCTTCCCCGTGTTGAGTGCCATCTCCTCTGCCGGGCTGAGATGCACGTCCTTTACGAGCAGTTCCTGTACTACCACCTGGTCTATTTCCAAGAGTGCCTTAAGCCGCTGGCTGGACTTAGCCAGCAGGTCATTGACCCCAACCGACTCGAATCCCGTCTTCTGGATCTCGAGTATCAGTCTGTCTATAGGGATCAGCTGCGGCATAAAAAACACAATACTTATA
Source organism: Microcaldota archaeon (assembly GCA_027334165.1). Lineage (GTDB taxonomy): Archaea > Micrarchaeota > Micrarchaeia > Micrarchaeales > CABMGC01 > JAKAVK01. Next base: position 123,910 of record DAHWXM010000015.1, read on the forward strand.
ATACACGTCAACGCTTTAAATTGTGCGTGTGACCATGGAGATAGAGCGTCTCTTCAACGGAGTGTTCAGGATAGACAACAAGCTTGCCACAATCAACTTGGCTCCTGGAATAAAGGTTTATGACGAGGAGCTGCTTCGCGACGGAAAAATCGAATACAGGACATGGAATCCGTATCGGAGCAAGCTCGCTGCGGCGATGCAGAAGGGCCTAAAGCACATGGAGATCAAGGACGGAGACAGCGTCCTGTATCTCGGTGCGGCAACAGGCACGACCTGCAGCCACATAAGCGACATAATAGGTGACAAGGGCAGCCTCTTCTGTATAGAGATATCCGAGAGGAGCATGCGAGACCTGCTGAAGCTCTGCGAACACAGGAGCAACGTCCTACCTATGCTGCAGGATGCAAGGAACGTTTCAACGTACGGAAAGGACGTTGGCACAGTGGACGCGATATACGAGGACGTCGCCGCGCCAGACCAGGCAGAGATGCTGCTGTACAACAGCGAACTGCTGAAGAGTGGCGGATTTGCATACGTTGCGATAAAATCGCAGAGCATAGACGTATCCAAGAAACCTACGGAGGTCTACGACGCGTTTATCAAGAAGGTGTCCACGAAGTTCGCGCTCATCGAGGCAATCAACATCGAACCGTTTGACCGGATGCACTTGTTCGTGGTATTCAAGAAGCGCTGACCCCTTCGGGACACAGCCAAAATGTTTCCCAAGGTAAATTCCTCTGAACCCGCTGCTTTAATGTATGTCTTTTTAAGCGTGAAGCTCGAGATACATGCCTATTGGGGATGAGGAGTTGCAAGACCTTAAGAGGATTGGGCACACGAAACTTTTTGGAAAAGTTTCACCAAAAGCGCAGTCCGCCATGGAGTACCTGATGACGTACGGGTGGGCCATACT
>DAHWXM010000020.1 GCA_027334165.1 Microcaldota archaeon
GAACCCGAGTTTCGGGCGTGAGAGGCCCGCATCCTTGACCGGACTAGATGATAGGAGCAATGATGTCACCTCTTATTGGACGGTACACTATTATATCCTTTATTGTTGATATCTCTTTGCTGATTTTATGCTCTCGGACAAGTACATCCCGTACACACTGAACGGAATCATCGGGAACCGCAGCTCGGTGGAATCGCTGAAGAAGCTTGGAGCCGAGATGCTGGCGGGAAGCAAGGTAAAGCCGATAATGATATACGGGCCTTCAGGCACGGGAAAGACCGCTGCGGCGCGGGCGCTCGCATACGAGAACGGCTTCGAGGTGCTGGAATTCAACTCCAGCGACTACCGCGATGCCGACACGATAGAGAAGAAGGCGATGCCGGCCAGCATGACACGCGGCCTGTTCAACAAGAGGATAGTCATAATATTCGATGAGATAGATGAGCTGTCAGCGAAGTTCGACGCGGGGGCGGAGAGGACGATAACCAAGCTCATCAACTCCTCGAAGCAGCCGGTGGTATTCACAGCGAGCGACTACTGGGACAGGAAGATAAGCTTCCTGCGCACGAAGGTCGACAGGATCGAGTTCAAGAAGGTCGACAGGGAGGAGATCAGGGGCTTCCTGAAGAGGATAATGGAGAAGGAGGGCAAGACGGTTTCGGAGGAGATACTTGACGAGATAGTCAAGAGGAGCAGCGGTGACGTGCGCGGCGCGATGAACGACCTTGAGATGATGTTCGGCGCGAAGCCCGAACTGATAGAGTCGCTGTCCATGAGGGATAGGAAGATGGAGATCTTCTCCGTACTTGACAAGATATTCCTTTCTGGGAACTTCGACATAGCGCGGTACGCGGCGATCAACACGGATGCTGACATGGGGATGCTGATAAACTGGATAGACGAGAACATACCCAACAGGTACGTGTCAAAGGGCGAGATACGCAGCGCTTACTTCTATGCCTCAAAGGCGAGCAGGTTCTACAACAACGCTTCTAGGACCAACTACTACGGCTACCTGAGGTACGCGCAGATCATGCTCTCATCAGGGGTGGCGATGGCCAACACCGGAAGGATAAGCATGCTGAACAACTACAGCTTTCCGGCAAACATAATGCACATGAGCCGTGCGAAGAAGGGCAAGGAAGCCCTGACCGCAATAGCCGGCAAACTCTCGTACGTGCTGCACGCGAACAGGAAGGACATCATAAGGGACGGGCTTCCGCTGATAGACCTGATGATGCGGGCCGCGGAGAAGGAGTCGGGAGCGGAGGCCGCGGCAAGGATCGCGGCGAGCATGGGACTGGAGGAGGACGAGGTAAAGGTCCTTCGGGAGTATTACAAGTACTCTTCAAAGTGACGCTTCTTTGAGCAAGATAGGAAAGGGCATGCTGAGGATAATAATGCATGAAGCGAATATGGATGTTGACGAGTTTGACAGGCCCTTAAACCAAAGTTTCTGGATGTGGCGTAGTGAAGCGGTGCCGTACAGACAGCGGATCGTCACTGCTCTATCTCCCTGCGCTTCATCGCCGGGATCGGCAGGGTTATCTCGAAGCCTATCGCAGGTTCCTCTATCTTGAAGTTTGACAGCACCTCGGGATGCATCTCGCCGAACACACCCATGTCGATGCCGTTAGATATCATCCTGACGCACCTGCCCTCTATGAAGGAGGGATTTTCTGAGCGTTCCACGTGGTACGCTATGCCGATCGACGAGCAGACCGCGTCGACCATCGCCTTTATGTCGTTGAAGTTTGCCTTGGGCGAACAAGAAACCGCAGCGAGATGGTAGCTTTCCATCGGCTTGCCGTCCTCCACGTTGAACGCCATGTCAAGCTCGAAGACGTTGAGCGGCATACGCTCGTTGAGGGACATGCCGACATTCCTCATGAGGGATGGAAGCAGCCACGTGCGCATCAGCGTCGCGGCCTCCGTCTTGGGGTTCTTGATCCTTACAGCGTACTCCGATGGCTTGTGGCGCATCATGGCAAAGTTAACCGGATCGTTTGAGAGGTACGAGTTGTACATATGGTTGAAGCCCAGGCCTAGCATCAGGTCCTCAAGCCTCGTCCTGTAGGATACTATGTCCTCCGCGCTTCCCTGCGCCACCGATGGCACGGGCAACGGAGCTATGTTATCGTACCCATAAGCTATGAGAAGATCCTCGAGCACGTCCTGCTCGTTGATTATGTCGACCCGGTAACTCGGCACGCCGAACACGACCTTTGTCCCTGACAGTTCGGTCGAGTAGCCCATGCGGTTTCCCATCGCCATCGCCGCGTTAGCGCCAACGGTAGCGCCCAGTTCACTCTCGATGCGCTTCGTGCCTATTGCGATGTACCTTGACTGCATAACAGGGGTGACCAGGCGCGAACCGGTGTACGCGACCTCCACCCTCCCCACATCGGCGCCCATGTCCATGAACACGGATGCGAGCAGATCGGCGGTCTTGCTGACAAGGTACTCCGACTGCCCGGTTATGTCTATAAGCAGGTTCTTTGTTGCCTTCGTGACCTTGGTGCGCTCCGAATTGAGTATCGGTATCAGTGCAAGGGTGCCCTTCCCGTCCTTCAGTGCTGGATACATGTTGTGCCTCTTTCCGAGAGCCTCGGAGTAGCGGATGCCCTTCTCGTGCGATGAAAGCACCTCCGCGTAGTTCGATTCCTTGGACGAGCCGAGGGGCACGTACCTGCCTTCCTTGTAAGCGTCGTAGACAATGCTTCCTGAAACGGAATCAAGATTGTGTATCCCTATGGCGATCTTCTTCCTCTTCCTTCCGTATGTGTCCGTGAACTTGTCGGTGGCGCCAAGAAGATTCGTGAGGCTCTCTTCGGTGAATGAGAGGTTGCGCGCGGTTAGCAGTGCAATGTAGGGGCGAACGGACTTTACGGCGTTGCCAACCTTCACTGTCAGCTCTGGCTTCCTGTCCTTCAGGGAGTACTCGTACTGCTTGCTCTTCCCGGTGAACAGCCTGAATGCCCTTGCAAATCCGACCGCATCGAGCATGTCCGGTCTGTTCGGCGTTATCTCTATGCTAATCTCATCGGAGGTTGAGCCCTCCACGCTGAATCCCATCTTCCAGAGCGTGTCCTCGAACTCGACGGACTCGAGCTTTGAGCCGATGAGCCTCTCCACGTACCCCTTGTTGAACGTCATTACCGGCATGTCAATACCTCATGTTCCTCAGCCATCCCAGGCCGTTGTTGTACAGCTCCGATATGCCCTTCAGGTTCTCGTTCTGCAGCAGGAGCAGGCGCTCAACGCCGACTCCCCACGCGAGCACGCTTATGCCATTACCCTTCGCGCCGGTTATCTCTCTGCGTATTATGCCAGATCCCCCCAGCTCTATCCACTCCTTGTTCTTCTTGGAGTACGCGAAGAACTCCGCGCCCGGCTCCACGAACGGGAAGTATGACGGCTTGAAGCGGATCTCCGTGTTGAGCCACGAGTAGAGGCTGCGTATGGTGTTGAAGAGGTGCGCGAGGCGCAGGCTCTCCCCTATCACTATCCCGTCCGTCTGGTAGAAGTCCGCGAGGTGCTTGTAGTCTATGTTCTCGTTCCTGAATATCCTGCCCATCGAGAATATCTTGATGGGAAGCCGGTGCGAATCCCTGTTCTCCATAAGGTCGGACACGATGTCGTATATGTACCTGGCGGATATGCTGGTGGTGTGGGTGCGCAGCACGGCCTCCTTTGCGGTGGGAAGATTCCACCTGTAGTGCCAGCCCTGTGTGTGTGCCTTCTTGACCCTCTTCACGTACTCGTCGCTGCCCAGTTCCACTTCCTCTGCATTTGCTATGTAGAACGTGTCCTGCACGTCCCTCGCCGGATGGTCCTGCGGCTCGAAGAGCGAGTCGAAGACCCAGAATGCCGAGTCTATTATCGGTCCGGACACCTCATTGAAGCCGTTCGCAACGTATGCCTCGCGTATCTTCGATATCGTATACGCAAGCGGGTGCCTGAGCGCAGGAATGGCCTTCTCCACCGGAACGTTTATGTCGTACGGCTTGAATCCCCTGCCCTCCCACCTCCTTCCGGTTATAAGCGACTTGTCAAGCGAGCCTATGGCATCTTCGTCCTTCTCAGGAGTGAACGTCTCCCCCTTCTTCGTGATGCTTATTCCTGACAGCGCGTGCCTTTTCCTTACGGTTATCAGGCCCCTCTTTGACAACTCGTCGGTAAGCTCCCGTGCGGACTTATCCGACGGAATCGATGATGAACCTGCCACTGTGTCCAAGAGCTTCTGGGTGTCCAGCCCTTTCTCGAGGGCGCTTACGCCCCTGTCTGACAGGAGTATGTTTCCGTTTGTGATGGATATGAGCCCGAGCTTCTTTGCCCACTGCAACCCTATCATTCCCTTCCGGTCCTTCATGCCGCTCACCGGCACAGTTCCCACACGCAGCCTCTTCAGCAGATTGAGTTCGGGAAGCCCGTTCTCCTGATAGTCAAGGCCCTCATCGGTGAGGGAGACTTCCTCAACTTCGCTTTTGTCGAGTTTCACTAGGCCCTGTTGTCCGAGATTCTCAAGCGCCCAAAGGACCTCGTCCCTGCCCAAGCCGCTCTTCCTGCACAGTGAAGCCTCGTCCGACTTGCCGGACTGCTTGAGGATTTCGAGTACTATTTTCTCGTATCTGTGCATCGTTGCACCTTGGAACGGATCAGGCCGCTATGAACTTGAAGTACACGTACGCCACGAAGAGGCATACGAATATGACTATCAGCGCGTATATCAGCGTGGAGTAGGACGCGTACATGTTGGTGAAGTAGTTTATTACCTCCGACTGCGGCGATTCGGTGAGTATGTAAGATAGCGAGAACTCCGAAAGCGGCTCCTGTGAGAACCACGAAAAAGTGGTGACGTTCGTGTACCTGCCCACGAAGTTCGGGGCCGGCGAGTCTGGGAGAGGGTATATCGATACTATCTGCGAGTCGTTGGGGACAAGTATGTTGAGCCTCGTGTCGGGAGAGAGCTCCTGTCCACTTGCGGCATGGTTGAAGTTGAACACCGAATCGTTGAAGCTGTACTCGAATTTCCTTGGAGCTATCTCCTTCACCGATGTGACGTTGGGAACCACGTACCCCATTATCAGCACTGCGTATCCCCCAGAACCGGTGCGCACCAGCGCGCCTGGAAGAAACGTATAGTTGGACGCACTTGCCCTTGGATTTAGTATGTGTTGCGTGAGCAGGCTGCTCTGAAGTATCTTCTGCCAGTCCCCGAGCGTGAAGTTGTACGCGCCCCTGCTGGCCACGTACTGGGACATTGAGCTGTTGCTTATGTAAAGGGAGAATGTCTCTATCACCCTCGCAGTGGTGCTCTTGTTGAGTATCACCGTGGTGTTGACGGATGTAACGTTGTAGTATGCGAACGCGTTTCCAAGGATGGCGGAAAGAGCCAGAACGAATACAGCGTACTTTAGAATACCCATCGATGCACCAGCCACATATCCTGTCCGACCTCGGTTAACCAATTGTTTCCGTATCTTTTTAAAGCTTTTGAGATTACGCCAGGGATTTCAGGAAGCCCATCACTTCCTCGTCGTGTCCGTCTGGCTTGACCTTCTCAAACACCTTGAGAACCTTGCCGTCCTTGCCTATGACAAACGTCTGCCTCAGTGTGCCCTTCCCGAATATTCCGCGGTCCCCGTACGCGCCATACTTTTTTATGGTCTCATGGCCGGGATCCGACAGCAGCAGGAAGCCCAGGCCGTACTTTGTGCGAAACTTGCCGTGTGACTCCAGGCTGTCGGCGCTCACGCCGACTACCTCGGCGCCCATGCCGCGCAACTTCATGATGCTCCCGTTGAAGCACTTCGCCTCGGTGGTACAACCCGGAGTGTCATCCTTAGGATAGAAGTACAGTACAAGATACTTGCCCTTGAATTCTGACAGTGTGTGCGTCTTTCCGTCAGAGCCCTGCAGGGAAAAATCGGGCGCCTTGGAATCTTCCTTTATCATGCAACCAACAATAGAGGGTAAGCAGTAAGTATTATATTGTGATGCCCGCAAAGGCCTACTGGCCCGTTCAAGGCACCGATCAATGCCAACGGGGGGAACTTTACCGGATCAGAGGTCAACAGCGACAAAAGCTTTTAAGCCTTGTTTTTAAAAGTAAACATGGTTGCATGACGAGGATGAAGCTACAGTCCGCAATGGAGTACCTGATGACGTACGGATGGGCCATACTCGTCATCGCGGTCGTCCTAGGTATAATGTACACATTGGGTGTGTTCAATCCGATAAATTATGCCCCGAAAGCACAGCCTGGAAGCTGCCAGGTGTTCAGGCCGAACGGGCCAGGGAGCAATTTCGACCTAAATGTCTTGGGCGAGTGCCAAGGAGAGCAGCCCGAATACACGGCGCACTTCAGCGGCTCCAACTACTTTGTTTTTGATTCCGTGCCCCAGGAAGGAGCATCGGCGTACACGATAAGCATGTGGACGTATCTCACCAGCTCTTCGCCGCAATCTCTTATTGTAGAATACACACAGACGATAACCGCATCAGGGTGCAGCACGTACGGCATAAGCGCCAATCCTATAACAATAAACGCATGGAACCAGAATTATGGAGGCAACTGGTACACGTCAAACTCCGGCGTGTCGATCCCGCTTAATTCCTGGAAGATGATAACCGTATCGCTTTCTGGGGGCGGGACTGGCACCGGAACCATGGAGGTATACGTGAACGGCACACTTGCGGCCACGCTGACGGGACAGGAGATGCTGCATACTGATATAGGCAATCCCATCACTGAGATAGGAGGAGGAAGCACGGGATGCACAGGCAGCCTGACAGGCAGTCTTGCAGGAGGCATAGCAAACATGCAGATGTACAATGCAACGTTAAACGCCAACGACATAGCTGCACTGTATCAAGAGGGCATAGGTGGCGCACCGATAAACCTACAGAGTTTGGTGGGATGGTGGCCGCTGAACGGGAACGTGAATGACTATTCAGGAAACAACAATAACGGCGTGCCCACTGCAGTCTCGTACACTGGGTCATGGCAGTTGGGATGATGTGCGTGGGGTAGGCACCTATGACGACTAAAGCCCAATCCGCAACTGAGCGTCGGAAACTTTTGGGAAACGTTTCATCAAAAGCACAGAGCGCGATGGAATACCTGATGACCTACGGGGGGCCATACTCGTCATCGCGGTTGTTCTCGGCGTTCTTTACTTTCTCGGAATATTCAGTCCTTCGAATTTCGCGCCAAAGGCGCAGTCCGGATCGTGTCAGATTTTTCGTCCGAATGGTCCGGGAACGAATTACGATTTGAATTTGGAAGGAACTTGCAGCGGTGAACTGCCACAATACGTTGCACAATTCAACGGACAAACTAGTCAAATAGTCGTAAGTAATAATGCAAATTTAGCTCCTCAACAAATAACAGTTGCATTATGGGTTAACAATTTACTTGTAACAAGGACAAATTACGATCAATTAATACTTTCTAAATATCCCGATTCACATCCTAAATACGGGTATTCCCTTTTATGGGGTTATGGTAATGACTTACATTGGAGAGCTAGTGATGCGGGAACTTCAACAGATGTTGTGGTAATAAATGCATTACCTAGGACAAATGGTTGGTATTTTATAGTCGCGACATTTCAACCAGATAACCAAACATTATATGTAAATGGGAAGTTATTAGGTACGAATAATTTAGGCTTTAGTATTGATTACAATTCCTCTGATTTATATATAGGAAAAGCAGGATCTACAACACGATTGGAAGGAGACATAACTAATGTACAAATCTATAATATTTCACTTAACAGCTCATTTATAGATACCCTCTATAACGAAGGTATCGGCGGAGCACCAGTAAACTTACAACATCTTGTGGGGTGGTGGCCGCTCAATGGAAATGCAAACGGCTACAGCGGAAACAACAACAACGGCGTACCTACTAATGTGATATTTACAGGAACGTGGCAGAGCGGGTATACGCCGCCGTAGATATATTAGCTGTAGTTCCCACGTACATGTTACGCTATTGCTTACAGAAAAGGATTTTGCTCGGTAAAGAAAAGAAAAAGTTTACGCATGCCTAAGCAGAGTTACAGCTTGATTTTAGCTTGTTCCAAGAAACTCTTCTTAAAATTGGGTGTGTATCTTTTGAGGTATCCATTAAGCTTCTCCTCACTGATTTTCCGCTTTAGCTCCTTCAGGACATCTTCTCTTAAATAGTGTCTGAAATAGAAGAAGTCGATAAGTGTCTTTTCAAGATCTGACACAGGTATCCAAAAATCGTAGTACTTTACCAACTCATAGCCAAAAAACAGGCTATCGTCAACACGCTGCACTACATAGTTACTATCACTAAATTTGCGCACTCCGGAGCGTACCTTTCTTGGAGTAATAATGATCGGATTCGTACCTTGTTCCCATAGCTTCCTTATTGTAAGTGCATTCTCCAGACCATAATAAAAAGGTTGGAATGCAAAGCCAACGACAGTTATATCGTCGTGCAATGTGTAGACTCCGCGAGTTATCTTCTTCAGCTCACCGCGGTGCATCATGTAGTTTACAATTCTTTTAAGGTAAGCGTCACTTATACCCTTCGATTTGAGCGCTGTTTTTATTTCGATGAGTTTTACAACAGGAAATCCGGCGTCACTGAAATTCTTTCTTACGTATTCTATATACTTCATTAAAATCTCCTCCGTATATGAACAATCATGTTATCGAATGACGGTACAGGGCCAGTATAAATAAGCGCTTTGAGATCGCTTTCGTTTATTGGCCTTTCGATTTTGTTTAAAAATAATAATACCGCTTTACTAATTTTGTTTGCATTTTGTACATAATCACACAGTATGTATATATCGTATATGTCACGGATGAATCTCCTATCTGAATAAGCCGCAATCTTTTCTAAGATAAACTCTTCAGGAGTTAAAGTCAAAATCTCAGTGTATGTTCCATCAACTTTCTCAAATCTTGATGCTACAGGACTTATCGACTTTTTGACATAATTAATTTCGACTTTCAAGTAAGTATCACCCGAAGAAAATGCCATGAAAATTAGATTTCCGGTGTCCTTTATTTTCTCTATTTTTATACCGCGATCTGACGCTGTAGATAATATACCCGTCTTGAGACGTTCCAGTTCTTTTTTTGAGGAGATATAAGCGTCTATGTCGTTTGAGAACCGACTGCCAGAAAAGCATCTCCAGATTGCCGTACCGCCATGTAATATGATACTGCTATCTGTTTGATATAGTGCTTCAACCACCACATCTTGAAATCTGGAGATTTCTTGGTACTCTCTCTTTTTCAAGAGCTTAATTATCGGCATATTCATGTGATTACCTAAGTTACATTATAATGTAACTTAAGTTATAAATATCTTTCTAACGGACAGAGTACGACATTGCCAGATTGTGCAGAATTCTACAATTCGCTAAAGAAAAAGAATTCTCTTTAACTTCATTTATCCCCAGTCAATTGATAATCCTATTCGAATACCCGCGTAAGTCTCATAAACAACAATGCATTGCAAGAAACTTAA
>DAHWXM010000005.1 GCA_027334165.1 Microcaldota archaeon
CCGATGCCTCAGTCCGCGTAGATGATCCTGAAGGAGTTGTATCCGTCAGGCACCATCTTCACTGGCCTTGCGTCGTCAGGCGTGCTGTAAATTTCCTTCCTCTTCCTCTGCATCAGTCCAAGTACATTCATTTCTCCACCAGCTATTCCATAAGCGTGTTACGGGTCAGGACCTGGTGGTCGAGCTTGCTAGGTGGGGTAAACTTTGCTAGCGATAGAACGAGATATACATCACGATTTCTGCCAGATTCCATCAAATCCCAACCCGTAATATGTATGGCGCACTAACCATATATAATAATAGTTATATAAACTAACTTATACTTTTACTATAACAATTAAGATCTGAGAGTATATCAATCAATTCGGTTGTCAGTTCGTCTATTGTTTTTGTACCATCGAGTATGTAGTCTGCATACTTCTTGGTAGGAACAACGTGTTTTTTTGACATTGGGACCAGCACCTTATTGTAATATTCTAAATTCGAATCAAGACCTGCATTCCTCCCTTTTTTACGCATTAATTGTGTTTCCTGGTCTACATCCATGAAGATGCGCACATCAAAAAGATCCCTGATTTCTTTTTTGACAAAAAGCAAGAATCCTTCAACAATGATTATCCCCGCTGCGGTAATCTTTCGGATCCCCACTGCTCCTGCAGAATCTTTGGAATAAACCGGCACATCAACACTTTCTCCTCTCTTAAGTGATTTGATGGTGCGGCCTAATGCTTCAAAATCTATGCTCAACGGAGAATCATAATTTCTGAAATTTCTATATAGGGGTATCAGTTCATTGCCCTTGTAAAAATCTTCCATTCTCAGACAGGTTATGCCTGGTTTTTCCTCAAGGCGCATGCAAAGCGTTGTCTTGCCAGCGCATGGAACCCCCGCTATGCCAATTAACGTCGCAGTCATAGTTTGCCCCCACTTATCAATGTACTTTTAATTATTTTTTCATCAACTTTACCAGTCAAATCAAGCATATTGTCCACTCTGACGCCACATGGCTGCAGAATTCCAATACGCGAAAGTCTTGCCTCATATCTACACCCTTCAGTGCAGATATCACGATACGCGCACGCCACGTTTGGGCAGTTGTTAATTCTAGAATCTTTAAGGTCTATAAGCGCCCCGTTTATCGAGAATACGGTGCCATTGTATGGCGATGAGTAATTCCCATGGAAATCTGCGCGTTCCAAAAGCGCCTCACTAATTTTATCTATTAACGTGTCATAACTATTTTGCAATGCGCGATCTTTTGAAAGTAATGAAAAAAACTTTATTATTATCCCTTTCTTCTCCGAAAGGGCGATGAAGGAATCCAACTCGCTAATGGTTTTAGGTCCGATAACGCAATTTATGCTTGTTTTAATCCCCGTTGCGATAGCGGCATCCACCCCTCTAAGCACTATCGGAAGTGAGTCTATTCCGGTTATTTCCTTGAACGTGTCCTTATTTAGCGAGTGCAAAGAGATATTAATATTATTAAGTCCCGCGTCTTTCAATCGCTCTATCAAAGACGGATTACCTAACGTCAGCAGCGTGCCATTACTCGTGATCTTAACGCTGTGTATCACTGTGCTTTCTTTTAACATTTTTACTAAAAGTACCAATTCTTTGTTTAACATTGTTGGTTCCCCATCACCTGCAATGTGGGCGCGTATCTTTTTTTTCGAAGCATAGCCTATTTTCTCAACTGCCTTAAGAATCTCTATGTTTGTTAGCGCGGAACCCCTATCATTATTGAATAAATCGTCATTGCATCTGGCTCCCGTAGCGTAATCGAAAATGCAATTTTCGTTACACATTCTCTTGACGATGCTCTTGCCTTCTGGCACCGTTTTATCTATTCTCACACTAAGAAAATTGTCCCTCCCGCGTTTCTCCTTTATTATATCCGCAATGCGTGTTTCCGCGTCCTCCATCACTCAGATTGGACATCATCCCCTTATAAACTAATAAAGTTATATAAAAGTTATTATATTAATATTATAATGTATTATGATGGAAAAGGATGAAACGTGCCTGAGGTACATTACAAAATCTGTACCGGATATTGGGACGCTTAACGTTACGGAAGCAATTTCCGGAGGTAAAGTCCACGTGATGATGCCGATTACGTATCTTTCACCAAACTATCTGGCAGTGCGCTTCATTGCTACCGCTGCTTGTTTGAGTAGACTCGGAAACAGGGTTTCAATAGTGTTAAGCGATAGCAATATACCTGCACACAGGCTTGTTTCACAAAAAGGCAATTCCCCATATTACTTGGTAAGTGGCCGGTATGCGCAACAAATAATAGATCAAATGTCCCATCTGTTGGGCGCCTTCGAAGCTAACATGCAAAATATAAAAATACTGAAAGCATCGGATTTTTGGATTGGAATAACTGGTAATTATAGCCAGTTCGTAAGTTTTTACGAAGTATTGGGGAAGTTGAAAATTTATGCGAAGGATTTTGAAAATGGCAAATATGAAGAAGCATACCACATATTAGAAAAACCATTTACTTCATTTATTTTTCAGAACTATTCGAATTTATCAAAATCTGATTTTGGCAATCCTGATTACTTATTGTTGAACAATAAGAGCCCCGAAATGTATAGGAGAGCATCTGCATCTATGCGGGCTGGTCAAAAAGACGTGCAGGCTATAAAGAGCATTATTGCCACTCAACATTTGCCCGTTCTGGCAAGTGATGACATATATCCTAGTTGCTACATGAGCTTAAGCGGTATAAACAAGATTATAGAAAACTGCTCGATTAGAAAGGACGACATAGATTCGATAAAGTCGCATTTCATACTGCCAATTGTAGAACTTTTGAAAAACATGGGAAAGATGCCTGATAATTATCGCAGTACAGACATTGAAAATTCCAATGCGTTAGGTTATTCCATGCATGAAATACTCGGTATTATTTCTAAACTTATTGATTCTGTAACTATTACGCAAGAGCCTGACATAAGAATATCTTCCTCCCTGCAGGCGAACAACATCAGGAAACTTTTGTCAAGTAGGCGAGTAATCACGGTTTTGCGCTATTGTACTGGAGATTACACAACTGTTGAAATAGCCAAAAAGACAAATTTGCAAGTGAGTAACGTTAGCCTTTACATAAACAAATTGCGCGAATCAGGACTCGTATCCTCTGACAGGCGCCCGAGATTGCTTGTGAGCAACATAGTCTTGCCGGTAAATACACTAATTTCCTGAATAGAGGAAAGGTTCTTAATTTGTCAAATCTATTACCTAACATGGAATCAAATCCGACGCGTCCAGAACCAGTTGTAGGGCTCTATGTAACATATAAGGGCAGGATTGTGATGGTAAAGGGTCCTAAGTGGAACGGATGGCGAGTCCCCGGTGGGCACATTGAATACGGGGAGGACATGTTTGATGCCGCAAGAAGGGAAGCAAAAGAGGAACTCGGGATAAACGTGATCCCAAAGGGTCTTATGGGTGTGGCACAGGCCATAAAACCTATGGACTTCAGGAAACAGGAAAAACATTTCATTTTCTTCGAGATACTTTGTGAGGCCGAGACAGACAAACTTGTACTAGAAGAGCGAGAGATATCTGAATACAAGTGGGTTGCACTTGCAGACGCTGCAAATATGTTTGAATCTCCAATATCTAAAGCCGTAATAAGCAATTACCTAAAATCCGGGGATGTCGACCGGTTCATAAAAGTGCTCTAGCCTACTCCTACAATTGAAATTAGGCACGCCATAGTCCGATGCTGGCATCCGCGCCATTCCTCTGCATCATGCAGAACACTCTGTCACTTCGTAGAGCCATTGCAGTGGGCGTATGGCCGTATCGATTCGAAGCCAGCCATCGGAACTTCTAGAGATCATTACCCGCTTTTACCTGCAGAATATGGCTCCCGCGTCCTTCGCATCCGAGTCAGCCGGATCATGCTTCCCCGCTCGCGGCCTTCTCGTCCCATACCACGGTGTCGTATTCCTTTGCCGTGTTCACCGTCCTTATGGGCAGCCTGCCTAAGAGGATGCGCTCTATCTGTCCGTACTCCACCCTGGCACGCTCCGGTTTCAGCACCTCCTTGTAATACTTTACCTGCCTCTTGTACGCGGTGTTGTAATCATCAAAGACGCCCATCGCGGCGAAGTCATAGCTGCCTATCAGCTGCGAGCAGAGGATGTACCTGCTTATGAGTGGGTTGTCTTCATCAGCTTTGTACTCCCTCCTTGTCTTCTGCATGTCCTGCTCGAAGGTCTTCGGCAGAACGTACTTTCCGAAGTGGACCATCACGGCAACGTCTTTCGGTATTGACATGGCGATGGTGAATCTCTTCACGTAGTTCATCTTCATCAGCTTCCAGAACTCATAGGAGACGGTGTTGAAGTGCATGTCCATTTCCTTCGATATCTCCTGGAAGCTTGCCCGCGCGTTCCTGTTCAGGTGCAGGAGCAGATTCTTGTACTTTGGCTTCAGGTTTGCGGCTTCGATAAGTTTGTTCCGGATAGGGAAGAAGCCGAGTTGCCTGTGAGCTATCTCTGATGGATGCCACATAACATTGTAATCTGCCAGGGCCACCTGCGTGCCCTTATCCCAGCGCACGTACTCCTGCCTTGAAGGGGCGTTCGCGTATATCAGCATGTCGAACGTGCCTCTCACCTGCGCTACCATCTGCGGTACGCGCGAGGCGGATAGGAGCTTGCCTATCTCGTCGAAATCAGGTTTATCCTCAAACTTGACCGCTATAAGGTGCTGGTTGGAGAAACCGAGCGCATCCTCGTTCAGCTCCGGTACATAGTTTATGTCCAGTTCCCCCTCAAGCCGCTTTATCCGCGTTGCAATAGACCTGCGGGATACGTTAAGTTCCTTGGAAATGCTGGTCAGTGATGCGCGTGAATCCTCCGACAGCATGCGCAGTATCCGCTTGGATACTGTGTTGTAGCGCTGGTTGTACCTGCTGGTGAAGTCCCTCCCCAAAGATTCCACGCTTATATAATCACTGAAAGGCTTTTAACAGTTTCCGAAATAACAGCAATTCCTGGTATTTTTTAACATTTCTAATATGTTTAAAAAGTGCGGCGCGGAAGAGTCTCAGATGCAATGAACATAAGGTCGCGCGCAAGCATATTCCTATACACATCATTATTCTCGGGCGCATCATTCCCTGTGCTGCTGTACTTCCTAAGGGGAATAAACATCTCCGAACTGTTCTTTCTGGTTTTCCTGTTCAACGTCCCATCCGCTCTTTTCTTTGTCCTCGCATCCGGAAGGAAGGACATACTGCTTTCGTACCTGAAGAACAGGAAGACGTTGTTAATGATCGGCATAACTGGCGTGCTGATTTATGTGCCAACCGAGATGCTCATAGGGTATGCCGAGCACTACGTGAGCGCCTCGCTCGCGACGGTCGTGTTCCGCACGTCCCCTCTCCTCATGCTGCTTCTTCTCCCGACCGTGCTGCGCGAGAGGCTTACCAAGGCCCAGATCGTTGCGCTGATGCTCGGATTCATCGGGATATACGTGGCCATTACTTCCGGAAACGTTTCGTCAGTGCTGTCCGGAACGCACGGCACCGACTACGCGATAATCGCAATGCTTCTCGTGGCTGCATTCTCGTACGCGCTCTCATCCGTTCTTGTAAAGAGATACGTTTTCGACATGCAGAGCTCACTCTTCATATACAGCGTCTTCATGCTTGCAATATCCGGCATATCGTTCGCGGCAAGCGGCTTCCCCCTCTCACACATAAGCATTCCCGAGATGGCGCTCATACTCTACGCCGGTATCGTGTACAACGTGTACAGCTTCTACATCTACTTCTACGCGTTCAGGATACTCAAGACAACGTTTTCTACAAATCTTTACTTCCTTTCTCCGTTCATAACCTTCGTGTTCGCCTATCTGGTGCTCGGCGAAGCGATAAAGCCGTATTATCTTGTGATAGGTGCGCTCGTGAGCATAGGCATACTCATTCAGAGGCTCGATGTTATCGGGGGCACGTATCGCGTCAGGAGGGCGTCTTCAGGGCTTAGAAATTCCGTCCTTTTCGACGTTACCGGCGCGTTTGCGGACACCGGTGAGGTCGCGATACGCAATACCCTTTCCGGAGGGGGCAGGGTGATAGCGCTAAAGGTTGACGGGAGGCACGCAGACGCAGTGCACGGATTCGTGTCGGAGAGCGGGATGCCGGGAATCTTCACGGACAGGCACGACAGGATAGTGCGCGAGGCGGAGTTCGTTCGCGGCGTTGTCGAGGCCGGCGAAAACGACCTCGTTGTAATGAAGGCCGGTCCTTCGGACGAGGCTGAGCGGTTTTTCGCAGACCTGAAGTCGAGGATAAATGGAATCCCGGAAGCTTCAGAGAGCAACGGTTCTCTAAATAACAAAGAATGACAATATTATTTTGATTTTCAGCACGCTATTTAAATGAGAAGCGCGGTATTCGATGTGATTGGTATGTCAAGCGGAAATGCTGTTGAGGCCGAAATCCAGAGGCACGGAAGTGCAGGTTCGAGTGGAAGCGCCAATGTTATGGAAGGCCATTACGCGTGCTGGATGTGCGGCAGCGAATTCGGCTCGCCAGCAGACTTCCTGTGGCACATACGCTCCTGCCGGGACTAATTCCGCCGGCGTTTAGCCGCGCCATCAGCATCATCAGTACCGGATGCGAATGCTATTTATACCTTACTGCGCATTATACTAGACTAGGGCAACGCTGAGCATGTGCTCGCTGCGCGTGAGCACGAACCGTGCTTTGCGAAGCTTTTGGAGCAGCACACGCCGGTGCGTTCTGCTTCATACGGACGTGATTTCAATGAAACTCAGACCAGCGCGATCAATAAGGGGCATAAGGAGCCAGGCATGGGCAAGGTATTCGGTCAAGAAGCCGAGGAAGAACTACATAAAGGCGCTTCCTCACACAAGCCTGCTGGTATTCCAGATGGGCAACAACAAGTCGAACTACGACCTCGAACTGTCGCTAATATCTGACCAGCAGGTGAACCTGCGGTCGAACACCCTCGAGGCCGCAAGGCAGGTCGCAAACAAGTATTTGGAGCGCGAACTGCTCTCCAACTATTTCCTGAAAATAATGCCTTATCCTCACATAGTGATAAGGGAAAAGAAGAGGGCAACAGGCGCCGGTGCAGACCGTATCTCCCAGGGTATGTCCCTATCCTTTGGCAGCCCGTCCTCAGTGGCCGCAAGGGTTCAGAAGGGACAGACCGTATTCAAGCTCAAGACCCAGAGCTCAAACAAGAACGTCGCGCGCGAGGCGCTCAGCAGGGCATCCAAGAAGCTGTCGGGCACTTACACTATAACGCTCAAGCAGATGCAGCCCGCAGGACAGATCCTGAATTGAGGCCAAAGCATCGCACGCGCGCGATTGGTAATATCAATGGTCGTCAACGAGACCGGCATAAACGAGATAGTCGATCGCAGGCTTTTCTACTATCCTGGCTTTTCGATATACAATGAGCTTGGCGGATTCTACGACTACGGACCCATAGGGCTCAGGATAAAGAGGAACATAGAGTCGGCATGGCGCAGGCTCTTTGTTGAAAGACTCGGCTCGCTCGAGATTGAATCTACAACAATACTCCCCGAGGCCGTGCTCAAGGCGAGTGGCCACGTGGCGACGTTCACCGATCCAATAGCGTCATGCGTTAAGTGCGGCACCGCGTACCGCATAGACAAGCTCCTCGAGGAGTTCTACGAGAAGATGAAGGACACCGCTAGCCTAAACGCGGTGAAGAAGCTATCGATAGAGGAGATGGAAGACAGGATAGACGAGAACGAGATAGCATGCGAGAAGTGCGGTGGCAGGCTAACCAAGGTGGAGCGCTTCAACCTGATGTTCAGGACAAACATCGGCCAGAAGGGCGAGACCGCGTATTTGCGCCCTGAAACGGCACAAGGCGTCTTCCTGGACTTCAAGGACATATTCCGCTCGTACGGGCTAAAGCTTCCGTCACCGATATGCCAGGTCGGCAAGGCTTACAGGAATGAGATATCGCCCAGGCAGAGGCTGGTGCGAATGCGCGAGTTCACTCAGATGGAGACGGAGCTATTCTTCGATCCCGAAAAGGATCAGTCGGAGCTAAACCGCACGCGCATGGATGACATACTCGACACAACGGTCAGGTTTGTGGAGGCAGGTCAGGAGATCGTGCTGGAGCAGAGCCTCCGTGACCTTGTCAGGAGCGGACTGGTGCCAAACAATTACTTCGCCATGATGCTTCACCTTGAGAAGAGGCTGCTCGCCCACTTGGGCATAAGCGATGAGAAGTATAGGTTCAGGCAGCTTGAGAAGGAGGAGCTTCCCCACTACTCAAAGGGTAACGTGGACCTTGAGATCTCTACCGAGTACGGCTACATAGAGGTTGCAGGAAACGCGTACCGCGGGGATTACGACCTCTCGGCTCATGCCAAGCTGTCCGGCAGCGACATGAGCGTCGTGAATGACGGGAAGAAGGTCGTGCCGCACGTCATAGAGGCAAGTATAGGCCTGGACCGCATGCTGCTCGCGATGCTATCCAACGCCATAACCGACGACCAGCGCGGGTGGCCGTGGCTCAACCTGCCGAGGCAGGTGGCGCCTTACGCGTACGCCATATTCCCGCTGCAAAAAGACACGAAGATACTCGAAACCGCATTCTCCCTCTACCAGCGCATGGTGGATTCCGGGGTGCAGTGCTACTACTCCGAATCCGGAAGCATAGGGAAGAGGTACGCCAAGGCAGACGAGATGGGCGTGATGCACTGCGTCACCATAGACTTCCAGAGCATTGAGGATGGCACAGCAACGATAAGGGACAGGAACACTACAAAGCAGGAAAGAAAGCCCATCGGTGAGATAAAGTGATTCGCGTAGCGGATTTCGATCTGCAGCTCACCGTGATGAGCGGGCAGCCGCTCGCGTTCCACTCGGACTGCTCCTTCGGTAATGTTCAGAACACGGTATCGTACGTCACATCTAGCGGCGTCATAAGCGTTAAGCAAACCGGAACTAGCCTGTCCGGCGCGCTAGAATACTCGTACGGCGGCGAATACACGGACGGGTCGGCCCGCGCAGAAATAATCCGGCGCTTTGGCCTTGACCATGACCTACCCTCAATCTATTCTCGGATCGGCACGGACGACCTGATGAAGGAGGCGGTATCGCAACTCCACGGCCTGCGCATAACGCGCAATGACCCTTGGGAAACGCTGCTGTGCTTCATTGTCTCACAGTTCAATAACATAAAGAGGATACGCAACACCACACGCATGTTCATATCGCGATTCGGAGAAGGCATCGACACCACCAGCGGAAAGCGTTTTCCTGGGCCAGAGCGGTTCGCGAACGCGAGCCTGAGCTCCATACGCGCGTGCGGAACCGGTTTTCGCGACGTTTACATCAAGAAAGCCGCGAAGGCATGCAGCATGGATTTCGATCTATCGGAGCTCGGATCGTATCCATACGCAGAGGCCAAGGCCATGCTAATGGGGCTGCCCGGGGTGGGAGACAAGGTTGCCGATTGCGTCCTTCTATTTGGCTATGGGAAGCTTGAGGCATTTCCAATAGACACATGGGTTAAAAAGACGGTTGAGTCATTGTACTTCAAGGGCAGCAATATGCCCATAAGGAAGATACACGAATTCGCCTACGAGCAATGGGGAGATATGCGCGGCTACGCGCAGCAGTACCTGTTCTGGCACGGACGCGAATCGGGATTCGGAGGAAGATTGGATGCTTGAGGACAAGGATAGGATCGAAAAGAGGATACTTGAGCTGGAATCCAGCATGGATGCGGTGATGCAGCAGTCGCGCACTATAATACGCACTGCCGCAAAGCTCATAACCGCGATGCACGCGAAACGCATGGACGAGGCATGCGAAGGCCTGCAGAAGCTGAAGTCTGCAAACGCGAATCTGAAGAAATCCGAACGCGGCTTCGAGCACTACTCGCTTCAGGCACACCAGGAATACTCTGAGGCCGAGATATTATACCGGATACTAACCACCGGAAAGGTACCATCTGCAAGCCAGGTCGGGGAGGACGAGATCGCGTATCTGCTCGGTCTCATGGACGTGGTTGGGGAACTGAAGCGCGAAGCATTCGACTCGATGCGTGACAAGGACGTAAAGAAGGCAGAGCTGTATTACGGCATAATGCTTGACATATACGATTCCACGATATCATTCAGGTCGTCATCGGCCGTCCTTCCCGACTTCCGCAGAAAGCAGGACGTCGCGCGCATACAGATAGAGAGCACCATCGGGGAGCTCGTAAGGAGAGACATCAAATGACGCTATGCTGCGTCATGATGTCTTTCAAGAACAGCAAGACATTTAAATATCTACTCTCTATTACTTCAATAAAAGACTGTGATAAAATGAACAATATTGCGAGAGCAGGTAAGAAGTTTAGGCTTCAGAGTGCCATGGAGTATCTGATGACCTATGGTTGGGCAATTCTGATTATTGCCGTAGTGCTTGGAGTTCTTTACTCGTTGGGAATCTTCAACGGTAACACCGCGCTCGGCACGTCATGTATATCTATACCTGGCTATCTCTGCCAGAACCCGTCGATGACGAGCGCTGGCCTGCTGTCGTTCACGTTCGGACAGAACACAAACACAAATGCGTACAACGTTGGATTCGCGTGCGCCGCGGTCGCCTCGAGCACCGGCATGCCTAACACAGGCGCAACGAACCCTTGGATGTTCCCTTCATCAACGAGCGGTGCAGTATCTGGAACGATACCGGCCAACACGTACACCGCGCTTCCTGGCGGCCAGCTTACAATAACTGGGCTGCAGTGCTATGGCAGCACTGGCTCGGCGTTCAACCCTGGCGCGATAGGCGCCACGTACACCGGAAAGATCTGGCTCAACTACACGTCAACATCGGGAACCCCTAGCAGTAACTGGCTCACGAATCCGATAGCGACGCTGACAGTGAGGACCACATAACGGATCCGTTACAAGACTGCAAGGCGCTTTTTGCCTTGCAGCCGTTCTTTTTTTCTTTCAAGTCTCGCTTGATAGAGCGTTTTTATAACCTTTTCCTGTTTATCTAATTGCGCGACACCGTAACGGCTCCGCGCCGTGCGTACGGTGTTTGGAGTGTTCAAATGGATGTTCTTCACATATCGGATGTAAGGGAAACGGGAGCAAGCGTCAAATTAAGGGGATGGGTGCACAGGAAGAGGGTCAGCGGGGGCATAGCGTTCATAGTGATAAGGGACAGGACAGGCACGATACAGGTTGCTGTGAAGAAGGACGGCGTAGATCCTGAATCATGGAGGGCCGCCGAGGCGGTCACAGTGGAGTCCAGCGTGGAGGTCAACGGGATTGTGAAGGCGGATCCGCGCGCGCCAACTGGGTACGAAGTCCAGGCGAGCAGCTTTTCCAGCACCGCCATATCGGAGCCTTATCCGATAACCGAGTATCAGAGCACAGAGCTCCTGCTCGACAAGAGGCACCTGTGGCTCAGGAGCCAGGGCATGACCGCAGTCATGCGTGCCAGGTCGTACGTATTCAGGCACGCAAGGGAGTTTCTGGACGGCCAGGAGTTCTTCGAGGTCACTCCTCCGGTAATAACCAGCGCCGGCGGTGAGACTGGGGCCGACCTGTTCGAAGTGGATTACTTCGGAAAGAAGGCCTACCTTACGGAGTCGTCGCAGCTCTACGCCGAGGCCATGATATTCTCACTGGAGCGCGTGTACTCGTTCGTGCCGTCATTCAGGGCCGAGAAGTCGCGGACAACAAAGCACCTGGCCGAGTATTGGCACCTGGAGCCCGAGATGGCGTACTTCGACAACGAGATGAACATGAAACTGCAGGAGGGACTTATCAGCCACATAGCGACGAAGCTTGCAAGCGAGCACGGAGACGTGCTCAAGGTGCTGAATGTGGACAGGGCCTCTCTGGAACGCATAAAGCCGCCGTTCAAGCGGCTGAGCTATGAGGACGCAATATCAATACTGAACGGCAAGGGTTTCAAGCTCAAGTGGGGCGACGACCTCGGCGTGGAGGAGGAGCGTGCCATAACTGCCGATGAGGACAAGCCCATATTCATATGCAATTGGCCAAAGGAGATAAAGCCTTTCTACATGCCGATAAATCCTGACGATCCGAGAACGGTCGTGTGTTCCGATATGCAGGCCCCTCACGGTCACGGCGAGATAATAGGCGGCAGCGAGAGGATCTGGAAGTACGAGGAGCTCATAGCGCGCATGCGCGAGGTCGAGAAGGCAAAAGGGGTGAAGTTCAACATGGACAACTACGGCTGGTGGATCGACCTCCGCCGCTACGGCTCGGTGCCTCACGCGGGATTTGGCATGGGCATAGAGCGCGTGATAAAGTGGATGCTCAATCTTGACCACATCCGCGATGCGATACCTTTTCCAAGGATGTCCAACCGGCTGGAGCCGTGAGCTTCAGGCAAAAAAGCATGTATGGCCCAGCCGCAAAAAGCTTAGATAACTTATTTAAATCTCTTTTTTTATTGGTTAATAAGTGATATAATGAGTGGAATTGAAACTCCGAGCGGAGCGGCAGTTGTTATTGGTTGCATGGACAGGAGGCTCGTCGGCACCCTGAGGCTTTTCGAGAACGATGCAGATTCGCCGATGACACTCGCGCAGAAGCTGGGAAATCTCTCAAACCTGTACAAGGTACACGATAGGAACTATGAAGAACTTCGCCGACTCATAACCGAGACTCACGGAAAGAAAGTCATCATACTGTCAAACGCTGGCGCCAACGTGCGTGGTCTTGAAGCGACGCTAAAAGGCATATCCAAAACTGACGGCATATCACGCATAATCCTGTTGCCGCACAACATGTGCGGAGGCATGTCTCTGGTAGCAAAGGGCTTATACGAGCACGCAACGGAGGAGTCCGATGCGTTCTTCGGGCACCTCCACGGCTCTCTGTACTCGGCTGCGCTCACTTCCGGCGCAGAACTCAAGGACGTGCAGGAAAAGGCGGAACGCCTGAATCCGGATATACAGCGCGAAGCGGCTGGGAAATTCTCGAAGTCGGTCGATGTCGTTTTCGTAGATCTCAACAAAATCAATCTTAACGAGGAAGGAATCGAACACTACGCGATCGTTGCCTTGCCTGGCAGATACGCGGTAAATTTCAATGGCACTCCGCGTGACCAGACGTACGGCATATTTGGCCTCACGGGCGACACGAAAATCGATGTGAAGATAGCCGGAGATGCACTTGGAATACACCACTTCATAGACCTGACCGTCAAGGGCGGCCCGAGGAAAAAACTCAAGTCCTGATGCCGACATCGGCGTGCATTTCCAACGAATTCGGACGCAGTTTAATCGTCAGCGGTTATCCCTTTTCGCTGCCAAACAAA
This sequence comes from Microcaldota archaeon, assembly GCA_027334165.1. Taxonomy (GTDB): domain Archaea; phylum Micrarchaeota; class Micrarchaeia; order Micrarchaeales; family CABMGC01; genus JAKAVK01. The sequence goes on from DAHWXM010000005.1 coordinate 13,346, forward strand.
TTCCTCAGTATGGCTGCCAACTCCGGCTCCATGCCAGATTCCGCCTTTCTGAACGCTTCTCTCGCGGCATCGAATTTTTCCGTTGAAATCCGCGTGGAGGAAGAAGACACATCGCGTTCCGTGCGCTCCAGCCGCTCATCAACGCACACCACGCTCGCGTTTATTATGAATCTCATATCCGCTCTCGCATCCACGTCGAGCCCCCTGTTTGGATCGTCGAAATCGACAATTACGTAACCGCTTCCCGAAAAGTGATACGACCTTTCGCGCTCCGTCACCGTTTCCGGCGCGTCTATCCTTACGAATCCCCCCTCTGCGTTTATCCCGTAATAACCTGAACTTAGAAGGCCCTTCTGCGCCACGAATGCCGGACCGTTTTCCATGAGCTCTTTCCTGAACCGCCTGTTTTTTCTGTATTCCCGCGCCGCTTCCATTAGCGTGGCATAGCGGCAGCCTTCAGGTACCGCAACTTGCATGTCCTGCAGGGAAACGCGTTTCTCCGACAGGAACACCCTGAATGTCTCCCTATTTGAAAATGATTTTTTCTCCATCCGCTACACTCTAGTCTTTCCGTAAACCATGCGAGTGTGGTTTTTCCAACATTATAAAGTTAAGCTCTCATGTCTTCGTGCCTATAAAAAGCGGGCATGACGGGATTTGAACCCGCAACCAACGGCTCCGCAAGCCGACATGCTATCCAAGTTACACCACATGCCCTTTGTACCTATTACTTATCCTACCACATATTAATATTATGGCGTAGTGCCAAAGGCAGCGTTCTCTTCCGTCGTAAGCCGGCCGGGATTTTTGCAAAACATGCGCAATATTGCGACGTATATATGTATTTTACTGACGGACGGAATAGAATAGGTATAAAAAGATATCTGTTATATGTATAATCGGTGAACAAATGCCAGAAAGAGTTGTAGACGAAAAAATAAGCAGGGAAGACGGGTATCTGTATTTCCTTGGGAAGGACGGTTATGCGTGGAGAACCCCAATGAAAAACAACCCTAGGGGCAGAAAGCAGAAGGTCGGGTCCGAGAAGGTCTCAAGAGAGGAAGGCTACCTTTATTTCATCGACAAGAACGGATACGTCGCAAGGACGAAGATGAACAGGAAGGGAAGAGTCGCCGCGAAGAGAAGAAGGAGATAAACGCTCAAGCTCTTAAAATCTTTTTGTTTTTTTACCCTTTTTATTTTATTTTCTATTCCTTTTGTTTTTACTTTTCGAATTGCGCCCTCATCGGGATTGCAGACGCACCGATAACCTTAAAACACCAGCGTACATGTTAATACTGCATGGAATCCGCTGACGATGTGGAGTCGCTGAAAAAATATAACGGGCTGTATCTAGAGATCATAAACAGGTACAGGGATTACATAGAGGAGCATGAGAATCTTTACATCGCTGAGCTCCCCAAGCTCGTCAAACCGGATGAAAAGTCGGTTGCCGCATTCGCTTCTGCGCTGACCGCCAAGATGGATGGGTACGGCTACGACCGCGATTTTCCAAAGGCCGCCATGGCTGCGTTTGCCCATGTGAACGAGGCAATAGCCTCCGCGGTGACTCCGGTGCAGTTCTGGCTCGCCCCGGAGCAGACCCTTTCTCTCAGGTGCGGCGATTCGTTCGACAAGGCCGTACTGCTGTGCAGCCTGATCATAGCGCTGGGGAACCCTTCCTCAAGAATAATCATAGCGACTGGGGACAACTACCGCGTTTTCCTTGTTTACTTCGAATTCAACGGAGAACTGACAGTAATGGACATAGAGGCAAAGAAGAGCAGCGCGTTCAAGAGCAAGGAGGAGATACTTCGCGCGTACGATATAAAGGACGGCGAGAGCTCGTCCGCATACGAGTTCAACAACAAGATGTACATAGACATAGCGTAGCGGACCGTGCGCCCCAAGCGCGCGCGGCTATTTCCTGTACTTCTTGAATCTCTTCTTGGCTATCTTCCTGAGCCTTGCGCGCTTAGTTATCTTCCTCTGCGCCTTGCCAACTCTCCTTTTCTTCTTGCTAACAGTTCTCTGCATTCGAATACCTCAGTGTGTTGCACGCCGCGACAGAGCCTGCTGCGGATGCAAATTCCTGACGCTAAGGATTACACGCAGAAATATATAAATCATGCTGAAGCGAGCCTTTTCGCCAACCACCATTGCGGCTTACATCCAGTTGCCGATGCCTCTCTGCCCCCTTTTCTGCCTGGATGCCGAAAGCTTCTCGACCGACTTCCTTATCCGCTCCTCAGAGAACCCGTGCTCCCTGCACATGAAATCGACCAGGGCTTCCTCGTCAAGCGAGCACCTTTTTCCGATCTCATTGAAATCCGACATGCTCATGCCGGTAACCTCCGGCTCGAGGAACAGTCTCTCGACCTCTTCGGGATCCGAGTCAAACTCCTTGCCGTACTTCTCCTTTATGTGGGCGGTTATCTCCCGCAAGCTTGCATGGCTTTTCGCTATCTTTAGCGCGGTCATCGGGCCTATCCCTCTTATGCCGGAATTGAAGTCCGTGCCTATCATCATGCCTATCCACACCAGCTGCCTGCGGCTGATGCCGAACCGCCCGAGCAAGCTTTCCAGTTCTATCCTTTCCAATTCCACATTCACGTACACATTCTTTCCCTGGAGTTTTCTCCTGCCGCTCAGGGCAAAATTCCTGATAACTATGTCGGCTCCGAAAAGGAACGAATCGTAATCCTGGCTTGCAGATGCGTAAACCAGCCCGTCCCTCACCATGCTGGCCGCCTGTGCCTCTCCCTCGCTTGGAGCCTGCACGTATGGGATGCCCATCAGCTCGAGCAGCTCCTTGGAACTGTCTATTATCTCCTTGTTTATCTTTGTGCTGACCATCGCGTATGCCCTTGCCTCCGCGAGCATGCCCTCGGCCCTCGCCGCCTCCCATTTCCTCTCAGCCTCCCGCCTCCTGCTGGCCCTTGCCTGTAGTGTGCGCTCCTTCAGCACCGGAGGTATGCCATCGAATACGAATACCGGGCTTATTCCGTACTCAAGGAAGTTTGACGTTCTGTACAGCAGTCCTGACAGATGGCTCGTAACACGCCCATGCTCATCGCGCAGCGGCGTGCCGTCTGGCTGCCGTATTATCGAAAGGAATTGGTAAATGGTATTGAATGCATCAATGGCGACTCCCTTTCCAGACAGGTCATCGAAGTCTATCTTCTGCTTCACCACAGAGACTAACTTGCTTATGTCTACAGCCAAGCGAAATCACCCTATTCACTTCTTGTCCTTCCTTATGGCAAGGTCGCCGAGAGTCAATGGCTCATTGGGCCCGCGTGCAGGCGCGCTCTTCTCTGCCTTTACCTCCTGCGTGAGCCTGACATTAAGTTCCCGTTCCAGCTTCATGATCATCCTGTCATCCGGAAGCAGCTTCTGGTTCTCTATCCTCACTAGGACGCTCTCCTTCTCGTTTATCCTCTCTGCCAGCACCTTTGTCGGTATTCCGACCGCCATGCGCGCATTCCTTATCCTGCGGCCATAGTCCTGGACGATCTCGAACTCCTGCTCCTGCGACTGCCTGCGTATTGCGGTTGGCTGCCTTTCCTGCTGACTTTTTATCACCCTTATCGGGGTCTTTCCCCTTGCACAACCTGCACACAGGTTCATCACCGCGCTCTCCACCTCGACAACGTATATCGTATCGGTCTTTCTTCCGCATATATCGCAATCGTCCATGGCGTTCCCCTCTTCACCAATACTTATATATTCTGATAGAAATAAAAGCTAACTGCATACCATGTCCTCAAAGCCGAGCGGGAAAACGCCGAATCCGCGTGCACCGCGGAGAGGCGTCGAATCCGCAATAATAGTCCTAGCCGAGATTCTGCTGCTCTACGCGATGTGGAACGGCGGGCTCCCTCTGCCAGTTTCGATAACCGTCGCACTAATATCTCTTATCGTGTCTGGCACCCTCATATCCCGTGCAAATGGCTTTCCCGGGGGCTACGGCCTGTATCTTGTCAAGACCAGGCGCGGCCTGAGAACCATAGATGAAGTGGCCGTGAAGCACCGTCGCATCTGGACCGCAATTGTGGACTGGGGATTCGTGCTCTCGTTCGGCATACTCTCATACGTGTTCTTCAGGAAGTACGTCTCAAGGAAGATGCTCGCACTTGGCACGCTTTCCATAATAATCTTTCAGATAGCTATATTGCCATACCTTGCAGTATCCATGTCGTTGGTAAGCCTGCCACGGTTTGCAGTGCAGCAGCAGGCCACATACGCACAGAGTCCCGGAGTGATGCAATACATCGGCGTTGCGTTTGCCGTGATATCCGTCATCGGGGGATTTGCTTCATACATGATGGCGCAGCTGCTGTTCCTGGCAGGAATAGTCATCAAGGACATAGCGCTCTTTGCAATAAACGCGCTCACTTTGCATGGCATAACCGTGACGGCGCAATCTCTTCCAGCACCAGCAGGCGTGCCCGTGCTAATAATCCCGTTCCTTGAACCGCAGATAGCACTCCCACTGGTGCTCTCACTGATCCTCTTGATAACACTGCACGAGGTGTCGCACGGCGTTATAGCAAGGCACAGCCGTATACGCCTGAAATCCGTCGGGTCAATACTTTTCGGCATAATCCCCGCCGGTGCGTTCGTGGAACCAGATGAAAAGAGCATACTAAAACTTCCTAAGATGCAGCAGGACAAGATATCCATCGCGGGCATATCCATGAACATGTTCCTCGCGGCGCTGTCATTTGTGCCACTGGTGTTGATGCTGTACCTCGTGATGCCCGGCATTATGGCGAACCACATCGTAGTGACATCAACCGCCCATGGATCTCCCGCGGCAAACGCGTCGCTTGCAGGTTCGACAATACTCGAATGGAATCACCACCAGATAAGCAATCTGTCGGACTTGGAAACCGCGGCGTCTTCAGACCTCCCTGGAAGTACCGTCGTGATTACCACGCAGAATAGGACCCTAAGCCTCACCGCCAACAGTACTGGCAAGGTTGGCGTGTTCCTGTCTGAAGAGTCGGTGCCGAAGAGCAATGACCCGGCATCGTCTCTGGTGTATTTCGTGTACGTCTTCCTTGCGCTCTCGTTCATGCTGAACTTCTACCTAGCCGTGTTCAACGTGCTCCCGATACCGTTCTTTGACGGTTTCAGGATATACAAGCTGAACATGAATCCCAGAATGCTAAACCTGCTCGTGGCTGTGACGCTTGCGGCATTCTTCCTGCTGTTCGTACCCTGGCTTTGGAGTGCCTGAGCCAACGGCGTTCAGGCGAGATCGAGGTAGGAATACATGATTGGCAATATTATCGTCGCATCTCCATCCACGGTCACGTAACGGGCCTTCTCCTTTATCTTGCCCCACGAAACCGCCTCCGTGAGCCTTGCGCCGGATAGGCTCCCGTCGTACTGGCTTGCCGTGGTTATGTAGACCGCATAATCAAGGCCCCCCTTGAATTGGTTCCACCATATGACGTGGTGCTTGCTTATGCCTCCCCCAATCATTAACGCACCGGTCACTTTCTGGTCGAAGGAGATGTTGCTCAGCGCTATCTCATCCTTTATCAGGTTGAGCTTGAACTTCCTATCCTGTGCGAACATCGTAAGCTGCGTGCCGAAGGCGCCATCGAGTATGCCAGGACAGAATATGGGCACCTTGTTAAGGTAAGCCTGCCTTATTATGGAGTGCTCATCTTCGATCCTCTTGCCGAACTCGTTTATGAGCTCCGATGCGCTGTACTCTTCCTTGTAATCCGGAGACTTGTATATGTCCTCCATTATTTCGGTGAAGTACCTCTCCACCGAGAGGCCGTACTCGTCCCTCCCTATGAATATGTTTCCCAGTCTGTAGATGTCGAGCTGGTGCAGTTTGTTGTCATCCGCCTCGAAACTCCCCTTGCTGTACTTGCCACCGAATGCCTTTGCCAGATCGTGGTCCAGCGTGCCTCCGGTTGTCATGATGGCATCGAAGTGCTTCACCGAGTCCGCTATCATGCCCCGCATCCCTGTTGCGATTATGTCCGCCGGAAACGATAGGAAGTTGAAGGACTTCTTGTCGGCCATCATGTCCTGCAGTATGTCAATGCCGGTTATCATGTTCTGCGCAGAGAAGCCGCCCATATCCCTCATGTTGTCTATGAGCTGCCTTGTTGTCATGCTCTTCTCTATGCATATGTCCTTAACCCTGTTCTTCAGAAGCGCGTTCTTGTTTACCTTTGCCATTCATAACACCAGTCACTTTACAATACAGTAAATGGGACGCGAATTGATATAAAGCAGGCGGTGCGCCACGCCATTACCTCGGAAACCAGCACCTGAAAACCTCCATAAATATAAACCTTTCACGGAAGAGAATCATGGTTCTGCCGCTATTCGGGAAATTTGCTCATACTTTTAAAGCTTGTTATCTAATCCTATTTTGCTTCTTTTAGAGCAGTGGTGGTAACAAGATGGGTTCAAGAAAATTCAGTCTTTATGACATAGAGCAGTTCATGAGGGAAGCCGGTGCTGAGAGGATAACTGAGGATGCCATAATGGACCTGGAAAGAGAGATGGAACGCCTCGCAGAGAAAATAACCAACAAGGCGCTGAGGTACGCAGAGCATGCGGGGAGGCGCAAGCTCATAAAGCGCTCAGACGTGGCACTTACCAGAAGGCAGACGGCACCGCAGGCAAACCTCCAATACGGCCGCGCAGACTATATGAGTCCGGCAACCTTGAGGAGAAGCGCAAGGATTACAAATCCCGCCTCAATTGCAGACAGGTAGAGCGTGACCTCCTCCTCCCTGACTTTCTTCAGATTCATGATCAGGTGGGCCAGGCTGTAAATCCTTTTCCCGTATGGGGCGGCAAGCGTGCCATCCCGTTGCCTTATTCCCAAGTCGCTGACCTTGAATTTTCTTCTGAGGTGGAGTACGAATTCTATTATCCAGGGCATGAATATTATCACTCCGAAGACCTCCGCGTTTCCCATGACCATTATGCCTACAAGGGCGGCTCCTACTGCGTAAGTGAAGCTATCTCCGGGTATGACCTTCGCCCTGTACATGTTGAACGGCAGGAAGGCGAGCACCGAGCCGACCAGCAGCGCAGAGAGCAGGGTTCCCATGTAGTTTCCATACATTAGGGAGTAGGCGAGGAGACCCAGCCCTGCTATTATGGCCATCATTGGCTGCAGACCGTCAAACCCTCCTAAGAGGTTGAAGGAATTCGAAACGAATATTATGGCAAGCGGCAGCACTACCAATGGATAGAGCAGCCCAAGGTTCACGCTTCCTAAGAATGGGAGGAGGATGCTGCTCACCCCGGCGTTTATCGCTATCAACGGCAGCGCACCCACCAGCGTGAGCACTGGCTTCTGCCATTGCTTTAAGCCTTCCCGTATGTCCATCCTGTCCGTGCTCTTAACCCTCTTGCCCTTAACGTTTATGTCGTCAAGGAATCCGATGAATGCAATCAGCGTTATGGAGAGCGCGGCCGCGAGCAGCCTGGTAAGCGCGTCGCGCACCGGCACAAAGATGAATGTGGCTCCGAACGTATACACCAGTATGCCCACTATGATTCCGAATGCCACCGCAAGCCCGCCGCTGCTCGCCACCGTCACCGGCTTGTCCTTGTTCCTGTCCTCCGCTACGACTCCCGCGCCGTAAAGGTACGACATCAGGAACCTGGTGCTTATCACGGTTATGATGAATGCCAGCACTGACGGTATTATTATGGTGAGGAAACTGCTGTACATGTTACAATAATCTTATTATATCCTTAAAAACCATACGTGCAATCGGCTCGCATTCCGGTGCCTTGCCATGACGATAATTTATACTTTGTTACTGGCCTTCACTGGGCTGGTGTTCATTTCAATGCTGTTGCTTGACGCCCGCGGCCTTCTCGGAACGAAGGGACGGACAGCAAATAGCCGTTCAGGGTTCAAACCGCGCGCTCTTGTAATAGTCCCCTGCCGCGGCACGGATCTTACCCTGACGAACAACCTGCGCTCGCTCGCGATGCAGGATTATGGCAACTATGATCTGGTCGCGGTCGTAGATTCGAAGAACGATGCCGCAGTGCCAACACTGAAAAAGGAAGGGATCGACTTCCTGGTATGCGGGAATCCGCGCAGAAGCAGCAGCGGCAAGGTGCATGCGATACTCCATGCAATAGGGCACACGCGTTTGCAGAAGGTCATAGTCATTGCGGATTCCGACATAACTGCCGGGAAGCGCTGGCTATCCGGGCTCGTTGCGCCTCTTGCGGACGAGAGCATCGGCATCTCCACCACATTTCCATTCTTCAATCCTGTAGGGGGATTCTGGTCCAGGGTCAAGATGGTCTGGGGATTCGTCGGAGAGGGCATGATGGGATCTGAGTTCACGCGTTTCGGGTGGGGCGGATCCCTGGCATTCAGACGCGACCTGATAGACAAGGATTTTCTGCACATGGCAACGGATTCCCCCTACGCGATATCCGATGACATATGTGTCACTAGGGCTGCAAGGGAACGCGGGCTGGGAATAGCGTATGTCAAGGACGCTCAACCGACAGTGAATTCTGCCGAAAACTTCGCCGCGTTTTGGGAATGGGCCAACAGACAGACGGCGCTGAGTCGCATGGGGTATCCTGCAACGTCCTGGTTTGGAATCGCATACTATTCTGCCGAGATACTCCTGATGCTTTCTGGGGTTGCACTCTCTGCCTTTGTATCACCCCTGTTTGTCGTGTACCTGCTTCATGCCGCAAGGGGCTCAGTGAGGGACGCATCGAGGGCCAGGGTCCATCGCGCGTTCTCCGCAGTCATGTCACCTTTCATGCCATTCATATACATGGCAAATCTTCTCTCCGCAAGCCGAATGCGGAAAATCACGTGGAGAGGCAGGCAATACTCCCTGCGGCGGTAACCGTTTGCGCACGACTTGCGCATCACACCTAAGAGTAAAAACAATTAATAACCTAACAAACAGTATATCTTTACGCACAACAATGCGATTGCGCGCTTACGGATGGTTGCATGCTCCTTGACAGACTGTTCAAAACAAAAAAGCCCAAAGGCAGGATAACCGGCATAAACATACGATTCATGGGCGAGACCCACACGCTTCCCGGTAAGGAGATAACCGGCAGTACCATGGAAATTGAAATACCCTTCCAGAACAAGATTGGTGGAAACCTCCTCCCGGACATGCTTAAGGTGCCGCCGATAACCGTCGAGAAGGTCGATGTGGCTCAGCCGTTCAAGCTCCTCGACATGGAGCCCAAGCTTCCCACAAAGGTGGAGTTCATGTCACACGTGATATTCAAATTGAGGGTGGCTTCTCCGCAGACAGGGTACAGCGGCCCGATGTCCGTGTCGTTCTCCAATTCATCCTCTGATCTTATCTCGATAAATGTGAATGGGGTGACGATAAGCTCAAAAAGTGACAGCATAGCGCTGGACGACTCCGCATTCATAATGAATCTCCAGAAGGGTCAAATATTCAAGAAGAGCGTCCAGATGTTCAAGCTTTTCGGGTATAACGACAGGGTAGATTCGGTTGGGGTGAGCAAGCCGTTTGAGGTGGTGAGCACTTCACCACGCATGCCGATATCGCTAGATCACAAGGACAGTTACATAGTGGACATTTACATAAAGGCCCCGGACTTCAACTACGCCGGCGGGCTCGATATTAAATTTGGCTGATCTCATGAATCATATCGTTTCGATACCCTTAGATTCCGAACTCGCATCGTTCATTGGAAAGAAAGGCTCGGAGGACGGTCTGACGTTCTTTGACCGGAAGGTCGGAAACGACATCATCGTGCTCCTGTACCCTACTAACGCAAAGGAGAAGCCGTACAGCATAGCAGAATCGATGCTCGTATCGGAACAGATACTGCTAAGCACAAAAAACGTGGACAAGGAGTTCGGCGAGGCTCTTGTTGCGGCATCCCTTCTGGAGAAGCGTGTCATACTCACTGACGATAATGACGTCAATGGTCTCCTGGCAAACGGCATATTGAAGGACTTCAGCGTTACGCCGCGCGACAAGTTGCTTGATAAGATACTTGAACATGGGGCAAGGGCGGGCACAGAAATGGTCCGCATAGACATAGACAAGGCGTTTCCCGTGCATGGTGTAGGCACGGTTGTGCTTGGCGTTGTCATCTCGGGAACGGTGAAGGTGCACGATACGCTATATCACAGCTCGGGAAAGCAGGGTAGCGTCAGGTCTATACAGAGCCAGGATGTGGATGTGCAGGCTGCCGGCCCCGGCACGCGCGTAGGGCTCGCCATGAAGGGCATAGAGCATGAAGATATGGGCAAGGGTTCCACGCTCTCATCAGTGAGGATATCTCCTGCTAAAAGAATCTCGGTTAAGGTAAAAACAAGCCCCATAGCGAAGGAAGAAGTTAAGGACGGCGCAACTTATCTTGTGGTGTCAAACTTCTCGCATTCGATGGCAAAGGTCCTGCGCTCAGGAGAAACAATGGAGCTCGAGCTCGAGAAGCCCATACCTGTGCTCAGCGGTGACGGGATTTTCCTGGTAAGGAATCAAACACCGCGACTGTTCGCTTCCGGAAGCATAGTGAGTGCTTCTGCCTGAGCTACACCGATCCCCAAAGGTCCCAGAATTCCCTCCTCAGTTTCTCCACCGCGGCTTTCTCTGTGGTTATCTCTATGTGCTCTATATTGCTGTGCATTCCCCTGTACGTGAGATTCGCAGAGCCGTTTATCGCCATCCTGTCAGACACATAAATCTTGGCGTGCACGAAGTTCTTGGGCATCCTGAGCGATATCATGTTCCTGCCAAAGACCTTGAACACGGCGAATCTAAGGAATATCACGGATGCGGAAAGCAGCAGTATCGCTGCGGACAGGAAGCCCAGCACGGATACAGCGTAATCTATGCAAAGGACAAGCGTCGCGAACAGCACTACCCCTATCGGGGAGCTCCTCGAGGTGAGTATCCTTGCCGCGCCTCTATCCAGTGACGATGACACCACGTAGAATCTTCTGGCGTGTGCGTTCTTCCTTATGAATGCGGCATAATACGGATCTATGTACGGCGAGACTATGCAGACCTCATTTCCGCTCCTTATCAACTTTTCCACGTACCTGTAGCTCTCTCGACCGTGCACGTATCTGTTTCCATCGGAAAGCAAGGCCATGATATAAATTAGTTGGGCAAAGTATAAATTGCATCTGATGGGCGATCGCTTGGACACAGCGGAACTTGCTAGGCAAACGAGGTACTTCTTCAACGAGGAATACCTGCACTGTAGAATATACGGGGAACTGGCTGCGAAAGAGAAGAATGGCCACCTGAAGCGCATACTGGGTCGCCTGTCAGAAGACGAAAAAAGGCACATGAGGTTCTGGGAAGGAATCTCCGGTACATATCTGCACAGACAAATCTCCGTCTCAGCGCTCACACGGGCAAAGGTGCGAGTCTTCATGTTACTCAGGAATGCGTTCAGCATAGCGTTTGTCAACCGGCTCATGGAGCGAAACGAGCGCGCGGTGCTTGGGCGATACGGGTGCATCCTTTCCGCAGGCCTGCTCAAAGAGAGAGATGCGACAAGGATCCGGGCCATAATGTCGGATGAGGCTTCACACGGCAAGAGGCTGGGCGGAGACGTGGCATCGTACGAGGAGAACATCAACCACATTCGTTCAGTAATACTCGGCCTGAATGACGGCATAGTAGAGGTCATGGCTGCAATAGCGGGCTTTGCGGTCCTGGCCCAATCTCACCTGACCGTTGTGCTAGTCGGTGCGATCCTCGGCATATCCGGCACCTTATCCATGGCCGGCGGCGCATACCTGTCCTCAAAATCCGAGATGCTGCTTGACGGAAATTCTGGTTCTGACGAAAATGGGCGGTCACCTCTGTCGGAGGCCATGTACACGGGACTTTACTACCTATCCGGCGCAATTATTGTGGTCGCCCCGTTCATATTCGGCTTTTCGGGATTCGTTGGCATAGGCATCTCAATCCTTCTGGCGGCGATCGTCCTTTCCATTGCGTCAACTCTTGTGGCGGTGATAAGCCGAACCAGCATCGTAAAAAGGGTATTCGAGATGCTTGCCATAACACTTACCGCGTCCGCATTAACCATACTGCTCGGACTCGTGTTGAAGACACGCTTCGGTGTCAGCATCTGATTCTCACAGTTTGCTAAAGCCGTACGCGCTGACTATCATGAGCGCACCGGCTCCAACAAACACGGACCAGAAACCGAAGTCCACCGCCATGAGTCCTGATGCGAATGCGCCTATGAAGTTGCCTACCCCTGCTATCGTGCTGTAGTATCCAAGCCACCTGCCACCCTGTTCGCCTTTCAGCGTGTTGAACAGGAGCGTGTACGAGCCCACGTAGAACACCGAGTAAGCTATGCCGGCTGCGGTTATGTACAGTAGCATGTTGGCGTAAAAGAAGTGCGACCCCCCAAGGATCACGAAACTGATGCCTATGAGCATGTAGCAGATGCCCCTAACCCCGACGAACTTGAACGGTATCGGATTCCTCTTCGTTGCGCTTATCACAAGATGCGAGTACCTGAATGCTATTGCCTGGAGGACCATCGCTATGAATATTATCTCGAACACGCCCGATTGGGAAATTCCATGGTACTTCAGGCCTACCACATACTCCCCGTTGAAGATTCCGGTGCCTAAGTAGAATATCAGGCTTGTCAGGTACAGCAGGTACAGGTAGCTTCTCCTGAACTCGTTTATCTTCTTCAGGCTTATGGTGTTCATCAGGTAGTATACCGGCATCTTCACTATCAGGTTCTGCGGCATGAACAGATTCTTCAGGAACCTTCCGAAATCGCGTATGTGCACTTCGTGCCTCTGCGGCCTGAACTTGTCGTTTATCATGAATATCGATAGTAGGAACGAGGCGAACACTGATGCTGATAGCACTACTATCAGCACGCTCAGGCTCGAGTAGATGGTTGCAACAACACCGATTATTAGCCCTATCACGTTGCCAAAGCTGGTTATTGTCTGCAGTAGTGAGAACCTGCCAGACCACATGTCCTTAGGAGACGTGTCCATGACCAGCAGATTGAGTGGAGTCGAGCTCGCTCCTGTCATGAATGCTATGCCTGCGTAGGAGAATATTATTGCTGTTATATCCTTCTCGAAAAGCAGGAAGCCGAGCAGCACAGCAGTCACAAGGTACGACAGCAGTATGAGCGTCTTGCGCCTCACCGTGTCGGCTATCCTGCCCCAGACGAAAGACGACGGTATGGAGACCGCGTTGTAAACAGCTATGGCCAGCGCAACCGCGATGACGCTGCCGCCCGTAGCGAGTATGTACAATGGTATGAGCGTGCTAAGTGGGCCAGAGGCGATGTTCGCCGGTATCGTGGTGTACATCCACGCGCTGCTGCTTACCTGTTTGTCTTCAGGCATAATGGTCGCTGGGGTTCTAGGCCCCTTGCCTTGGAACTTAAAGGACTGGCAATTGAGTATCGCTGCGCATATTTATAAACATCTCCATGAATGCGTCCAATCCTGTGTTACGTCATCGTTGCGGTGGCTCAGGCGTCCCTGTCCATCCTGTCCTTTATAACGGATACTAGGTCTCGCACAATGCGCCCTTTCTCGTCCTGCGCAGCAAGTTTTATGCCGGATGCGCTCCTGTGTCCTCCTCCGGCCTCTATCTCTTCCGGATGCCTGTCCTTCATCTCGCCTATCACATCTACAAGGTCCACACGCTCGGCGAGCTCCGCTCCGACCCTCACCGATATGTACTTTCCCGAGTGCACTATCAGCACAGCCGGCTTTTGGTCCGTCTCGGTTATCTTGTCAAGGAGCTTGGAGGAGAAACGGCCGGGTAGCGGGTACTTGGTCTGCTCACTCTTGACTGCTTCGAAGTCGAGCACGTACACGCTTCCTTGCGCTGCGGCATGCTTTTTCATCTGCATCATTGCATCCCCGATGGCCTCGGAGAGCCGCATCCTCGCGTACGACACGAGCTCACCCATCCTGCCAGGGTCCTGCACCACCTTGTCTATCTCGTACGGCGTTATGCTGGTTACCGCCGGGCCGAACGCGACCTTGACATCGCTTGTCAGCATGTCAAGAAGAATCGAGAGATCCTCGCCGCCCTCGCTGTCCGCTGCGTATTTGCTGTAATCTCCTATCAACGACGCGCTCTCCATGGCAGAAGTGTCGACTCCGGAAAAGGTCTTGCCGAGCATGCATGCCAGAAAACCTGCCGTGTACGCCGAATCTCCCCCATGAAGCCACGGGTTTACATAGTGCGCAAGCTTCTTTCCAGAGAATTCCTCTACAACGGGGTGATGGTCCAGCCACACTACATCAAACGCATCCGATATCCTTCGAATTCCGTCATTACTCTCGGTCGTGGTGCCGAAGTCTATCACTATCAGCAATGGTTTCTCTATAGATGTGTAGCTTCCCGCTATCATGAGATCGGTCTCGGCATCGTACCTTCCGTACGATATCCCCGCATGCATGATCCAGACTGTGTTGCCTTTGTTGGCGAAGTGGCCGCTGTTGCTAGAGAATTCGTTGAGTGACGCAAAGAGCCCATAAGCTCCGCCAGCGCCGTCCGAATCGTTATGGAACCGGACTATTATAGGAGCAGCACAGCCAAGTTTCTTCAGTACAAGAGCCCCGCATGCCGAGAGCTGCTTCCACAGTGTCTTTGTAACCGTGTCAAGGCCGTCTATCCCTGAAGAGTGTGCCTTCTTTCCTATGCCTCTGTCAACAAATTCGTTCAGCCAAGCCGCATGCTCCTTTGCAAGTTCCGCACCGTCCCCTATCTCTGCACTGTGAATCTCCCCCTCGTCTCCGGTGGAGATCGATTCCCCGGGTTTAAGTGAGAGTGTGCTATCGATGTCCCGAATCACTCCGCCACCGTCGGGAGTCCAGACACTGTAGCTCGCGCTCTCCCCCGCCCTTGCCTTAGAAGTCAATATCAGGCCTTTCATTCCAAACCCTGCTCAAAACGCAGCCTGCCGTCTCAAGGGATCTGCTGCGGTGTAGAATTAAGTATGTTGCTCTGATTGATAATCATGTATGCCTGGCACGCCTGATTGGCGGTTGCGTTGCCTATGTAAGAGCAATAGCTGATGTTCTTGTAATTGGATGCCAACGCCGTATAGCAGTTGTACGATGCGTTTCTGCCCAGCGTGCCGCACAGCGTCGCATTCTTGGTGCTTACCGCCCGTATGATGTTCACTGTGTCGTTGCAATTGCTATAGTTCTGCCCGCTGCTCAGGCACGCAGAGAGTATGCTAGTGTAATTTGCCTGTTCGTGTACCGTGGCATTTGCGGCAGCCTGCTGTGCAACTGCAACATTGCAGCTGCTTTCAAGAGTCGAATTTGATATACCCGCACAACTTTCATTGTTGCTGTACTGGGTGGCTACGGACAAGTAGCAAAGGTCCCTCGCGCTGTAAGCGGCGGAATTCCCAAACGACATCAGCATGAGATAATAATCCACACTATCGTACGCCCTGGAGTAGTTCAGCAGGTTCACCCTCTCCATTATCGCACTCACTATTCCAGCATCCGGGCTGGAGGTCACGTTGCCGCAATACGCGTTCCGCCCGGTGCCTAGCGCATTTCCGAACCATATAGAAGAGTAACACACCGTCCTGTTATTCAGAGAGAGGAGGCTTCCACACAGGCTCATGTTCTGATTAGAACTGGCAATCTGCATGATGCACCCGTCCCTGTATCCTCCATTCAAGCCGCTGCAGGCCTTGTATGAGTTTGTTGCAGATGCGATCTCGCTAACGCACCCAGCGGTCAGGTTGGAATCGCTAATCTTATAGCAAAGGCTCGTGTCGTTAGTGCTCTCTCCTATGGCCATGTAACACGTTGCAACGTTGCCCTGCTGGGAAAGCATTCCGCATACGCTGCCGTTCTGCGTCGCTAGTGCGAGGTTATACAAGCACTGCTCCCTATCCCCTGCCACAGGAACGCTCTCGCACCTGTGGAGCTGGGACCCCCTTGGCACAAGAAGCACGGACACCGCGGCGAGCACCATCAGGATACCAACTATGACGGCAAGCAGTCTCAACCTTTCCGACGCGCTGTGCTCTTCCCCGTTTTTTTTCTCCACTGCCATCCAAAAATCACTGTCCAATTCAATAAGGCGCGATGTCCTCCGCGGCAAATATCCTGAACCCCGCAGGGGTTATCTCGTACGGCGTGGTCACGAAGCTGTGCTTGCTGCCTCGTATCTTCAGTATTTCGGTGGCCAGCATCCTTTTGGATTCCTCTCCTGTCTGGTACAGTGCGATTATGCCGTCAAATATGAAGTATTCTGGCTTGAACACGAGCTTGTGTCTCTCCGGTGACTCCATCTCCGTGGTCATTATGGATGTGACCCCGAGCCTGCGCATGCTCAATATCAGTGCAAGCATGTACTTTCTGTAAAGTGCATCGTCCCGTATGAGCATGTTGAACACTGAGAGAGAATCTACCACTACCCTGTTCGCCTTTGTAGACATTATTAGCGACTCCATGTCCGCAAGCACCTTGCCGAATTCGTAGGCCGAATGGCCATCGTCAGAAGCTCCGAGTATGCTGTCGGAAGGCGTTTTCCCGTCTATTATCAGCTTGCCGTCCCTTACCAAGTCGTCTATATCGGTTAATTCCGAGAAAGCCGATTTCACATTCTCGAGTATCCTGGCGGGCTCCTCCTCAAATGCAAATAGTACGCTAGTGTTTCCCATCTTCGCGTTTCTGTAAAGGTATTCGAATGACATCAATGTTTTCCCTGCGCCTGGACCACCGCTTATTAGGATCTGGCTGGTCTCCGGTATCCCGCCATAAAGCATCTTGTCTATCCCACTTATTCCTGTTTGTATCTTGTTCACGATATCCCCGATCTCAATAGTCTGATAATACCTGCAGAGCAGAGTTTTATATAGATATAGCAGAAATCGTTATTCATGAATAAAAACCTCCTTATACTTGGCGCCGTAATGCTGCTTTTAGGCATAGTGATAACGTTCGAATCCGGACAGCAGTTCTTCAACGGCCTTGCGAATTCCAACTCCTCGCACACCGGGACTCTCGTTCTCGGCAGCGGGTCTACTCTGTACATGAGGATGCAGTTCAACACGTCGATGCTGGTAGTGCTTGCATACAATTCCACCAAGGCGATAAATTTCTACCTGACTAACGCGTCCGTCTTCAATGCGCTATCCCAGTTCTTCAATTCAAGCTCCACGCTCGATGCTCGCGCGAAGGCGCTGCACGGCACCGGCATGCTGGTTATCTATTCAGATAGCGCCCATGGCACCTTTCCTTACCTTCAACAACCGGGCTCAGACCCAACGCCCGAATATTACGCGCCGAATTCATCCTACTTCCTTCCGGCAGGCACCTTCTATGCGATATTCAGCAATCCAAACCCGACCAACACCACGGTGGTATATTCCATATACAACAAGCCTTCAAGCAGCATAAACGTGGCCAATTCCGGCAACTTGTTTGGATTTGGAATGTTCAGCAGCGCGCTATCAATAATAGGCGTAATCCTGATCGCGTGGGCCTTGTTGCAAAAGGACCAATCCGGTTCAGATAAGAACGCGAAAGGCGACGAAGCGATAGAGAGGATGTATGATGAGATAGAGGCTGAACGCACACCACGCTCGCGTGCCGCCCGGCCAACAAGAAAGAGGGTTAAGGCGGCAAGATAGCACAATACCGCCTCGCACCGCTCGCACGACTGTCTAACCCTACTTCGTCACATACCTTTATTAAGGCAAAAACAGTAACAGAATCATGGACAGCCTGCAGGAACGCATAGCTGGAGAGATAACGCTTTCTGACAGTCCAGGCAGCACCATGAAGAAGTGGAGGGAGCTATTCGGAATATCTCAGATAGAGCTGGCCAAGCACCTCAAGATATCGACATCCACCATAAGCGATTACGAGGGCAATAGGCGGGCAAGCCCTGGCGTTGGCATAATCAAGAGGCTCGTCACGTCCCTCATAACGATAGACGAGCAACGCGGTGGAGAAGTCATACGAAACCTGGAGAAGTTCGACAAGTCAGAAGCCAAGGACCCGTTCTACTTCATACACGACTTCTCCGCGCCTATAAGCGGCATGGACTTCGCCAGGCTGATAGACGCAAAGATAGTTGCAAACCCCGGATACCTCGACACGATGAAGCTGTTCGGCTACACGCTAATCGATTCGCTGCGCGTTATACTAGAGATATCCCCAAACGAGTATCCCAAGCTCTTCGGCACCACGAACGAACGCGCATTCGTCTTCGACCAGGTGAGCACCGGAAGATCTCCGATGGTTGTGATAAGGGTTGCGCCGATAAAGCCCCGGCTCGTCGTGATACAGAACATAG
Source organism: Microcaldota archaeon (assembly GCA_027334165.1). Taxonomy (GTDB): domain Archaea; phylum Micrarchaeota; class Micrarchaeia; order Micrarchaeales; family CABMGC01; genus JAKAVK01. The sequence goes on from DAHWXM010000005.1 coordinate 31,672, forward strand.
ATCAGGTTGACAAGCTAGCGATAAAGATATCGCAGATAGAGCGCATACCCCTGCTCACAACTCGGCTGACGACCGAGGAGGTGAGGACACGTCTCAACAACATATGACAGCGGTGTCGGGTACTGGCTGGAACACTTAATACTCTTTGCGTCAAATTACACTCTTAGAGCAAAAGCTGATGCTATGATGCCTAACATGGACCCTAGACAACTAAAAAAGATGATGGAGCGCATGGGCATAAGGAGCGACGAGATAGACGCTCAGCGCGTAGTCATAGAGACCAAGGACGCGGACATAGTCATAGACAATCCGCAGGTAATACGGATAAATGCACAGGGTTCGAGTTCATTCCAGATAAGCGGAGACATCTCGGAACGCGCAAAGGAGGAAGCCCTTCCTGAAATAAGCGAGGAAGATGTGAAGGTTGTCATGGAACAGTCCGGACTCTTCGATGAGCAGAAAGCGAGGGATGCCCTGCTGGAAGCGAAGGGCAACATTGCAGAAGCCATACTCAAATTGAAGGGCGCATGATCTCCAAACGTGCGCAAGACGCTCATGCCCCTGTCACGTAAAGCACGTCGGGCGCACAAATGGCTCTGAAGAATTCCGATGCACGCATCACCCTCACCCTATCCATACGTGCCGCATCATACGCCTTCTCATGTGCGTCGTTCACGATCACTGTTACCCGCGGATAAATGTTAAGCCTGAACTTCAGCATCTGCAGTGTCTTATCGATGCTCTTCGATCCTGTCTCATACTCGAACGCGATCCTCTCCCTGCCATAGTATGCGATCACGTCTGGCCCGTACGAGTTGTTGTACATCCTGCTCTCCATGCCAAGCGATCGCAGGTGCCTGCTTATCACGCCTGTGCACACGTCGTGTTCCGCGCTGTTCCTGTTACCGGATACGTACCATTTTCCATCGTACGCGGATTCGCAGCTAATTCCGTACGACTCGATAGTGCCATCGCGTTTCATGTCCGCCAACTTCACGTATGTGCTCTCAGCGTCGAAGCCTAATTTTTCCATCGCCACAAGCACCTCCTTTTCATGAGACGCCGTTTCGCACAGCTTCATGATCTCGTATTCCAAGCCAGGCCTGCTCTCGTACAGGCGGAACGACACGATGCAAGGGTTCCCGGTTCCGGAGCCATTGACCATTGCGCGGCCCACACCAAGGCTCCTCAGTCCCTTCTTCACCTCTATGAATCTGTTTAACTCGTTGCCTCCAGACATGAGGTTCGCAAGATAATTTGTCTCTTCGGGTTCCCGCTGACACATGGCAAGGATGACCGAGGAATTGGCTCGTATGTCCTTGTCCACGCTCTTAATGCGCTGCGCTATGGCAACAATTCCTATGCCGTATTTTCGCCCCTCTGCCGCTATCCTTCCTGCAACGGAGCGCTGGCCTAGCTTCTCCGCTTCATCTATAACCACGTAAAATGCACGTCTATCCTCCTTTCTCATGAGAAGCATGCGCCCGTACACTTTCCTAATGAAGCTCTCTATGTACACCGCCTGTGCCTCTCCCGTGTGCAAGCCCGACAGAAGGAACACGCTGTTGCCATTCATCACCTCGTCCATGTTTGCGCTTCTCGAAGCGCTTCCGGTGTCCAGTAGAACCAGCCTTCGCGTGATGCCATCAAGTGTTCTCGACTCCCCCACGCCTGCCTTCGAACTAAGCGCCTTGAGAGAATATAGCAGATCGTGCACGTTTGGCGTTCTGCCAGTCCCCGCCATGCGGGCGTACGTGCACATTATGCCCCTGTAAAGCTGATAGCCCTGCACCTCGCCGAGCCTGAATGCCTTCTTCAGCATGTTGGTTATCTCACTCGCCTTCTCCCGTTCCGTCTTGCCATCAAGCTCGAACGCATTGACCCCGTTGCGTGCGGCGTCGTAGACCTTTGCGCCCATGTCCTCTGCCATACCCGCATACTCATTGTGCGGATCCAGTATGGCCACATTGGCGCCCTTCCTTACCAGATGCCTTACTATTACCCTGCAGGCATTTGATTTCCCGCTTCCGCTCTCCCCGACTATTACCATGTGCGGATTCATTCTCGAATCCAGCCACGGGGAGAATCCCGTAGACTCTCTCCTCCATTCCCACCTGGGCCTGTCGAAATACACTCTCTTGATCGTGAGCCTGCTATCGACAATACCTACTTCATCACGCTTTTCGAATAATCTATCCAACAAAGATCCCATTAAAATCACCATTCACATCAAGGCCGTGTTGCAGGGCCTTGCAAAAGGAATAAAAGGAATCGGCAGCACATGTTATCCGGCAGGTTGCATGGAGCTTAAGTTCGTAACCACTAACCCGGCAAAGTTCTCTATAGCGCGCCGGATATTGAAACGCTACGGCATACGTGTAGTTGCCACTCCCATGGACCTGCAGGAGCTGCAGTCAATAGACACTAGGGAAGTGGCGATGGACAAGGCGCGTCAAGTGTCAAGGTTGATAGGGAACACCTCCTTCATGGTGGAGGATTCGGGAGTCAACATAGACGCGCTGCACGGGTTTCCAGGGGCACTCCTAAAGCCCGTCATCAGCGCCATAGGCGAGGAAGGCCTTCTGAAGATGATGAAGGGCATGGGAAGGAGCGCGAGATTCATAAATACTGCCGTGCTGTACAACCGCGCCACTAAAAAGTTTCACTCCTTTACTTCCTGTTCAAGAGGCAGCATAGGTTACTCGATATCTGGGACCAGGATCCCGGGATGGGCCATAGATCGGATATTCGTCCCAGAAGGCGCAGAAAAGCCCATAGCGTCAATGACCCCCGGTCAGCGCAGGCAATTTTCAGAAGGGCTGGCGAAGGGGCTGCACTACAATAAGGTGGGCCGCATACTCTCTGGAAAGTAGCGTTCCGCTTTTCAATTCCTTTCTGCAAGACTCCTTATGAGCGATATCTCGTCCTTCCACGTGACGCTCGCGCATTCCGGGGTCTCAAGTATCAACAGCTTGCGATTCACATCTTTGTACTCGAGCAGCGTCCTGAAACCCCCAACGCCTACGGATCCCATGCCTATGTTGTCATGCCTGTCGTGACGTTCGCCAAATCCGAATTTTGCGTCATTGACATGGAATGCATGCACCTTTTGTAGGTCCACACGTTCGAACATTTTCACTATCGCATCCTTCTTCCTTATATCATAGCCGGCCTCGAACAAATGACACGTGTCAAGACAGAACCCCAGGTTTCCCGACTCCGCGAGCCTCGTCCTTGAGTATATCGTCTCCAAGTCGGACAGGTCTGCGCCTATGCTGTTCCTGTGTCCTGCCTGATTCTCAAGCAGTATAATTACATCTGCAGCATCTCCAGCTACCCTGTCAAGGGCATCTATCACTCTATCAATTCCAAGGCCGTGGCCAGCACCCTTGTCGCTTCCAAGATGCGTCACAAGGTAACGTATGCCAAGGTCGTTGCACCTGGCCAGGTTTTCCTTTAGTGACGCGATAGATTTTCTGTGTATATCGGGATCAGGAGAAGCTAGATTGGGAAGATACGGCATGTGTGCACACATCGGCACAAGGCCGCTCTGTTCTGCGAGATCAGAAAACTCAGAATCCGCCGCTTTTTCCCCAGCACTCACGGCCCAGCCCCTTGGATTTGTCACGAAGACCTGCATGGTGTTGCATCCCAACTCCATGGCTCTTTCAACAGAAAAGGAAATGCTCCCAGCCGCTGAAATGTGTCTGCCAACTTTTGCCATGTGTGACCCCCTTAGCGTAAAACACGCCTCAAGACGCCCTGATTTTCTGATACGCGTTTCTAAAGGCCGCGGCCTCTTCAGTGTCCAAGGCTTCGCTCCGCGCAAACGTGATGCTTGAGAGTACAAATCCCAGTGCATCCACCCGTTCCCCGTTTCCCACAATGCTATGTTCCAGTATCTCCTCGGTGCTTCCTGCGAAGTGGTACTTGCCCATGTCCTCTGCCCACGAACCGAACACCCTGCTCATATCCATAAGCATCTCCATCGCGTTTACGGCCATCAGGAATCTCCGTAATTCCTCGGCGCGTTCCACTGTCGCACTTTCAGCACCGCTTCCGTTTACAAGCTCCTTTTCATACCCGGCGAGCCTGTCCAGTATGCTGTTAGTATTCTCCAGTATCTTGTTTATAAGGAACAGGTTCTCTTCCAGTTCCGGACCCTTCTCGGGCATGACAGGCACATAACCAGATATGCCAACGCGGCCGCTCTTCCTTTCCGCTTCCAGTATATCTATCGCTTCGAGCACAAGCTCGTCCTTAATGCGCGTGAGCATATCCTCACAAATCAGCCATGCCTTTGCGCCGTCGTCCATAAACCCGTATCTGCTTAGTCCGTTCAGGTATAAAAAACTCTGTGCAAAAGGGCTACCAGGCCATGCCGCATGAGGCCGCAGAGGGGATGGCGGTTTTCGACCGCCACCCTGTATCTCTGCCAGGTGAGTCCGGTATTCGTAACGAATACCTCGATCTCATAGCAAAAGTGCTTTCCCCCGGCCGCGCCTTCCCTGCATATCCATGCAAGTTCAGCTATCTCGCAGGAGAGTCTGCCGAAGTCCTCGCACGCAACGGACGTTTCCGTCACGCCAAGCCTGCTTCCCCATGCGTCTATTGCAGCCGTCAACACCTTGCTCAATCCGTACACCTTTCCCCTATGGTTTACACTCACTCTCATGCCTACACCCCGAAACCGGAACCATGCACCCAGGAACAGACCGCCTTTTTTATAGCGCAGGCACCGCTTTCTTAAAATCATTTACTACGGTAAAATATATATACTTTATTATCCTTTCATGTACCTAATGAAAAGTATTATATATGAGTCCTGATACGTTATCCATACCGGGCCGTTCCCGGAGCACCTAGAAACGGAATCGGGGCGGCGAAAGCCGCCCCAACTGCTTCTCACGATGCCGTTCATGTGGTCCGTACTCCGCCATGCTTCTGCGCATGGAAGTACCCCTTGCCGGGCTGTCCTGCGGCATGCCATCGCGGTGCTTCTTTCGGCGTCACAATTTCCAAAATGTTATGTATTTTCATGCATCTGAGGATAGAAAGATTTAAATACGTTAGTATCTATATGTTAAGTGCGTGTTATTCCACAGAAAGTGTAATAAGCGTAATCTATTGACTGCAATGCATTCTCTAGATTTTTATACTTTTGAGTATCAAGAGTTTAATATTGGTGAATTGAAATGGCAGAAAAACCACACATGAATTTGATTTTCATAGGGCACATAGACCACGGAAAGTCAACGACGGTCGGAAGGCTGCTCTACGAAACCAAGGCTGTCAGCGAACAGGATCTAAAGAAGCTTAAGGACGAGGTTGTAAAGTACAACAGGCCTACGTTTGAATTTGCGTTCGTCATGGACCAGCTCAAAGAGGAGAGGGAAAGGGGAATCACCATCGACATAATGCACAGAGATTTCCAGACCCCGAAGTACTACTTCACAATAATAGACGCACCTGGACACAGGGACTTTGTCAAGAACATGATAACGGGCGCCAGCCAGGCTGACGCTGCTGTTCTCGTGGTTTCATGCGTTGATGGGATACAGTCCCAGACGAGGGAGCACGCGTACCTTGCAAAGGTTCTCGGCATATCACAGGTAATAGTTGGAATAAACAAGATGGATGCCGCAGAATTCGACAAGGCAAAGTTCGAAGATACGAAGGCGAAGGTCAGCGAACTGCTCAAGACAGTAGGTTACGATGTCAGCAAGATAATGTTCGTGCCTTACTCTGCACTTGAGGGATCTAATGTTTCAGCGAAGCCGGAGAAGATGCCTTGGTATAATGGACCGACGCTTCTCGGGTCTCTCGATCTGCTTACCCTGCCGCAGAAGCCTCTAGACAAGCCGTTGAGGCTTCCTGTACAGGACGTTTACAGCATAGCGGGATTCGGAACTGTCCCTGTAGGAAGGGTGGAAACCGGAGTCATGAAGCCTGGAGATCAGATAATAGTTATGCCGAGTGGCGCAAAGACCGAGGTCAGGAGCATAGAAATGCATCACCAGCAATTGCAGAAGGCGGAGCCTGGAGACAACGTCGGCTTTAACGTTAAGGGCGTGGACAAGAAGGACATAAAGAGGGGAGATGTGATAGGACCTGTTTCAAACCCTCCTACCGTAGCATCAGAGTTCACGGCGCAGATCGTGGTAATAAACCACCCTACCGCAATTGCCCCTGGATACACTCCGGTGTTCCACATACACACGATGCAGATAGCATCTACGCTGGTGGAGATAGTTGAAAAGAAGGACCCTAAGACCGGGCAGACAGTCCAGAAAAACCCCGAGTTCATAAAGAACGGCGATGTTGCAATCGTTAGAATAAAGCCGAGCAAACCAATATGCATAGAGAAGTTCGGCGAGTTCCCCCAACTCGGGAGGTTCGCCATAAGGGACATGGGCCAGACGGTTGCCGCTGGAGTGGTACTGGACGTCAAGAAAGCATAGTGAGCAAATGCCTACAACACGCATAAAGCTTATCAGCAGGAACAAGGACGATGTCGTAAAGATAGCAAAGCAGATAATCGAGATAGCGAAGACTGTCGGGATCAAGTTCAAGGGGCCGATACCCCTTCCGACGAAGGTCTTAAACATCTCGACAAGAAAGACGCCTTGCGGAGACGGCTCGCACACCTATGAACACTGGGAGATGCGCATACACAAGTGGCTCGTCGAGATAGACGGAAGCGAACAGGCTCTCAGGCAGCTCATGAGGATAACAGTTCCTGACACCGTGCAGATAGAGATGACGCTGTCCTGATTTTTTGGGCACGCCATCCATTTCTATTCCTTTCTCTTTTTCCTTTTTTAAACGCGCGCACGTTAACGGAATGAGCGACAGCTATGCTAGTTTACCCTTTTCGTCACAGGACCGCCGTGTACGCGTAGTCGTTCGTTTTGGCTTCCGGAAAAGTTCCGCAAATTCCCCCACGCAATGGGTTATAGGATATTCGGGAACGTCTTTGGCCTCCTAAAAGTAGCAAAGGTTAGATTCTCGGGCACGTGCCTTCACCGAATCCATGAAATCCTTTAGAACGTCTTGTACTTTCCTAGGGAGATGTCCATCGTCAGTTTGTTGATTTCCTCTAGCCAGCCGTTAGCTATGTACGTGGCTTTGCTGCTTATGTCGTTGAAGTTGGCACCGCTCTCAACTATCACGTTCATGTTCAGGTTTAGCGGTTCATCTATTCTCTTTCCTATCTGCGAGAGCACAGCTATGTCGCACTCCTGTATCTGTGGATACTGCTTCACCACATCATCCGCCAACTGTGTGGCGAGTATGTTGTATATCTTGCCTATGTGGTTAACAGGGTTCTTTCCGGAGGCAGCCTCAAGGCTCATGTGCCTGAATGGCGTTATTAGCCCGTTCACCCTATTGCCCCTTCCTACAGATCCGTCGTCTCCCGCTTCACAGCTGAGTCCCGACTTGGTCAGGTAAACGTTTTCTCCCTCTATGGTGTCTCCGGTGTTTATCTCAACAATGACCTCCTTCTTGGTGAACTTGGATGTGAGCTTGAGCACGTCCTCCCGTATCCGCTCCTTGAGCTTTACATATTCGTCTATGTTTGGAACAAGGCTTGCCACGAACGCTATCGCGATGGTGAGCGTTATGCTGTTTCCATCCCTGCAGCCCATGACCTTGATGTCCTCTCCAACGGCCGGTACCCTGCTCTTGTACTCCTTGCTATTGAGGTAGTTCTCAGTCTGCAGGACTAAGGTTTCCGTGTCAGTGAAAGGCGCGAATCCAATTCCAAATGACGTGTCGTTCGCCAACGGGACTGCCGCATTCCTGCCGAAGATGTGCGTCAGGTCGGCGCTTCCTTCGGCTATCTTGGAGTTGAATTCCACATCCGTGTCGAAATCGAGGAAACGCGTGTTGTCCTTGAGGTACTTAAGTGCAACATCCTTAGCTATCTGGTTGACGTCTATAGTCTTGCCCTCTATCTTGCTCGTGGCTCTTCCTGTGACGATAACCTCTATCTTCTTTGTTATCCTTCCCTTTCCGAAGTCTGCCTCTGATGCACCCCCTATTATGAGTCCCTTGTCAACGTTGTGGTGTAGAATGCTACCGGTAACGTCGAGGTACTCCCTGCAAAGCGCATGGCTTGTCTCATCAACTATTCCGTCTATGAGACTGTCGGGGTGTCCTACCCCCTTCCTCTCGACGTACTCCGTTCTCTGTTCACCCACCGGCTTCAGCTCTAGCCTCTCTATGGTTATGTTTCTCATTGCATCACAGAATTAAGCGAAAGTTATGACTTTAATTAAGTCGGCACAAAGTATTTATAATTATTGATACAGTAAATATTACTAACAGTAATCGTGTTTTTCATGGACACTCTGCACGAAATTTCTTCGTCGATAAGAACCAAAAGGGAGGTCTTAAACCTGAGCCAGAAAAGACTCGCCCGGCTCGTCAGGATGAGTCAGAGCACAATAGCCAGGATAGAGAATGATATAGAGCGGCTAAATCCGAGCTACGAGACTATCTTCAAGGTTGTAAATGTCCTTGATAGACTTGGAAAGATGGAAGAGAAGAGCGGCTTGCAGGTAAAGACTGCACAGAGCATAATGCAGAAGAGGATAGTATTCGCGCGTCCCGGCGACACCGTAGCCGAGACGATAAAGGCAATAAAGAACTACGACTTTCCTCGCCTCCCCGTCCTTAACAAGGAGATGAACGTGATGGGTGCCGTGTCGCAGAAGAGGGTCATGGACATAGCGACGAAGGACCCCGAGAGCCTGGACAAGATACGCGTAAGCGACATAATAGACACCGAACTGCCACAGGTTGGCGTGGACACCGAATTCTCAAAGATAAAGCGCATACTTGAGGATTGGGATGCCGTCATGGTGGTTGAGAAAGGTCGCGCAGTAGGCATAATAACCATATATGACATACTCAAGCAGATATGAGCCGTTTCATGCCCTACTGCCTTCCAGAAACCATCGCCGCTGTGAAGTACTCGCCTGCCTTATAAGAACTGCGCACGAGGGGCCCCGCGGCAGCGTACCGGAATCCTTTTTGCAGTGCAAGTTTCCTTATGCTATCGAATCTCTCCGGCCTGATAAATTCCTTTATCTCTGCGTGGCGCGCAGAGGGTCGCAGATACTGCCCTATGGACACAAAATCCGTACCCATCTCCCTGAGGTCGTCAAGCGTCTTGCTTATCTCATCTTCCGTTTCCCCAAGCCCGAGCATCATTGCAGATTTGGTGTACTTCTGCCCAAGTTCCTTCGCGATGCGGAGTACTCCAAGCGATTGTCTGTAAGATGCCCGTCTGTCCCTGACGTTCGGGCTTATCCTCTCCACGGTTTCTATGTTGTGTCCGAGAACATCTGGACGGGCCTCGACTATGGTCCTTATGCACTCCGGTTCCCCACTGAAGTCGGGTATCAGTACCTCCACCAGGGTCTTTGGATTAAATCGCCTTATCTCGGCAACGCACGCTGCAAAGTGGCCTGCCCCCTGATCGTCGAGGTCGTCCCTACACACGGAAGTCACAACAACGTAGTCCAATTTCCAGTCTTTCACGGTCATGCCAAGCTTCCTGGGCTCTTCGGGGTCCTGTGCAGGGTTTTTCGCCATCTTTTTGACTGCACAGAACCTGCATCCACGCGTGCACGTATCACCAAGAACCATGAACGTGGCAGTGCCCCCGCTCCAACATTCAGATGCGTTTGGGCAATGCGCTTCGGTGCACACCGTGTGGAGACCAGATGTGCCAACCCTGCTGCGTATATCACGGTATCTCGGGGTCGTTGCAGGGCTTATCATGAACCATTCCGGAAGCAAATCCCTCACCAGAGTATCTTAGCACGCGACTTATAAAAAGAATCCGTGGTGTTTGCGACATGGCTCTACAATGCGGTTACCTGCTGAAGTTCCATTCGTCACTGCCATACACACGGGCTGCAAGTTCGGAGGCGCGCTTTTCTTCCCTGCCCTCGAGCTTCCCGAAGGAAAAGTTCTTTCCTTTCACGAAGCCCCTCATGAGCGCCTCATACAGTCCATCCTGCGTTACATCGACGTAGTCAAGCACGCGAGTTACCCTTTCCTCAACATTCTTTATCATCTTGTCAGATATCTTCTCCTTGCTCACGTTGAGCACGCTGAACATCCTCTTCACGTCAAGATCATACAGTATCGTGCCGTGCTGCAGAAGAACGCCATCTCTTCGGGTCTGCGCGTTTCCCGATATTTTCTTTCCATTCACCGTTATGTCATTTATCGGAGAAAACGCCGCTGATATTCCGATGGTTGCAAGTCCCGCGATTATCCATCCGCACACCTCGGCATAGCTCTCGCGTATGCCGTTGCTGAACAGTCCCTCCTTTCCGATGATGCTGTATGTGACCTCCCCATGTTCATCGTGATACACGGCTCCGCCACCCGTGATCCTCCTTATGCGATCAATGCCTAACTCTTCGCACTTATCCACATTGACCTCGTCACGCATGCTCTGGAATCGTCCTATGGACACCGCGCTGGGCTTCCACGTGTAGAAGCGTATTGTTGGCAGCGAATGTCCGTCGCGCACTGCTTCCAGCACCGCTTCGTCTATCCCCATGTTCGTTTTCGCATCGTGCGCTTCAAGTCCTATAACTCGCCACTCCATTTTGCATCGCCATCCTTATAGTTTCCGCTATGGAATCAGGGTCTATGCCGATCAGCGTGATGCCGGATTTTTCAATCGCCGTGGCTATCACCGCAGACATCTCCTTCCTGTGGGTGTCGGCATCCATTCCGCGAACCGATTTCTCCACCAAGGCAAGTCCCTCGTCAGGATACACAAAGAAATCTCCGGTTATCTCTACACCGTCTATCTTTTCAGAGAAAGAGACCCTCACGGTAAGGAGCTTCCCATTCCGCACCTTCTGCCTTGCGAATCCTTGGTGTGCCATTGCAATGGCTCATTGGCACACTGCATTATTTATAATTTGCCGGACTTTGCGCGAATGCCTCTACCATGGAACGTCCTTAAGCTTCGCCTTGTGGGCTCCCATGTTCGTGAGCTTGTGCAGCACACCTGTCAGCATCACAAGGAATACCAGGCCATATATCGATGGCATGTGCCCGAATGGGAGGGCAAACAGAAGTGCGAATATGAAGAAGAAGTACTGGTCGAACAGAAGAAATGGCCTGCCCTCTTTGAAGCCAAGCTGCCTTTTCAGGAAACTGCCTAAGAGATCTCCAAAATGTGTCCCTAGCGCCATCGCTATTCCGGCAAGCAGCATGTACGGCAGGAACGCGGATTCCACAGCCGCCATCACCATGCCAGATAGTATTCCTGCAATCAGGCCGATTATGGTCTTATGCTTCCCGAAAACAGGCTTCCCCCTAAACATTCTGCCCAGATCAAGTGCTGGTCCCCTGCCGAAGATGACGGGTGCGCCGTTCGCCACATATGCGGGCCATATATATATTATGGGGTAGAGCACCACGCTGTAAATAAGGTCCGCCATTTAGCCACCGGTTAACGTTACTGCTGCATTTTCCCTTCCGCGTACTTCTTGGAGCCTCCGCCTACGAAACGCCTATTCCCTGCACGGTTCCTGAGCTCGTCTACCGCGCTCTTCCCGGAATCATCTCCGGCTATGCAGAGCACGTCTCCTCTCCTGTTTTCAAGGATGACGAGTCTCGATTTATCATAACTTACCATTCTGTCCGCTATGCGCCTCATGATGTCTCTGTCAAAATCCACCACGCGCGTTATCTCCTTCCCGCTTCCGGCATTCTCTGCGATTTCATTGACCACGAGTTCCACGCTCCTCTTTAGTTCTTCGTGCATGTTCTCTTTTTCCCTGAGCGTGTCGTTTATCTTAACAGAAACTCCAAAGAGTTCGGCATTCAGTTGCCTTGATGCCTCATGAAGTTCCATGTCCTCCCTGCCAAAGTATTCAAGTGCGGCTGGTCCGGCAACGAACTCTATCCTGACTATGCCATCGTGCGACCGATACGAGTTTATTATCTTCACTATCCCGAGTATGCTCTCCCTGCCTATCGCGTGCAGGCCGCCGCATGCCTGTGCGTCAAGAAGCTTGCCACTCCGGTCATGGACTGTTACTATCCTCATGGTCTTTGAAGGCACCCCATGGCCTTGGTATATCTCGAAGCCGTACTTCATCTCGGCCTCGCCCCTGGGTTCATACTCCGCGTTGACCGAAATGCCGTTGAATATCCATCCATTGACCATCGACTCAATCGATCCAAGCTCTTTCTCGCTCAACTTGTCGTAGTGCGCAACGTCTATGTGCGCCTTCTCAGGTTCCTTTCTCGTCCCTTCCTGCCACGCATGCCTTCCTAGCACATTTCTGGCCGCAGCGCTTATTAGGTGTGTTGCCGTATGGTGCGCAGTCAGCCTCATCCTAGCATCCTTGTCGACCTCTGCGTACACGCTTGCGCCGACCCTGAATTCCGATTCATTGTCTACGCTTCTGTCAAGCGTGTGCACTATTACGCCTCCGTGTTTCTGGACATCAGTAACTATCACTCCGTTTATCTTGCCCCTGTCTGCCGCTTGCCCTCCTCCCTCCGGATAAAACGGCGTCTGATCAAGCACCACGTACCTGCCACTTGAGAACAGCACACGTGACTCGGACTCTGTCTTGAAATCGTAATACAGCTGCTTTGTCTCTTGCACGTCGTCGGGCACCGCAGGCCCTTCCTTTTTCTTCTTCTCACGCTTTGCGAGGTCTCCCTCTATAATGTTTCCGTAGACGTTCTCGGGGAGCTTCAGCTCTATGCCCCTGGCCGTGGCCTCGTTCAGGAGGAATTCTGGGGTTATGCCATTGCTCTCGTAAAGCGTTCGGAACTGCTGTGCGTCTATGTTGCTTCTCTTGTTTATCAGGTTGGACACCACCTGCCTTGCATTTTCCCTGCTCCTGTTGTGCCTCTGCCTTTCAACCTTGATTATCCTGTCGAACTCATCAAAGTCGAAAGTCTCGGAAAGCTCGGGATACACGCCCTGGAGCTCCTCCGCCATTTCCCTGGCAAGTTCCGGTATGCTTATGTCAAATCCAAATTTGTCTATAAAGTCGAACGCGCGCCTCAGTATTATCCTAAGGTTGTATCCCCCGCCTATATTGGACGGAAGCGCACCATCCGATATCGCGAACATCAACGTCCTTGTGTGGTCGAGTATTGCGTAAAGGGCCTGCACTGGCTTGACCTTCTTCTCGTACTCCGCCTTAGATATGCCTGCGCGTGCCAGAAGCTGTCTCTCCTTCTCCCTCGCGTTCCTTATTTCATCCACGTCGAGCTCTCCGGCGAACCGGGAGAACTTCCTGAAAGAGTCCGTCTCAAGGCTAAGGCCGCGTTTCCGGAGCTTTTCAAGTACGCCATGGAACACCGCCTCATAAGCGTCATCGTAACCCGTGTAGAACCACAGCAGCCTCTCAAATCCCCAGCCAACGTCAACGACCTTGCCGTTCAGCTCCCTGATCCCGCCGTTCACGTACTCAAACTGTGTGAATACGCTGTTCACCAGCTCGGCTCCATTTGCAAAGCTCTCTAGGTCTGGACCGAATTCTGAAAAGTCGGGCATGGCCCATGCGTCCTCGCTGTAAATCACGTTCTCCTTCTTTATGCCTATGACCTTGGTAAGAAACTCGAAGTTAAGCTCTATCGTCCTGTCCTTCCAGTACCCTTCCTTTGGGTAGTTGAACGCATGCTGCCCGGCCATCATGAATCCGGTAAAGTGCCTCCCCGTGACGCCCACGTTTTCTATATCGCTGAATCTGAGGCACATCTGTGGAACTATGAGTGGATTTGCAGAGTACTCGAAGCTCATCTTGCCCCCCTCAATCCTCTGAAAGTCCTGTATGCTTGCTATGGTGAAATAAAGGTCTCTGCGCCATCTGCTGACCACTGGATATTTCGGGACCTCCGTGTGCCCGTTCTTCTTGAAGAAATCAGAAAATTTTTTCCAGAATTCGACATATCCTATATCGCGCGGTTTCTCCTTAAAGAACGTGTATTCGGTGTGTGAGGAATCCTCACACACATCGCGATCCTCAACGCTCCAAAAGTTAATCCCGCAGATACGACACTTCTTTCTTGTGAAACCCTCCCTCTCAAATAGCTCTACCTTGTAGTACTCTTCAGGGCTCTTTGCGAATTCCGCCCTCAGGGTCGGTTTGTCCAGTCTGTCTAGCTTAAGCATTGTTAGCACCATACCATGCCGTGCACTGCTTTCCGAAGAACTCGCATCGCGTGCACTTCCATCTCTCGGACTCGGGCACCGGCCGCGCCTCGCGCTGACCGTTCCAATATCCCATAACGTCTATAAGCTCCTTGCTGAATTCACTATCCTCATAGGACACCGTTATCTCACCGAAGACGTCTCCCGAAGTCATGTCGCTGTATCTCAGGATGAGGTTGTTGTCCAGCTCAGGCATGGCGTTTATCGAACTGAACATCTGCTTGAACATGGCAGGCAAGGATCTCAGCTCGTCTCTTATTCCTATCTCCACAAGGCCTTTCTGGAATTCGTCAGACATTCTCGCGGTCTCTATGCCGTACGACGCGGCGATGTTCTGATACGCATACTTGGATTCCTTGAGGTCCTGGAGCAGTTTCCTATAGAGCATGATCTGTATCATGTGAGACTTCTTATAGATGTTGTCAAGGTTGTCCGACTTCGTGGTTTTGTCCTCAACGACCACGACCTTGCCGTTGGCTATCCTCAGCTCGTCTATCTTGCCGGTTATCTTGTAGCCGTTTATTGAGCCGTAAAGGAAGAGCTCCCTGCCGACGTGCTTCTCCGAAAGGCTGCGCATAGTTTGGTAGTTCTCATACGCCGTCTTGTACATCCAGTCGGCACTGTTCCTTGTCTCTACAGTCAAAGGTACGAATACCTTTGACTGCCACTTCTCATGCAGCTGGGAACCCCGCTCCATATACTTGGTGCGTTTAGCACCGTACATGTGTCCCAACTCAACTTTCTTCTCGCACCAGAACTGGCCGGCGATGTCAGTAGCCGAGATCTTTGTGATCCCGAGTTTTTCCAAGACAGTGCGCCCAGCCATGCCGATCGTCTCCGTGCAAACAAAGTAGTTGATGTATCAGACCGCCTACCTGTCGTCATCGCAAAAGCTCAGCGATCACCAGTCACATCACATACATTTTTAATGTATTTGATAATATTAATAACCCTATGCCCATCAACAAATACAAACTCTACGTATTCGACTGGGATGGCACTCTTAGCACCTCTACTCCTCTGGTAAGGTTCGTAAGGATTTTCAAACGCAGATACAGTGTGAATTACGTTCGCAGCCATGCTAGCTCATACGGCCGCGCCAGGCTCGACAGGATAGTTTACAAGGAGGAAGTGAACCGCCTGTACGCAAGCCTGTATGACCTTTACCTCATGTTTGTTAAACCAAAACTGCAGGTAGGCGCACTCGACTTGCTTAAAACCCTCAGTGAGAGCGGGAAAAAGGTCGCCATTTTCAGCGATTCAAAGAAGTACCGACTTCTCAAGGAGATCCGGCTTCTCGGTGCCCTTGACTACGTGGACTTCGTCCTCAGCGCTGACGCAATAAAGCGATTTAAGCCAAATCCAGACGGTCTTCTCATCATGGCAAGGAAGTTCAGGGTCGGAAAGAGGGAGTGTGTTTATGTCGGTGACATGGCATCTGATATACTCACGGCAAAGTTCGCAGGGTTCGATTCCTGCAGCGTCGGCAATGGCGTTGATCCGTACGGGTTGCTAAAGCGCATCGGACCGGATTACCTGTTTAGGGATCTCATAGAGTTCTATCGCGCCTTCTGGTCAAAGAAATGACTGTTGACGCTGTCCAGAAAGGCATATAAATCTGCGATTTTTTATACTCTTAATGTCAAGAGCAAAATCGAAGCGCCGTGGTGGCGTGGGCGCACGAAAGGATCGCAGCGACGAACACGCGCAGGCAGCTATAGAGTATCTGACAACCTACGGGTGGGCGATACTCGTGCTCGTAATCATAGTCTCATTGCTATACGCGTTTTTCTTCGCCCCATCCTTCATAACTCCTGAAAAGTGCACGATCACTTCCGGCGCGTACTGCAACGACGTTGTCCTGGGCACCACAGCAAATGCATCTAAACTTGTCATGCTGCTGTCAAACTCTCAGCAGTATCCGATTTCCGAGCTCGGTGTCATACTGAACACGCAGCAGGCCGGCAACGTTACTGGTAGGTGCTATCCATCCTACGTGCTTCCTGGCGGATCGATAGTCTGCAACGTAACCGTCCCGATAGGATACTCGGTAGGCTCTCTGGTTTCCGGATCAATATTCGTCAGTGGCAAAAACTGCCCCTCGAATTCCACATCGTGCGCATCAGGGCAGGCGCAGACCTTCACCGGGACAGTTGTCGCGCACGCGCAACCCGTTCTAGCATCCGAACCTGTAACAATTTCCCTTTACTCTTCCAATCTTACTCCATCAATAAACAGCGGCCAGACGCAGGTCACGGCAAGGGTGATGCTGCTTGGCTATCCCCTGTCTGGAGCCACTGTAAACTTCACACACAGCGGCGGGTCGAATTACACCCTCGTGCCCTCGGAGGCAACGACTGGCTCAAACGGGGAAGCCGCAAGCTACCTGTCAGGGCTGAAGCTTGGCCCGGTTCTTGTGAACGCCTCCTTTGCCGGTCATTCGTCATCCATAACGATCAGCTACCAGCCGCCCAGGTACTACACTACGCTGCCGTACACTACTACTGGAACATCAAATGGCACATACACTACCCAACCCTACTCTCCGCTCTGTTCTCCCACAATCTCATTTTCCGGCCAGAACACCGTAACAATAACT
This sequence comes from Microcaldota archaeon, assembly GCA_027334165.1. Lineage (GTDB taxonomy): Archaea > Micrarchaeota > Micrarchaeia > Micrarchaeales > CABMGC01 > JAKAVK01. Next base: position 48,489 of record DAHWXM010000005.1, read on the forward strand.
TGGTGCGGTGGAACGCCATCGTATTCCGTAACACTCTATTCTGGCACTTCGGCTAACTGTGCCAGCGACACCAATGTCGTTGCCCTTAATTCCGGCATATCGACTACTTCGACGTCGTTCTCCATTCCTTCCGGCAGCTACTACTACTGCGCTACTGTTACCGACTCTTCTACGTCCCAACAGACTACGGGCTCCAGCATTGGCACCTCGTCCACTACTTCAACATCCACATCAACAACATCCACTACGTCCTCTACGTCAACCACTGTATCCACTTCCGTTTCGACGTCGGTCTCGACCTCCGCCAGTACCACCGCATCAACATCCTCGACTTCCGTTGCAAGCTCCTCGTCAACTACTGCATCAACCTCGACATCAAGCATCGCATCTACTTCAACAATAAAGACAACTTCAACCACGGTATCTACGTCAACCACTGTTTCTACTTCGACTACAGTGGCTTCGACATCCACGACTGTCTGCGGGGGAGGATGCATAAGCCCTAGCACGGGCATACAATGCTGTGCAAACCCGTGCTCGGTGTACTACGGCGATTGCAGCAACAAGTGCCTATGCTGAACAAGTGATATAGAATGCCAAACGGCAAATCCAACGGTGCAGGGCCATACCACTACGCGTACGGCGAAGCAGACGGTAACCACAGGCTTGCATACGCCACGGTAGTGATCTCAGCAGTTCTTGTCCTTGCGATCGCATATTTCATATTACATACAAAATACTCCCCTGCACCAGCCAACGCAACGGGTAATGCATCTTATGGCGCCGCATGGAGGGCCGCATTTCTTGAGTCGTTCCCTCTAAACAGTTCATTGTCCAATATAACGATAATCAACAATCTTACATTCTACCAGGGCGGCCCATGCAGCGGAACCGCCGCGATAAAATCGGCTGTGTCATCATCCTCTGCCACTTCACAACGCGGTACCGACCTTTCGAGCCTCAATCCAAGGTTCCCCTTCCTGCAGTATGCTGCGATATATACGGTAAATCAGTCTGATGCTTCGGCGTATGAGAGTGCTATAAGCAACACGGGTCTATGCGAAAATTCCTACACCTCCCTGGTGCCGATACTTTCCAGGTCCGAATCTTCATACAGCACAATACAATTCGAAGGGGTCACCCTGCACATATACCTAATATCCAACCTTACCGCGGATGAGTTGAACAGCACTGGGTATTACTTCACCGGAAGCAAACCTGACGTTTATTGGTACATGGCCACTACCTCCTACGGAAATTCTGGATTGCAATTTGGGTCCCGTGGCTTTGTTTCCAGTGAGAATGTTACGTCGCTGATCGACATGACGAAGGGCTTCGTTTCCGGGTTCATAAATGCATACAATTCCAACGCTAAAGCGTGATAAGCATGACAGACCACAAAGGCAGTAAAGAGTTTGCGCAGGCAGCTATAGAGTATCTGACAACCTACGGGTGGGCGATACTGATAATAGCCATAATGATCTCGTTCCTCTACGCATTCGTCTTCGCGCCTTCCTTCGTGGTGCCCCAAAAGTGCTCTTTGACATCCGGGGCGTACTGCAATGACGTAGTATTCGGAACTTCGCAGGGTGCATCTAGGCTCGTGATGCTGTTATCCAATACGCAGCAATACCCATTCAGTGCCCCCTCCGTGATCGTATCGGTTCCTGAGTCCGGAAACGTTTCCGGTTCGTGCTATCCGTCCTACGTGCTTCCCGGTGGGGTAATGGTGTGCAATGTCACGATACCTACTGGATATGCGCAAGGAGCCTTAGTCTCCGGATCAATGTATCTCAACGGTAGGAGCTGCGTGTCAGGCGCAGAAGAATGCGCAGAGGCGCCTTATCAGACATACGCCGGAACGGTGGTCCTCCATGCCCAGCCCCTGTTGGCGTCAGAGCCTGTGTCCATATCACTGTATTCCTCTAGTCTTGCGCCATCGATAAACAATGGCCAGACGATGCTCACTGCAAAGGTCACATTGCTCGGGTATCCCCTTCCTGGAGCAACGGTTAACTTCACCCAGAATGGCGGTAGCAATTACACGATTTTGCCGTCACAATCCGCAACAGGGTCTGACGGCCGCGCCACGAGCTATATATCTGGCACTCGTGTCGGCCCTGTGGTGGTCAATGCTTCATTTGCAGGACACTCCGCTTCGTTGAATCTGAGTTTCCAGCCAAAGGGTTATTACACAACAATTCCGTACACCACAGTTGGAACTGCCAACGGTACCTTCACAACACAGCAATACAGTTCGCTATGCTCGCCTTCACTCGTCTTTTCTGGGCAATCTTCAATAACCGTGTCATGGTGCGGCGGTACTGCCCCATACTCCGTTACACTGCGCTCAGGAACTTCGCCGAACTGCACGCTTGACACTAATGTAGTGGCCACGAACTCCGGAGTAACTACAACATCCACCTCTTTCTCGATATCGCCCGGAAGCTACTATTACTGTGCAGAAGTTACAGATTCGTCATCATCCCAGCAGACCACCAACTCAAGTGCCGGCGTATCCTCTACGACTTCCACATCGACATCATCTACTACTTCTTCCTCTACATCAACATCGAGCACAACCTCCACGTCCGTCTTAACCACTGTTTCGACCGTGGTGACTAACGCCGCAACCAATGCGGGCACCGTGCAACACCTGGGTACATGCACATACACCACACCCGTGGGAATACTCGGGTGCCCTTCTGGTGCTTACAACACCACCGAGGAGACATTTCTGCCGTGTTCCTGTTTTGATACGCCTCCGGGAGGATCGTGTCAGCCGCCATCCTATCCTGTAGGTTACGGATACAGCGGCACGTACGAGGCCTGTGTGTATCCGACGACTTCCACCGTAGCCTCCACGTCTGTGTCAACATCGGTTTCGACATCAGTTTCCACGTCCGTCTCGACATCAGTAGCTACGACATCCACAACGAAAGCCACAACATCAACAACCAAATCTACGACATCTACGGTAAAAACAACGTCTACCACTGTCGCTTCAACCAATGCAGCCACATCGACCGGCGGTGGATGCGTCCTTTGGAATGACACAGTAACGATGTACAATGGACAATCCGTGCCGGTGTCGTTCCTATCCGTTGGCGACTACGTGCTTGGATACGATGTTCTAACAGGAAAAACGCAGGCGGTCCGCGTCTCTCTAATAACCGAGACCAGCACATCTGAGATAGAATTCATAAACGGGAAAATAGGGGTAACACCGTACGATCAGCCAATGTACATAAGCAACTCAACGTACACCGGATGGATAAGCAACCCATCGTCCATCCGTGTCGGCTGGTACCTATTCGAACCTGCCACGGATTCGTGGGTCGCAGTGCACAATGTCAGCTATTCTACCGGATCGTTCATGGTGTACAACGTGTACACGAATGCTACCAACACCTACGTTGTGGGTGGTGTGCTTGTGGACACAAAGGTCGCGTAAGTTTATAATTCTTACCTGGCACATATGTCATTATTACAAAATGTGGATGTCATGGTCGTAAGGAAGAACGTTCGCATAAAAAGGCATTACGAAACAAGGGGCAGAGTCGGAAAGGGTACGGGCGCATCAATCCCAGTCATCGTGTTCCTGATCGCTGTCGCAGCCGTGCTTTTCGTATACACTAGTTCTCCAACGCAGAAAACCGCAGATTCCTCCTCCACAATCGTGGCGCCATCCCTCTCCGCCGTGCCGCCTTCCGGATCAGGCTTTCTGTATTCGTATGCGATGCAAAATTCCCCTGCCCGTATAATAACGTATGCCAACATTACCTTCGATAACAGTGGCTCGTGCCAGGGAATAAAGCTTGTCAAGTGGTTTGCACAGCCAGGAATAAACGTAACGTACACATACGCAAATTTCTCCTCGTTCAATCAGAGTGCGCCTCTTGCCCAATATGTGGCACTGTCATACGTGAATCCAGCCAATGCGTCCGCTTATGCCGCAAACATAAATCAGAGCGGCCTGTGTCCTAGCACCGAACTCGACAGCATCTTTGAGAACTCCGCACACAACTACAGCACCGTCGGATTCGATGGGATCATCCTGCACGTATACAATGTGTACAATTTCACCAATACCGGGATGCACCTTACCAACAACTACTATGTTGGCAAAAAGCCAGACATATACTGGTACTTTGCTACTACTGCGTACAAGGGCACTGGACTTCAGTTTGGATCCTGGGGCTATTCGAACAGCGAGAATTCGACAGCACTGCTGAGTCAGGCCGAGGCCATGATTGGCAGCTACATAAATGCGGATAACGGGGTGGCGTGACATGCGATTTAATTACGCCGCAATTAGCGTGGCATTTGTTGCACTGATGGCGGCACTGCTTCTTTATGCGGCTCTGCGGGGTCCCGCTACGACTGGCCTTCGTCAGAACCTTAACGCATCCCAGATATCATCCATGTTCCTGGACGTTGCACCGGGATTCTTCAGCACTGGCGGCTATCTTGTCGCTGGCAACACCATTGCAACAAAATTTCCCCAGTACGGATCGGGTAACATAAGCGGCTACGTCAGCACCGACATGATGGGCGACTCGTCTCTTGGAAACAAGATAATTGCATTCATCTATGGAAACAACTCCGCACCGTCAGAGTACCTGAACACGCCTACCCTAGAATCTGCATTCTCATTCGAATCAAATTCCAAAACAACACCGCTTGGAACGCAAGCCTTCGGAAACATAACCGTGCACTTCTATTCGATACGCACGACGCTCGGCACCGGAAATCAATCCCTGACGCTTGCGTCTTACGGATCCGCTTTCTCGTATCGAAACATACTTTTTGTGGGGCTCTTTGAAAACGAATCCCTATCGGTCAACGTGACAGGTTCTCTTGCAGAAAGACTCTCTGGTGGATAAAAGAAGGTACGGCCGGCGTGCCCTCTTGCCTTAATATAAACATTTCCAACCCTATCTATACACATGTCGATTATCGGAGCGATACTGCGGCTAACCAGGATAGAGCATAGCGTCATGCTGTGCATAGCGGTGGTGTCTGCTGAGATGCTTTCCGGAGGGATTCCATCCCCAGAAATCCTGGTACTCAGTCTCTTGACTCCAATATTCATCAGCATGTCGGCATTTGCCATAAACGACTACTTCGATGTCGAAGTTGATAGGGCTAACAAGAAAATGCGGCCGTTGGTAACCGGGGAATTGTCAATGAACACTGCCCTGTACGTGACCGGGGTGTCTATGTTTGTTGGCCTCGTGGCAAGCCTTTTCATCAACACGTACGCGTTTTCAATAGCCGTGTTATTCGGTGTCGCGTCTCTTCTGTACGGATACAGGCTAAAGGAAATGCTCTTTTGGGGCAATGCATACATAGCCTTCTCAATGGCCATACCGTTCATATTCGGAAACTTCGTTGTTTCTAGGGATCTGGCACCAGCAATAATCCCGGTGTCAACCATGATCTTCCTGAGTGGCCTATCGCGTGAAATACACGGAACGATAAGGGACCTAAAGGGAGACTTGAGGGCAAGGGATGTGCACACTCTTCCGAAGGTCATCGGAAGAAGCGCATCGTCGGTGCTCGCTTTGCTCCTCTATGCAATTGCGATAGCCATAAGCGCTTACCTTTTTATATCCGTTGCGCCGTTTGAGCGCAATGTCACTTACGTATTCCCGATACTCCTCGTGGATGTCATGCTTGCGTACGTAGGCATTGGATACGTATACCGTAAAACCCAAAGGTTCTATTCTCTGGCAAGAAATGTGTCTCTCTTTGCAATGGCTCTGGCCCTTATAACCATACTTGCCGCCGCGGTCGTGCACGTGGGCGTCTGAGATTTACCGCGTGCTGCCTCGCTTGGCGAATACGTTCTTCAGTCTTGCTATCTGCTCCTTGACGTGCGTCTTTCCTAGTCCCTTCCTGGACCTCTCTATGTCGGTATAGAGCGCATTGTTTCTCTTTTGGTATCTGTCCGTTTTGTTCCGGGGTATGATGTGCATGTGCAGGTGCCGTATTGACATGCCAGAGTACTTTCCGGCCTGTATTATCAGGTTGTAGGAGCTGTCATCAGCGTCGTACTCTTTCAGGAGCACTGGGATAACGGCTTTCAGTGCGGCGTGCATGTACCGCATCTCCTCAGAGTCCAATTCCGTTATGTGCTCCACGTGCCTTTTTGGTATGAGCAGCACGTGTCCCGGCACGGTAGGCCGTATGTTATACAGCACGAAAAAACGCCTGTTCGTATAAACCGATTCGCTGTTCACGATCTCGGCATTGCAAAAGGGGTCATCTTCTGTTGCCATTTGTCCTACCCCTCTTAGCCTCGTGAATCTGGGCGCCTCTTCGAAATGTGAGCACAATCGCGGTCAGCATGACTATCAGCAGGATCAACACGGCCAGTATTATCAGCAGCATGGCGTATATGCCGTACACGTCGCCCTGGATGCGGTCTAGCCTGTCCATTATTGTCGAATTTATTGGTGTCGTTTGGGCTTGTATTGCCGTGCTGTTTACGAATGACCCGGATATCATGCCGTTGTATCTGTCTAGGTACTGTGCAAGAATGCCAGTAGTGTACGCCTGATATGCGTATGACTGCGACAGTGATGCGTTGTTGCTGTTCATTTCGGCCTCGTAAAGATAGAATTTGGACTGCAACGCAAATTCTGTCGGCCATATTCCGTCATTGTAGCCGGAAAGGTTTTGGAACAGGGAGTTCTGACTGGTGAGATTTCCAACAACAGAAACATCGCCTGAAAACGCGTTCGCATAAGCCGCATCGTATATTGCAGCGCCGTAGTTGCCTGCCTTATAGCTGCTTATCGCCGACTCCACGTAGAGATTGCCAGTGCCGTACCTGCTTATGCTATTTATAAGCTCGGATGCATTTCCGCTTACGGATGGACCGTATGACACCGGAGTGCCGCCCTGGTTTGCCGCTATACCATACATCTGTGCGGCAGCCCCACACCACGCGTTTGCGCTTCCAGCAAGGTACATGCTGCTTACAAGTTCATCGGACGTCTGTGAACTGTTGACACTCTGGTTGGCCTCCGATGCGTATATCTGGCCCCACGACTGCCTCAGCTCGCCCCCTAGGACATATTCATAATTAAGATTCGTCAGTCTTGGAGACACTATAGCAGAACAGTAATCGCTTACGTTCTGAACAACAGCCTGTGCGCTCGCCTTTGTTATGTGTTCGGAATTGGAGAAGGTGAATGCGTTTATGTATTCGAGGAAGGAGAGGTCTGATGCGCTGTACAGGTAACCCTTTGCCCCTATGCTCTCGTATTGTAACATCTGCCTCTGCATCTGCATGGCGGCATTACCATAGCTGCTGCCCATGTCGGCTATCTGGTTCTCCGTGGAGTTAAGGGTGAAATTCTTCAGACTTTCAAATGCGCTCATGTTGCACGTTCCACACGCTATGTTTGCGTAAGGCAATCCAGACGTGTGGTAGTCAACAGTAAGGTTGTACGTCAAGGGGATCGGTGTCTTATTCCCCAACGCGTATCCGAGTGCCTGTGACGCATTCGCCACTTCCACAATGGGCAGGCCGAACGTCTGCTGTGAGATGTAATAAAGTTCGTTCTCGAAGCTGCCATTCTGCGCGTATGGAACCATGGCAAAGGTCATTCCGTTTGTGCTCGCTGCCCATATCTTATCGTAGATGCCGCCTATCTGCCCCACTGTGCCGTTGGGCGAGATAGTGCCTGTGACAGTGAAGTTGCCAAGGAGCTGTTTGTGCTCCAGCCCGGATATTGCAAGCAGTGTAAACGCAAGCCCCGCGCTAGGGCCGCTCACATCTGTGGTGCTTGCCTGAGGGTCCGATATATAGTAATTGAAATTATACAGCTTCTCATTCACGTTGAGATATGACGTCGCGTACCGAACAGCGGTCTGCGCCGACCCTATGGTGCTGTTCCCGACGCTCGCAGGACCGGTTATGCTGATAGTTCCATTGCCACGTGTTATGTTAAGGTACACATGTGTCAGCGTGCCTGTGTCCTGATTTAGATAAACCGCAGGCGCGTGTATGTTTGTCGTGTACGCGTTGGCAATGCCTAGAAGAAGCACAAGCCCGAACGCCAATATCGATACCCTTGAAATAGGCTCCATGCTTGTTCTTATACACGTGAACGTTTAAAAATTACTATCAGGCCATGGAAGCAATGCACTAAAAGTCCTGCATTGTCCTCTGGCTTCCCGACGTCTTTTTGTTCACCGTGCCCATTATGTCAACTATGCCGAAGACCCCATCATATCCTGGAATGACATTCACCTTCTCATCCCTTATTCTAGATATCGCATTGCCCAATCCCTCATCGACCCCGTCCAGGCTGTCAGCATCGCACTTGAGGAGCACCCCCATCTCGCTTCCAAACGCCCTTATCAGACGATCATACGTCTCTCGCACGCGCTTGGTATTGATCCCCATGCCTGATACGCCGGCTATGACCTCAAGCAGAGGCACAGCGTGCACGTATGGCTTGCCACTGATTGGTCTCGCACCCTCTTCCCTATCCGCAAGCTCCTCTATCCTATGCAAGACGCCTATCGTGAGCCTTCTCCTGCACTTAGGACATAAGTTGTTATATTTCTTAGACTCTTCCGGACTCAGAGAGACATTGCAATTCCTATGCCCGTCAAAATGATACTTGCCTTCCTCCGGATAGAACTCCACTGTCATACTTGTGTCATGCTCTCGGATCTTTCTCTCCAGTCCAGCAAAGCTCGGCTTTTTATCTCCGAAATCGAATGACGTAACTTCACGGCCTATCTTGTCCAGAGAATGCGCATCGCTTCCCGACAGCAGTGTGTACTTGTCCAGGGCAGATACCCGCCAATTCATCCCGGGGTCACTGCTTAATCCCGTCTCTACGGCATGCACGTGCTGTGCCTGATCTTCGTATGCATCATCTATGGAATCGAAACCGGAAAATGCCCCAAGAGCGCCGAACCATGGCGTCCACACGTGTGCGCCAAACAGGACAATCCTGTTGTCAATACCATGGAGGATCTCTGACAGCCCTGCTGCGCTCAACCTGAGTACGGGCCTTCCGTCAGCAGCGAGGTTGCCAAACTTTGACAGCGCCCCATTTATCTGGGAAACCGCCTCGAGGCTTGGCGCCAGAACGCAGTTGTGCACTTTTTTTACGTGGCCGCTCTTATCGCCCGCCTCGAATATCGTGGCTATTTCACATGACAGCACGAATTTTGTGCCAGTGTCGCTTCCTCTGAGCGTGTAGAGTCCACTTTCATCCGCATCTATCAGTTTCTTTTCAAGCTCAGAGAACCATACGGGGTGCGTGAAGTCCCCTGTGCCTATGATGTCAATGCCCTTCATCTTTGCCGCAGCTCCTATATTTTCCAGGGTAAGCTTGTCGCTGCATGCGACCGCATGTCGTGAATGGATGTGAAGATCGGTAATATGCTCCATCTAATCACTTCTGGTTACGCCGTTCCTCCTGCACCTTCCGTTAAGGAAGCACTTGCTACACACCGGCACAACTGATTTGCAGATAGCATGACCGTGCGCCTTCATCACGTACGCAAAGTTCCTCCAATACTTTCTTTTTACGATCCGCTTGAGATCCTCCTCTATGAGATCGGGTTTTGCCGAAATCGAAAGGCCTGTCCTGTTCGATATCTTAATGACCCATGTGTCCACTGGTATTCCATCCACTATCCCATACGCGTTTATCAGTATGGTGTTTGCCGTCTTCCTGCCGATTCCTGGAAGTTTGAGCAGGGCGTCCATGCTGTCCGGAACTTTTCCGCAGTAGTCTTTGACGATGATATTGCATGCCTTTATTATGTTTCTTGCCTTGTTTCCTGCAAAGCTAACGCTCTTCACGCAATCCTCCAGCTCTTTCAGGTCGGCATTGGCATAGTCCTTTGCCGTCCTATACCTGTCGAATAGCACAGGCGTAGATCTGTTAACAATCTCATCTTTTGTCTGCGCCGATAATATTGCCGCCACTAGAAGGTCTATGGGAGTCTTGAAATTCAGATAGTAATGGGAATCCGGATAGTTCTCCTCCAATAGCTCTATGGTCTCAGCGGCATCCTTGGCGTCGAGCATCACCGGCACGAGCTTCACCTCTTATATCCGAGCTTCCTGAGAAGGGCGTGCCTGGCCTCCTCATCCTCCCTACTCTCAAATCCATTGGGTGTGCGGCCATCTATCACCCCCAATATGCCATTACCCTGCTCTGTACCGGCAATTATGACCTCTACCGGATTTGACGTTGCGCAGTGAACGACCTGCACCTCGCTGATGCTCTTTATCGCATTCACCACGTTTATTGGGTATGCTCCCTTGAATAGCACTATGAAACTGTGTCCGGCCGCCAGTGCCGCCATATTCTTCCTCGCAAGTGCTATCAGCTCGTCGTTGTTGCCATCCGACCGTATGAGACAAGGGCCACTGGCCTCGGCGAATGCAAGGCCAAATTTCACCCCGGGGACGGACTCTGTCATGCACTCGTAAAGGTCCTCAACCGTCTTGATGAAACTGGCATGGCCTATCACGACCTGCGTTTCCTCATCCTTATCGATTCTTATTGCGTCTATTGATACCATATGATCACGGCGTCAGCCTTTCCCGGTCGCGCGGGAACATGGCGCACTCCCGTATATTAGTACTGCCTGTCAACTTCATCGTTATTCTCTCCAGTCCGAGGCTCCATCCCGCATGCGGAGGAGCTCCCATCCTAAAGGCATTTATGTAGAACTCGAATTCCTTCGGGTCTAGGCCCCTCTTTTCAAGGGCGCCGATGAGTAGCGATGGTTTGTGTATACGCTGGGCTCCGCTCGATATTTCCAGTCCCTTGTATATAAGATCATAGCTGTTTGAGACTTCGGGGTCGCCGGAGTTCGGCATGCTGTAAAATGCCCTTATGCTCGTCGGATATTCTTTCACTATGATCGCGTCACCATACAGCCGTGTGAGCATCGTTTCATCATCACGGCTGAAATCTTGCCCGAACTCAATCTTAGAGCCATTAGCCGCTAGCTTGGATATTGCTTTTTTGTACGTAACGTCCTTCACCCTGCTCTTCTGAAACTCGACTCCGAGAGTCTCAAGGTCGGCAGCGCTCTCCTTAAGCACAGCGTCTAATATCGAGGAAAATGCCTTCTTCAGCATTGCTATCGCGTCATTGTGATCTGCAAATCCCATCTCGATATCCATCTGTGTGCTCTCGTTCAGATGGAATATGGTGTTGTGCTTTTCGGCTCTGAACACCGGAACGGTCATGAACACCCTGTCCATACCTCCTATGACTGCCAATTGCTTGTATATCTGCGGAGACTGTGCCAGGTACGCCTTCTTCTCAAAGTAGCCTATCTGGAACAAGTCTGCACCGCCTTCGGTTGCCGCTTCGACTATGCTGGGTGGTCTTATCTCCTGGAAGCCGTTCTTTGCTGCAAAGTTCCTAAAGCCATGAAGCACAGCGGACTGTATGTTGAAAATGGCCGTGGTCTCCTTCCTCCTGAGATCCACGTACCTGTAGTTTAGCCTTACATCAAGCTCGGCCGGAACCTTCCCAGTAACCTCAAACGGCATGCTGCGCTCAAGCGGATTCAGGTCGATTACGCGCACAGGAAGCAGCTCGAACCCGTTCCTCACCTGCGGATTCTTCTTAATCCTTCCACGTATCGTCACTACGCTTTCCTTAGGAAGATCCATGGCCTTCATGACCTGCGGATCAGATGTGCCCTCCTTTGCCGTGACCTGCACTATGCCGCTGTGATCTCTTAGCAGGAGGAATATGATCTTTCCTATGTTCCGGGTCTCATGTACCCATCCCGCCACCTCCACTTCGGAACCTTCCGGAACAGATGCCAATTCCGAAACGTAGTGGCTCCTGTATTCGTTTCTCAATGTAACACCACATATCTCTTGGCGTGAGGTATTAAAATACTCTGCTGTGTACGCCATCACCGGTATAGACTGTCGGATTTGCGGGTGTCGGAAAAATTAAAATGCTTATGCATCCCAGTGCTTTTGTTGGCATGGTGTCCGTATCCTCTATAATGCAGAAGCACATCGTCGGAGTATCGGTTGGGACGAATGTGAGGCTCGCTATCACACTCATGAAAAAGACGCACATCGCGGTGATGCCGGTTCTTGACAACGGCATCCTGGTTGGGCTGTTGGCAATCGACCAGCTTGAGAAACGGCATCTGACGAATGAACCTGTTGGCGTTGTGATGGAACCTCCGGAATTTGTGGAGGAATCTAGCAGCGCGGAATCCGCAGCCTCAATCCTGGTCAAGACAGGGCATTCCCGCCTTCCGGTAGTCGACAACAGGCATGATCTGCGTGTCGTAGGCACAATAACATCTACCGGTATCGTACATACCCTTGAGAACGGCCCGAATCCCATCTCACGCCGGCGAGGCGCGTAGATACGCGTTATCGCGACTCGTCCTTCTCCAACAGTATCTCTATGGAACTAACCTTGGACGTGCTTCCATCCTCGTTTTCTATCGCTTCGGAATTTATTGCGATACTGTCAGTGCTGGGGTTTTTCGCAGCGGCGACGAACCGGTTCCTTGCAATTTCCACTACGTCGACGGCCTTGCTTATGGCATTGCCGCGCGCCTTCACCGTAACGCTGTCACGACCGTTGTTCATCTGCGTGACTACTGCGAGCACGTAGTTCATGGTTGGCTTCTTTCCTATCAGCACAGAATTCTCAATAAGGTTTTCTACAACAGGGTGCTCTCCATCAAGCTTTGATAGCAGTATCTGGATCGAACTGACCTTCGACTTTGTACCATCCTCGTTCGATATCTCCTCCGAGCCTATCTGTATGTTTGCGCTGCTGGGGCTTTTCAGTGATGTCATGAACCTATTCCGGACTATCTCGGCGACATCGACGGCCTTGCTTATGGCATTGCCCCTTGCTCGTATCCGTACGTTATCCGCACCGTTGTTAAACTGCGTGACTACTGCGAGCACGTAGTTCATTGGCGGCTTCTTCCCAACCAAAACGACGTTGTTCCGAACTGCCACGTTGCCATCCATGTTGTTGTTTTCCTCCTCCATATGTTCACCGGTCGTTGATCGTGTTTAGTACTTCGTCAATCGCTGCTTTCCGTATCAATTTTGCGTGGCCCAAATTTATAACCCTTGTCGCTTGCTGCATGAATGCCTCTGTTCAACATCACGAGGCGCCCTGGCACATGGTGCTGTTTGCATAGCACACTGCGTTGTTTGCCGTTTGAGGTATAGCCAGGTATTTGCAGTCCACCACGACCGCGGGCACACTGGTTATGTTGTAGTACGATGCAAATAATGCCTGTGCATTTACGGTGCTGGATGCGCTGTTCACACAGGCATCAAGCGCGGTCACGTTCAGCCCCGCGGTACCGGATATGCTCTCCAGGGTATTCTGCGATATGTAATCGCCTCCATAGATGCTGTTCAGTGCTGATGAAAAGTTTCCAAATCCACTTTGCAGTGAGGCACACATGACGTACTTTCCGAGGTACTGCGCATCGAGCGCCCCGACCTGATCGGCTATGCGCTGGTATGAGCTGCCGTACACCGTCTTGATCGATATGTTTATCCCGTTACCGTACTCCTTTTTTAATGCCGTTATATTTTCGAGGCTCTGCACCGCGCCAGGAGCGTATGGATCCATGAACCAGTACGCCTGCAGCGGAGACCTTACAAGGCACGTCGGTTTTCCGGACAGAGCTACTACTCCGCGTGATACCACCATGTCACCGGTAGGATATGGTCGCGCGAGCTGTATGAATGGGGTAACCAGCGAGCCATTCGCATCGCTTATCAGTGCCGATACGTAAAACGTTCCATTTCCAGCGGCGGAGTATGAGGGGATGCTAACGTACCAGTCTTTCAACTGCGGAATGTAACTGGCATTTGTCATGGAGGTGTCAGTGTAGAAAGGAAGCAGGGAAAGGGAGCTGTTTGTCTGCAGGTAACCCGCAACCATGCCATCAGCGATCTTCTTTATCTGACTGGCGGTGTACCTGGTTGTGTTTCCCGGTGTGCTTGCGTTCTGGGTGGCGTTCTGCTGCGGCATTACAACCGGCTTGTAGTACGACACTATCAACAACAAAGCAATCAATACAAGCGCGAGCACTATTAGCGCAACGTGAATCCCGTCAAGGCCACCGAATCCCTTGACAGGACGTACGAGTACGCTCGGCTCATTTATGCTCCCGGAAATTCCCTTCTTTCCTCCCTTGCCTGCCATGTTAACACCAAAACGGGTCCGACGGGAATTTCATGGGATGCATGCTGCATGCCCAATTTGAACCCGCGACCATCACCTTAGGACGGTGCTGCTCTATCCAAGCTGAGCTACGGACCCATTATGTGATTAAAATGTGCGTATCAACAAATAAAAACCTGTTGGAAGGCAGGGATGCTTTCCGGTGTTTGAACTTCAAATGTATCATATAGCACAATAAAGTCAGATTTTGTACTTCATACTACGATACGTTATTAATTGTGATTTGCCATTTCCCATAATAGCAATCCTAGTGATTAGATGGTTGGGAATAAGGTAGTATTGGCGTATAGCGGAGGACTTGACACGTCTGTGATACTGAAGTGGTTGGTAAACAAGGGATACGATGTCGTGTGCTTTGTTGGAAACATTGGCCAGAGGGAAGACTTTGACGCGATAAGGAAGAAAGCGATAGCCACGGGAGCGTCAATGGTACACGTGAAGGACCTGAGAGAGGAATTTGTGAGGGACTTCATATTCCCAGCAATGCAGGGTAACGCATTGTATGAAGGCAGATACCTTCTTGGTACCTCGATAGCCAGGCCACTTCTAGCAAAGGCCCAGATAGAAATAGCAAGATCCGAGGGGGCGAAGTACGTATCGCATGGAGCCACTGGAAAAGGGAATGACCAGGTGCGGTTTGAGCTCACTTATTATGCCTTGCATCCAGGCATAAACGTCATATCCCCGTGGAAGGATCCCGAATTTCTGCAGGAATTCAGGGGCAGGAGCGACATGATAGCATTTGCCAAGAGACAGGGTATCCCAGTGAAAGCTACCGCCGCGAAGCCATACAGCGAGGATGAGAACCTGATGCATATAAGTCATGAGGCCGGTATCCTTGAAGATCCTTCATTCAGGCCTCCAGAACACGTATTTTCCAGGACAGCGTCTGTTGGTCAAGCACCACAAAAAGAGACGATCATAGACATTCATTTCAAGGACGGCGTACCGACAAAGGTATTTGACAAGACGCACGGGATCACGAAGACTGGTCCGTTGGAAATGTTCGAATACCTGAACAAGCTTGGCAGCGAGAATGGAATAGGAAGGATAGACATGGTGGAGAACAGATTTGTAGGGATAAAGTCTCGTGGCGTTTATGAGGCTCCAGGCGCAACTATACTATGGGCTGCGCACAGGGACATTGAGGGCATAGCGATGGACAAAGAGGTAATGCACCTGCGTGACACCCTGTCCCCCACTTTTTCAGAAATAATCTACAATGGGTTCTGGTTCTCCCCAGAAATGGATTTCCTGATGAGCGCATTCCTTAAAAGCCAGGAGAGGGTAGACGGAAAAGTCACGCTGTCGCTTCACAAGGGCAACGTGTTTACCATAGGGAGAGAGGCGTCAACTTCGCTTTACGATCAGAAGCAGTCCAGCATGGACGAGGACGGGGGCTTCGATGCTACGGACTCTAAAGGGTTCATAAACATAAATGCGATAAGGCTCAAGGCGCATTACGGCGCGATGGGTGGAAGGTTGAATTACGGCTGGATAAAAAAAGGGCAGGATAAAAATGGCAAAAAGTAAACTCTGGGACAAGGGATATGAGATTGACGGAAAAATAGGGCATTTTGTGGTTGGCGAGGAATATTTATTGGACCAACGGTTGGTCAAATACGACTGCGCTGCATCGGCCGCCCATGCAAAAATGCTGGGAAAGATAGGTATACTCACAAAGGCGGAAACCGGGAAACTGGTAAACGAATTGGAGAGAATAGGGTTTCTTGCAGAAGCCGAAAAGTTTCGCGTATCGGAAGAGGAGGAGGATTGCCACACCGCAATAGAAAACAGGCTAGTTGAACGCCTTGGCGATCTCGGAAAGAAGATACATTCCGGAAGGTCACGTAACGACCAAGTCATAGTGGCTCTGCGGCTTTACTACAAAGATCATGTAACTAGATGTATTCAACTTGCCGATCTATTCGTAAAGAATGCGAATGGGTTTGCAGCTCGGTATAGGGGCATAAAATTACCAGGCTACACCCATACCAGAAAGGCCATGCCATCTTCGATAAGGCTCTGGTCTGGCGCATTCGTCGAATCCATGCGGGACAACATCCGTCTGCTCCGTGAGGCATACGAGCTGCTAGACCAGTCACCGCTGGGAACGGGTGCGGGATACGGATCTCCAATAAAACTCGACAGGGAATTCACAATGAAAGAACTCGGATTTTCAAAAGTGCAGCAAAATCCAATATACGTGCAACTCAGCCGCGGAAAATTCGAGCTCTTCCTGCTCAGCGTTCTGAGCCAGGTAATGCTGGATCTCAACAGGATGTCAACAGAGCTGATAATGTTCAGCATGCCAGAGTTCGGATACTACGAGCTTCCGCTGAATTTCACTACGGGAAGCTCAATGATGCCGAACAAGAAGAACCCGGACTTTCTGGAGCGTATCCGTGCAAACTATCATGTGGTTCTCGCATATCAAGCGCAGGTCGCCGGGCTTACTGGTAACCTGCCCACCGGTTACAGCTTCGACCTCGCATTCACGAAGGAGCCCGTGATGCGCGGCCTTGACATAACCGAGGCAAGTCTGGACGTGATGTCTTACGCGCTGACAAAGTTAATGGTCAACGCCAACAACTGCAAACGGGGCCTCACCGATGACTTGTATGCGACGCAGCAAGCGTACGAATTGGTAAAGAGCGGAACTCCTTTCCGCGATGCATACAAAAAAATCTCCAAAGATTTCGTGCGGTAGTACGCCGCGTCTCAGGTCGCGTGACAGCTAGGCTTTTTATACCTGGCTGCCCACTAAATGGAACAATGCTGTTCCAGATATGGTGAAGAAATGAGCATTTCGGACACGGTAAAGGCTTATCTGAAGAACAAGCCGTACACCATGGAGGCGTTAGAGAAAGGTATAGTCAACTACAGCGCGCTAGCTAGGCTCGTACAGGAAGAGCTCGGAATACGGAACTATCAGGCAATAAAGGCCGCCATAAGGAGATACGCAGGGCAGCGGGAAGCGCTGAGGGGTAGCATAGAGCTGCGCGCAATGAAGGTGCTGAAGGAGAACAGGATAGCGCTGCTGGACGGCGTGCATGTAATCATATCAAGGGAGGACATAGGCATAGACAATGACGCAAAGGTGAAGATCGATGAGTACTACGTGTACCTGACAAGGAAGGATACGCTGAAGACCCTGGGCAAAAAAGCGAAGGATAATCTAGTGAAAGTGCGGGACAACTGCTCGGCCGTAATAATATACTCTGAGGAAAACATAGAGGGCGCCTCAGGAGTAATTGCATTCCTGGCTTCGCTTCTAGCGGAGCAGAATATAAACGTGATAGAGTTCATATCCTGCTACACGGAAACCATCTTCGTGGTTAGCCGCGAAGACGCGCTGCGAAGCTATGAGCTTCTGTCAGGAATAATGCGCTAGCGCCTCCGCCGCGTCATGGACGCAGCATGTCCTGCATGCCTGTGCCGCGTTTGATGCATATACCGTACGTCGCGTGATCCTCGTCTACTGATAGGTGCAGCTCCGTGCCTTCCGGCTGCATCTTTGCGCGTTCTATAAGCTTGACCACTTCCTCTACGAGAGTGGCTTCGACAAATCTGCCGTCTGATTTCGTGGTTCCGTCGTGCGCGCAGTTGCTGCAGTCATAGCCTTCGAAACGGTGTATGGTGAACGAGTACCTCTCCATGATACCCTCTCCACTATTCTCTTCATTTTTGTTGAAGTCCATTATACGTGGAGATTCATTGGGATCAGTAAGCCTGTCAAGTATGTGGTCCAAGTAACTGAACACATTGGCCTTTCCGGTAAGGGTCACGCTGTAATTGCCGGAAGCCGCCTTCAGTTGTTGCACCTGCTTCCTTGTTAATTTTTCAACCATCCCCCTCTACCTATTCGATAATATCTGGGCCTGTTCTCCTTTAAAAGCATTTACTGCAGATTATCCGTTGCAGCCTTAATTATCTCAAGCAGAAGGCGCTCTGTCTGCAAAAGTTCCATTTTGGTGATCGACTCGCTGCGAGAGTGCGGCATCTTCCCACCTCTTCCCATGGCTATTATGCTGTCGAATTTTCCAACAAGCACGTTTGCCTCACAGGTGCCATCAAGGGCGCCAAGCGAGAATTCAAGGCCAGACTTGAGAGATGCCCTCTTTGCTAGTGAGACTATGCCGTCTGAAGGACTTATCGAAAACGCCGCTGCGCCATCATTTTCTAGCGTCTTTATTGTGTACGTGCAATTTGTCTTCCTGCACGCTTCTGCTACTTCACGCTCCACCGACTCAAACCGTTCCTGGATACGTTTCTGTTCGTATGCCCTCACCTCCACTTTCATTGTCACCCTGCCGGGCACTACATTGACAACCGTGCCGCCGGATATGGTCCCAACGTTTATCGTGCTTCCATCGTCTGCTCTGCCTATCTCTAACTTTGAGATGGCCAGCCCTGCGGCTCTTATTGCATTTGCTCCCTTGTCAGGATTGACTGCGGCATGAACCTCCTTTCCGTAGATGTCCACTAAGAATGGCATCTGTCCGAGCGCCTTGGTGATGAACGTGCCCACGCTCTTTGCTCCGTCAACAACAAAGACATAATCCACGTGCTCCCCTATGTCTAAATACTTGGCCCCCATCGAACCATTCTCTTCGTGTGTGGTAAACGCCGCGATTATGCGCGGGCGATTCTGGAGTTTTTTAGCATCAATAATCGCGTGCATCAGCGGCGCCACCGATGCTTTGTTATCCGCTCCAAGTATGCTGTTTCCATCTGTCCTTATCGTGTCACCGTCTATCACCGGCACGGTTCTGCCCATCTCTACGGTATCCATATGGGTCAGAAACATGACCGTCGGACCACGCCCGTCTACCTTGGCTATTAGATTGCCGGAGTCGCTGTCGTTCTTGCTTCCAGAGCCATCAAAGTCGGAGTCTATGCCCTCCTTCTTAAGCCTTTCCTTTATGTACTCTCCGACCTTCGCCTCCTCGCCGCTTGGTGAAGGTATGGAAACTAATTCTATAAATGTTTGGACTACTCCGGGATTCTCGTTTTCCACAAAAACCATCCTTTTCAGATACTATTCCCGCACCAATGAGGCTAGAAACCCTTTCTGGTACCCATAAACATACCATTTCCACTCCTGGTCCGATCCCAAGGTAAGAACCTCTCTCTTCACGTGCGTCGGTATGTCACTCTCCGGAACATATTCTAGCCCGAGGCTCTCCAGTATGCCGAAGCCATTCGAGCTTGCATTCTTCAGCCCGATGACAACCGCGTCGGGGTTCCCGGCAACAACCTTGTCCATGAGCATAGTCTTAAGCTTGAAGCTTATGCTTTGCCCACGATAGGCCTCATCCACCACTGCGAATCTAAATTCGTACCAACCACAGTTGGGCCAGGGTATCAACCCCTGGCATCCAACCACGTCCCCCTCCTTGTTCTTCGCTACTGCCACCCACCCTCTAGCTATGTATCCTTCCATCTCCCTCTCGTTGACAAGCAGAACCGCATTGCTGTTGTAATGCTCTGAATTGACAAGGCCGACTATGGACTTGGCATCGGCAACAGACGCCATCATCAATTTTGTGCTGAAGTCCAATTTTACCCCTAACTTCAGTTCGTTGTTCTTCTCCTTGAACGCCATCGCTATCAAGGTATAATCTGCCGGATGTTGTATATTAACTTTGCGGCATATTTGTTATAATTTAACCAAATTTGTATCATTTGGTACAAATGACGACCACCGCTTTCTTAGACGATCATTGTAAAGATGGTGTACCCGTGTCTTACTATGTAATCTATGTTGCCATTTTCCCTAACATAACTTTCAGGCAAGGCACCCGCAGGAGTTGCTGCGAATCCGGCCCGCTCGAGCATTCCTCTGCTCCTCGCCGCAGAATTGACGAATGCTATTGCATGCCATCCTCCATACTTAGAATGCAGCTTTAGCATCAACCTGCCATTTAACTTCTCCCCTATCCCTCTCCCCCTGTATTCCTTGTTCACGACAGCCGAACGAAGTTCTACGAAACGACTCTGTGGCCACACATTTGCCCCTTCATGCCCGATCACCTGTCCATCGTGGATGGCAACATAGGACAGTCCGTTACTGATCCATTTGTCAAGCTCAGCCTTTCCTATCCTTGTGACGGCGCCACTCGCCTTGGCCTCCCCTGCGATAAGTTTCAGTATCTGCCCAACATTCGCGGTGCCGGCAAGCTTGATAGTGACTTTTACACTTGAGTCTTGCATTGCCATTTACATCCTTTCGACAGTGTTGATTCCAAGCAGTAATAGCGCGTTGTTAATAACCTGCATAGTGGAAAATACTAGAGCCAAGCGCGCATCCCTCTGCTCGCCACCGGCAAGCACCGGCACCTTCTCATAGAACTTGCTGAATGTTGATGACACGTCAAGCAAGTAGTCGGTTATGACGTTGGGCCTGTATTCCACGCACGCCTTTTCAAAGACGTCCTCGGCTGCGGATAGGAGCTTGATTAATTCGAACTCGACATCGCCCATGACACCGCTTTTTGCAGCGTCGAGCGCATCGCCCTTGTCGAATTCGGCTTTTTCAACTATCCTCCTTGCGCGTGTATACATGTACATGCAGTACGGGCCGCTGTTGCCGCCGAAATCGAGTGCCTTGTCCCATGCAAACACCAGGCTCTTTTCAGGGGCTATCCTTAAGAACTCAAACTTTATTGCGCCTACGGCTATGGCCGCTATGGCCTTCTCATCGACTTCCTGCTTCTGCGCCTTTGTGTTCTCCTTCACTCTCTCTGCCACCTTCTTCTTCGCCTCGTCAAGAAGAGTGTCAGCGGTGAAGCTCCTGCCTTCTCCAAGCCACCCTCCACTGCGACCGCTAAGGGACCCTTCAGACAGGCCGACCTCGCCGTACGCCACATGAACTATTCTGTCCGCCTGCTTCTTGTAGCCCATGGCACCCAGGATAGATCTCAGTATCAATTGCGGATGGCGCTGGGCTGAGCCTATAACATTTACGACTATGTCTGCCCTGCCAAAATCCGCCCGTTCGCCATTCTCTGCGGTAGTGTACAGTGTGTGGTTTCCGGATTGTAGTATTGGAAGCTTTTTGTACATGAACTCCACTGGCACTATGCCAAACTTCCACATGTGGAAGGCCACATCCTTGGCCACGTACGTCGCTGTGCCGTTGCTGCGTATGAGAACCTTGACATCCTCAGCGAGGTCCTTCAGGCTGTCCTCGCCACCGGCCACCTTGTCAAGGCTAACCACGATGCAGTTGGCATATTTGCCGGATTCTGCAAGCTCCAGCACGCCATTGTCCATGCCTAACCGCATTGCCTTCTCTAGCAGCTTGGCCCGAACTATGTCGCTTTCCCATATCCGGAGATCGTGAGATATGCCATATCCAAAGGCAGTTTCGTACTGAGCATCGACACAGTGTTCTGAGACTGTTCTGGCAAGGGCGGACTCTTCTGTGCTCAGATCTTCCATTCGTTTTAATATCTCGTTTATCTCGCCGCTTATGTCCTTCTCCTTCATGATCTTATTGACCTTAACGTACTGTTCCCCGAGCCATTGGTCATACTTTTTGTCCGGCCTGTTGCCGATGTTCCTGTATCCCCATACGCTTTCCGCTATCTGCAACCCGAGGTCTTCTATGTAATCGTCACGCTCGATGTGATAACCGCACGCGGCCATTATGTTCGCTATGCTGTCCCCCAGTATCGCGTTCCTAAGATGACCGATGTGCCAGGGCTTGCTTGGATTAACGCTGGGAAATTCCACTATCACGCGTTTGTTGCTGCCCAGCTGGTTCCTGCCGTAGTTTTCTCCCTCTAACAGCACTTGTGCCATCACGACCTTGGAGTATGCCGCCCTGTCGAGTTTTGCGTTGATGTAGCCGCCCTCCTGTTCCATTCCGAAGACATGCCCCGTAGGCTTTGCCAGTCCTGCTACACGAACCGCTATATCGCGTGGAGGGATTTTTAGCGGCTTTGAGAGCACGAACGCCACAGAAGAAGAAAGATCACCGTGAGAGGGCTTTGAAATGGATATCGTGGACACTAACCGCTCGCGGTCGATCTCTACCCCAGGATATGCGAGACTTATGGCTACCTGGAGCATTTCGGCGAACGCCTCCCTTGCAAGTCTGCCGTTGCTGGTCGTGCAATCACAAAATAATATTGCCATTTGGGATTTAAATTGCTTGTCCCGCCGGGTCTGGCGATGCGGAGGAGCTTTCCAATACCGATGTTATGCGTCCTACAAACCCTTTTAAATTTTGCATGAGAAGCCCCTATTACATTAGTCTCGCGAAGCGGCGATGTGCCGCCATGGGTTTTGGCACACACGGTAATCACATGGTCAAGATTTACAAATATAACAACAAGCTGGCGGTGTACCTTCCCTTCGATGTTGTGAAAGCGCTAAAGTTAAGCGAGAACGACGAGATAGATTTTTTCAGGATGAACGAAAACGTGTTCATCTTCGCAAAGAAGGCGGACATAACGCCTCTTCTGCTGGGAAACACGCAATTAAGGACGACCGCTCCGGTTCAGCAGTCTCCTTCTGCAGATCTGTCGGAGGGGGAGATATCCGTCCTGAAGAAACTCGATACGCTCAGGTACCAACAGCGCACGCAAGACAACGTAGACAAGATACTTAACACCGAAGAGAAAAGCACCCTGTCACAACTTCTCAAAAAGCGCGCGGTTTCTGTCTTCGGCCCGGATAAGGGTGGCCAGAAAATATATAGCATATCGAAAGGCGTTTATGACAGATTCCTGATGAGGAAGAGGCCGCAGGCATCCGCCGTCGCGACACCACAACAGCAGGCTGAAAATTTTCTACCGCCTTCAGGGATGACTGCGGGATTGGAGGACGAGAACGTTAAAAAACTCGAGACTGATGGATTCATAGTGCTCCAGACTGAGGCGGAGGCGTCTCACGTATCATCATTGTTGGAGGACAGCATAAAACACGGGCAGGTGTTTGGCACGCGGGCTTTCAACAGGAAGTTCTACATTCTGCTGCGGTCTTTCCTTGAGAAGAATTCCGGACAGGTGCTCAAGGAGCTGCGCGGCGGGGACAAGAGGGTGTCTGAACTTGTAGAAAAGACAGGCCTGCCGGAAGGAGGCGTACGAGCAATCCTTTATTTCCTTGCGGAAGCCGGCGACGTGATTGAGAAGAAACGGGATGTCTTCAGACAGACCTGAAGATCGGCGTGGCGGTCAGAGGACAACGAAGTGGTCCAGTATTATCACTATTACAGTGAAAAATGCCACCGCTATCAAAACCACCTTGGCGTTAAGCATCGGGCCCTTCTCCGGCGCGTCATAGAAGCTTAGCACTCCCGCCTGCTGCTGCGGTGTCGAAATTGTTGCCATTAATGTCACTGCGTATTTATCGTCTGTTGATATTTAAAAATGTTATGCAACCATTATAACATTGTAGCGCGCGCGAACATGTGCTAAAACG
Organism: Microcaldota archaeon; assembly: GCA_027334165.1. Taxonomy (GTDB): domain Archaea; phylum Micrarchaeota; class Micrarchaeia; order Micrarchaeales; family CABMGC01; genus JAKAVK01. The sequence continues at coordinate 72,179 of DAHWXM010000005.1, forward strand.
ACTGGGTTGTGCACTCCTGCGCACGCGGAAGGACTGTAAATGCACGTTCCATCAACGTCGCTGTCGCGACTGCCAGAAGGAGTTAGAGACGCACTGTCCCTTGCCTCGGAGAGAATATCGGGTTTCAACGAATCCGATTTTGGCGACAGAGTGCTATCGGGGCCCTCGTTCCACATACTAAAGAGGAGGGGAAAATTCCTAAGACCGACCCTCGTGTTTCTAGGCGCCCATGCTGTGGATGCGGATCCGAAAGAATTTGTAGACCTTGCAGTGGCATCAGAACTGTTTCACATATCCTCACTGATACACGATGACATAATAGATGGGGATCGGGAGCGACGCGGGGTGCCGGCAGTGCACGTCAAATACGGTGATGATTCCGCGATACTGGCTGGCGATGCACTAATCGCCAAGGCGGTGGAGCTCTCCTCCAGATACGGCATTGAAGTGCTCACTGCGATGTCACACGCGGCGATGGACATGTGCACCGGAGAGGCCCTCGATTCTGATTACCAGAAGCGCAGGATTGTGCCGTCCGTCTCGGAGTACACCAGGGTAGCGCGGCTAAAGAGCGCGTCGCTAATAGCAACATGCTGCAACATAGCGGGAATATACGTCGGAAAGGACACCACGGCAAGACTGCACGCGTTTGGAGAAAATGTTGGTATAGCATTCCAGATGCGTGATGATATAGTGGATTTCCTGAATGGAGACGAGGCAAGAGAACGCACATCTCGCAAGGGATTTCGGCCGAATATCGTATCCTCCATTAGAAAGGAATTTGGAATAACAGGCAAAGAAGCGCTAAAGCGGGCGAAGGAAATAAACAATGAACACGTAGTTATCGCTATGGAAAACCTGGATGGGATGACGAACTGCTCGGTCCTTTCAGAGTATTCCAAGACGATCATGGTGTGAGGCTTATCGTGTTCCCACGACCATGAAGCCGACTCCAGAGACCATGTTTTTTATCCGAACGCCCTTGAAACCGTTTCTTCTAAGCGTTCTAACAAGCGCACCCTTGTCAAAGCCCATGACGCTGCGGTAGAGCCACGCATAGGCATCCCTGTCAAGCGCACCGCCAACAGTCATGGTCATTATCCAGAAGTACGTTCCGAATATGGTGCGCCACGCTCTGTTATCGGGCTTTGCCATGTCAGCGAGCACAAACCTTCCGCCCTTCTTAAGGATCCTTCTGAGTTCGATTGAAAATGCATCCAAGTCGTCAAGATTGCGCAGTGCAAATGCGGATACGGCAAGGTCGAAGGAGCCGTCAGCGAACCTCGTACTTAGGGCATTCCCGATTTCCACGCTCACGTTTCTTATTCCGCGTGCATGCAGTTTTGCATCGGCGTGCTGGAGCATGTTTCTGTTGAGGTCCAAGCCCTTTATCAGGATTCTCTTACCACAAGCCGCAGCCTGTTTAGAAAGCTCGATGGCCAGATCGCCGGTGCCTGTTCCTATGTCTATAGCCATTATTCTGCCCGTCGTTGTGCGTGACAGGGCCTCCTTAGCAGTGTCGCGTCGCCACGCCGTGTCTATGCCAAGGCTATAGACGTGATTTGCCATATCGTATATTCCGGATATATTAGAAAACATTCTTTCTATTCTCTTGCTCATATCACATCAGCTCATGCATGAAGAACAGGCAGGAACACGACTATCGCCTCTATCCAGAATATGTGAGATATCATCGAAGCCAGGATGCCCTTCCTGTAAGCCACTAAGCTGGTGACAAGACCCACCAAGAGCGCAGCGATGGCGAGTATCGGGTTCATGGTGGTGAGGTGTATGCCGCCATAATATAGAGTAGAGAGAAGCCATGGCCTTGCCTTGAAGCGCTTCATCTTCTCAAAGGCGTAGCCCTGAATGCCGCCCCTCCAGTAAGTCTCCTCCGCCACACCTATGAATGCGAGCAGTAACACGATCTGGAGCGTCCCGCCTTCAGAGTATATCATGCTATACACGTCACCGACGTACGCACCCATCCCAACATACCCTGCGAGATAATAACCCGCCAGGAATATCGTGTAAAGGAGAATCGCGGCGCATATGCCAAATGCCACTATTCCGCCCACGTTGCCAACGCGAAGTTTTACGTACTTTCTGAACGCTACAATGGTTAGCACGAGCAGCAGCAGGTCGGACAGTGCCATTGCGTATATGAACCTGTTGCTGAACACTATGAACGTCAACGGCCAAAGGATGAATGGCAGTAGGAAGTATAGAAACACAAGTGCATTGCTTACGGTTCTCGAGCTAAATTCCACACAAAACACCATGAATCACAAAAACAGATAGATTGCGGACATTAGAGATAAAAATATCACGGATGACATGGCCCAAATGCTCATGTACCGTTCATAAGAGCCTGGGGTCCTGTACTCTTTCATTCCCCTGTAAACAAGATAACTTGCAGGCGTGAGTGCAAACAGTGCGAGGAACCAAGCCGAGGCAACACCTGACGCAACTGAGGCAATGGCAATCGCATATATCGCCATTTGCCACAGGAGGAAATATGATGCCATCTTCCCGTTTGTCTTTAGCATTATGCATGCCGTCTTTCGACCGTATTTGCGGTCGACGTTTCTGTCTGGGAGTTCGTTGACAAGCAGCGCTATGCCGCCAAACATGCTACCGATCACGAATATTGGTAAGAAGTGCATGGTGCCCGCGAGAGACCCGTGTGCCACGGCAAACGTGCCAACCGCCGCGAAAAGAAACTCGACCGCTACGAGCGGCTCCGCTAGGAATGGTATGCGGGTCAGATATCTGGCGTATAGCACTATTATGGCTGCGCCCATTATTATGAATGGAATTACGTAGGGCACCGAAAGTGCGACAAATGCGCCTATCGTCGCGGCTGACACAGCGCATGCCAACCCCATGAAAAGCGCGGACATGCTCTTAACCTTCCCCTTAGCGACGAGGCTACTGCCTCCGCTGAACCGGGTCTTGATCGTTTCCCTGTCTATGCCATCTTCGTAATCGATGTAGTCGTCAATGAGGTTCGCGCTTGCCTGTGCGAGGACAACCCCTGCAACGGACAGGATGCCGATGAAGATGTTTGCGTTGCCGTAACGAATGGCAGCCGAAAGGCCCAGGAAACTGCTCAGGAGCCCGAGCAGGAGGGAAGGCTCAAGGATTTCCATGATGTGGTACTTTGTTACGTTCATCGGATTCCCCTGCGACACGTACAAAACCTGCACGAGGCGCTGCAACGCCTTTGCAAGAAGCCTCCGCCGAGGATTGAACTCGGGACCTTGTGCTATATGGATGCGGAATGTCCGCAGCATACCATGCACACGCTCTACCACTGAGCTACAGAGGCAATGAAGTGCTTTTTTCTTTAAATGATTTTAAAACTATGCCTTATTCGGATGTGCAGGGGGAGAGATTTGAACTCTCGAAGGCTATAAGCCACAGGATCTTAAGTCCTGCGCATTTTTCTGTGGCCGTTAAAGCCAGACCAGGCTCTGCCACCCCTGCGGTTTTGCATCATCTCGGACTTGTCTGCGCGTCACGCATACATTGACGGACCTGTTGCCTCGGCAGCGTTTGTATACGTGTCGTGCGAAGCCTTCATCTTCTTCATGAGATCGCGGATTCGGGCCTCTACAACCTTCGCTTCCTCCTCAAGATCTTTCAGATCTATGTTTATGCCTATGATCTTGTTGAGTCCCTCTATTGCTATCTCGGCATACTTCGGGTCCATTATCTGAGGATTGACCTCCACAAGAAGATTGAGAGTCGGTATCTTGAACTGTGCTGCATTGACCATCAGTATGGCGCTTATCCCTGCGATAACTCCCTCGTTGATGGGCTTTATACCTGCCGAATTTGCCTTCTTTACCATGACGTTGTCCTGGGACGCAATGTAAAGGTCGCTCGATGCCTTTGTAGAAGGCATCCCGCTTATTGATATTATTCTAGATATCCCGTACTTCCGCACAAACGCGAGGAGCTCCATACTAAGGGGATAAATGAGATCCGATGGAACGGTGAATTCCGAAAGTACTATGAGCAATTTATACTTCTCATCGCGGTACAGGCGGGCAGGAAACATCGGCACCCCGTCGTGTATTGCGGCTATGGGCGGGAAGAGATCGCTCTCTATGTACCCTATGTACTCCATGCCGAGTTTCTCTATTATGTAGCTTCCGGCCATTGAGCCGACAAGCCCTGCGCCAGGGAATGCTTCTATGACATTGTAACCTTTCAGATTGTAATCCTTGAACAGCTTTATGTTCATCATGCAACAACCGAATAAGATAATGAAGCAAGGTATTTAAATGCGTTTCCAGGTCATGTGCGCAAGTCGACGGACAGGGACAAAATTACATAAATGTGCAAATATTTTGAAAAAAAATGGCGCATTTAAATATCACGCAACGCACTATAAATAGCGACCAAAAGGTGCCAGCATGAATAAACACACCCCTACTGTAAAGTCCAAGCCAAACCCAATGACAGAGGACGAAGCCGTCAAGGACACGATACTGCGTGAGCTCAGCATGGATTCCAGACAGAGCCTCGCGGCAATGGCGGATAAGATAGGGGTAAGCAAGACTACGGTTTTCAATGCGCTGAACGCGATGGTCAATGGAAATGAGATAGGTTTCGTGCCGGAACTGAACCTTGATGACATATGGAGGCACGAACTTCTCCACACGACAAAGTGGATGCAGAAGAGGGAATTCAGAAAACTGAACATACACGAGATAGGATTTGGTGAATACGTCTGTCTTGTGAAGTTCTCGGGCAAGAAGCCCGACGAAGAGGAAATAGCCGCGGCAGCAAGGAAATCTTACGTGCCACAGAACGTATCGATGCTGTACGGAGAGTACGACGTTTTCATGTACCTCGTTGCAAGGAACCCTGCTGAAATGACCTTTTTTGTAAATTCATTTGTCAAGTCTTTCGAGAAGTACAAGGCAGAAGTGAGCGTGAGACCTATACGCAGGACCTACGGCTTCTTTCCTATGCGGAATGAACTCATAGAGGAGCTTAAGCTTCCGGAGAAGTACAAGAAACTGCTTACGATACTGAATACTAACGCGAGGAGCCACCTTTCGCAGATGGCTGACGACATAGACAAGAACACGATAACTTATCTGTACAAGGCACTCCTCGACTACGGCATAATACACCGTTCAACTATAATACACAGAAAACCAGGAAAGAACCTCACGGGGCTAATAACGTACAAGATAGTAGACCACACACTATTCAACAAGAATCGAAACAAGTGGCTGAGCCACCTGGTGAACACGAATAATGGTAAAAATGCATCGTACGTGTTCATGGCGGACACCTACGAGCCGTATGGCGGGGTGATACTTGTCAACGCCGCGGACTCGTCATCCCTGGAATCTTTCAGGAATTCTCTTGCAGCGATGAAAGTAGGGGTGGAGATCAAGAGCCAGATACTGACGAAATCGATACTAGGGGAGCTTGGGATAAGGAACTTCGATGTGCGATACACGCAACAGTACATAACCCTTGAAACTGACGGCCTTGTTCCAAAATCAAGAATTAAGGCTCAGGAAGAGCAGAGCAGGTACGCGGAGAGTTGAACTCCGATCTCCGCCGTGTAAGGCTTATGTGCTCTAGCTCTTGTCGTCGTTTTTCTAGCTTCATTCTAGCACCTAAATCATAAACTCTTAAGCTCTAAAGCTGTGCATTCGCACATTTACACTTAGGATCACGCATATATAAGCAGGTAGTGTTCGAATTACAGGAAAATCTGAACCTACGCAATAGCTCTAGGTGTATTCTCAGCTACCCAAATTTGGCCTCTCCAACGAGAGTATCACATAGTGTTTCGTGCAACTTCCTCTCCGGTTTAAAGTTTATTGTTTTTATCTAATGCGCATTTAACTGAAAATAACTCCGGTTCTACTATAAAATTT
>DAHWXM010000021.1 GCA_027334165.1 Microcaldota archaeon
ATCTTAACATCCGTGCAACAATCTCATAATAAATATTTAAGCGTGGGAGATAATATTCAAGGATCAGGAGAATCAGAGTCCCGTCGTCTAGTGGCCAAGGACCGCGGGCTTTGGACCCGCGTACGCCAGTTCGAATCTGGCCGGGACTATCCTGTGATGAGACGAGGTATTACTGATTTGTGAAGACAAAGAGAGTCGCTGAGGTCTTCTGATCCCATTCAGTAGGATCGCGCAAAATTCGCACGCTCCTTGCCCTCCTTGCCGCAGTATATGCACTTGGGCACAGCGCCGTCCTGTTCAAGCGGCACGTTGGTTATCTTCGCTCCTGTCTCCTCCTTTATCTTAGTCTCACACTCTATGCTTCCGCACCACGGCGCGCTCATTATCCCCTTCTCTCCATCAATGACTTTCTTGAACGCATCGTAATCATCCACTCTATGGATGAAGGATTTTAGCATGCCCTCTGCCTTGCGGTACATGTCCTCATGCATCTCTGAGATAACGCCGCCAATCCTCTCGGCGATTACGCCAACACGTATTTCCTCCTTGGCGCCGTTGTCTCTCCTAACAGCAACAACACTGTTCTTCTCAACGTCACGCGGTCCGATTTCTATCCTTATGGGTATGCCCTTCAGTTCCCATTCATTGAACTTGAATCCCGGCGAGTAACCCTCCCTATCATCCATTCTGCAGCGGTACCCCTCTCTCTTCAGCCTGCCGAGAACGTCATTCGCCAGCGAGAGCACCATCTCCGATCCCTCCTTCCTAAGTATCGGAACTATGACAATCTGAACGTACGCTATTCTGGGCGGTATCACCAATCCCTTATCATCCCCATGAACCGCTGCGACCACACCAAGCTCCCTGGTGGTTATCGCGTAGGTGTTCTGCCATGCAAATTCACGTTTCCCGTCCTTGTCCAGGAAGCTTATGCCAAACGCTTTCGCGAAGTTCTGGCCGTCCAAATGGAAATCCGGTCCCTGCAGTGCCCATCCGTCTGGCATGACGTGCTCTATGCTGTAACTCGCCACGGCCCCTGCGAACTTCTCCCGGTCGCTCTTCCTGCCTACAATGCCTGGCAGAGCCAGATAATCTCGCAGCGTCCTCAGGTAAATGCCTATTATGACATCTCGCTCCGCCCGCGCCTCCATCTCAGTGGCAAACGCACTATGGCCTTCATTCCAGAGGAACTCCCTTGACCTTATGAATGGGGTGGGGTGCTTGAATTCCCATCGTAGAACGTTGTTCCATTGATTGAAGCGCAGTGGCAGATCTCTCCACGATCTGATCCACTTTGAGTAGCTCTTATACATTATCGTTTCCGAAGTGGGCCTTATGGCGAGTCGCTCCTCGAGTTTCGTATCCCCCGTTTCCGTTACCCACGCGACTTCCGGAACGAATCCCTCGAAGTGCGTCTTCTCCTGAACCAAAAGCTTCTCCGGTATGAGCAGTGGGAAGTAGACGTCTTCCACCCCGCTCTTCTTGAATTCCGCGTCTACGGCCTGCGTTATAAGTTGCCACGCCCCGTACGCAGCAGGCAGGAAAACAAGCGCGCCGGACACGTCGCTGTAGTCTATGAAGCCGGATTTCAACAGCACCTGTGTGTACCACTCTGAAAAGTCCTCCGACTTTTTTACCGTAAGGCCTTTCTGGTCCGGTTCATCATTCTGAGCCATTCAAACACCACTGCGAAGCATCAGCGCAAGCTTTTTCCTCAGGGAGGACAGTCCAGTGTAATAGATGCCACGAATGCCCAACCTGCTGGCTTCTCTTACATTTCTTATCTCGTTATCTATAAAAATTATCTCTTCGGGGGCGACACCAAGTCTCTTTATGGCGATCTCGAAGATCCTGCGCTCGGGCTTTATAGTGTGCAGGTTACACGAAGCTAGCCGAAGGTCAAATGCTTTTAAGTCTAATATGTGCTTCGTGTATCCGTACTTCGACAGGTCTACATTGGTCAGGTACGCCGTCTTGTACTTTCTGTGTAGTCTGTGAACAAGGTTCAGCATGTCACGGTACACCTCTACGTGGCTCTTGTAGAATTCGAGCCACCTTACCTGCGACATGCGTATGCCAAGCCGCCTGGCCACTTCCTCGTTGAACTGTCTCATGGAAATTCCTCCACGTTCCATCCTCAGGGTGTCCTTCCAAACGATCTTCTCAACGAAAGCAACATCCCTGCCACTTGTCTTCGCAAGGTAATCATAGTATTTCTTGTTGTGAACCTCAAGGAGGACTCCACCAATGTCAAACATTATTGCCTTCACGGACTTCACGCTGCCATCCACAGAAACACCATGAGAGATAACTCCCAGCAACTAATATATAACAGTGCACAGCGAATAGAATATCGAGAATCGCAATCTACAAGGGGTTGTTGCGTAACTTGGCAGCGCGGCAGGCTCCAGATGTTTATAAGATAAATCCATGAGCCAAAAGCGATGATTAAGATTTGGAGCGATGATTTGTGATCAGGCGTTACCTGCAAATCCGGGTTCAAATCCCGGCAACCCCAAACCTCTTTCCAAGACTGGTTGCGATGCTATACATTGCACTGTTTGAACCGGAATGCCTATAAATGCGCTGTTCCTTAATCTGGTTGGGACAGGGATGGAAAAACTAAGCGTGAAGGGATTGGCGCTGGGCGTAGGCTCCCTTTGGAGCTTGTACGTGCTATGTGCGGGATGGACAGCCTCTTTTGGCTGGTTTAATGCGTTTGTCGCGACCATGGGCACGCTGTACATAGGCTACGCGCCCGGATTTGTCGGTGGCATAATAGGTGGGATCTGGGCATTCTTCGATGGTGCAGTCGCTGGCGCAGTAATAGCGTGGGTGTACAACTGGTCACTTTCTCCAAAGAAAACGCGCAGGTGACGGTCGCGTGCCTGCTGCACGAGCCTCGCCGCTAGCCGTGCGCCATGCTGTGCCCGCATTCGCTGGCATTGAAGCTGCCTTCATGGGTCCGAGCGCATGATTTAATAATAGGACGCAGATTATGTTTTCTATCCCTTATCGTTCTCGGTTGGGCAAAGGCGAATAACTGACGCTGACCTCTTGGTCTTTATCCTCTGGTAGATGGCATGCAGTATAAATGGATAGCACTGTCAAACACGACTCTCGGGGTGCTCATGGCCAGCATCAATGGGAACATACTGTTGATCTCGATACCCGCGATATTCAATGGCATACATCTAAACCCGCTTTCTGGCGATGCATTCCAATACCTGCTCTGGCTACTCTTCGGATACAACATAATAACCGCAACGCTTCTCGTGACGTTCGGAAAGCTCTCCGATATGTTCGGAAGGGTAAAACTGTACAACATGGGTTTCTTGATATTTACCATAGGTTCTATCCTCCTTGCACTCACCCCAAGTACCGGAGCCGCCGGCGCGATTGAGCTCATACTGTTCCGCATCGTCCAAGCCATAGGCGGTGCATTCCTATTCGCCAACAGTGCCGCCATACTCACCGATGCGTTCCCGCACAACGAGCGCGGTAAGGCGCTCGGTATAAATCAAGTGGCGTTCCTTGTAGGTTCACTGCTCGGTCTCCTCCTCGGCGGAGTTCTTGCCGTTATAGATTGGAGGATGGTGTTCCTCGTGAGCGTTCCGGTTGGCATAATCGGCACCGTATGGTCATACTTCAAGCTCAGGGAACTAGGCAAACCGCAGCCGGCCCACATAGACCTGTACGGCAACGCGACATTTGCGATAGGCCTGACACTGTTGCTCATAGGCGTTACATACGGCCTGCTGCCTTATGGAAACAGCGCGATGGGATGGAACAGTCCGTTCGTACTCGCCAGCATGTTGTTCGGGGCATTGCTGCTTGTCGCATTCATTCTCATAGAGAAAAAAGCGAAGGACCCGATGTTTCGCCTAGAGCTCTTCCGCATACGCATGTTCTCTGCTGCCAACTTGGCTGGCATGCTCGGCTCTATGGCGAGAGGTGGCGTTTTCCTGCTGCTGATAATATTGCTACAGGGTATATGGTTGCCGCTTCACGGTTACAGCTTCTCCGAGACCCCGTTCTGGTCTGGCATATACATGATACCGATGCTCGTCGGTTTCGTGATCATGGGACCTCTGAGCGGTTGGTTGTCTGACAAGTACGGTGCGCGATTCCTTGCAACCGCTGGCATGATGATCTCTGCAATCGCATTCATCCTTCTCGCCATGCTTCCGTTCAATTTCACCTATTTTGGCTTCGCGTCTATACTGCTCGTGATGGGCCTTGGCAGCGGTATGTTTGCTTCACCCAACACCGCATCAATAATGAATTCCGTGCCTCCCGAGAACAGGGGTGCAGCCTCTGGAATGCGCGCAACGCTGCAAAACACGGGCTCCACCGCAAGTCTTGCCATATTCTTCACAATAGTCATACTCGGTCTTGCGGCGTCACTGCCGCACGCACTCTCAAGTGCCATGGTCAGCGCCGGCGCGCCTCACACGGTGGCCACAGACGTCGCCAACATACCACCTACATCGGCCCTGTTCGGCGCATTCCTCGGTTATAATCCTGTGAAGTCGATGCTCGCCCAGTTGCCAGTTAATGACACTATGGCGATAAGTAACAGCACTATGGCAACAATTACTTCCACAGACTGGTTCCCAAACACGATAGCGCCATCGTTCATGAAGTCCCTCGACGTTTCGTTCTACATCGGAGCAATGCTCTCTTTCCTTGCGGCCATCGCATCACTGTTCCGCGGCCAGCGGTACGTGCACGAAGAAGCATCGCTGGAGAAGGCAATCCACGCCGAAGACGTAGAAGACGAGGCTCGCGTGCGCAAACTGGAAGAGGGCATGAACAGGAAGCGCGGATGACTCCGTTGCGCTGTTGATCCTATCGGCGCAGTGTCAGATGCCTGCGGAAATGTTTTCTTCCCTGAACCTGTTTAGTGCGGAGAGAAACTCCTCCATCAATACGCTGACACTATACATTCCCCTTTCAGTGACTCTGTAACTTCCATCCCTCTTTTCGAGCACACCCGCGAGGCGCAGAAGCGCAATCCTGTCTGCAACATGTCTCCA
>DAHWXM010000006.1 GCA_027334165.1 Microcaldota archaeon
GGGATGAAGAGTGCGAGTGCCGGGATTTGAACCCGGGTTTTTGCCTTGGAGGGGCAAAGTCCTACCAGGCTAGACTACACTCGCATATTTATGAAAGATAATTTGCAGGCAAATATATAAAGAGGGTGCGCCTTCGCTCAGTACCAGAAGGCCTTCTTCATCTCTGTTGTGATTCCACGCTTTTGCATCAGACGCAGGGCAGCGAGAAGCTCGCGTGCTGAGCTCCTTTCGTTCAGCCCCTCCAGATTGCGCCTCGTGTTCACCATCGAGAGCTTCTCGAAGAGATCTGCCTTCTTCACTATGCTCTTCGGGGTCGGCACGATGGAAAAACCAAGTCTGCACGATGGGCCGAATATCCTCTTGAAGATCAGGCGCGATCGTGCGGCGTGGTACCGCGACGTCACCACAAGCAGCGATGGATCTGAGGCCTTGGTCCTTGATGAGATGAGCATCTTCGTGTACACCGCGTTCGCGATGGTGTTGAAAGACCTGCGCTCCTTTATCAGCGCACGGGAGGGTATGCCTAATCCGGTGAGGTACTTGTGCATGACGTCAGCTTCGGAAACCGTGTACGGGTGCCTGGTGGCACCTCCGCTGAGTATTATCTTTTCCGAAGCGCCTGCGCGGTACAATTCCGCCGCGCGGTCCAGCCTTCCCTCGAGTATGTCGCGGATGGTACCGTCGCGCCTCACGACCATACCCAGCACAACGATGTAATCGTACCTGCTTTCCATCGCATCAGCCAGTAATGCCGTGGAGCGTGAATGAGGGCGCCGGGATCCTCGCGGATCACACCCTCCTTCCTCTCCTTCCGCCAGGCCTCTTTGTCGTATCAGTAGGCATCGGAGTCACATCCTCGATGCTCCCTATCTTGAAGCCGCTTCTGGCGAGGGCCCTGACAACGGCCTGAGCGCCGTGGCCCGGAGTCTTGGAGTTGTGGCCTCCAGGAGCCCTTATCTTTATGTTGACGTGCGTCACGCCCTTCTCAAGCGCCACTGCAGAAACCTTGTATGCCGCCTGCATGGCAGCATATGGGGATCCCTCCTCGTGGTCGGCATCGACCACCATACCTCCGCTTCCTGTTGCTATCGTCTCGGATCCGGAGAGATCTGTGAGCGTTATTATGGTGTTGTTCTTTGACGAGTATACGTGTGCAACGCCCCAGCGGGTTCCCTTGGGCTTTATCCTCTGCTGGATGTCGGACACTACGTTCTCGTACGCGACCATTCCCTTCTTCTGCTTCTGCTGTTCCTGTCCCTGTTTGCCCTCGGTAGCAGACTTCTTAGCTTTTTGACTTGCCATGATCATTCGCCCTTGGATTGCACTTCGTTAGGTGCAGCCTTCTCCTGCGCCGCGGACTTTGGTGCCGCAGTCACAGCCACCGTAGCCGTCGCTGCGGCGCTGGTCTTCGCATCTGAGTGGTTTATGTTAATAGGCTTGTAGTATGATATCATCTCGTCTTCGGATCTTGGGACCAGGTAGCCAGGCGCATTTACCCTTCTCCCGTTTATCGCTATGAACCCGTGGGCTATGAGCTGCCTTGACTGCTTGATCGTCTTTGCCATGCCCTTCTTGTACACGACGGACTGCAGCCTGCGTTCGAGGATGGCCTCTGGGCTAACGGAAAGCAGATCGTCAAGAGTCGCAGTGCTGCGCACTATCCCGTACCTGGCGAGCCTTCCTATTATGTCCTTTCCGACCTTGTCCTCAGCGCGTCCGGAGAGAACCTCACGCACGTTCTTCCTTATCGTCGCCACCTCCGTAGTGGCCTTCCAAAGCTCGCGGAGATTGGCGAGGCCGAACTTGTCGCACATCCCGTGCTCCTCATCGATCCTCTGCTTGTTCCACATCATCTTTGTCTTTTCATACTTTCTGCGTATGCGTTTTGGATCTCCCATTTAATCACCAAGTTATTTGGCTGTCTTCTCTGCAGGCTTCGCGGCTGCCGTGGGCACTGATGCTGCCGATGCAGAAGGTGCGGCCTTGCCACCAGCAGGCGCTCCCGAAGGTCCCTTTGCTGCTGCCTCCCCGCCTGCTCCAGGCATGGCCTTGCCCTTCGTGACTCCGATGGTCGCGCCGGTTCTGCCCGTCGACCTTGTCCTCTGTCCTCTGGCGCGCTGGCCGTACATGTGCCTGAAGCCGCGCCATGCCTTAGCCCTTATGTCCCTGTCTATGTCCTGCCTCACCGAAACGGTAAGGTCGGTTCCCACAAGGTGCATGTCGACTCCGGTGTCTACGTCGTTCCTCCTGTTGAGCATGAAATTTGGTATGCCAAGCTTCGTAGGCTCCTTCATAGTGGTCTCGAGCTCAGATAGCTGTGCCTCTGAAAGCGTACCTATCTTTGTGTACATGTTTATGCCGTTCTTCCTCTCCACCGCGAGTCCTATAGCCCTCGCCATGTTGTACCCTATGCCCTTGATCTGCATCAGCGCGTTGACAATGCTGTAATTGCCGCGGATGTCCCTTCCGGCCATTCTAATGATGCCGAGATCGTCGGCCTTTTCCTTTTGTTCTTTCTGTTGTCGCTTATCTTCAGCCATATTAAACACCAACGCCAGGGTTGGGATATTCAGCATGTTGCTTTTGAACCCAAAAGACTCAAAGAGTCATGCGCTAACGGGCACTTGTTTCCAGGCGCACGCGTTACCGGATTCTGCCACCCTGGCAGGTACTACACATTGTAACCTTTGGCTTATTAAAATTTGCCATAGGCAGCAGAAACAAGTATAGATATGGATAAGAGCATATATAAAAGTTGCTCCTACGCGTTCGGAGACAAAGATGCCGCCGTGAAGACGCGACGCACACGTCGGTGGTGCCGTCATCAGCAGTGGAGTGAGCGTTTTCCAATTGTGGGGAATTCTTCAAATGATGTTTACAATTTGCAATTGTTTATAAATCATGAAATGCGGAGCTTTATTGGTGGCACGATGGAGAGGTTCGCAGAAAAGAAGTCAGCGGTCATTGGCGTAGGAGAGATGCGTACGGCCGTGTGCTACGCTGGGCGCGGCACACTGGCGCTTTTCGATGTTGATGGAACCCTCAGGGAACAGGACAGGCGCATGGGCGCAGAGATGGCGAGAGACTTCATCGCGTTGGCGAGCTCGCTCGAGGATGGCAGGATAGGGATCGTGAGCGGGGCCAGCGTGCGAAGCCTTAACACCAACTTTGTAATCCCGCTGGTCGCGCAGATGAGGGAGGTCGGATTCTATCCCAACGTTTGGGCAGTGGTCAACGGAGGGAGCAGGGTCATGGCGGTGCGCGCCGGACGGCTTGTCCACGAGTACGATGAGCCGTCGCTAAGCGGCTACGACAAGATGAAGATAATAGACGCGGTGCAGAAGAAGGGGATGATAGAGATGCTCGGAGGCGTTCTCAGGAAGACGCCAAGGATATACGACCGCGGATCGCAGATGGCAATCGCACTTATACCGGATGCAACTTCCGAGGAACGGAGCGGCTTTGATCCGGACGGGACTTATCGCGACACGTGGATCGCGGATCTCACGAACTTGGTGCCCAAGACGCTGATCGTGGAGAGGAGTGGAAGAACGACCGTGACTGTGAGGAACAGCGTCGACAAACTGTTCGCTGTAGAGGAACTTGCAAAAAGGAACGGGTGGGACCTCAGCCGTCTAGTTTACGTCGGAGACGAGATGCACAAGGGAGGCAATGACTACCCAATGGTGCGCGGCGCGGAGAGATACGGCTACTCGTGCGTAGTGGTGTCTGGACCTGCAGAAACGGAAATCGCGATGTCGACACTCATGGAGCTGCGGAGGAAGGAGGCGTGATGCCGGCATGCCGTTTCTCCGGATACGCCCGTGATCCGTACAGCGCGTAAAATACGTCCTCTAGGACCTCCGGCCGCCCCATGGCTATAACGACAGTTGCATCGTTGCCTACGCCAAGCGCATCGCTTATGAAAGAGATCTCCTTCTCCGTGACGCACTGCGGAGGGTTCCTGCTGGTGAAGGCGAGGCAACCCTTGTCGGCAAATTGCTCTATCACAGTGTTTTCGTTGTCAATGCGGGCCGCAACCATGGCGAACGAACGCTGCGTGCCCGAGATGTGCGATAGCACGGAGACGTGCTTGTTGTCAGTGAACGCACCGGTGACATCGAACAGCCGCACTGCGGCGTGCATGTGTTCCCGTCTCTTTATTCTCTCAGGTGCGGATGACGAGTGCTTTCTCTGCAGGACTATGCCTGCGCTTAGCATGAGCGCGGCCACAATGTATATCGCCCTCATCGGAGTGCCGAGCGCGAGGTACGATAGCGGTATCGTCATGAACGGCACTATCAGCATCGCGTTTCCGGTGAATATGGGCCCGAGGATCCTAAAGGCATAGTAATAGAGCGTCGTTCCCAGTGTGTACGTTATTATCCCGAGGAACAGTATGGCGAACGTGACCGCGGGGGTGAAGTTCACTGACAGGCTCGTGCCGGTCCCTACGGCCAGTGCGGCGAAGAAGGCGAGCGAAACAAAGTTGAATATGGCCACCGAGCTGAACGTGTCTGCGTTGTACATCTTCATGAACAGGTTTGCCAGGGTGACAACGAAGGCCGATGCAAGTATCAGCATGAGAAACGGGGCCTCCAGTGAGTTTATCCCGGCAACCCCAGGACCCGCGGCCATCAGGTATATGCCTACGAAGCCCACTAGCAGAGCTGCGTACTGCGCCTTGCCGACCCTCTGCTTCAGTGCAAACGGGACCATGATGGCAGCCATTATGACCCAGCTGCGGTAAAGTATCGCGGCGATGCTCGGGTTTGTATTCGCGGCGCCTATGCCTAGGAGCATCTGGGATATCGCGTCGTTGAACAGGCCGACGAGGAGAACTATGGCGAGGGTATTCCTGTTGAGCACTATCTCCCGTATTCCGCGCAGCCCGTCCCGGGCAATGCCTATGATGAGCGACGCGGCAGAGCCCGTAAGGAATACGTAGAATAGGAGCTGCACCGTACCGATGTCCTTCCCCGCGTACGCGAGAGGTATCGGATACGCGGCAAGCTCGATCACTGCCGCGGACAGCGCGAGGAGCGCCTTGTGTCCCAGCTTCATACCATTCCCCAGAAGACATCGTGAAGCCAACCTTATAAATCTTGCACAATGGCAAAAATTGTTTGTGCATTTTGCGAAAAATGTATATTTATATAACTGAGTTGCGTCAGTGTATCATGGAGTACTCCAAACGCGAAAAGCTCATCCTGAGGGAATTGAGCAACGATGCGCGGATCAGCGTGAGCAGACTTGCCGAGATCGCAGGTTGCTCGAGGCTCACTGCGAAGAGGATTGTGGACGAACTTACGGGAGAGCTTGGGATACGCTTCGTGCTGGAGCTTGACGAGAACAGGCTAGGGGCTAGGGAGCGTCACCTAATAGCGGTGTCATTCTCCAAGAGGCCGCCGGAGAAAGAATTGGCAGAATTCTTCGCCGGTGATGTCAACGCACAGGAAGCCTACCTTACGGAAGGCAACTTTGACCTAGTGGTTTACGCCACCGCAACCAGGCCTGAAGATTACATAATCTGGGAGACTAGGATAGCGACACACTTCTCGGATTACGGGGTCATGATAAGGCCATCGGAGTTCGTGCTGTCTCACTTCGGATACCTTCCGTTATCCAGCAAGCTGATACACAAGGTAGACAAGGAAAGCGGGATAGACGACAAGGACAAACTCATACTCGAGAGCCTGAATGAGGATTCTAGGATGAACCTGTCTGAGCTGTCGAGGAGGACGGGGATGAGCGGCAACGTGATACGATACAGGATCTTCATGCTGCAGAAGTCCGGCGTGATAAAGAGATTCACGATAGCAATGCAGAGACCGGAGGGACACGTGTCGCTCTTCTACATGATAAACTACAGGTTTACCAAGACCACGACAAACATAGCGTTCGCAAGCGCCAGGGAGTTTTACATGGGCATAGACGGCGACTTGCCGCTGATCAACACCTTCCAATTCATAGCCCCTGTCAGCGGCAGCTTCAGGTCGTTCGGCATGGTGTGCGCACCGGACGAGAAGAGCGCGATGGAGTACGCGGTAAAGAGGCATAAGGTGATATTCAGGAACGAGGACGCGGAGATAAAGTACGCGGTTGTGAGGAAGGTGCTCAAGGGCCTCCTTCCGATACGCAATCTCGACATGAGGCAGAACTACAGGAAGATAGAGTGGGTGTAGCGCACGTTGGAATACCACGATTTCATGGGGCACGGGATACAAAATAACAATTTATTTCAAATAAATTTTGATAAAAGGCGAGATTTAAATATCTTCGAGGGAGCATACTTCCTTGTGTTAAGGAAACTAATGTTTTAACCCACCGACTCCTTATCCCACCCACTTTCCTTAACACACCATATTCAAAAACCAACCGGGATCGCCATGAACAAGAGAATTAACTGGAAAAGGTTCGGACCCACAGTGGCAGGTGTGGCAGTCGCAACAGGATTGGCGATAGGCGCGTACCACGGCGCACGGGCAGACGAGCCCGTGGCGCAGACGCGCGGCGTGATTTCGCAGATTACAAGGAGTGTTTCGAACAGTACAGGCAGCGTTAAAGGCCAGCTGCCCCAGCAGGAGCAGAGCGAGCAGAAGCAGGAGAAGCTCGACCAGGAGCTGAAGGGCCTGCCTTTTGAGATATCAGACCCGGCGAGCAATGCGCAATGGGAGCAGGCGAAGTTCGATTTCGAATCTGCCGCACAGTACTACGCCGTAGCGGCGGGTAATGCGCAGATAATGGGAAAGCAGGATGTGGCAGCGTACTACGCTGCAAAGTCGGTTTCCACGCTGGAGATACCAGCGAAGGATTACATGAACAGCGAACCGCAGATATCAATAAAGTACTTTGACATGGCTGCGGGGTTGGCGCTCGGATATTACAAGGCAGGCTACGGCCCAGAATTCCTCGGGTATGCGATAGACAACCTGAATATGCTTGAACAGGCTTACATCAAGAATGCAGAGAATGTGGATCCCAGCTACAAGGTGGCCGGCTTGACGATCAGCATCGGCAACCAGAGCGAGGCCAGACAGGATAGGGAGCAGGCGGCGAAGGTCCGACAGGAGATAAGCACCCTAGTAAGGAAGCGCTGAGCCAATCCAGGAGAAACTGAAGTCACTCCTATTTGAGAGCCGCCGGGCAAGCGGATGGCACAGGAATTTTACGGGATGATAGCTGGGCGTGTAGCACTGCCTCCTTTTTACACAACTGCGGTTATATATTTTTCCACGTACATATAACTAGGTAATATTATGCAGGCACAGTTCGACATAGGAAGCGTGGCACCGCAGATAAAGGCAAAGGCTTGGTTCCCAGAGACGCAGAAGATAGCGGAGTTCAATCTCTCATCATACAAGGGCAAGTGGGTCATACTCACCTTCTATCCAGGAGACTTCACGTTCGTGTGCGCGACAGACATAGAGGCATTCATGAGCTCCTATGAAGAATTCGTAAAGAACAATGTCGCGATAGTCGCGATCAGCACGGACAGCGTGTTCTCCCACAAGGCATGGAGCGAGACCTCGCCGCGGGTCAAGACGAGCAAGATACCGCTAGTGGATGACTTCAACAAGCGGATATCTACCGATTACGGCTACCTGAACCAGGAAACTGGTGCGGCAAGGAGAGGCACGGTGATAATAGATCCCGACGGAGTGGTCCAGTACGCCGCGATACACAACGATGCGATAGGGAAGGACGTCGATCACATATACACGGTGCTGATGGGCCTCAAGTACATACGCGACACCCCGGCGGCGGAAGGGCACGTGTGCGCGATACCGGCCAACTGGAAGCTCGGCAAGCGTGCGCTTGACATAGACGTGGTCAACGACATAGGCAAGCTCTGAACGCGCTGTGAAACTTAATAAGCTTAGCTGTCCTAAGAGTAGTGATGCTTATGCGCATGGCCATAACGGGTTTGTTGCTTCTAGTGTCAGTGCTTGCGGCACAGTCGGGAGCCATGTATCTCGCGATACAGGGTCCGGTCAACGGCACGCTCAACAACAACGGCAGCATATATCTAGGGAAGCTAGGACCTGGGGAGAGCTTCTACGTCCTCGCATCCGCATCTACGTCTAACGCGAGCGGCGCTTACGTCAACATAGGCTGGGACAGGTTCGAAGCGATAGGCCTTCCTAATGGATGGTCCGCACAACCGTCTCCACTCTACGAGAATCCGATGAAGCTCAAAATAACCGCTGCGCCGTACGCACAGGACGGTGTTTACAGGCTCGTGCTTCGCGCTGTCAACGTAGGAAACTACTCAAAGCTGGGCAACATAACAGTCAGCGCGTACGTAAACGTTACACCCAACGTCTTCGAGCTCAACGTGAGCCCGCCCGTGATAAACACAGGAGTGGCACAGCCATCGAATCTTTACATAAGCATAAACAACACTGGCATATCCGATGATCCATTCGTCATAAACGCGTACGGACTCCCGGCATGGAACGTTTCAGATGAGGTGATAGCACTTCACAGCACCTCCTCGGTATTCGTGTATCCTGTCTATGTAAAGGAACCCGGATCATACATGTTCAACCTTACCGTGACGTCGGCATCTAGTCCCTTAATAACAAAGTCGTACGCAATAACGCTGAATTCGCAGTCGAGCCTGTCTAACGACTATTATGCGCTGGGCCAGGGAGTCGTGATATCGCCGATAATACTGGAACCGGCGTACAGCGTAATGATGCTGCTTTCTGATATCTACAGGCTTGCTTCTGGAAACTGAACGGAGGTTGTACCAACATGGCCAAGAAAGAGGAGAAGAGAGGTTCGAGCCTGCTTTATGTGAAGGCCCGCACAATGGAGGACATAGCGAGATATGCGTACAGTCCGGACGTCGCACCTAAGAATCTCGTGTGCACGAAGTCAGGGAATTCATTCAGGCTCGTCGTGTTCGGCGAACACATAAACGATACGGTGATGGCGTATTACGTTGACATCGCTGATGAATCCAATGCGATGCGCTACACGCTGCCGAATTCGTACGAACGCGAGTCAGCGGTGCTGGCAGTCGGCAATTCTGCAAACGAAAAGAACAGCATGAGCGTGCTAAGGATGGACCTCTCCGTGTTCAAGGAGGAGAAGGACATAAGCCAGGAGGATATACTTCTCATAATGGTCTCATCGGCCGATGACATAGTTAACACAGTGGCAAGGAGGAGTGCACGGGAGGAGATCTCAATGCCGTTATACTCCTTCGAGAGGGACGGAAAGAAATATATCGCCGGCTTTGATTTGGTCGAGGAACTGAACGATGATAGGAAAACCTTTTATTATGCTGTGCTCCAAGATAAGGAGTGTAAGAGTTTCATCAAGTATAACTATGCTGACAACACTTTCTCTCTGACGAACAGCGTTGATGAGCATGCTTATATCTATCTCAAGGTAATGAATCTCGAACAGGCGTTTCCATTCTTTAAAGTGCCCGATTAGCTCAGTGGTAGAGCGCGTGGCTGTTAACCATGAGGTCGCAGGTTCAATCCCTGCATCGGGCGATGCCCTTCAGGTTATACCCCTACGGGACAAGGTATAAATATTCATCGCTGGCACAATGTCACGTCGATGACAAACGACATCGACTATTGGCAAAGGATGGCGAACCGCCTCTACGATAGGGTTTTGGCAGACGTGCGCATAATTGCGCAAAATAGGCGCTATCTCGAAGACCACGTAACACTGCTAAAGGCCAAGAATATGCACCCACGTAGCGTTATACGGCATATCTACGGCATTCTAAAGCTGATGGAGGCCCTGGGTTATGACAAAGACCTGAAAGCGGTAACAAAAAAGGATATGGAAAAGGCCGCAGCGTACATAAACTCCTGCGATCCGCCATATAGCATGGAATCCAGGCTCCATTTTCAGGCGGTTTGGAAGGTTTTCTACAAGGAGCTATTGGGAGAGGGCGTATATCAGCCTCCAGTGACAGCTTGGATGAAGATAACGAACAAAACCAGAAAGAACCTTATGCCAGACAACATACTGACTGAACAGGAAATAGTCAGAATGCTCGATTCTGCCATAAACCTCAGGGACAAGTTCTTCCTTAGCCTGTTATACGAAACAGGCTGCAGGATAGGGGAGATAATGGGAGTCAGGAAGAAGGACTTAGACCTGACAGTGCAGCCAGCAAAGCTCACAATAACAGGAAAGACAGGCTGGAGGAAGGTACCGCTGCTTATGTCAGTCTCATTAGCGGTAACCTATCTGGATACTATAAAGGACTTAAGGGACGACCAGATAATCTGGAGGCAAATAGGCAGCAGCAAGGGCAAGGACAAGCCTATGACAGATGATTCCGCAAGGAAGCTCCTAAGGGTTATAGGCCACAGGGCAGGCATTACAAAGCCCATCAACCCTCATGCCTTCAGGAAGGCAAGGGCATCCCATCTTGCTAATAAACTTTCAGACCAGCAGCTAAGGGCCTACTTCGGCTGGGTTCCAAGCAGCAATATGGCGGATTACTACATAAGGGTCAGCAACACTGCCCTGGACAACGCCTATATGGAGATAAACGGCCTAGAAGTCAAGAAGGATGCGTCTCAGGCACTACTGAAGCCAAGAATGTGCATACGCTGCAGCTTCTCTAACAGCCCAGACATGCAGTTCTGTGGAAGGTGCGGCTCTGCGCTTGACACGCAGACAGCAATCCAGATGGACGAAGACAGGAAAAACATAGACAATGCGCTAAATGCCTACATAAAGAGTTCAGACCCCAAGGCGCTGAAGGAGGAGCTTTCGCACATGATCCTGAAGCTTGACCGCATGCAGAAGACAAAGAGGCGTTGACCAGAAATTCATTTAAATAATTTTATTTAAACCGCATACTTTTATTTAAGCAAAAATACTGACGTGAAAACCGATTTCTTATACTGCAGTAAAAGGCAGATTAGTCGACCGCCTCGACGTCGTTGAGCATTTAAAAATATTCAGTCCCGCATGAACCACATCATGGACGGCGACCCCACAGAAGAGGAAAAAGTGCGTTGGGCAGAGAGTATCCGTCGTGCAAAAGAGAATCTCAAACAGCTTTCTGAAGAAGAGCAAAACTTCGTCAAGGCGATTATCGCTGAAGTTGAAAAACTAAAAGCTATGAAATTACAAAGCCAAGCTGAATATGACAAAGAGGAAGTCTAATGTCATATTAGGGGGCTGTGCTTATGCCCATCTCCTTGAGAGCATCCTCATACTCCTTTGCTTTGGATTTTACTAGATTGGCATATTCGGTGGCCTTAGATTCATCAAATGAGGACTGGAAAACCTTCTTTATATCATCCACAGAACATTGCGTGTAGTCTAACAAGCTGCTGATGTTTAACTGTTGCTTCAGTTTAGACTCCACGTTTAATAACTTTTTCAAATCATCCTGCGGTATCTCTCCAAAGAACAAGAAAAACGAAGAATCGAAGACAAATTTCCTCACCTGTACTTTCTTCTCCTCCTCCATAGGTATCTTACCAAGTTTTATGTCAGTTCCTATAAGCTTAGTGAAATCGGCGGGCAGCATATTCTTTCCTATAATACCAATATTACCTCCGCCCATCTTCGCCTTGAATATCAGTATGTTCATATTCAAAAACTTAGAGTAGTCGCCCTCACCGTATCTTTTGTATAAGAATTCCTTCTGCCTGTCACTTAGCTTATCAAGTTGCTCTTTCCATTCTGTTTCTAACTGGTTTCTAAGTTCTTTGTATAGCCATTGCTTCAGAAAATTAGGGTTTTGCAACTTCTTAGTTAATCTATTAGCAGTTGTTACGAAAAATGAACTGCGCCTACCCATCCTTACAAATCCTACTTTCTGTAAGAAAGCTGGATATAATCTTACAAGTCTTACTTTATTAGACACGGGAGCTGGGTTGGCATAACAATATAGGATAAAGGCATCAGTTCCTTCAAGATGTTTGGCTACGTCTGCTTGGCTAATTAGTCCTTTATCTACGAGTTTTGCTACCAGATTCACTCTTGCTTTTTGTTGTTCTCCCATCTTTTGAGTCATTTCTTTAATAAGTTTAATCTGCTCATCACTAGTCTTTTTCTGATCCTCGCCCTGCTTTTTTAATTCACCGACATTACTTGTAAACTGAGATTGCAAGGTAGATACGGCAGTACTGAATTCCTTATTTGATGAGGCTTTATCTACAAATTGCAAGCCTCCCATAACTATGATAATTATTCCTATTATCCAAAGAGGCACTAACGTTGTGTTGAATGTCAAATACTCAAGAATACCTCCAAAAACAATCAGGAGGAGGGACACCCAGTAATTTTTTAGTACTTTTTGGAGGTTCATTGAGTCTACCAATAAGGGTTAATTTGCAGGATTAAAGTATTTGTTTGATAAAGACTCTAGAAGAAGATTAAGTTTATCCGAAGTAACTATCTGCGTTTCTCTAATCTTCTCAAAATAAGACATCTTTTGTGAAAATTCCTTTTGAAGTTCCATGGAAGGGACTTTTATTTGCTCCTCTAATAAGTATCTGTAATGACGGCTATATCCTCTACTCTCTATACCTACTTCTCTTAATGCGTAGTAAAAGTATTTAGGATCAAATTCTTTTGAAGGTGTTAGCACTTTAACACCATCAGCTCCCAAAGCAAATTTAAAATCAATATATTTTAAGCATAAAGTATGGTCACCAAAAAGGATAACTGGTAAATCCCCGTTATATAAAGACTCTTCACTATCTGTATAACCTCCGATGAGACTTTTGCCCTGGTCTACTATCGGATATTTGCCACTTTCCGAAAACTTGTTTTTAGGTATCTTTACAATCTTGCATTTCGGTTTAACTATACAATCTTTTATTAAACGTGTTTTAATTTCTTTAGCAAACGTAAGGTGAAATAAACTTGAAGAATATGAATCGCTCAACTGTATTGCATGAATGTTCCTTTCATGGATCTGGTTTACCTTTAACAGGTTGGACGCTATACGTCTTTGTACTTCAAGAGAGGGTACCTGAATAAACAATGTCTCAAAAAATTCTTTTGGTACCCTCTGTCTACCAGTTGTACCAGTCATGCTTTTTACGGCAGAATCTCTGATCTCTGGGGTCTTTAGTAAAAAATAAAGCCAGTCCGCAAGTACCTTTTTAGGTGATATTACTATAAACTCAGTGGATCCTAATCCTACTTCATCTTCTAGTCCTCTCGCTATTGCTACTTTGCCATTTTCTGTGCACGGAGTTATTCTTGCAAATAATATATCATTCTCTTTGAATCTGCTAAGACCAGAATTCTCACTAGTTTTATTAATAAAATAACTTATTTTTCCTGAAGTTTCGTCTATTGCAGACATCTCAATAAAATGATTTTTGGAGTTTTTAGTTAAGTTGTATGAGGGGTTTATATCTGCAACTTCAGTCAACTTTCTATATTCGATGTTATTCCTCATCATATCATCTTTTTAAGATTCTTTATATCTTCGACAATTTCCTCCTGTAATTTAAGCGTTTCTTCAAGTATTTTATCTGGGCTGCCTTGTTTAGAATTAACAACCTTCCTAGGCCTGTATAAGCCTGCAGAAAGCCCAAAATCACGATCCCTGATCTCTTCAAAATTCGCATACCAGCTCTGATCTGATAAAGCCTTAGTTTTCCATTTTTCAAGAAGATCTGGTATGTCGTTTTCTTTTACTTGCATAGGTCTTGAACCTAAACTGTACCCTATATTATGAAGTTCGTAAAACCAGACCCTCTTCGTTGACCCGCCCTTTTTGAATACTAGAACTGATGTTTTCACTCCAGCATACGGCATAAACGCACCGCTTGGCATGGATACTACGGCTTGCAAATCGCATTTTTCTAGCAGGTAGCGTCTAATGTCTTTGTGCGCAGCACTATTCCCAAAAAGTAAGCCTTCAGGCACTATTATACCACAACGCCCTCCATCTTTAAGCAGCTGAACTGCGTATCCTAGAAATAGTATCTCTGTCTTTGTTGCTATGATGGGTAAGTCCTTCTTTATTCTTGTCTTATCTATTCGACCAGCGAAGGGGGGATTCGTCAAGACAATGTCATACTGCTTGTCTTCTTCCTGCCCATATTCTATTGCAATTGCGTCCTTTCTCTTTACATTCTCTGACTCAAGTCCATGTAGAAGTAGGTTCATTCTTGCGAATCTTATCATTCCTTGGTCAACATCGAAGCCGTACAGGGTGCTGTGTTCAAGCTTCTTTCTTTTCTCATCGTTTAGTAAGTCTCCCCAGTAGGCTTTCCTGTCTTTCAGTGTTGCGGGTCTGGAGTTATTCTTCAATATGTTGAAGTACGAAGCGATAAGGAATCCTCCTGTACCACATGCAGGGTCGACTACTGTTTCGCCTATTTGCGGGTTTACCATCTCAGTAATGAAGCTTATTAGGTGTCTTGGCGTTCTGAATTGCCCAAGCTCACCAGCAGCATCCATCTTTGAGAGAAGGTACTCGTAGAGGTCTCCCTTTGTGTCATTATCAAGCATTTCAAGCGGGAATTCATTATCAATCTTCTGTATCAGGTCATGGAGAACGTCTGGTTTAGTTATCTTCAGTACTGCATCGTGGAAGTATTCTGACACGTCCTCGTTATTGGAGTCCACCTTCGACAGGAATGGGAACAGCTCATCTCTGACAAATATCAATAATTCCCTACCGCTTTTGTCCAGCAGCTTGCTCCACCTATACTTGTCGTTTTTGCCACTGAATATAGGCTTGTATTTATCGCCAAGCAACTCTGCTTTCTCATCATCCCGTTCTTCCAGCATCTTCAAAAACAAAAGATAACTAATTTGCTCTACATGATCGCCAGGATTTGGCAATCCCGAAGACCACAGATAATCTCTAAGGCCATCTACCTGGCTCTTTAGTTGCGTTATAGTCATTGCGTTTTCCACGTTTTCTACCATTAAACCACCTCTAGATTTGGATTTAGCTTAGGGAACACTAGCGTGTTCAGCTCCTCTATTATCTTCCTAAGGTCTCCATCAAACAATGCCTTGGCCCTTGCTATGCCTCCGATACTGCGTATGGCTGGCTTGTCGAAGTCTGCCATAGAAAGCTGCACTTGATTTACGATGAAACGGTTGGCCAATACCTTAAGGAAGCGCGCCTGTTCTTGAGTGAAGTTCTTCTGCGTTACATACGACTCGAAGGCACTGTTTACCAACTCCTCTGGGTTAGGGAACTTGTATGCCCCTATTGCGTGTCTGATGAACTCTACAAGCGTAGCAAACCGCTGGTCGTAGACTTGCTGCAGGTTTTCCTCATTGAAGAAGTACTTTGGCTGGTTCAACTCTACAGCAAGCTGTTCTATCTCTTTCTCATCGACCTTCTCATTATCCTTTATCTTCTTTAGTATCGGATGATCCTTCAACAGCTTCTTTACTGTCATTACGAAGACATCCTGGTATTCCTTTCTGTCTACTAGCTCACCATTTGTGCCGACCTGTATGACTGCTCTAGATTCTATCTGATCCTGTACGTTTGGCAGTTCTATTGGCTCGTGCGTGCCTGTAGGTAATCTCCTATGCTCTGCATGGCTGAAGCCAGAGAACAGTATCGCAGCTAGGCCTTTCGGGTCATAGCTCTTGTCCTTGAAGAAGTCAGAGTTGCCTACAAAGTCCCATAGTATGAATGCCTTCTTCTTTATCCTTTCACATATCCTTGAACCCCTGCCCCTCATTTGCAGATATAGCACAACAGAAGCAGTAGGCCTCATCATCACAATGTTGATTACTTCTGGACAGTCGAATCCAGTATCAAGCATACCTACTGACACTGCTATCTGCGGATACTTTTCAGTCTTGAACCTCCTGATTACTCTGTCAGCGAAGATCGTGTCTGAGGTTATGACTTCTGCCATCTTGCCTTGATGCTCTGGATACGCTTCGTTGAGCAGCATTGCCAACCTTGCGGCATGGCGCTTTGTTACAGCAAACACTATGGTCTTGCCTGGGTTGTCTCCTGCTTTCTGCCTGAATTCCTGAACCCATGCTTTGTTTGTGGCTGGCACTATGACCTTTCTCTCCAGATCAAATACATCGTAGTCTTCAGTTTCGTACTTCAGGCCTCGTATAACGATGCCAGTAAGTGCCTTGTATATGTTGTAAGAGGACAGATATCCGTCCTTTATACCATCTTGGAGTGTGTATGTGTAAGTGGGCTTAAGATAAGTGCAATCAAAGAACTCGTAGGTGTTCCTATCTATCTGCGGACTTGGTGTTGCTGTCAGACCTAGCTGTATCGCATCAAATCTGGAGAGACAAACCTGCCACTGGCCATAAATAGAACGGTGACACTCGTCTGAAATAACAAGGTCAAAGTATGCAGGACTGAACTCTGCATAAGTGTTTACCATTGTCTGCAGCGTGCTTATCGTTATCTCTTTCTCCTGCTTCTTGGCCCCTGATTTGAGTATATACGTAGAATGGTCGGATAATAGCTGCTTGAATGCGCTCTCTGCTTGATTTGCAAGCTCTGACCTGTCAACTAGAAATAGTACTCTCTTTGCCCTTCCTGATAGGATAAGACGCTTTACAAGGGCGATAGCCACTCTTGTCTTCCCTGTTCCTGTGGCCATCTCTAGAAGTGCCTTTCTCCTGAGTTGCTCTAGTTCAGCTTCAAACTTCTTAACTGCATCCATCTGGTATTTCCTGTCTATGATGTGCTCCGTTTCCTTCCAGGGTATACTGGAGAGTGGTACTATGCGCTCCCTTGCTGCCAACCTGCTTTCTAAGTCTTTCTGTGTAAAGAACCCTGAGACTGGCCTTGCATCAGAACCGCCCTTATAGTCCCAGAAGAGTATCTTCTCCCCGTTGCTCAAGAATATGAACTCAGCATTATGGGCTTCAGCGTCTTTCTGCGCCTGGCCCTTTGCGCTATACGGCTCAATGTCTGGCTTCTTCGCTTCTATGAACGCCAAGACTCTGCCTCTCCTGTCCTTTAGAGTATAGTCCTGTCCACCTGCGACATCGCCACCATAGGTAGATACTTGGCTCTTGTCTTCTATGTCCCAGCCAGCCTCCTGCAGCTTGCGGTCTATGACTATCCTAGCATCAAACTCTGATTGTTTCATCATTCATCCCTTGTTTAGTCTCTTGATCCCTTTCCTCATTGAAGACATAGAATTTGCCTTTGAAGAAGATCCATGCTCCTCCAGGTACGTTTTGCGTGTCTTTAGGCCCATCTGCATGGCTTCCAATACCATTTCTACAGTTTCAGCAGAGGTTTCAGCTAGAAGTTCTGAAACACTCTCTGCGCCGTGCGCCCTTAAGCCACTCCACCTGAGCATGTCCTTCCCAGGCACGTACTCAATCTTGAATGCTTCCAATGGCGCATCTTCAGCTTCGTTGATCCTGTCAGTTATTGCCTTCTTGAAGAACTCGTTTGGTGTGACCCCTTCCTGAGCTAGCAGTTCACGGAATGTCTGCTTTGTTCCTGAAGGTACCCTAACCGATATGCTAGAATAAGTGATTTTCCTACGGCCAGTATACTGTAAGTCTGTCATAGTATAGGGTTTCTCGGCCAAGTATTTATGCTTTTCTATTTTTGTGTTGACAGTGTCAACATATAATATTCACATTTTCACTTTTTCACATAGCCCAAGCTAACACCCATCGCATTGACTCTACTTCACCCAGAAACAGCAGGCTTCTTGTATAGCGTTGCCCAAAACGCATTTTGCTGTGGATATAACGCAGTACAAACATAAATGCCTATCTACGTTTCAAGGTCGTGGACATTCTATAAAAACATTGTCCGCTAATGGTATATCATGCCAAAAGACAAGACTAGGGACAAGCTCCTGGAGCTACTTGCACAGGGCAAGAAGTACACACAGGGCGAGCTTGCCAAAGAGCTTGGAACCAAGCAGTCTGCCATATCAAAACAGCTAAAGCGCATGGAGAAGCGGGGCTGGGTCATAGGTCATGGAACTACCTCCAATCGCCACTTCGAGCTTACCAAAAATGGAATAAGCGCAGCGCAGAATCCCTCTCAAAATGGAATAAGTAGAGCCTCAAAACCTGAAAATGGAATAAGCTATACGGGCAATGTGTTCCTTGTAATAAACGCTCTTTCCTTCAAGGAGATGATCGAAGGAGCTGTCAACCTCAAGGATACTGAGAAGGCTAAGAAAGCCTTGATCCGAGTCGGTATGGACGGAATCGAAATAAAGCAGCTGGACTCAAGCGGGATATCGATGATCGTTGCCCGTATTCCGAAAGCGCAGTTCATATCATACAGGCTCGGCAGCCCTGAGAACATAGGCATATACGTGGAGAGAGTTTCAAGGCTGATAGAGAGCATGCCGAACGACAAGGAATTAACCATAGCCGTACTGGAACAAGATGGCAAGAAGAGATTAAGGCTGGAATGCGAAGGAAATGTCAGTAGCGTTTCCATTGAAGAAGGCGTCAGAGGAATGGAAAAAGAGCCGCATGTCGTTTTCAAGTCCGTCGCAGAGATTGACGGCAAGCTGCTGCATAAAACCGTCCGTGAGGTTGCTAAGGCTGGTGATGACCCTACTGTAGCGGTAAAGATAAGCAAGGACGGCCTCGGCCTGGCAGCCAGGCTGGAGGGCGGGGGATATACTCGCAGAACATTCGACAGATCGCAGGTAAGAGTGAAGGCAGACGCTCAGGAACAGATCGCAGCATATAAGACGGAATACATAGAGAGCATGCTCAAGGGGCTAAAGAAGGACACGCCCGTAACCATTCAATTGACTACAAAAGAGCCCATCAGAATCAGCTATCGCATGGACGGAGTCGACTTCGCATACTATCTGGCCCCGTACATAGAAGATGAATGATTCAAGAAGTAGCTATTAATATAGCGAATGCGATTTTATCTTTAAAGTGGAACTTATGACACTCTTAACAAAACACATAATTTACGCTATCATAGCCTTTGCTGTGCTCCTAGTGGTTGTGTATTTCGGTTTAATTTCATTTGTAGATATTCCCGCATGGGCAGCACTCATCATAGCGGCCTTCAGCATATATTATTCTAGCGAATCCTTGATTATGGACGTTAAAATCAAGCATTCTGAAGACTTGCACAAGTTCATCGCCGAATGGAAACGTGTAAATGAAGGGTTTTATTATAAGATTATACCTCTAATGGGTGCAGAATTTCAGAAGAATGAGTTAAAGTTTACTAGACCTCAATATTCCCTAGAAAGTATAAACAATGACATATTATATACGGATTTGACAAAGAACCATTTAGAAGGTAAATATAAGGAATTGCTAGAAAACTGGAGGAAGTACTGTAAGTTAGCCGAGGAATTTGAAACAAAGCTCAATGACCTACGCAGTTATATCCAAAAGTTAGTTATGAAAGAGCTAAGCACAGCAGGATTATCACAAACAATAGATTACAACTACAAAGGCAACGACGTAGTAAATCCATGGTTTATAGATACATTGTTCTCAAATTATATCTCAGATATTGATAAAAGTCAACAGATAAAGGTACAGGAGATAAACTATAGCCTACCAGAAACACAATCTATGGCAAAAGGATACCAAGTCACATTAACTAAGAATAACGGTTTGTTTAGCGGTTCCATAGCTATCGCACGCAACACACAAAATGCAGAGAAATATGTTGCTATTTTTGAGAACTTACAGAAGGAATCCTCTAACACAAAAGACAAAGAACTCAAAGCCATGTTAAGTGATATATCGAAGAAAGGCGAGGGCATCAGCACTTTGTTCCAAGAAGTATCTAAGACCCTAGTTGATTTAGATAAATATCCCGTATTCGGAGAAAAATGCGAATTTATTAGGAGAGCACTATAAGTTCAGAAGATGAAGTGATCGCTTTCAATATTAAAGGCGTCTTTAATCTTCTTCGATAGATCCTCATAACCTCCATCAATGTCATTCATTGTTTTCAATTGGTCGAAAAATACAACTTGGATGCCCTCTTTAATCAGTGCGTTCCGTATATCAAGTCTTCTGCTAAAAATTAATTCTGCTTCACTGGGTTCGTACTCATCTTCTTCGGAATCACCAATATCAATATCATACGTAAAGCCCATCACGAAAAGATATTTTTTGATCTCCTTGTTCACAGCAATATTATAGTCTTTCCTAATTTTTGTATAATCTAGAGACTTGAAGAACTTCAAAACGTCTCCTATGTCTTTTTCGAGGTTCTTTGTCTTCAGCGACATTGTAGTCTTAGCTTGTACTAAGAATGCTGTTAAGTTATTCTCTGCAAGCACATCCAAGTCCGTTTTGTTAAAAGCTTTATGTAAGGCCAGGAGATTTGCTTTATAGCGTTTTAAGATGAACATGCAGGCTAAAAACTCTGTGGATAAACCCAGTGATAACTGTAATCTCTCTATTAATTCTTTTATTAAAATTGTGTCAAGATACCTCTCCGTGGTATAAGTTTTCAATAAACTATAGGAAGTCTTTACGCTAATCAATGAGATATTTCTCTTATATACTTCTATTAGGCGGTCAAGCAAACGTTTTGTATCTGACTGATATCCCCCCTTGTTGAATAGCGCAATAGAATCAAATACTATCCAGTATGAGCCATTACTTATTCCAAGTGAACCAAACATAGGTACGTATATTGCATAGCTGTAAGCATAGTCTTTTTTAGTTCTGTATATGGGATCTTCGTGCTCAAACCTAATGAGCTCAACTTTCTGATTTCTTAAAGAACTATCCCACACATAACCAAGAATCAATCGCCTTAATATCTCTGTGGCTTCATCCAACTCATAAGCCCTTTTATAGCCCATGAACTCTGTAGTACGTATTAATGATATCGGCCTATTCCTAAAAAGCAGTTCCATATCACCGTTGTCTTTTGCCACTTTAATACTAGTCGCCCTTCGCATTGATACCCTGCGGATTTTGAATATTTTTACACACTCGCAGTTGGTGAGCTCTCCAAGTTTTATACATGCTTGCCTAAGTGCTTCTAAATCAGATGCATTGTCGAATTCATTTTTTATGTTAGAATATACGGAAGACGACAGGTAATCGCATAGATACATAATACAATATTTATACCCTAAAATGATCTCCATTCTGCGAGAAAATAGATTCTTATTCTCAATTCCTAACCAAAAACTCCTTGCGCTCTCATTAGTCATCAAACTGTAAAACAACGTTCCTGGTTGATACTGGCTCTTATAATAACCATAGTTATTGATCAACCACCTTAGGACTGAGTAGCGAAATGCAGTTTCGTTCTCAATAACTTTTGTTGGTTTATATGTAGTATCAATTTGCTTTTTTGCAGACTTTAATGCCCGCTTTAATTTATTTGCCTGCTCAGATACCTCTTTCTCGGAGATGTTTTTAGAATGTAGAATCTTCATTAGTCTTTTAATCTCATCTCTAAGTTTGAAGACGTGTTTTATGTTTTTATCATATTTAGATAGTTTATGTGCAGCAGAACCACCTAACGTTCCTCTGCCCCAAGCGATATATTCATACGTATCAAAAGCACGGGTTAACCTTTCCATATGGTTGATTATATTTACTACCAACACACCAGAGAAATAGACGTATCCACGAAGTAGGTTGGATCTTGAACTAGACCTCCCGCATTTATCCAGAAAGTCGTCAAAATTCTCCTGTTCTAGAACTTTAGTCAAAATAAAATAGTCGTAGTAAAATGTATCGTATATTGTTGGTGATTTGTCCATTATCTATCCCGTATATGTTTATACTATTCAGAATTATTAAGACCTTTCTGGTGACATAATAGTATTATGGCAAAGAGAAGGGAATCGTCACCATACAAGTGGATTCTAGCAATTATAGTCATCGCAGCTCTGCTCATCGCTGCAGTTGTCATATCAAATATCTACAGCATGCCCTACATCAAGCCTTCAAGCTTCAATTCAAGCAACGTATCCAACTCCATGAAGCTAACAGTCACGATATCTAACCAGACAGTGGCATACGGAAGCAACATCTCAATAGAGGTCAGCCTCTTCAACACCGCCTCGCAGGCATACAACATATCAATACACGGCTACTATACGCAACCTAACACGATAACGCTGGGTTCAACGTCTCCATGCGGGAACTGGGAGATGCCACTTGGAATAGCCCTGTTCAAAGGCCACTATAATCTGAGCGAAATAAGCAACGGCACAGGAGAGCTGCAGCTTTCAGAGCCTGGTGTATATTACGGTTGTCCTGCAGAACTGATTGCCACATCATACTACTTCTGGCCTCACAGCGATAACGCAACGGTCTACATACTCACAAGCGGAACGAACACATCCAAGTACGCAACTCTGCCCATACAGACTACTTTTGTAGTAGGAGGATACTGGAGCAATTCTACCCTTTTCAGGAATCAATATGCCTTTAACAAATTCCCTGTAGGTAACTATACCGTAGTCGCTGGCAACGGCTACTGGAAGCGATACGTAATAGGGTACTTCAGGGTCGAATAGCTACGGCCTAGCCTATGCGCCAGCGCACGCCCAGGCACCCACGCCCCTTACAATTTAAATAATATAAATGAATTTATAGAATTTATATTCTGGTATATTCATTTAAATGAATGTATATCTGGTATACACACTTATATGCGAAAACAGGGCGAAAATCGACGGTATAAAAATCCTCCTTGTCGGAGATGTGCCTGTGGCGCATATTGTGCTTCGGGCGATGCGCTTCAAGTATGACCCGCTTAGGCCATTGCTTTTTGGAAGTATGCAGTATCAAAGTATATTGCTGCAGAGTCAAGCTTGCCGTTTTTTACATTCCAAACCTCTGCCACGTCAGCACTGAATTTGTTTCCTTTTGGAGACATTAAGTCGTAGTTTACTATGACGCAGGCACTGTCGCCTTCTATTATCGTGCTTTTTATCTTCAGGCTTAACATTCCCTTGAAAAAGTTATTGTTAACATACGCT
Organism: Microcaldota archaeon; assembly: GCA_027334165.1. GTDB lineage: Archaea > Micrarchaeota > Micrarchaeia > Micrarchaeales > CABMGC01 > JAKAVK01. Next base: position 22,896 of record DAHWXM010000006.1, read on the forward strand.
TCCCTCCCTATAGTCTCTTTAACCACCGTTCCAGTCAACGAGAAGGCATCGGATAAAATAGAACCAAAATCCCCTTTCTTCCGGAGCCCTTCATAATACTTATCAAGCAATTCTTTTGTCATATCCGAATCTGTCATTCTAACACCTACTACTATTGGTCTGAGAAAGAATAAAAGCCCAATTATCTGGTTTCCTGTCGAAGGTGTGCCTGCGGCACATATTGTGCTTCGGACGATGCGCGCCTGGCACAGCGCTCGCAGAACGGGATACGGTATCCGTTTAGCGGAAGATACAGCACGGATACGCGCATTTTGAGCGGTTTTTGCGTGTCATGCACGTAATCTTTTTTTACATCGCGCTTATTATACTGGATTCTTGAATCAGATAATCGGAGTTTGGCATGACAACCAGAAAATCGGCAGGAAACGGAGTTAAAAAGGGGTTAAGTGATGAGGAGGTTGCCGCGATGAAGGAACGCATGCGGGAACTTAACGCGAACAGGGCTGGCGGAGAGAAGGCAGTGCTTGACGCAATCAACAGGATGAAGGAACCGGACCGCTCCATGGCGAAGCGCGTTCACGCAATAGTCATGGCAAGCGTACCGGACATTTCGCCGAAGACGTGGTACGGGATGCCAGCGTACGCGAAGGGGGGCAATGTCGTATGCTTCTTTCAAAACGCGGGAAAGTTCAGGACAAGATACTCGACACTCGGCTTCAGCGACAAGGCAAACCTAGATAATGGCAGGATGTGGCCGACATCATTCGCACTGAAGGAACTGACTGAGGCCGAGGAAGCGAGGATTTCCGCGCTGATAAAAAAGGCGGTAAAGTAGGTAATGCGAATGGCTAACGATCCCGTGTGCGGCATGTACGTGGACGAGGAAACGTCTAATCTGACAAGCGAAAAGGATAACAGAAGGTACTATTTCTGCAGCACGACGTGCAAACTTCAGTTCGACAAACCGGAGCTAGAGATGAGGACACTGAAGCGTGCGCTCGCCATATCATGGCCACTGACCTTGGCGGTTGCCGTGCTTACTTACGCCCTGAAGTTAAGCTACGGCAACTATGTGATGCTTGTGCTTGCGAGCATAGTGCAGTTCTACGCGGGGGAGAGGTTCTATGCCGGTATAATTGACGCCGTAAAGAACAGGTCGGCAAACATGGACACGCTGATAGCGATAGGCACTACCGCCGCGTGGGCGTACAGCGCAGCGGTGACACTCATGCCAGGCATAGTACCGGCGAGCAGCGTGTATTTTGACACGTCTACGATAATAATAGCGTTAATACTCACAGGGACATACATGCAGAGACTGGCAGAGGAGAAGGCATCCACTGCGATCTCTGCGCTAGTTGCCCTTCAGCCCAAAACGGCGCATGTGGTAAAGGTAAACAGAATAACTGACATCAGGATAGAACTTGTTAAGAAGGGGGACGTATTGCTCGTGAAGCCAGGTGAGAAAATACCCACGGATTCTACGGTACTTTATGGTGAAAGCTCGGTTGACGAATCGATGATTACTGGAGAGAGCATGCCGGTTACGAAGAGGAGAGGTGACGGTGTGACCGGAGGTACCATTAATGTAACAGGCTCACTAAGGATTAAGGCAGCAAGGGTTGGAGAGGACACGGCGCTGGAGCAGATAATAAAGATCGTAAGGGATGCGGCCTCGAGCAAGGTGCCCATACAGAAACTTGCAGACAGGGTGTCGTCCTATTTCGTACCGGCGGTGGTGCTGATCGGCCTGGCGGCGGCGCTGGCGTGGTACTTTGTAGGGGGAGTAGGATTTGGCATTGCGATGCTCATATTCGTCAGCGTTCTTATAATCGCATGCCCATGTGCCTTGGGGATAGCGACTCCGGCTGCGCTTCTGGTCTCTTCCGGGAAAGCCGCAAGGGAAGGCATACTGGTCAAGAGCGGGGAGAGCCTTCAGATGGCAAGCAAGGTTAATGTGATAGTGCTTGACAAGACGGGGACCCTGACCAAGGGCAAGCCCGAAGTCACTGACATCGTGCCGCTTTCCGATTATAGTGATAGGCAGGTTCTCGAGTTTGCGGCAATTGCTGAGAAGAATTCCGAGCACATCCTAGGAAAGGCAATAGTGGAAAAATCGCACAGGGAAAGGATAAACGCGGAATTCCCAAAAGAATTCGAATACAGGCAGGGCTTCGGAATAACGGCGTTTGACAAGGACGGCAAAAAGATAACGATAGGCAACAGAGAGCTCTTCGGAGGCACCCTGCCGAAAGGTCCAGAAGGGCATCTCCGAAAGCTGGAATCTGGTGGAAAAACGACGCTCGTAGTTGGTGTTGATGACAAGATAGTCGGGCTGGTAGCGCTGGCCGACGTGTTGAAAGAGGACAGCAAGAAGGCAATTGGGGCATTGCAGGGCTCTGGGAAGGAGATATGGCTCGTGACCGGCGATAATGAACGCGTTGCCAATGCAGTAGCAAGGCAGCTGGGCATAAAGAACGTCGTGGCGCGGGCCAAACCCGAGCAGAAGATGGAAAAGATTATCGAGTTGCAGAAGTCAGGCAATATCGTGGCTATGGTGGGCGACGGTGTAAACGATGCGCCGGCGCTTACAAAGGCGGATCTAGGCATAGCCATAGGCACCGGGACGGACGTGGCCGTGCAGGCAGGCGGCATAATACTGATAAGGAATAGCATATACGATGCGTACATCGCACTGGAACTCGGCAGGAGGACGATGTCGAAGATAAGGCAGAACCTCTTCTGGGCATTCGGTTACAATGCGATACTGATACCCATCGCCGCTGGGGCACTTATACCGGTTTTTACCGTAAGCGTTTACAACGTCCTGCCCCTTCTGGCGGCGTTTGCCATGGCCTTCAGTTCGGTTACGGTGGTGTCAAACTCGCTGCTGCTCGGGAAATGGAACTAGGCAGTTCACGTCACTGAACTGAACGGCATCCCGGCGTGTGAACGACGAGACAGGCATGCAACACATTTATAGCAGTGGGGTTTGCTATTGATCAGTACATCGGCCGTTTAATGGTGGATTATCTAACCTTGCCGGTAATACTTTTCTCCTTTGTGCTCGGAGAAATAATAGCGCTGAGGTTCAGGATTCCGCCATTGATAGTTTTCCTTTTGATAGGCGCCCTGGTAGGAACATACGGTTTTGTTCAGCAGAGCGATACGCTCTCTTTTTTTAGGGGAACTCGGGAGCATACTGCTTCTTTTTGCGATAGGCACTGAATTTTCCATTGGCAGGCTAATCCATGATGGGTTCGGAAGGGCAGGCGCGATAGCGATAATCGAGATAGTCATTGCCATGAGCCTCCTTTATTTCGCGTTCTCGCTGTGGTTTAGCCAGCCGATTGCCATAGTTCTCGCCCTTGCGTTCTCAATCACAAGCACCGGAACCACCGTCAAATTGATACAGTCCTAAGGGTGCGGGAAGAAATTCAACATATCGCAGATGATACAGATAGGCATAATTGAGGATCTGGTGGCGGTGTTCGCATTTAGCGTAATAAATTCGTTTGCGATAATACGTAGCCCAAAGCCGGAGGAGGTTGCCGTATCTTTTCTGGTATCGTTGGTGCTCTTTGTCATAGCTTACTACGTTTTTACGCGACTGCTTAACAGGATAATTTACAGGTACAGGATAGTCGGAGAGGACATGCTGATGCTTGCGCTCGCGCTGTTGCTGCTGTTTGTCTCGATAGTGACGTATCTCAACCTGTCAGCCGCGTTTGGTGCTTACATAGCGGGAAGCATAGTCAGCGAATGGAAAAGCAGGAACGGGACACTGGAGGAAGACATGAGGAAGTTCTCGTACACATTCATAGCCTTTTTCTTCTTCACCATAGGCCTTTCGGTGAACCTCTTTGTAATAGACTATGGGCTCTTGCTCGTGGTGCTGCCCTTGGTGGTGGCCGCAAAGTTCGTAAGCTTGTTTGGAGGGGGATTGGCAGTACTGAAGAACGTGAAAAGGCCTTTTTTCATGGCTGCGGGGATGCTCTCTATAGGAGAGCTCTCTCTTGTGATAGTGAGCGCGGCGGTAGGATCCTCGATAATGCCGGAAAGCTTCTTCGGATTGTCGTCCTTTGTGGTATTCTTCTCAGTAATAATATCGTATGCGATGGTGATAAACATCGACCGCATCTATCTCGCGATATCGCGTGTGCGTGGAAGCGCGTAGCTCGCTGGGCGGGGTTTGTGCGCATTTACGCTGTATCCGTAGAGCCGCCGCGGCTATTCAGCGTGCTAGGGCTTGCGCCTTCCGAAAGCCCTGCTCGCGTAATTGGACAGTATAGGCACCTGCACGACGAGCGAGAGGAACACTACCCCCAAAACCATTGCGGTAAGTGTTGAGACCTCGACGTTGTGAAGGGAAGTCGAGGACGCCAGTGTGGCCAGCAGTGCTATTGACAGGGCGCCGCGCACCCCTCCGAGAGTCGCCATGTTGCTCCACGAGAGGGGGATTTTCCTTTCGGGTCGGTTTGACAGGGCTAGCGTTGGATATACGATAACTATGCGGGCTATCATGGTCGACAGGTAGGCTATAAGAATCAGCCCGGCAGCCTGGAAGAAGATGACCATGTTGGTCTCGAATCCTATGAAAAGGAACGCGACGGTGTTGCCTATGAATGCGGCTATCTCCCAGAAGGAGAGGATCGAGCGCCTTACGGATTTGCGGATGGCACCGCTTGTCAGCGTGCTGTTTCCAAAGTACAGCCCCACCACAACCACGGCGAGCAGGCCTGACGCGCCGATCGCCGTGGCAAGAACGTACGAACCGTAGACGGCTGCCAGCGTGAGTATGGTCTCTGCAAGCTTGTCATCTATTCTTATGTGGATGCCCTTCATTACCCACGCAACGGCAAACCCTATAGCTGTGCCGGCAAGGAAGTTGTACAGGAATAGGTCTATGCCATTGAATATTGACGTGTACTTGAGCCCCACGGAAGACAGAAGTATCGTGAAAAGCACTATGGCCGTGGCGTCGTTGAAAGACGCTTCCATGTCCATCATGGCGGATAGCCTCGCTGGTACACGTATGTGTCTGAACACCTGCAGCACCGTTATCGTGTCGGTAGGGGATATTATGACTGCGAATAGCAGCGCCGTGGGCAGCGGTATTCCGGCCAATTTCCATACGACAAGACTTGTGACGGTGGTGGACAGCAGCACGCCGAAAGTTGCAAGCGTTACGGAGGGCCGTATCATTGCCCTGAGCTCCCTCTTTTTTATGTGCATCATGGCTTCGAAGAGCAGGGGAGGCACGATGAGTCCGACAAACAGCCCGCTTTCGACCATTTGGCCGTATATCGACTGCATCCATTGCACCGACGTTTGCAGGGTCTCTGATATCGGATTTGGGATAAGTGCGGCAAGGGGAAGGGCGGTGATCGCGATGCCGATGAATACCAGAACAAGGGTGTATGGGACCTTGAATCGCAGGGCTATGAGTTGCGCGGCCACCATCAGCGTTAGGAAGAGCGTGAGCGTTATTTCTATAGTAGCGTAAATCACCATGGAAATCGTGCCTAGCTCTGGTCCATAGGTACTATTCCACACACAATATAAATACCGTTGCTGAAACAAGGTATAATAATGCCTTTGAGGCAATAGTATAGATTCTATGAAGGCAAAGACTATCGCACTCGCCATCGTATTGATAGCGGCAGCGGCAGTTGCGCTTTATGCGGCGCACTCCGCACTAGCGACCCCTACGGTAAAGAGCGGGGACAGCGTATCCGTCTACTTCACAGGAGCGTACACGAACGGAACCGTCTTTGACTCAAACATCGGTGGCCCGCTGTTCAACTTCACCGTTGGCGCGAGCCAGGTTATACCGGGATTCGACCAGGCCGTCGTGGGCATGAAGCTAAACCAGACCAAGACGGTGACGATAACCCCTAGTGAGGGCTACGGCAGTGTCAACCCCACTCTGATAGTGAGCCTACCGATAAAGGAGTTCGGGAATCAGACCATAAAGTCTGGCGAGGTGTTCACACAGACGGCTGCCAATGGACAGCAACTGAGCGGCAGGGTTGTCGCATTCAACAGCACCAACGTGACTCTAGATTTCAACCCGCTGCTCGCCGGCCAGACACTCATGTTTACGATACGCGTGGTAAGGATATCTGGTTGAACCGCGCGCTTGGCTTAGCGTTGGAATGTATGAATCGAGGGATAGCGCAAGCGTTATAAAATCCCATACCCGTAGAATGAATAGGGGATTTGATGAAGGGATTCAGGTCTAACATAGAGAGGGATACACTGCAGAACGAGGACTTCAGGCGCGTGCTTTACACGGGCAAGCACAGCCAGCTTGTCCTGATGAGCCTGCTTCCGGGGGAGGAGATAGGCGAGGAGGTGCACGAGACCGTTGACCAGTTCTTCAGGTTTGAGAAGGGAGAGGGAGTGGTGTCCATAGACGGGGTGCAGAGCAAGGTGAGGGACGGGGATGCCGCGATAGTGCCGTCAGGAGCACGACACAATGTCATCAACACGTCCAAGGCGGAAAAGCTGAAACTCTACACGATATACTCGCCTCCGGAACATGCGGACGGAACCGTCAGGAAAACCAGGGCGGATGCATTAAGATCCCCGGAGGAATTCGACGGCAAGGCCACGGAATAGGCATCACGCACGGTCAGTGTGCGTTCGGCGCCTTGGCTGCCAAATGCTCCTTGTACTTCCTGTAGATGTGAGTGGACTCTCCAGCAAGGAGCCCGGTTGAGAATGCGAGCAGCAGATTGACCGCGAGCTGCGCGAGAGACAACGCCGGAAACGCCATCTCCAATAGAACGCGGCCTGAATACGCGGCCAGCCAGAACACCATCACGTACGGGGCACGCTTGTAGTGCACCCCGTTCTCCTTGTCAAAGAATTCTGTGCTGCCACCGTACCTGAACCCGGCAGCAAGGCCGACCAGGATCAACAGAACGCTGACCGTTATTTCCATGTAGAGATTGGAACCGTTGTAATAGAAAATGTAGAACAGGGTCAGCAACAGATATATTGCGGGAAGACGCGCAATGCGTGATACACTGAAGCGCGTTCCCCTGCTCCCCCGGTATAGCCTTGCGGTTACGAGCACGACGATGGCCAGTAGAAAGATGCCGCTTGACCACGTGTTTGCAGTAGCGGGATTTGCGGGTGATGCCTGAAGCAGTGTGTTGAACATTTAGTCATTCCAGCATTGATTTTGGGCCTTTGTTATTGTTTTCGTTTTGCATTTTTATATACCTTTGTTGTACGGTTTCCGACTGGCAGATTGGGGCGCAAAGTCTTCCGCTCATGGAGTTAGTGCGAATGCGGGCTTGCGGCGCTGCATAGGGGCATTAATAAATGCGCGCTGGATTAGGATACATGTGGGGCAATGACGAAGGATGCGCTTGTGGTAGAGGGCCTTGGCGTGAAGGCGCACGGGCGCGCGATACTCGAGAATGTAAGTTTTTCGGTAAGAAGGGGGTCAACGCTCGCGATAGTGGGCCCGAACGGCGCCGGCAAGACGATGCTGCTTAAGGCACTTCTCGGGGTCGTCCCGCACGAAGGCACGATCAGATGGCTTGATGGAACGGTGAGAGGTTACGTGCCCCAGAGCCTGGTTTCCACAGATCTCCCGATATCCGTTGGCGAATTTCTGGGTCTGAAGTGCGGCGATGACCCAAGGAAGTGCATGGGATACGTTGGTCTTGGCGGAGGGCTGCTGGCGCAACCTCTCGGATCGCTTTCTGGGGGACAGCTGCAGCGCGTGCTGATAGCGTGGGCCCTGGTCGGCCAGCCGGACACGCTGCTCCTTGACGAGCCCACTTCCGGAGTGGATATTGGCGCTGAAGAGCCGATATACCAGAGAGTCACGGGACTGAAGAAGAGATTGGGGATGACCGTGCTGCTCGTGACGCACAACGTGCACGTGGTTCTTCACTATTCTGATTACGTGATGGCGCTGAACAGGAAGGTGATTTTTCATGGGAAGACAAGCGGCATTTCCGGCTCGATGCTGCTGAACATGATGTACGGGGGGAAACACATGATGCCGCGGGAGACGCACGCGAGGCTGAGATAAGCGATGTCTGGCATTTACTACGCATTGATCGTCGGTATGTTCGTAGGGGCAGCGGCAGGGTATCTGGGCTCCATAATGGTGTCTAGGAGAATGGCCCTGGTAGGGGATGCGCTCTCCCACGTGGCGCTGCCTGGCCTGGCGCTCGGAATATTGTTCGGATTCGATCCGTTTGTCGGTGCCTTTGCACTTCTTGCCGTAACAGTGATAGTCACATGGTACATACAGAAAACCACGGCGCTTGCAATGGAGGCCATCATAGGGGTGCTGTTCGTGCTCGCGCTGGCGATAGGCATACTGATAACTCCGCAGGTAGATCTGCTCGAAGCGCTGTTTGGGGATGTGGCCAACGTTACCTCACTGGATGCGGCCGTGACGATACTGATAGCTACGGCCATAGTGCTCATCGCGCGGGCCATATACGGCAAGTTGGTCTTGGCCATGATATCCGGGGACCTTGCGACGTCGAGCGGCATAAACGTCAACGGCATAAACCTCGTATACCTTCTCCTTGTGGCCGCGGTGGTGGCGATAGGGATAAAGGAGGTGGGAACGCTTCTTGTCGGAGCCGTAGTCATCGTTCCCGCGGCCGCGGCCAGGGTTATATCAAGAACGCTTAGGGAATATGCCTTAGTGAGTTCGGCATTCGGTGCGACGAGCGCGATTTCCGGAATAGCTATATCGAATTACGTTGGCATGCCTGCTGGGCCCCTGGTGGTGATAGTCGGTGCCGCGGTGTTTGCGGCCTGCATGCTTGCGGGGAAGACCTTGCATATCGGCAAGTACGTCGGATGACATGCTCCCGCTTACCCTTCATGCGGCTCATGGAGCTTGCTGTCGAAGCGCGTGAGGTTCCTCCTGTCTATGAAACCGTAGACAAGGATCCCTGAAACCGGGAGCGCAAGGCCGAGAACCATGCCGGTCATGTCGAACTGGGACAGCAAGAGCAGGCACGACGCTACGCCGAGCAGCGCGGTTACGGAGAACCAGCCCACGTTCAACGGAGCCCTGAACGGACGTTTCAGGCTTGGTGCCACGCGTCTCAGATGCAGCAGCGATATGTTTATTATGGCAAAAACGAACAGCGAGCCGAAGCTCGTTATCTCCGCTATGGTGCTTATGTTTCCGAGCGCTAGGAAGAGAAGGGCTACGACCAGCGCAGATATCGAGGCCACGTAAGGCGCGTGCGCGCGGTTCAGCCTGCCGAGAGGTGACGGGAGTGCCTTGGCGCGTGACATCCCATAGATTATCCTGGACGAAACTATGAGCAGGACAAGCGCGGTGTTGAACGTCGTTAGAAGCGCGAATGCTGTGAGGAGCATTGAGAATCCGCCCCCGAGTGTCGATGATACCGCGAACGACAGCGGAGCCTTTGCAATGGAGAGCTGCTGCCACGGAACCAGACTCACGGCAGCCACGCCGACAAGCACGTACAGCACCGTCGAGATGAGCAGCGATATCAAAAGGCCGAGCGGTATCAGCCTCTCGGGGTTCTTTGTCTCCTCGGCGAGATTCGTTATGTTATCGAAGCCTATGAACGCGAAAAACACCAGTATGGAAGCGGCGACAACACCGGACATGCCCGTAGGGGAGTAAGTGTAATCAACGGTGCCGAACTTGCCTATACCAGCGCCAACCACTATGATGAGTCCGAGAACCGCTATTATGCTGAGAATGGTGTTGACCTTAAGCGAGCTCTTTATGCCGCTTATGGCTATCACGGTGAGTGCGACCAGAAGACATGCCGCTACTGGGAGTATCGGAAGCCCGGTCACGCTCTGCATGTATCTCGCGAAGCCCATGGACACAGTGCTGGCCGCCACTATCTCGGTCATCAGCATGGTCCATTCTATGAGGAAGGAGAACGAGCGCCTTCCGTACGCCTTGCCGACGTACGTGTACTCGGAAGCCGCCTTAGGGTATGTCGATCCTAACTCCGCGTAAGAGAGCCCGGTGAACAGCGCAGCGACTGCGCCGATAACGAAGGCAAGCCAGACGGCGTTGCCAGCAAGGCCAGACGCGACACCTGCGAGCACGTATATTCCCGCGCCTATGATGTTTCCTATGCCGTACGTAACGAGCTGAAAAAGCCCAGCCTCTCGCTTCAGTTCCGTTGCAACACCACGAATAACTTGAGAGTGAAAGCTCTTTAAAGAGATTGGCGCCCCGGCAAGGCCTCACTCGAGCAGATGCGGCACGCTTCCGGAGCCGCGCTTCACGCTGCGCAGCGTCTGTTCCGTAGATCTTCTAGTCCTTGCTGCCCTGTAGTATGAAAATTCGTCGCGGGTCCCAAGAGCTATTAGGTCTATGACCATCCCGTTTGAGCTCCTGCCGGTTCTGCCAGTCCGTTGTACCGATGCAATGCCAGTGCTAACCTGGTCGTAGTTGATCACGTTAGCCTCCGGAAGGTCCAATCCCTCCTGGCCCGCGCGCGTCGATACGAGTATGCGCGTGGCACCAAGCCCGAAGTCCGCTATTGCCTTTTCCTGATCCTTTCCGCTCACGCCACCGCTCTTTCCAAGGAGCAGGGATGCGCCCGCGCCAAGCGATTCTGCTGTTGATGCAAGCAGGCGCGCCTGTTCGCGAAATTCGGTAAAGACTATGAAGCGCTTTTCTGGGTACTGTCGCAATGTCTCATTGAATATGCGCAGCTTGGGATTCTCCATTTCCTGATTGTAGTTGTCGCGCAGGTACTCGTACATTATTAGGAACTTCCTGTTTGCGCGGATCCGCTCCCTGAAAGATTTCTCGGTGTTGGCCTGGCGGCCGCCTGACGTCCTTTCGACATGCCGCAATGTCCCCTCTATGCTTTTCAGCGCGGTCGAAATGCTCTGTGTCTCAAACAGGTTCAGGAGGTTGTAGTAGAACATTAGTTCAGAGTGTAGTGAAAGCGCGTGCGCGGCCTTCTTCTCCTTCTCGTTGAGCAGATGATAAGGCTTTTTCCGTATGCCTGGCACTGTTTCCAATATCGCGGAGTGTATGGTATCTAAGCGCGAATACCTCATGAGTCTCGATGCGTCGTCCAGGGAGGATACCGCACGCACGTTGCTCGCATGCATTACTTCCGAAAGTCCCGGATCGCCGCGCGCCGAGTCTGGAAGCATGCGCATCGCCTCCAGTTCCACCAGCGCGTCGAATGAGAGCTCGGTAAGCCGCGTGCGTATGTGCGTGAATATGCGCGGGAGCCTTACCTCCTTCCGCACGCGCATCACTTCAGGCAGGTATCGCGCTACCGCGCCATCGTTCCTCGAGTATATCTCTATGTTGTTTATCCCGAGGTTCCTCATCACAGTCTCTATCTTGCCGTAATCGTCCCCTGGTAGTGCGGTTAGCGCAAGCACCGGCTTTTCTGCGGCGAGGGCCGCACGGGCTACGCGGTTGTGGGAGTGATTGCCCACTGTGTGATGGCATTCGTCTATTATCACAAGCGATATCTTGCTGATGTCTATGCGGCCGGCCTCGATGTCGTTTGCAACGGCTTGGGATGTGCCGACCAGTATCGATGGATTCCTAGAGTATGCCCTCGCACGCGATTCCGGGCCGGCAGAGTCCCCGATGATTGTCGCTATGGAATCAGAAGGTACGTCGATGTGCTCCGTGAACTGCGCCGCCTGCTGCCTCGCGAGCGGGCCTGTGGGAGCGACGAATAGGACCGGGCCGTCTTTGAGCTTGTGGCCGGCTGCCATTACTGCTATGAGTGTCTTTCCGGTGCCAGTTGGCAGCACCACGAGCGTTGATACTGGTTTCCCATTTTCTCCGATACCCAGGGCAGACTTTGCAACGGCTTCCTGATACTCGCGGGGCATGGTTCCGGCATCCATGAAATTGCTCGGCCTTGCGCTCTCTGGCGCGCCCCTGGCCAACGGCGTGAAAGTGCTTGAGAATAGATCCATCTGCCTCGGATCCGGCCGCCTTTTTTGCCTGACCGCTCGCATGGATGCTGGTAGGCGGTTACTCCTATTTAAAGCATGGCTCTGCAAAAGGCGAGGGACGCAGGGCTTTTAATTGCGGAAACGTGCCGCACGGAATGCTTATTAAGAGTTGATTGGCATGACACTCTGTTATTTCTTGGCGGTTAGATGAAGGACTTTGGATTCAACTTCCTACTGGTGTCTCGTGCCCTCAGGAGCGTGGGCGTCATCTTCATGGCCCTCGCTGCGCCGCTGTACCTTTCTGGGCTTGGTGTCGGGGTAGTCGCCATAGGCGTAATATACCTGGGCATCACTGCCTTCAACGCGGCATTGGTGCTGATACTCGGCATGCTGGGCGACAGAATAGGCTTCAAGCCCATCCTGCTGATAAGCGAATCCATAACAGCGGTGAGCGCATCGGTGATAGGGCTCGACAGCGGGAGCATAATGTTGGTTGCGCTTGCGATGATTGCGGGGGACCTCGGAGGCACTGTCGGCGGGCTACGCGGATCATTTTCTCCGGGATCTACCGCATTGATAGCCAATAACTGGCGAGAGGATGAGGACAGGATAAAGAAGATCAGCAGGCTGACCACGGTCGGATCGCTGTTCAGCATACTTGGCAGCTCGCTCATGATACTGCACGGGTCGCTGCAGGGTTACGTCGGATCCTTGCAGGCCTTCAGGATACTCTTCCTCGTGTCTGCAGGCATGCTGTGGCTCTCGTTCGCGTGCCTGTTCTTCGTTGGTGAAAACGTGCGGGTTAAGAAGACAACGAGGCTCATGAAGAAGTCCAGCTTCAGGTACATCGCAAGGGTGATAGTGGCAAACGCGATGAACGGCATAGGACTCGGGATATCGATACCGTTGCTACCGCTGTGGTTTGCGCTGAGGTTCCACGCCGGCACCGGAGAGATAGGCCTACTGTTCACAGCGGCAAATGCGCTCACCGCGGCCGGAGCGTACACCGCCGGGATAATAAGGAATCGGTTTGAGATGGTGCGCCTTGCCGGATACACCAGAAGCATGAGCGGGGGGGTTCTCATGCTCATGGCATTCAGCCCTCTGCTCCCCATAGCCGCGGCATTTTACCTTTTAAGGCAGCTCGTTATGAGTCTTGGCGCGCCGGCGAGGTCTGCGGTGATGGTCAGAGGAGTTAACGCCGAGGACTACGGCACCGCGACCAGCTTTCAGGGGGTGGCTAACAGACTCTCCCAGGGCAGCTCCGGACTCAGCGGATACCTGATGAGCATCTCCCTCCCTGCGCCGCTCTTCATAGGAGGCCTCTTCCAGGTCGCGGGAGGAATAGCCTATGCCAAGCTGCTCGGCAAGCCGAAACGAGAGTGAATCCGGCGCGCGGGCCAGATCCCGCCGGCATACCGTGGGGTTTTTAAAACAGTCTGAGATATATATCCGGCGATAATATGCAAGCATATTGCGTGAAATGCAAGGAGAAGCGTGAAATGAAGGACGCAAAGGAAGTGACCATGAAGAACGGAAAGAAGGCGGTAACGGGATTGTGCCCTGTCTGCGGGACGAAGATGTTCAAGATTGGCGGAAAGTGACTTTCTGCCCCGCCGGGCGAGCCCGGTCCTTATTTTAATTTTATTTTGTTGCGCGCTTTGGCAGAGTGTAGCGCACGCTAGCCGACAGCCTGACGAGCGGATGACGCAGGTTCAGAGCGGAAGCGCGGTCTCGTGCTCTTCGGCCTCAAAGTGCACCTTCGCGTGCGTGCCGTCGCAGAAAGGCTTGTGGCTCGAATGTCCGCATCTGCAGAACGCAAACTGTGTCTTGCCATCTATCACGACAAGATTTGGCCCGTTCTTGGTAGATTTGATTACAACGTCTGGCATATGTCACACAGTTGATACAACTCGCATGAAAGTAATAAAAAGCATTTGAATGCGAGGCCGGCCGCGGCTCAGTTGAGCAGCACCACGTACAGGTTGAGCATCATGGCAACTACGACCCAGGATAGGTACGGAAGCAGCAACAGGCCGGACAGGCGAGATATCCTGAAGAACAGCACGGCATTGGCGGCTATCGCAACGAGCAGCGCGGCTATGCAAATCAAGCCGTAGAGTGGTGAATGCAGTCCGAAGAACAGCGCGGACCAAAGCACGTTGAGGAGCATCTGGATTGCGAATGTGAACATCGCCGGCACGATCGCTTCGGATTTTTTTCCACGCTCCAGCGCGAGATACAGCGATGCGCCTATCAGCGCAAACAGAGTCAGCCATACTGGCGCGAATACCCAATTTGGTGGCGTAAAGGGTGGCTTGTGCAGCGACGCGTACCAGCCGCCTATTGCGGGAGCGGTAAACACTGTTCCGGCAGAGCCCACGATCTCTATGAGTGCCACGAGGCACACGAGCTTCAGCGGCTTTGAGACGCGCATCGCACCAACACATGTGCATTGCAACTTAGGGATAAAAATCCTTCGCCAGGGGCGGGTGCGACAGACTTAAAAGGATTAACGGGGATATCTTGCGTGCCAGTGAGTTAGATGGAACAAAAAACGAAGGACGTATTGATAGGCATAATTGCGGGAGCCATAGTCGCGGGATTGACCAGCGTCCTGATAAGCTTTATCGGGATAATAGTCGGCGGAACCGTGGCGGGCTACATAATAAAGGGTAACAAAAAAGAGTCTTCACTGGCAGGAGCCGCGGTGGGATCCATACTTGGCATCGTGATAGCTTACCTCATGTATACGTTCATATCGATAGGGCTCCCACAGGGCAACTTGACAGTGGGCAACACCACCATCGTCATAAATTCTACAGTAAGGAGCTCTTACGAGACGCTCAGGAACAACTTCGGGTATGAAGCCGCTGGAACCGTTGCTCTGAGCGTGCTTCTAGGTGCCGTAGGCGGACTCCTTGGCATGTTCATCAAGGGATATGTGAAAGGCAGGCAGCAGGCACAGGAAGCAGCAGTACGGGCGCCGCGCAAGACCAAGGGTCGCATAAAGAAATGACATTGCGCAAGCGCTAAACATCACATCGCTCGAGATCAGATGCTTATGCCGAGCGTGTGCCGTATTAGGAAGCCCAGCACGAAGAGCACTGCGGTGGCGCCC
>DAHWXM010000011.1 GCA_027334165.1 Microcaldota archaeon
CACAGAACCATTGACAACTATCTGCTTGGGCCAATACTCTCTATCAAGCAACGCTACGTGGTTGTACATGTACATTGTGAGGTGGTTGAAGATAAGGTCCGGCCCGGAGTGCCTTGATGTGTTGGTGTACCAGTAACGGAACGATTCCTGGCACTTCCTTATCACGTCATAGTTCATTCCCGTGCTTGTCGCCACCGTTTCCGCGTCACCCTTCCCCAGAAGCACGAAGTCAAAGAACTCCGGCTTTAGTCGGTCAGGCTCTACGTCCCTGATGAAATTTATTATCGTGTAGAATGACATGTAGAGCGTTGAGTCTGAGAGCGATTCTATTATGTAATTCCTGTCTATCGGGAATCTGGTCCCCAGTCCCTGTGCCCTTGCAACGGCCCTGAGGTCTATCCAGTTTATCGCTGATTCGAATGCTTTCCTGCTCTTCTCTGGCAGTATAACTATGTCCTTAAAGGCGTCATTCACCTTCTGCTTCCATTCCATGTTGCCGTAGTTGATGAACCACTGGTTGTCAACCACCTTCACCACCACCTCCGTGCCACACCTGCAGTACACCGGACTGTTGGCGAGTATGTGTATTTCTAATGCCTCATTGTTTTCAACGAGCTGCGCCTTTATCCTCTCTCTCGCTTCGGGTTCTTTCATGCCCTCAAATCCTTGTACAGTCATGGTGCCCCAGTGTGACTCCTCCTTGTATTCGAGCTTCGTCGCCTGTTCTATCAGATCGTCATTCGAGTCAACTCCAGCACCCAGCAGTTTAAGGTACCTCAGTGCCGGAAGTCCATCTCCCGCTTTGCCCTCGTCGCCATTTTTTCCTATGGACTTGCCCACTTCCGTGGCAATGACAATCTTCGGCGTCGTTTCTTCAACCGCGTATCCGGACCCCCTCAGCCTCTCGAGCGCTACGTAATCAAAAGGCGCATGTGCCGGAACGCTCATGACTATGCCTGTGCCTACACTCTCCTTTACGAAGAAACCCGGCAGCACCTGCATCATTGCACCTGTTAACGGGTTCAGGCAGTGCTTTGATAGCATGCTCTTCCCATCCACGCCGCCTATGGTCTCTATGGCGAACTGGTATCCAAGCACTGCAGCCGCTGCCTTTGACACGTAATAAGTATCTGCGTCCTTTCCAATCCGGCAGGTTATGTACTCCGCACCATCATTAACAAAAAGATTGGTTGCGCCATGAATCGTTTCTGGCCTGTACGTGGCGCACAACATGTACGCATCTTCTCCGTCAACCTTAAACTTTACCGCAAGTTCTTTTTCTATGTCTGGCTCTACGTCATGCTTGGTGTCATGCATGCCAACAGCGTTGTTCTCGTTGGGACACCATCCGACCGGGTGTTCTCCCCTGGTGAGCAGCCCCTTCGCATTCAGGAGCCCAATCTGCCATTCTACAAACTTACTGAATTTCGGTTCTATAGATATGAACGATCTGCGCCAGTCAATGCTGTAACCGACAGCGTGCATTCCATTCTCTATCTCCTTTATGAAGTACTCTGCAATGTACACTGGTTCTATCATCTTCGCTATCTCCTCGTCAGGGACGTGGAAAAGCTTGAGTTCGTGTATAAGGTCCTTGTCCTTGTTTTGAAGCCTTTTAGCAAACGCCAGTATCGGGGTTCCAGTCGCATGGAACGCCATCGGATACAGAACGTTGAAGCCCCGCATCCTCTTGTATCTTGCCAGAACGTCCGCCGTGCCAAAGGCCCTCAGGTGACCTATGTGCTGCGGAGCGTTGGCGTAAGGGAATGCTGCAGTGACCATGTAGGGTGGCTTAGTACCTATGTCACCTTCGAAGATTCTGGCCTTCGCCCATTCGGCCTGCCACTTGTTTTCTATATCCCTGTAATTCATCATCAATAACACATCGCATGGCGCTCTATGGAATCGTCCATGTTCGTTATTAGGTATGCAGCAATGCCTTATAACCATTTTGCTGTGCATCTTCAGCAACGTGCCATATGCGCTTATATATCTTTAGTGTATATTTAAACTAGTTTAAATCTAAACCCGTGGATGCATGATCTCTAGGAAAGGCACGAAGGGCACACTATTAAGTCATATCGACAGATCTATGGCAAGAGGCATAATGAAGACGATCATACTTAGCTACATCGGACACCACAAAACGTATCCATACGCTCTGCTGAAGAGCATACGGGCACACAACAGCCCCATAGCCCGGTTTGTGAGCAAGAGTGATGTGTACAACATGACCGCCGTGCTGGAGAAAGAGGGATATATACGCAGCAAGAAGGATATAAAAGGCGGAAAGGCCCAAAAAATTTACACCATAACCGGTAAGGGTAAGACGGTGGTGAAGAATAGGGACCTGCTCATAAAGCGCATGGCAATAGAAATGAAGAGGATGTTAAAGGAGGAGTTCAATGAGTGAATACAGCGTACAGATACGGCATTTAGTCAAGAGATTCGGCAGTCTTACCGCGGTCAATGACATAAATCTTGACATAAAGAAAGGGGAGATATTCGGTCTTCTGGGCCCGAACGGCGCCGGGAAGAGCACAACCATAAGCCTCATACTCGGTCTCATAACACCGACTTCTGGGACTGTCATGGTAAATGGAATAGACATGCAGAAGAATCCCCATGCTGCAAGAGGTCAGATCGGCATAGTGACGCAGGAGACTGTCGTAGAGCCGGAACTCACTGCAGAGCAGAACCTGATGATATTTGGGAAACTTTATCATATACCAGAGCCAGAGCTCCATAAGGACATAGATTTCGCGTTAGAGCTGGCAGACCTGAAGAATTTCAGACATTCATACGCCGGCACGTTCTCTGGGGGCATGAAGCGGCGCTTGGAGACCGCGAAGTCACTCATGCACGCTCCCGGCCTGATATTGCTTGACGAGCCTACCACGGGGCTTGACATACAGAACAGAACGAAGATCTGGGACCTGCTTCGGGACATTAACAAGAAGCAGAATGTTACCATACTCATGACAACGCAGTACCTCGAGGAGGCCGACCAGCTCTGCAACAGGATAGGCATAATAGATCACGGAAAGCTGATAGCCCTTGGAACTCCATCAGAACTCAGGCAGAAGATGGGCGTTAGCAGCATAATAGAAATATCCGCTGACAGGGAAGACCTACAGAAGGTTGCAAGGGCGTTTGAGAAGGTTGGCCTTGAGGCGAAAATATTGAGCAACAAGGTAACCGCCGCCGGCGGCTCGAATGCTACAAAGAAAATAGAAGCGCTAGTGAAGGAAATATCCGCAATGAAGGTGCCCATACACAATATAAGCATGCACGAACCGACCATAGATGACGTTTTCCTTAAGCTCACCGGCTCCGAGGTTAGGGACACTGAGGGAGAGTACGCCGGTGGCCGCAGCGATTTGATGGTTAGAAGGGGTCGATGACATGAGCCTGATCGGAGACACATACACGCTTCTTCTAAGAGAGATGCTCATATTCAAGAAGAATCTGGTTCCAAATATCCTGCGGTCACTGATCTTCCCACTGCTCTTCATAATACTGCTTGGCAGCTTCGGCAGCACGCCAAAGAACGTTCCCGTTGCGGTAGTCAACCTAGACAATGGCGCCGCCGCACTCGGTTTCATCAACCAGTTAGAGGCGGGTGGAAATATAAACGTAGTGCTGCAGACGAACCAGCAGTATGCAATGACCATGCTGTCGCAAGGACAGGTGGCTGGAGTGATAGTCATACCTGCAGGGCTTTCCGGAGCGCGTGGCCCAGGTACGGGCGTGTATGTGTATCTTGACAATTCGCAGCCGCAGTCCGCGGATGTGGTCAGTGCAAAAGTGAATGCCATAGCTGCTGGCGTGTCCCGTGATCCTACCGGCATATCTGTTGTAACCAATTACGTGTACGGTGCCAGCAGCAACTACATCAGTTTCGTGGTCGGTGGTCTCCTAGTCATGGTCGCCGCTTTCGGGGCCGTTTTTACCGCAGGGTTCACCTTGCTCAGCGATAGGGAACTCGGCAACTTGAAGGCGTTCCTAACGACTCCGATAAACGCATTCGCGGTGCTCCTGAGCAAGATACTGTATGGCACATTTCAATCATTTCTTTCTGCCCTGATAGGGCTCGTGATAGGGGTTCTGTACGGCGCAACAATAGCTGCCGGAGTGATCGGCGCCATCGAGCTTATATGGGTCATTTTCCTTGTAGGATTGGGCTTCAGCGCAATGGCCATGGTGTTTGCATCAGCGGCCAAACAGTTCCAGAATTATGCCATGATGGCTCAATCCACCGTCATGCCTCTGTCTTTCCTTGCGGGGGCGTTTGTTCCGGTAACACTGCTGCCGGCATTCCTGCTCCCTCTTGTGGTGGTCAATCCGCTTACCTATGCTGTTAACGCTGTAAGAGACGTTATGATAAAAGGTTTCCTGCCCCCAACCACTCTGGTTTCCACTTCAATAATACTATTTATATTTACCGGAGCCATGATGCTTCTGGCCTTGATATTCTTCAGGAAGACGAGCAGACAGATATGATGATACTTTTGGTGAAAAAATGAACGCAAAAACATTTGTGTTGGCACTTGCTGCTATGGTACTTCTGAGTACCACAATCAGCGCACAATACGACAATGCGCTTACTCTGACAAACGTGTCCGTGTCTCCAAATCCAGTGGTTGCCGGAAGCAATGTCACGATAAGGCTGCAGATGTATAACGGTTACGATAACTGGCTGTACAGCACAGTGCTGCAGGCCAGTGGGTCATATCCCCTGTTAAACGTATCGCCATTAAGCAGCTACAGGATCGGAGTTGTAAACCCTGGCCAAACTACCGGATATTACAACTATACCCTGGCGGTACCGTACACCGCACCATCCGGTACATACACCGTAGACTTCGCTGCATCATACTTTGTATATGCCGCTACCGGTACCCAAGTAGCATCCTCATCGATGCCGATAAGCTTCTACGTGCAAAATCGACCGCTAATAAAGGTCTTTGCATCAGGCTCTGGTTCCACTCTCTATGCGGGACACAATCAGACCGTAAATCTTGTAATAGAGAACACCGGCTACGGCGCAGCGAAGAACGTGAGCATAACAGTTGCACGCACGACAGGGCTCAACGTCCTAAGTTCTGTCACCTCATTTTATGCGCATAACATATCTGAGGGATCTTCAGTCACCGAACCCCTTCTTGTTGGCGCCCAGAACATGAGCGACACAAGCATACTGGTTAACGTGACGTACTACTCGTCGAATCTGGGGCAACGTTATAGCACCAGCCAGCAGGTCAATTTGTCGGTTGCGCCAGCAGCGCAATTTGTAATAAGCTCTTCCGGCACGCCACCAACTATAGGTGCAACAGATGTGCCTATACATTTCAGGATAACGAATACTGGTACAAGCGAAGCCACGCAGCTGCAAATAAGCCTTGAATCCCCGTACCCGCTGACTCCAGTGGCCGGCACTGCATACATAGACAGCCTTGCGCCAGGCGCTTCGGCCAACATGACCTTTATGGTAAATGTGGACAGTTCTGGGGTTTCCGGTAGCTATCCTGTGACGCTGACTGAGCAATGGAAGCAGCCAAACGGCGCGGTTGACCAACAGTACACGGGATCCGACAACTATTACGTAACGGTCACACCCGGTGCTGGAATAAGCGGGTTTACCGAAGAGGCCATAATAGCCATAATCGTGATAATCGCGGTGGCGATGGCGCTGAGGAAGAAGTCGAGGAAGCCCAAGCCATCTGGAAAAGAGAAAAAGTGACCATTACGGGCATTCGAGGTGGCGGCAACCTTGCTGCAATTGGCAGAATGTAAACGGCACCGCATCACCTATGCACCTTGCGATGCGTTGCTACTTCGTAGTAGCGGCAGTAATGGCGATACAACGCAGGTTTAAGAATGATGAGAAGGCAAAGAAGTGACCGGTGCAATAGATGCCACGCATAGGGATCATTGGGGGTTCAGGACTTTACGAATTGCTAGACAGCGCGATGCGCGTATCTAGAACTACCGACTACGGCGAGCCCAGCGCAGAACTCTTTGTCGGAACACTCAATGGCGTTGAGGTGGCATTTCTACCGCGCCATGGCAGCAAGCACACGATTCCTCCACACATGGTTCCATATCGTGCCAACATCGCGGCTATGAAATCGTTAGGAGTTGAAAGGATCATTGCAACCAATGCCGTTGGATCACTAAATCCAGATTACAAGCCCGGCGAGCTCGCTTTTTTCGACCAGTTCATGAACATGACCCAGGGCAGGAAGGACACTTTTTATGATGGCAACATGGTTGCTCACGTGGGCATGGCGGACCCCTACTGCGGACAACTGCGCAAGATAGCCGCAGAAACGGCATCGAAGCTCGGAATAAAGAACCATCCCTCTGGCTCCGTGATGGTAATAAACGGACCCAGGTTCTCAACCCGTGCCGAATCGCGGTTCTTCAGCAAAGCCGGTTTCGATATGATAAACATGACTCAATATCCCGAAGTCGTGCTAGCGCGCGAACAGGGAATGTGTTATCTGGGCGTGGGACTGATAACTGACTACGACGTTGGTCTCGAGGGCAACAATGACGTAAAACCTGTTAGTGCAGAGGCAGTGGGAAGGATATTCTCCGAAAACGTCAAGAATGTCAAGGAGTTGATAAGCGCATTGGTGTCTGCCGTACCTGCCGATAGGACATGCGACTGCAGCGGTTCTATGGACGGTGCAGTGCAGACCAAGTAAATCTGCCGGCCAACATGATCAAGACATTATCGTCAGCGGAGCGTCGCAACTCAAATTATAAATATTCCATCCGAATAAAATGCTTATGGCCTGCAGAAACAGCAAACCACGATCCATGATGAAGCACCAGAAACTCCAATCCGCAATGGAGTACCTGATGACCTACGGTTGGGCCATACTCGTCATCGCTGTCGTCCTGGGCGTGCTGTACTCTCTAGGAATTTTCAATCCGTCGAACTTCGCGCCGAAGGCGCAGCCCGGCTCGTGCCAGGTTTTCAGGCCGAATGGACCAGGCACATCGTATGATGCGAACTTGGAGGGCACATGTAACGGTGAACTGCCCACGTATGTTGCAGGATTCAATGGCGAAGATTCTCTGGTGTGGATATCAAGCCTAAATCCTAAATTTTATCAGAATTCTGTTTCATACACTGGATGGATAGAAGTGTCCGGATTCAATTCTTCCAACGGGGTGCAGGAGTGGTGGTCTAACACAGAATCTAACAATGCCATAGGTCTGCAGTCATATCCTAACTCATATCCGGGGGCTACAAGCACTGGCTTCACCTTCTTCATACACGGCGGGTCCAGCGGCAATTGCCACATTAATGGGATTAGTATGAACAAGTGGTACTTTGTAGCTGAGACCATGAATGCCACTACATCGGTACTGTACGTATCTGGCCAGGAATGTTCGTTTACATCTGGTGGCGCAGCAGGGCTTCAAAATGACCTTACACTAGGTGCGTATGGGTTAGGGTATACTGGTCCAGGTAATGACATGATAGGTTATGAGTCTAACGTGCAAGCGTATAATACAACTTTATCGGTCAATGCGATAAGCGCCTTATACAGTCAAGGCATCGGAGCTGCGCCTGTCGATCCGCAGTACCTTATCGGCTGGTGGCCATTGAACGGTAACGCTAACGACTACAGTGGAAACAACAACAACGGCGTGCCAACAAACGTGATATTTACAGGAACATGGCAGAGCGGATACACACCGCCTTAATCGGGATGGGTATGAAATCGAAAATTCAATCTGCAATGGAACACCAGAAACCGTTTGAGAAAAGGTTCCATCCAAAAGCCCAGAGCGCGATGGAGTATCTGATGACTTACGGATGGGCCATACTTGTCATTGCGGTGGTTCTGGGAGTGCTGTATTCCATTGGAATTTTCAATCCGTCCAACTTCGCGCCCAAGGCACAACCCGGGAGCTGTCAAGTTTTCCGTCCGAATGGCCCGGGAACGAGCTACGACCTGAATCTCGAGGGCACGTGCAATGGGGAACTGCCTCAATACACTGCGCAGTTCAACGGAGCGAACAGCTACATCCGTACAGATACTGCACGTTTTCCTACTGGTGCTTCTCCAAACTCTGTCTTTGCATGGATCTATGTCACTGGCTCCGAACAAAATCCAATAATATTATCTTATGGAACTGATGGCACTGCAGGGGAAGAATCCGTACTTTATGTTGGTAACAACCCGCCCTATCTACTTCTATGGTATAATGGTGCAACACAGTACAACGGAGCGTCAATCACTGAAAATATCTGGCATTTTGTAGGCTATACTTACACAGGCGGAAATTCACTTACTATCTATCTCGACGGCCAATCAACCCCTGTTTCAATAGTGCAACAAAATATAGTGCTACCGGCCTCTAATCCTTCAGCCATAGGTGCATGGGGTAGCAGATCTATCCCGATACAATCCTTCAAAGGCAATATCGCAAATGTTCAACTATATAACACCTCCATTTCATCTAATTCCGTCAAAGCCCTTTATCAGGAAGGCATAGGCGGCACCCCGATAGACCCGCAGCACCTTGTCGGCTGGTGGCCACTGAACGGCAACGCGAATGACTACTCCGGCAACAATAACAATGGGGTTCCATCGAATGTCATATTCACGGGCTCTTGGGCAAGCGGATACACCGCGCCATGACAAAAAAGTCCTCTCTGCAAATGCTGGTATTGTATATCGTCCGTGGCGGGCGAACGTATATAAACCTATTCATACAAATTGATATCTTGCTATAGCTTGGTTCATAGTTGTTCTAACTATGTTCATCTATGCTGTGGCACGTGAAAATTCCTATTGGAATTAGATGTAGTCTTGAGTAATGTAAAGAGGCTCGCGAAACGCAATTGCTTTAGCATCACAGTAAGTTAATCAACTCCAGTCGATGCTGCTGGAGGACACTGCTATCAGATTTCGACAGCCATGCAAGTCAGCCCAACGGCTTCGTTGGGCGGCGTACGGCTCAGTAACGCGTGGTCAATCTACCGCAGAGAAGGGGATAACCTTGGGAAACTGAGGCTAATACCATATAGGCTAGGGATTCTGGGATGAGTCCTAGCTCAAAAGGTGTGCAAATTGCAGCACTACCGCTCTACGATGAGACTGCGTCGGATCAGGCTGTTGGCGGGGTAACGGCCCACCAAACCTATTACCCGTAGGGGATATGAGAGTAAGAGCCCCGAGAAGGGCACTGAGACAATGGCCCTAGCGCTACGGCGTGCAGCAGGCGCGAAAACTTCACAATGCACGTAAGTGTGATGAGGGGAGTCTGAGTGATGCACTTCGGTGCATCTTTTGCCAAGTCTAGTCAGCTTGGAGAATAAGTGCTGGGTAAGACCGGTGGCAGCCGCCACGGTAATACCGGCGGCACAAGTGGTGTTCACTATTATTGGGCTTAAAGAGTCCGTAGCCGGCTAAAACCGTCTTATGTGAAATGTTGGCGCATAACGTCAACGAGTGCATAAGATACCTTTTGGCTAGGGAGCGGAAGAGGTCAAGAGTATTCATGGGGTAAGGGTAAAATCTTATAATCCTATGAAGACTACCGGTGGCGAAGGCGCCTGACCAGAACGCATCCGACGGTGAGTGACGAAGGCTAGGAGAACGAATCGGATTAGATACCCGAGTAGCCCTAGCAGTAAATTATGCAGACTCTGGTGTTGCACTTATCACGAATAGGTGCAGTATCGTAGGACAACTGTTAAGTCTGCCGCCTGGGGAGTACGGCCGCAAGGTTGAAACTTAAAGCAATTGGCGGGGGAGCACACAAGGGGTGGATGCTACGGTTCAATTGAATTCAACGTCGGAAATTTTACCTGGAGCGACGGC
>DAHWXM010000018.1 GCA_027334165.1 Microcaldota archaeon
CTGACACAAGGGACCCTTGTGAATAGCCTGAGGAAACGGTTACGTTGCAGACGATTGAGCCGCCCGGAAGGACATAGGACGGATAGCAGTTGCCGGTGACGTTCCCGACGTTGGGAACGTTCACGGTTAGATGAGGATTGCTGATCGGGTATTGTTGGGAATTGGAAAGAAGCATGACGATCTTCGACGTGTTGCTCGCGGTGCCGAGCACAACGTCATTGCAATTGGCGCCGGACGTGAACGCGCACTTCTGCGGAACTACAAAGGACGGAGCGAAAACGAACGCGTAAAGGAGCGATATGACTATCGCAATAACGAGTATGGCCCAGCCGTACGTTGTCAGATACTCTATCGCGGCCTGGCCGGTTGTGCGAGGGTTTGAACGGGCACGTATCCCGCCGGACACCTTACTGTGCAACGCGCCTCTGGCATTCTTTCTCCGCACATAATTACCTTTTTGCTTATACACATATGGTGTAATCATTTTTAACCCTTTCGCAGCACTTGTGAGGAGCAGGTTTTATGCCGGCCAGATGTGCAGCCCAGTAGCACGACATTTTCAGGTATCCGTGTCGAAGGGTTTAAGAGATGCCTGTTGAAAGGGGCACAGAAAAGGCACGGGAATTGGACCATGATATGCATATCCTTGCTTCGCACATGCCGAATGGATTGTCCAAACAGGCACGCGAACGCGCGTGTGGCTTTGGAATCGTACATTTTTGGAGCAAATGCAAGACTTTTATGGAATAAAGGCCAGTTGTACAGAAAAAGGGAAATTAGGGGTATAACCGCGCTAACGCTAGAGTCTGAAAACCAACAAGAAAAAGAAAGGGCGGGGCCAAAAAAGGCCCCGCCTTTTGTATAACTGCTTCGCCGCTACCTTTACTTCGTGCTGCTCGCCTGGGACAGGAGCTGGTTGATGAACTGATCACCAGCCTGTGCCGTCTGGTTTGCAGTGTATCCTGCAACCAGTATTCTGTTCGAGCCGAACGACTGCACCGTCACCGCGTTAGGTCCAGAGGCGCCACCGTTCTCGAAGCTTGATGCGAACTGAGGGTTGCTCGCGAAGATCTGTCCTGCGACAGAGTTCACGTATGCGCTTCCCACAACGACCAACGTTGATGCGTTGTTCGCCGCGCTGTCAAGCACTGCGAGAGGCGTTGTTGCCGTGTTCAGGTGGGACGATACGACTGCCTGTGTCACTGAAGGCACTGCAGTGTATGCACCCGGAACCACTGAGCAGCTTGTTGCAGTGAACGAGCACGTTGCGTTCACAGCGGCTATGGTCACGTTAGGCAGGTTTGTCTGCTGTCCAACAGTGTATGGGCCATAGTTTGTCGTTGTAGACAATGCCGTTGTGTTCGTCGTTGCCGCTCCTACCACGAACTGCAGCTGGTCGACCGCCTTCGCCAAATTGAAGGTAACGCTTGAAGGCGTTATTGAGGCAACCTGGCTGCCGCGCTCAGTTCTGAAGCCCTGCTTCACGTTCAATGACGTTCCGGTCGTTGACGTGTAAGTTGCGTTGTTGTGCGCACCAGTTGCAGAGTAGTTCAGCTGGAAGAGCGAACCGCTCTGGACTATTCCGGCGGTCGAGTTCTCTATGCCGAATCCGAGGGAATCGACTGCAGCGGTGTTCGTAGGCACTGCGACCTCGTTCTCCGTGTAGCTGAAGTACTGCTGTGCCCCAGTTCCTGAAGGCGTTACAGTAGACAGCACGAAGTTGCTCGTAGGCTGGCCGTTCTGCTGGTTATAGATTACGGAGTTACCGCTCACTGGAGTGAGGTAGTCGTAATTCTTGCCGCTCTGCGAGTAAACTACTGCAGGTGCAGCGCTGACCAGCGTCGCAAGCGAGTTTGTCCCAATCGCGTTCGTAGAGAACGTCTGGTTCTTGACGGCTATCGTCAACGTTCCTGGAGGCAGAGTCTGCTGTATCTGTATTCCAGTTACATTGAAGAGGTTCGTCAAGCTGTTTCCGGCAAAGAAGAAGTTGCCGGAGAGCGCATTGAAGGTCACTGCGTCAGACGTTGCTGATGCGGCCGTGTTGCTCGAATACCCGGTTATCCTCACTGTTAGAGGATTCGTGTTGGATATCCAGTTCCCAGTTGACGTGCCTGTTGAGGCGAATGACCAAGTGACCAGGCTTGCCTTGCCAAATCCACCGTTGACTCCACCCGTCACTGCTGTGTTAGCGTTTCCATACTCATTGAGCTGGTACGGGGTCAAGTCGTAGGTCACGCTTGACGTCGTCTGCCCAGAGTAACTGAACGCGTTAGGTATGGAGCTTGTCACCACGAGTTCCTGCGCAGGCTCCGTTATGTTGGTAACCTGGAGGCTTGAAGGTGCTTGCCCGACATTACCGAGGTTCTGGTACTGCAACGCCGACTGGTATGCAGTCTGTGCCTGCACAGGGTCGTAGTTGTTACCAAGGTTGTCCCCAACAAAAGTAAGCTGGTACTTCGCAGGGTTCGGTATGAAGGTGAAGCTCTGGCCCGGAGACAGCGTCGCTGGAGAGGTATTGTATATTACAATGCTCTGCAACGCATCAGGTGCGCCAGAAGTTGAGGTGTTCGTCCACCACAGCTTCGTGTTCCATCCCTTGTCGCCAGTCTGGTTGAACTGCTTTCCGTCCTTCAGCTGGACCAGGTTGGAGTAGAGCTGGATCTTCGCCCACTTCTGGTACGCATACAAACCCGCAAAGGTCTGGTTCACGTGCACATACAGAAGGTGTCCGGAGACGTTGAACTTCTGGGTTGTGTACGCGCTTATCTGCGTCGTGTTCGTAGGCTGGCCGTTGTAGTACACCTGTATGGCCGCAGTGCTTACGCCATTGGAGTTAGGCTGACCCAAGTCCGTGAGCTGCACATTGAACCCGCCGACTGACGCGTTTGTTACGTTGTGTCCAACGTACACGGTCTGCTGAGGGGTCAATGAGGAAGCGAGCCAAAGGCTGCCGCCGTCAACGAAGTTGTTGTTTGATACAGTTCCGGAAGGCCCAGTTGCATTGACTATGGTCCAGTTCTCCCCAAGAAGGGTTATTGGCACGTTTATGTTCAACGCGTTGGATGTCGTCCTGTTCTGTATAGGCTTGTTGAAGGTTGCCTGGTATGCACCACCCAAGTCGACAACTTGGAAGTTGTTGACGCTTGACTCCTGGTTGAATACCGGGAATCCGGTAAGCCATAGATACTCGCTCTCACCGTTTGAGCCAGAGTTGCTCAAAAGGGAAGGAAGCTGAGCACTGCTCACCTGGAGTATGTTATCATATGCTCCAGAAGAGAATGAAGAGCCGAAGCTTACACCGCCACCATTGTAGTTCGCGGTCACAGAGTTGACCAGTGGAACTCCAACATTGTAGTAAGGGCTAGGTGCAGGTGATGTGGTCAGAGAGGTCGTCTCCTGGTACACATACTGCGTTCCTGATCCCTGTATGGCCTTCGTGTTCGCAGGCGTGTTGAGCTGGATAGCCCTGTTTATGACAGAACCTATCAGCGCACTGAAGGAGTACGATCCGCTAGGAGCAGAAAGTCCCTTCTCGCCGAGCCAGACCTGCTGGTTCGTCAGCGTGCACTTAGGCGTAGTCACTACGCAGTTCGCGGCGCTCGCATTCGTAGCGACAACTGTTGCAGTTACGTTTTGGGTCGTAAGAGCAAGGTTGCCGATTACTGCAGCGATGTTCGCGGCGACTACTCCGTCGCTAGGTGCTGCGTGGCTTCCCACTACTATCTGCACGACTGGCTGGCCCTGGTTGCTTATGATAGGTATGTTACCGAAGGTAACCCCCTGTCCAGCAACGGCGATGCCCATTACCAAACTCGCCGCAACGGCGGCTATTCTCTTTGCATTTAGACTTTTCATTCTATCACTTAACAGTTTTTTGTGAATATCATCTTAGGTGTTAAGTATTTAAATGCTGTGTTTTGTTTGACTTTTAATTTGTATATTAAAAGCATATATTCGTCGAGTGTTACAGTAAGCTTCTACGAATGACGAACTGCTTCGACGGAAGGTTAATGCGCCATGAAGAGGGCCCTGCGTGCGTTCTTTGTGGTACTTCATGTGACATGCCAAGTTCACGGGCTTCTTGCGCCCATTATTATATACTATATATTGGCAGGCGTGGTTTAAACGCTTTGGCACTCGCGCATGGCAAGGTATAAAGAGATATGCGGCGGAATTTATAGCGTAAACACGTGCACCGGGTGTCGTAGTCATGGTCGAAGAGATAAAGCAGGTAATAATAGTGCGCACCGACATAGACATGGGTAAGGGAAAGCTTGCCGCGCAGGTGGCGCATGCCTCGCTCATGAGCTACTTCGAGGCCGAGAAGAAGGACAGCGCGATTGTCAATGCGTGGCTTAAGGCAGGAGAAAAGAAGATCGTGCTCAAGGGGGAGAGCGAGACCGTGCTGAGGAAGCTCCATGATGCCTTCAAGTTCAAGGAGGTGCCGTGCGCCCTAGTCACCGATGCCGGGCTGACCGAATTGCCGCCCGGAACCGTAACCGCGCTCGGGATAGGCCCTTGGAAGAGCAAGGAGATAGACGTCTTCACCTCGGCATTGAAGCTCCTGTGAAGCGCCTTTCATTCGTTGAACAGCTTGAGCGCGGCCATACGCGAGAATGTCGCGCCCCTCTTCCTTTCCGCAGGCGCGCCCGGGTATTCCTAGGTAGGACGGCCTCTCCGGCTCCACTCGCTTTGCCGCGGATGTTATGGTCACGTATGGGTTTGACAGCAGCAACTCAAGTTGGCTCGGAAGGCGGTTGCCGCACTAGTCTGCAAGGGGGATCTTTGTCTTCTCAGAGAACTCGAGTGCCTTCGTGGCTTTCCCTACGACCCTCGTGAACTGCTCGGCTTGGCTTAGTTGTGGCCATGAATAACGTTCTCGCCGGACTGATCGCCCATCGCATCAGAGGTACGTGAGCCATTTGGCGTAGTTTGACGCTTCTCCCCTCGCCACGGCGAAGAACTTGTCTGATATCAGCTTCGTTATCGGCCCCGGAGTGCCTCCGCCGACCTTTCTCGAATCCACCGACACTATGGGGGTCACCTCTGCGGCTGTGCCGCAGAAAAATAGCTCATCGCACGTGTACAACTCCTCGCGGTGCACGAGCCTTTCCTCGATTATTATGCCAAGCTCTTCCGCAAGCGTTATTATCGACGCCCTGGTTATGCCCAGAAGTATGTCGGATTCCTTGGACGGGGTAACCAGCCTGCCGTCCTCAACGAGAAAAATGTTCTCTCCCGGTCCCTCGGCTACGTACCCGGCCGCGGTGGTGAGTATGGCCTCCTCTGCGCCCGCCTTCTTCGCCTCGAGAGATGCAAGTATCGAATTGGCGTAGTTTCCACTGGCCTTTGCCTGCGGCGGGAGTATGTTAGAGGATATCCTGTTCCACGATGATACCTTGCACGTTATGCCCTTGGCTCTGTTGCCGAAGTAGCTTCCGAAAGGTATCGCAGCTACGGCGACGCTGACCTTCTTCCCAATGACCCCGAGACCTATGCCCGAATCGTCGTAGAATGCGAATGGGCGGATGTAGCATTCCTCGAGCCCATTCTTCCTGATCGTTGATATTACTGCATGCTCCAGCTGCCTCTCAGTTATGCCAAGGGGCATGTTTAGTATCTTGGCGGTGCGCATGAAGCGCTTCGCGTGCTCCTTGAGCCGGAATATTGCCGTGCCGCGCTTGGTCTTGTAGGCGCGTATGCCCTCAAACATACCGCTCCCGTACTGCAGCGAGTGGGTCAGTATATTTACGCTCGCGCTGCCAGATTCCACGAATTTCCCGTCAAGCCACATGTACTGCTTCTTGGACATGATTCTGCTTGGCATGGAAGTATTTTAAACCCTTCGCGGGCCAGTCGCGACGTTGGCTATCGAGAACAAGAAACGTTGGGCAAATGGCCGCATGGAGAGGCGGTTGGGGATCGGATGGAATTACGCCTTCCGGATTGCCGTCTTGAGGGCGGCTATCTCGGAGTTTATCTGCATCGGCCTCCTCTTCGCCCTCTCGGTGAATATCCTGAGGGTGCTCGGATCTAGGGGAAGCCGTTCGTTTGCACCAGTATCAGAGGAGAGCTCCACTGCCTTTGAGAGCTTAGGTGCGAAACCAGATTCTGGCTGTGCACCAATTGCCGTCATTTCGATTCCAATGTTCCTTGGATCTGTCATATTGAAACCCTCCCTGATTACTGATATGTATATCGAGAGACTGGTATTTAAAGGCTCCTGGATTTTACAGGTTATTAGAAATATTTTGTTAATATGTTCGAGACTACGGAGGCGTGTATGTTGATGACCACGTTCCCGTGTATATCACGTTCGTTGGCGCCCCGTCATTGTTGTTTCCGCTGTAGTCGTTTGCATCGCCGTTGAGCGGCCACCACCCGACCAGATTCTGCAGTTGGATCGGCGCGCCGCCTATGCCCTCCCCGTAAAGAGTGGCCATTGATGAGTTTGATAGGGACGTGTTGTACATCTGCACATTAGAAAGGTAGTATCCGCCTATCGAAGGTGCGTCATAACCGCTGGCTCCCCCTATCACCCCGTAAGAATAGCTGTAGTCCACGGTTCCAGAGTAGCTATGCCAGTTTGATAGGGTTCCGTCGAGGTACATGCGAATCTCTGTTCCGTTGTACGTCGTCGCGACGAAGTTCCACTTGCCCACAGGTGGAGCAGTATTGGTAACGTAAGTCTCAAGCGCATTTCCTACAGTAGCACCGCCGTTTACGTCGTACACCTGCGGGAGCAGGTACATGACGCCGTACGCAAAGCCATTTCCAACCCCAACCGAGGGATAGCTGCCTGTGTTTGGGTACGATGGCTCGTAGAACCAGAACGCTATGGTGAAGCGCTGGTTTGTAAGTCCGGAGGCGTTCATTGTTATGTTGCCGTTATTGAACAAGGCGACGTACTGCGGTATCTCGCCGCTGCATGTACCCTCCAGGTTTATATCGTAGCTTGTTCCGGGGCCGTTCGGCCTGAGCACCTGGCACGAGCCGGGCTGCGCCTTCGGAGCGAAGTTCGATGGATTGAATACGCCAAGAGAGTAAAGGACACCCAGGACGATCGCAATGACGAGTATGGCCCACCCGTACGTCATCAGGTATTCCATTGCCGATTGGGCCCTGTGGCGGCGGACAGACGCTGCGCGGTTTCTTTGTCCTGCGGGAAGCCTTGATGGCATGACTGTAGTATTATGATGGTAAATTTAAGAATGTGGCGCAGCATGGGACAGGGGAGGACGCCACGGGGATTTTTATTGCTTTTGAAATAAAGAGGTATTGAGTAAATGATAAACATAAACCTGATATTCATCTTCATAGCCGGAGTGGCTTTCCTTGGGTTCGTTATAAACGCGCTCTTCGACCGGCTCCACATAACGAAGATGCTTCCCCTCATGATAATCGGGCTCCTTGTCGGCCCGGTGCTTGGCGTGATAAACAGCGGGCCAAACAGCACCATAGCAAACCTAGCGCCACTCATCACCGCGATAGCGATATCGTTCATACTGTTTGACGTTGGCTTGAACATAAACATAGCGCACCTGCGCAGGATCATACTGCGCGGCACGGCATTCACCATGCTCCTGGTGATTGTGACAGGGATGTCGCTGGCCGCCATAGCGCACTTTACGCTAGGATGGAGCTGGTTAGAGGCGCTCATACTTGGATTCGCACTCGGAGGGCCGAGCAGTGTAGTTGTGCCAACAATAATGAGAGTTGCGGACGTGGGGGACGACATCAAGACAACGCTGATATATGAGAGCGTGGTGTCTGACTCGCTGCAGCTCGCGGTGCCGATACTCCTGTTGGGAATACTGGCCAACATGAGCGTATCGCTCAGAGGTGCGACGGAGCTGCTCGCCCAGGTGATCTTCGGATCCATAGCCATGGGTGCCGTGTTCGCAATCGTATGGCTCTACATACTTAAGAGGTTTGAGAAGTACAGCAAGATGTACGGCTGGATGCTCACCATAAGCATGGTTATAGCGACGTATGGAATAGCGCAGGAGCTGAATTACAGCGGCGCGATCACGGTGTTCGTGTTCAGCATAATATTCTCGAACTTCGGTACGCTCAGGCTGAGGAAGAAGAAGGACAGCAAGGAGGAGACTGACAGCATAAGGAAGGGCTTCAACGCGATGGTCAGAGCATTCTTTCACTTCTCAAACATGGAGTACATAAAGGACTATCAGCGCGAGATAGAGTTCTTCACAAGCACGTTCTTTTTCGTCTACATAGGCATGCTCTTCAACGTGCACGATGTGAGCACGCTGCTCTTCGGAATGGCGATAGGCGCGGTGGTAGCGATGATCGTCATACGCAGGATTTTCTCATTCGTGCTAAGCAAGTACATGAAGGGCACCCCGCAGGAGCGGGGAAGCGTGAAAACGCTAATCGCGTTCGACATACCCAGAGGTCTTTCTCCTGCAATAGTCGCCACTCTTCCGGAAGCGCTAGGCATCAACATACCGGGTTTCCTGAACCTGATATTCATAGTGATCCTTTTCACAAACATCGTGGCGAGCCTTGGTGTGTTCTTCGCCACGCGGAAGGGCAAGACCGCGCCGGTTAAGGCCACACAGCCGGAGCAGCGCGCGACGGCGGCGCAGGCGGTTGCCGGTGAATGAACCCGGCTCTTCAGGGACCCGCGCTGCCCGTGTTTATTGGCGAGCGGTCACAGTCCGCTTTGCGGATCACTCCCTGACAACAGAGTGCAGAGCGGAATAGGGTTGCTGCTTTCCGACGCTCACCGATACGCCGGCGCCTTCTGCAGGCGACAGGTAAGTGTCCCTGCTGCCAGGAGCGGCGGGAATGGACTCGCCGTATGACTTTCCTTCGGAGCCCCTTATGACCACGCTCAGCGCAACGTCTGCAGACTGCTGCATGGCGTGTGCTGCCACTATCGTGCCCTTTTCAACGCCAGCCGTAGTGCCCGCGCCGGTGGTCCCAAAAATCACCGTCTCGCTATTGACCATTGGCTTTACTGCCGCACCGGCGGAAAGCACAGGAACGTAAACCGTTGGCGCTGTGTAACCGAACACGATGGCTGCCCCAGGAACACCGTTGCGCATCTTCACACCGCTGAACGTGACGGAAATAGTGCCGGCAGGAGGCATCGCGTCCGAGCTATTGACCTGCTTCGAATATACCGGGTTTATATTTATCGTCTTGCCTAAAGGCAGCGATATCTTGCCCATTAGCGAACCGGTAACGCCATCCTCATAGAGCTTTGGGTCAGCGTAGACCTTGAAGCCTATGCTGTCCCTTGATGTTGAATAGAACTCCAGCAGGTAGCCGTCTCCTGGCTTGTCGTACTGCTTGCCCAGCACCCCGGCAAATAAGGATTGATCCTTTTGGAGGTACGGCACCACGTCCAGCACAGACGTAGTGACCGGAACGTATGAATCGGCAGTAACGGCTGCTCCGGACGCCCTTCCCGGAGCTGCTCCGAGGACAAGCGCCGTAGCCAGGGCAGCTGTCGCTATGCCCTTCGATATTCTTGACATGGAACGGTCTGCCTTTTCGGTAGGATCGTTGTGCACTGCAGCCTGCGGCGCTCTCGGCGTCTTGTTCCTGAATACATTCATTGCATCACTGAGAATGCTCGTGCTGCGGTGATATTTAAAGCATGCGAATAAAACAGATTTGTTGGAAAACTTTGTTTATTTGAAATCGCGCCCCCTGCGCGGCGCATCGGTGTGCATAACAAAGTCCTTTGCCATGTTGAGCAGCATCCCCCGTATGTTCTTTTCCGCCTTCTCCTTGATGTCCCTGACGCTCCTGTTGCCCAGCGAGAGTTCATGGTTTATGAATATCAGAACGTCTATGTAATCCGCGAGCTTGACTATCCTGGCTTCCGGTGTGCCCTTCTCCTTCTCCTCCATCATCAGGCCGAAGTACTTCTTCGCGAGGTCGCTGTCGCCTATGGAACTGAGTATCATCCGGAGCGTGAATATCTTCATGCGTTCCAACGCTGCGCGGAATTCTTCTGACGTCTTTCCGTACTCGTACTTTGCGTCATAGGGTATGTCTCCATATATGGCTTCGTCTAGATCGTGTATTATAGCCATGCGCATTATCTTCTCGGTATCGAGTTTTGCGCCATTCTTTATGAAGTAGTCGGACAGCAGCATCGCAATCAGGGCTACGCTGCCCTCGTGCTCCAGCACGGACTGCTGCTGTATTATCTGTGTGGTGTTGTACCGCCTTATGGACGAGGTCTTGTATATGGCCTTGTCAGAGAACGCAATTATCCTGTCCATGTCCGCAAGCATCTTGACAGTGCTCCTACTCGCCATGTTGCCACCAGGTCAACATCTCACGGCAGGAATAATAAGCTTGCTGATACGCCGAAAGCATTGTATCGCGTTGGCTTTCGGCCTGCGCAAGGGATATTATAACAACGGAAGAAGTAGTAGCATGCGTGATTCCGCAGTATCTGAGGGGAGGAGAGCGGTGGCGATAGCAGCGGCGCGGATGCGCACCGCGGGGCTAAACAGAGTGTCCTTTGCAGGCAACATCAGCGCAAGACTTGGAAGCGATGCAATGTTGATAACGCCTTCGGGGATGGAGAAGGACAGCCTCGATGCGAAGGACATAAGCGTGATGTCGCTTTATGGAAAAGTGTCCGATGGCCCTAGGCCGTCGTCCGAATGGAGGCTTCACGCGGCACTATACCGGAAGCATGGTGGCATCCTTGCGGTAGTGCACCCGCACCCCATTTTCTCACTGACGGTAACTGACGTAATGGGACTGGACGGGCTTGCGCTTGGCGCATATGAGGAAGTGCAATACTACCTTGGTGGTGATGGCACCGTGGGGCTTGTCAACGGCAAGTCGGGTACGCAGGAACTTGCTGACAAGGTTGCAGAAGCCATGCGTAGTGGCGCGAGAGTTGTGATTATCAAAGGACACGGAACAGTCGCGGCGGGAGGCAGCCTTGGAGAAGCGCTGAGCCGAGCCGAGGCGCTGGAGTATTTTTCAGAGCAGAGTTACAGGATCTCGTGCTTGAAGCACATTGCGTGATGCCATGGTTAAAAGAAAGATAAGTGGAATGGAGCCGGTAAGATGGAGCGACGGGCAGGTTGAATGGATACTGCAGAACAGGATACCGTGGGAGGAGACATGGAAGAAGAGCCCCTCTGTCGAGGAGCTTGCCCGTGGCATAGAGACGCTTGAGATGCGCGGAGCACCGGTGATAGGGATGGCCGCGGCATATGGCATGGCGCTCTCGGCGCACAATTACAAGGGTAGAGACGTAAGCGGCATGGCGCAGTACATCGAGAAGGACAGAGAGAGGCTGGCAAAGACCAGGCCGACAGCCGTCAACCTGTTCTGGGCCCTCGACAGGATGTCAAGGCGCTTGGTGCGCCTTATCGAGGATGGCGGTGACGTGGATGCGGTAATGGAAGGCATGCTCAGGGAGGCGCGGGCGCTGCAGAAGGAGAACGCGGAAGACAGCCGCAGGATGGGCGAGAACGGCAAGGACCTCATTGAGGACGGAGACGTTGTTCTAACCCACTGCAACACAGGCCCGCTCGCGTGCGGTGGCATAGGCACCTCCACGGGGGTGATCCTTTCGGCATGGGAAGAAGGCAGGGATTTCAGGGTTGTCGCGACGCACACCGCGCCGCTGTATCAGGGCGCTAGGCTTACGGTTTGGGAGTTCATGAAGATGGGCGTGCCGGTCACACTAATAACGGACAGCATGGCTGCGTACGCGATGAAGAATGAAGGGATAACGAAGGTGTTCCTTGGCGCGGACAGGATACTGTTAGACGGGCATGTTGCGAACAAGATAGGCACGTACCAGCTTGCGGTGCTGGCAGATTACCACAAGATACCGTTCTACGTGGCGGCGCCGATGTCGACCGTTGATTCGAAGAGCAGCAGCATACAGATAGAGATGCGAAGGCAGGACGAAGTGCGCAACGTCCTGGGCAAACTGCAGATAACAATGCCGGACGTGCCGGTGTTCAATCCGGCTTTTGACGTGACGCCCCCGGAACTCATCAGCGCGATAGTGACGGAGAGGGGCGTTGCGAAAAAACCGTACGGGGAGTCGCTCTCATCGATGCTCTGATGGGAATGAAGCTTGCACGTTTCACTAGGAAAGCATTAATAAGGTGGAGAGGCACAGGGATAATCAAGGCGAATGGAGCAGCCAATTGTGAAGCCTCAGCAATGCGCAGTTTTACCGACAGTAGCAACATCGCAATAAACGAGGTGAAAAAATGGCAAACATGAGAGAAGCTCTAAAGGTAGCCGGTATAGGAGCAGGAAGCCCTGCCGCTGTTGACAGGCAATTCCGTCTGTATCTGCAGTCCTTGGAGCTGCGAAAGAGCGACGCGACTCCGGCGAAGGCCGAAGCTGGCGCCGAAGTGAAGTCTCCCGAGATAAAAAGCGTCTTGAGGAGATAACCGGTGTTTTACACATGCGTATGCAACAGGATCCGTCCTGCGATGCAGAAACATGTGTCAAAACGGCGGACTTTTTTTAAATGAAAAGTACGACGAGAGGAATGGATGGGCCCGGAGAGATTTGAACTCTCGACATCTGGCTTGCCTATGCCTTTTGATTTTTTCTACCAAAAGAGCAGTATAAGACCAGCGCTCTAACCATGCTGAGCTACGAGCCCTCAGGATATCTTTATATAACAAAAACTATTAATAAATGTGTCTGTTGCGAACCGTTAAACGGCTCTATTCTCGAGATCAAGGTCTTTTGATGGATTTTGGAGAGGGTCTAAGAAAAGCGCTTGCTAAGCTCAGCGGAGCCACAATCATAGACGCGAAGACGGTGCGCGAGTTCTCTAAGGAGCTTCAGAAGGCCATGCTCTCCGCCGACGTAGAGGTAGGACTCGTCTTCGAGTTCACCAAGAGGATAGAGGATGCGGCGCTCAGGGAGAAGATGCCGAAGGGGGTGAGCCCAAAGGACTACGTAACGAACATGGTGTACGAGCAGCTCGTGTCCATGATGGGAATGGGATACTCTCCTGAGATAAGGCCGAAGAGAATACTCCTCGCGGGCATGTATGGGTCCGGGAAGACGACAACCGCGGCGAAGCTCGCAAAGTTCTACCAGGATAGGGGATTAAGCGCAGGGGTCATATGCTGCGACGTGACTAGGCCTGCCGCGTACGAACAGCTTGAGACGCTGGCGAAGCAGGCGAACGTCAGCTTCTTCGGAATGAAGGGCGAGAAGGATGCATCAAAGATCGCACGGGAAGGCGCAGAAGCGCTGAAGGACAGAAAAGTTGTGATATGCGACTCCAGCGGAAGGAGCGCGCTTGACGAGGAGCTTATTGAGGAACTCAAGGGCATAAATGGCGTGTTCAGACCGGATGAAAAGTTCCTTGTGATAACGGCCGATGTTGGGCAGGTTGCCGGGAGGCAGGCGGCAGAATTCGACAAGGCGATAGGAATCGACGGAGTCATAGTAACCAGACTCGATGGTTCAGGGCGAGGCGGCGGCGCGCTAAGCGCAGTAACCGTTGCTCACGCAGAAATAGCGTTCATAGGAACAGGGGAGAAGCTCGGTTCGCTGGAGCTGTACGACTCGAAGAAATTCGTTGGCAGGCTGCTCGGCGTTCCGGACCTCGAGGGGCTGTTGGAGAGCGTGCAGAGCGCGATAAAGGAGGCGCAGATAAAGCCGGAGGACATGGAGAACGCGGAGCTTAACTTCGAGACGTTCTACACGCAGCTCAAGGCGATGTCTAAGATGGGCCCTCTGAAGAACATGCTCGGCATGATGGGGATGGCTGACGTGCCGAAGGAGGCTCTTGAAGGAAGCGAGGCGAAGCTGAAGAAGTACGGAAACATAATAGGATCAATGACCAAAGACGAGAGGCGCGATGAGAGGCTTGTGAGGGACGGCGGCAGGATGAGGAGAATAGCCGCCGGGAGCGGAACGACCGAGAAGGACGTACGGGAGCTGCTCAACGACTTCAACAAGATGAAAAAGTTTGCTAACATGTTCAAGAACAACAGAGACTTCAGGAAGAACATTTCAAAGTTCATGCCCAAAGTTTAAAAAAATAAAAATCAACCCACCCTATTCTTTTTGTTTCGATTATCGCTTCGATCGCTTCTTTGAAGCTTTCTTGGCCTTTGATTTTTTCTTTGCGGTTTTCTTTGCCATCTTTACCAACTACTTGCCAATGAGAATGCAACACTTATAAATAAAATCAAGAAATAGTTATAACAAGATAAAAGCTTTGTAGGATTTTATGTCGGCAGACAACGCGATGGGAGCGAAACTGGAGGAATTGGAGGAGGAGTACGCCAAGACGAAGCACAACAAGGCGACCAACAAGCACCTTGGCATACTCAGGGCCAAGATAGCGAAGCTCAGGCACGACATGACATCGAAGAAGGGACACGGAGGGATAGGCTTCTCGGTCAAGAAGAGCGGCGACGCAACGGTTGCGCTTGTAGGGTTCCCGAACGCCGGCAAGTCGTCGCTTCTCGGACGCCTCACAGAAGTGGAATCGAAGGTCGCGGGGTACGCCTTCACCACGGTGAGCGTGATACCCGGAATACTCGAGCACAACGGGGCACAGATACAGGTACTCGATCTTCCGGGGCTTATACGCGGGGCAGGAGAGGGAAAGGGCGATGGCCTCAGGATAGCCAGCGTGATACGCGTTTCGGACCTGCTCCTCTTCCTTGTTGACGTTAACAGGCCTTGGGAAATGTACGAGCTTATGGAGGAGTTGAACATGCTTAGGATAAGGCCGAACAGAAAGAGGCCGGCGATACGCATAGAACATAAGCAGACCGGTGGCATAAGCATCGCAGCGAATAAGCACAGGATACCAGACAAGGGAACCGTAACTGGCATACTTAACGAGTTCAGCGTGTACAACGCCGACGCATACTTCTACGAGGACGTCGACGCCGACGATATAATAGACGTCCTGTCAGGCAACGTCGTGTACATAGACGGAATAGTCGCCCTCAACAAGATAGACACGGTTGATGCGAGGGTGGTATCCGCAACTGCCGCAGAAATAAAGAGGAGAACGGGCATGGAGGTTATACCTATAAGCGCCGCGCACGGAACCAACATGGAGAATCTCGGAGAGGCGCTGTTCAGGAGGCTAAGGCTCATGCGCGTATACCTCAAGCCAAAGGATGGGGAGGCGGACCTGTCGAAACCGCTAATTGCGAGGGAAGGCGCGACGATCATGGACATAGCGAAGCAGCTGCACTCGAAAACGGCAAAGAATCTGCGGTACGCGTACGTCGATGGTAGCAGCGTCAAGTTCAGGAACCAGAAGATGGGACTTGAGCATTGCCTGAAGGACGGCGATGTGGTCACACTCGTGTACAGGGAGGCGTGATCCAGGCGTGCCACACCGCAGTCGGTTTTTTTAAGTTTGCCTTGGAGAGATAATCATGGCGATCAGGTATTGGGAGTTCGAGGATGCGGCGCTCAGGGAGAAGATCAAGAGCCCGAGCATTAAGGATATAGCCAGGATATATTTTGACAACGAGACCAAGGCGTACAGGTTCTCCAAGGCGCTTAACGAAGTAAAAAAGAAGGGCGCGCTCAGATTGAAGGACTGTGGCGGCGAACTGCCTCAGGCAACGTGGAAGAGATATCTTGACTTTGGCGTTACCGTAGGCATGCTCAAGCATGAGGGCGGAGAGTACAGCTTCACCGACAGGTACAGCAGACCACTCAAGAACATAGCCACTTACATCAAGGCGTGGATGGAGTCGTCGAACGGTGAGGACCTAGAGATACTGTTCGCGGCAGCGAGAATCGGAAAGCAGCAGAAGAGGGGAGGCAAGGCGCAACAGGAACATGCTCCAGAAGGGCAGCAGGACGTCGCGGCACGGTAGCCGAAGCTCATGACCTGTACCATATAGTGCCGAACTCGCTGTCTTCTATTGATATCTTGAATCGGTCAAGGAGCTTGTTGCGGATGGCATCTGCATCGTCGTACTTGCCCTCCTTTCGCAGGCGCTCCCGCTCCTTTAGCATGCCGGATTCTTCGACAGTCAGGCTCGCTTTGTACTTGTCTTTGACAAGGATGCCAAACACCCTTGCTAGCGAGATTATGCGCGATATGGCGCGTTCCTTTGCGCTGGGATCCACGCACACCCCTTTCTCCGCGAGCTGGCGGAGAGAATCTATAGCGCCAGAGAGTTCGGATAGTGCAAGAGGGGTATTGAAGTCCGAATTCATCGCTTCTGCGAAGCGCTCCTCCAGCGTGCCGCATATCGCCTCTATCTCGCGCGTGGATGCGTTGCCGTCCTCCTTCGAGTTGTAGAATATGCACAGTGCGGCGTACATGTACCGGAGCCGCTTTGCCGCCTGCTCCATCTGTCTCTCCGTGTAGTTGATCTCCTTGCGATACTGTGTTGATGCGATGAAGGTGCGCAGTTCCTCTGCGGTATGCCGTCCAAGCATGTCGCGTATCGTTATGAAGTTGCCGAGGCTCTTGCTCATCTTCTCCCCGTTGACGCGAAGAACTCCGGAATGCATCCAGTACATGACCATGGGCTTCTTACCGAAGGCCGCCTCAGCCTGTGCTATCTCATTAGTGTGATGCGGGAATATTAGGTCTGCTGCGCCGCCGTGTATGTCGTACTGCGGACCGAAGACGGCATTGGTCATTGCAGTGTCCTCTATGTGCCAGCCGGGCCTTCCGTCTAGTTCAACCTTTCTTCCGGACTCGGTTATCGTTATGCGCCACGACGGTTCGCCCGGCTTAGCTGCCTTCCAAAGCGCGAAGTCGTACACGTTCCTCTTCCCCTCCCTGGGCTCGATGCGATGCCGCTCAAGGTCTTCAAGCCTTACCCCGGAGAGCTTGGTGTAGTCGGGAAACTTTGATACGTCGTAATACACGTCGCCATCGAGCGTGTACGCGTATCCCCTGTCGAACAGCAGCTGTATCTGATCCCTTATCTCATTTATGTAGTCGTGAGAGCGTATGTACTGGTCGACATCCTCCTTGACGTGCAGCGCTTCCATGTCCTCCATGAACCTGGCCTCAAAGTGCCGCGCCAGCGCTATTGGCTCCTGGCCGCGCTCCTTTGCGCGCGCTATTATCTTGTCGTCCACGTCGGTGATATTCTGCACGTACCTGACTTCGTAACCGAGGCGCCTCAGCCACCGCGATATTATGCTAAAGTTTATGTACACCTTGGCATGGCCCAGGTGGGCATCGTCATACACGGTCTGGCCGCACACGAACAGCTTTACAGAATTGTCCTCTAGCGGGGAGAACTCCTCCTCGCTCCTTGAGAGGGTATTGAATATCACTAGCGGCTTTCCCTTATCCATTTGCCATCTACCGATTTGCACGCGAACCTATCTGGTGCGCGGCGTGTGAGCGTCATATGATCGTGGTGTTCACGAGTATGCCGGGGGTGTTGTGCGGAGTGTTGCTCAGATAGAAGTCTCCTGCCGCTATGTACTCGTACTTGGTCGTGTGGGTGCTCACCACCCCGGCCACTATGCGCACGGTTGCATTTTGGCACATGAGCGGCGCAACGGATATACTTACGTTTATGAAATTGGTTTGCGGGTTGAGATTGCCTGGAGCGGCGAACGTGTTGTAATGGTTGCGCATGAACGGCTTGCCATTCTCCAGTATCTCCACGTATAGATAGTTGTCCTGCGGCGAGATCAGTTTGAAATTCAGATAGG
The DNA here is from genome assembly GCA_027334165.1 of Microcaldota archaeon. Lineage (GTDB taxonomy): Archaea > Micrarchaeota > Micrarchaeia > Micrarchaeales > CABMGC01 > JAKAVK01. The sequence goes on from DAHWXM010000018.1 coordinate 17,662, forward strand.
GTTCGGTTACCTGGAACTGCCGTGACGTGATGTTGCCCGGGCTAACGAGCGTGCCAACGCGGTACGTGGTGGCCACGAAGTTTCCGCTGTAGTTGCCCCACGGGGCGGCGTAGTAGTACCCACGCGCATTGGCATAGCTTATGTTGAATGGAGTTGCCCCAAAACCATTTCCTGACACGTTCCAACCGTCGTATGTGCCGCTCGAGAAGTTGCCGTTGTATAGCGGTATCGATGGTGTGCGCTGTATGCAGCTGCCTAGCACAGGGGCCAGAACGGTCGTTGTTGAATTTGATGCGCTTGCGTTGCCAGTGCCAGCACCGGTTCCGGTGTTATTGGTGCCGGGCGGTACGGTGGTTAGAGCTGTTGCCGCAGTCCCAGGGGCACTTGGGAAGTAGTGTATCACTATGTAGTTTATCGCAAATATTGCGACTATTATGATGACCAGGAAGAGTATGTACATCGCGGGATGTCTTGTCATAAAATCCACCGTGTAATGAGACAATGAATAGCGATAAGTAGTCTTGAATGAAAATATATAAAGGTATGCTGTGATAATAACTAGATGTTTAGCGGTGTCAAGGGACTCCTTGGCCGCACAGGTTTTTGACATAAACGCTGGTGTCTATTTGGGAAGCATACCTAGGAAATGGAAGAAAAAGGGCCGGATGCGCTGGAAGTGGGTAAAGAAAAGGCGCAGAAGGATCAAGAGGGCCCAGAAGAGGAGAGTGGGCGAACTGTGATGTTCGCCTGCGGTGTCATTAGGATACCTAGTGGCACCCATGGGCTTTGCACGCGGGGATGACGCTTTGTTCACACGAATAAATAGAGCAGGCGGTTGGCGCGCCATGAAAAGGGAAAAGCGCAATTGCACAAGCATAACGCTGTGGAAGAGCACGTTTGTGAAAGTGCTTGTGATAGAGCTGCTGCTATACGTCGTGTTCAGTTCGGTGCCGCTCGGTAGTGCGCTCAGAGCGGAACTGATGCAGAAGTATGGCTCTATCGAAGCAGGGATACGTCTGTATTCCGTGCCGAAGACCTTCGCATTCATCGTGAGTCACAATGCGGGCATCGCCGCAGCCGAGACCATACCGGCATTCGGATTGCTGGTGCTTGGCGGTTCCTCTGCGAGCACGGCCATGGTGATAAACGCTGTAGGGGCGCAGCACTCGCTTCCGGGATTGCTGCTGATGCTGCTTCTGTTCCTGTTACCCCACACGCTTATAGAGATACTTGCATACACGGCCGCTGCCACCGGCAACCTGCTCTTCATAGCAATGCTGTTGGATAAGAGAGTTGTGCCTGGAGTGAAGGTGCTTGCAGCATCGCTAGCGGTGTCTTTCTCCCTGATTCTGTTCGCGGGGGCATTGGAAACGGTCGAGCTGGGGCTCGCTGAGGTGCAGCCCCTACTCCCGTACACGCTCTGGATGCCGGTGTTCGTTGTCTCTATCGGTGCGTACCTGGCACTCTCCGCAAGGGGCAGGGCCCTCCTCGGACAGGGAGCGCTGAAATGAGACGCAAGTATTTAATTTTAAAGTGGCCATATTTGGGTGAGCTTTATGCCAGCGCTATTGTCTGAACTTGAGAACGATGGTTTCGTGGTGCCAAACTTTGAGCTGTCAAACCTCAAGGTGGGCCAGGAAATAGGGAGTGCCAGGAATGGGAACCTTACTGGGGACAGGGACAAGAAGATATTCTTGATAATAGACGGTTTTGGGCACAACATGGTGGAAAAGCTGGAGGAGAGGGGGCGCGATGCGGCGAAAGCCCTTAGGAAAGCGGAGGACGTGAAGAGGATCACGACGGTATTCCCGTCAACTACGATGAACGTGCTTACAAGCATATACGGAACCATGCCAACCGCAGACCATGGAGTCGTCGGAACCGCCATCTTCCTCAAGGAAGCGGGGATCATGATAAACTGCATCGCAATGGCCGCGCTTGTAAACCCAAAGGGGCTTGGACTCGATACATACGATGCAGGCCTTGTATTTCCGAAAGGGCACATACTTGATGGTGCGAAGAAGGCCGAACGGAGAGTCAAGGTGATGTACCCCGAATTCATCACCAAAAGGAATGGGCAGTGGTCCATGTTCCGCGAAGAGAATGTTATACCGTACACTTCGCTTACCGAGATGCTGGTAAGGATGGCGAAGGAGGTGCGCGACGACGGATGTGATTATATAGTTGCGTATTACGATGTGTTCGATCACATAGAACACGTCTATTCGCAGGAATCCGAGGAAGCTCTTGAAGAGATAGACGCCACGATCATGGCCATAGACAGACTGATGGTGCCGCTGCTCAAGAAGCACGGATGGAACCTCATCATAACTGCCGATCACGGGCAGGTGAAGACCCCAAAGCAGGGCGAGGACGTGCTCGAATGGAACGATCCGGTGATGGACCTGCTTACCATGCCGCCGTGGGGCGAGTCCCGCGCGTTGTTCATGCAGGCCAAGGAGGGCATGGACGCGAAGCTGGAGGATATGTTTGAGAAGAGATGGAAGGAACACGCCATACTGATTGACGCGGAGGAGGCCATACGGTCCGGACTGTTCGGAAGGAGCGCCGTGAACCCGGCGGTGAGGTACAGATTTGGATCCCACATAGCAATAGCCAAGGGCAGCCATTCGATATCCTACCTGTTCCCGGGACTGAAGGCGAAGGTTTTCAATGCCATGGGCAGACACGGCGGACTTTCGAAAGATGAGATGGAGATACCGTTGATAATTTACTGACGCTAGCCCATCATGGTGCGCGTTTGGTACCTGCCGCGCCGTTCCAGTTCGGCGAGTTGGCGGAGCACGTCACCCGCGTTCCTTGAGTTCTTCGCGTAAGCGCTTTCGAAGCTTGCGTAAGTTGTCCGCGAGACGGCCCTTTTCATCAGGAGTAGGTCCACCGCCTTCTGCTCAACATCCATAGTAGTGTCTGCGAGGCCGAAGTCTATTATTCTTATCCCCTGCTTCGTTGACATAATGTTGGCAGGAGTGTAATCGCCGTGGACCATGTTTGAGGAGTGCAGCAATGCCAGTGCAGAACCGGCAGATGCCATGTGCCTTGCGGTTATGCGCGTGTCCTTCAGGAGCGTTCCGTCAAGTTTCTCCATGTACATGGAAAACGTGCCCACGGCAATGATCTCTGGCACCGGCACCCCTGCCTTCGCTGCGGCGAGCATTATGCCTGCTTCCTTCCTTGTGCGTCTCCTGCGCATCGTTTCGTCCATCTCGCGTATCCTGTACGCCTTCCTGCCTCGCAGTTTCACTATCACTTCGGTGCCGAACATGCGTTCCAGATATATACGTGCCTCCGCTCCCTCGCCTATCATCATTCAGAACACCCTCGCTCTGTCCACGCGGTAGCGCTGCTCCGTCCTGCACTCGTTCACCGGCACAGAGAACCCATTCCGGAGCATACGCTCCGCAACCATCGCTATCATCGCCCCGTTGTCCGCGTTGAGCGCACCCTCGACAAATCCGAACCTCACGCCATGCTCTTTCGCCATCAGGCCGAGCATCTCCTTGAGACGGGTGTTCTGCGCAACGCCCCCGCACACGCATAGCTCCTGGCTGTTTGTAAGGAGGATAGCGCGTTCCGCGGTCTCTGCAAGCATCGAGAATGCAGCCTCCTGCAGCGAGAAGCACAAGTCCTCCTTCTTCTCCGGTATCAGTGATGTTGCCTTTGTAAGCAGCCCGGTGAATGAGAAGTCCATGCCCTTGACACTATACGGCATCTCTATGTACTTGCCGCCAAGCGCAGACTTCTCTACCGTTGACCCCCACGAGGGCGTGAGCTTCAGTTCGCGTGCAAACGAATCCAGCATATTGCCAACACCGATATCGAACGTCTCGCCCAGGACACGGTAGTGACGGAATGGCTTGTCCGAAATCTTCAGTATCTGTGAATTTCCACCGCTCACATACAGGGCTATAGGATCCTTCAACCCTGCAGAGATGCGCGTCACCTCTATATGACCGACGCCGTGGTTAACCGGCACTATCTTCACGTTGAGTTTTTTTGCAAGGGTCTTTGCGGAGAGGCAACCCACCTGAAGGCATGGGCCAAGGCCAGGCCCACGGGTGTACCCTATCCCTTCGATGTCCCTGTAACCGATGCCTGCGCGCTCCAGTGCCCGGGAAATCACGTCCGCAGCATTGTTAACGTGGAACTCCGCTACCTCAGCGGGAATCATGCCCGTGGTGCCAATCTTGAACATTTCCTTCTCGCTTGCAAGTATCTTGCCATCGTCCACGATGCCGGCTCCGAATGTGTGTGCACTGCTCTCTATACCGATCACAAGCATATGAAACACCTGTTTTGCTCAATCTACGGTTCTTTCGACAGGTTCGAGGCCAAAGGCAAACTCCGTCTTTATCTGCTTGAAAATGCGAGCATAATCCCCACGCTTCTCCTTGTCTATAGTGTAGAACAGCCACATGCTTAAGGAGTAGTCGTTAATGTCAAGCGCCATGACCTCCTCTATATCGTCCTCGTTTATTTCCATCCAACCTTTCTCAAACGCGCGCTTCTGTTCCTCGGCTATGACGTCTTTGTCAAATGTGCCCTTCCCTGATAGGTACTCGTACGTCTTCCAGGAATGGCTTGATGAGAATGCGGCTATCAATGAAGCTTTTTGGGCCATTGCATTGAGGGCGTCTGCTGCGGATTTGTTCCTTACACACCTGTGTATGTCGGATACGAACAAGCTGTATTTATTCAATACAGTCTTACCAGCCAATTTATCCCCCAGCGACACCATTGATACATGGAGCAAGCGTATCTAAAAAGGTTACTGTTGCGCAATGGCTACTTTCCTGCTGTGGATCGCAGAGTGTTGCGCATGTTATACGGCCAGAGTCGTGCCGTTAAATGCGCACGGAACCTCAGTACATGCCCTTGAGCCGCATTATCCTGTCTTCTATCGGAGGATGAGTAGAAAAAAGATTGGAAATGCTTTTTACGGTAAACGGATTGGCAAAGTAAAGGGACGCTGTCAGTTCGTTTGCATGCTTCACCTGCTTCGAGTTCGAGGCGGTAGAATACGCGCTTATCTTGGTTAGCGCAGAAACCAGCGATGACGGGTCCCTTGTTATCCTAGCGCCGTTTGCATCGGCCATGTATTCGCGCCTGCGCGATATTGCAAGGCGCAGTAGCAGCGCGAAGAGCGGGGCCAGCAGGCTTATCACAAACGCTATGAGTATTATGAACCCACCGTTCTGCCTGCCGCGCCCCCCGAACGACCCGAAATAGAACACGTTCCTTATGAATGCGGCAAGTATGCCGATCGCTCCTGCAAAGACAACAGCCACCATCATGAACAGTATGTCATTGTCTGCTATGTGAGACATCTCATGGGATATGACGCCCTCAAGCTCGCGCCTGTCCATCATTTGCAGCAGTCCGGTTGTGGCGGCTATTGACGCATGCCTCTTTCCTCTTCCGGTTGCAAAAGCGTTTGGGCTTGGATCGTTTATAACGTAAAGTGATGGCATCGGCACCTGGGTCGCTGCTGACAGGCCCTCGGCCGCGCTGTAGAACGTAGGGTACGCGGATCTGTCGGCGGGCTTCGCGTTAGATATCTTAAGCACCACCTTGTCCCCGGCATAGTACACGAACGCGGCGTACAGCGCTATCAGCACTGCGCCTATCGCCAGGCCGAATGGGCCGATACCGAAGTAATACGAGAACAGGTACACTATCCCCATAAAGAATGCAAAGAATACAAGCAGGAGCAAGACAGACTTTGCCCTGTTTGCCGATATCTCGCTAAAGAAACTCGCCATCCGATAACACCTCCGTTTTATGCAGTAACGCACACGCATGCATCATTCGACAGACTTATTTGCCGGCTGAGCCCTGTGCCGGTTGTCCGGTCTTCTTCTGCTTCGGCTTTGACGATGGAGGCGTGGCCTGCTGACCAGCCGCCGCATCGCCAGTCAAATCGACCTTGATAGCGGCCTTCTCCTCTTCCGGAGCCTGGAAGAAGTCGTACTTCTTGAAGCCCATTGGGCCGGCAAAGACATTTCCGGGAAATTGCTGTATGGCATTGTTGTACTGCAAAACATAATCGTTGTAAGAGGTTCTTACAAATGATATCCTGTCCTCTGTGTTGGCCAGTTCCTGCTGGAGGTTCTTGTAGGTTTCCGAAGCCTTCAGGTCAGGGTAGTTCTCCGCAACGGCGAACAAGCTCTTGAGCGTCTGGCTAAGTGCATTGTTGGCGGTGGCCCTGTCCTGTATGGAACCGCTCATGAGTGAGCTTCGCAACGATGTGATCTGGGTCATAACCCCCTTCTCGTACTTCATGTATCCCTTCACCGTCTCAACGAGATTCGGTATAAGGTCGTACCGCCTCTTGAGCTGCACGTCTATCTGCGCCCACGCATCCTGCACGGAATTTCGCTTTGATATCAGGCCATTGTACGTGAGCACCACTATGGCAAGAACCACGACTATGACTCCGCCTATTATGTACATCAGCATGAAATCACAACATCATATTGGCTTTCCTATTTAAAATATCTATCCGTCAACCTGCTTCTTGCCCTGCGATGCCTTTCCCTGCTGCTTCTGGTGCTGTGGGGATTCGATTCGCGAGTCGATGCCCAGAAGACCTATCGGCGTTGGCAGGCTGAATCCCCTGCTCTCCGTGGGTACGAAGATGATCTGGTTCTTCCCGTTGAGGCTTATCTCGTACATCATATTAAGCGAACGCAGCTGCATGGCATACTTGTCCTTCTCGTACTTCTTTGCTGCCTCGAGCATCTTGTCTGCGGCTAGCGACTCGCTCTCCGCAAGGGCAACCCTTGCCATCTTCTCCCTGTCCGCGGTAGCGACGCGGGCCATCGCATCCTGCAGCTCCTGGGGTATCTTAACATCACGTATCTCTACCGAGATCGCACGGATGCCCCAATTTGACACGCGGTCCTGTATGAGCGCGTCTATGTCCTGGCCTATTATGTTCCTTCCGGCCAGCACCTCTGACAACGTGCTCTTGCCTATCACGTCACGCATCGCGGTCTGCGATGCGAGTTGCACCGAATTGAAGTATGATTGGACATTAAGTATGGCTTTCTCCGAGTCGAGTATTTGCCAGAAGAGTATCGCATCTACGCTGACCGGCACGTTGTCTTTAGTTAGAGTCTGCTCGGCGCTGAACGCGGTGTTTATCACACGAAGATCGAGAATGTATGGGGTGGTCTCCACGAACGGCATTATCATCACAAAGCCCGGACCTATTATACCGTTGTACTTGCCAAGGCGAAGCACTGGCATCCGGTTCCATTCGCTTATTATCCGAATAGAGAATGCAAGCATCATAACAAAAGACAGGAATAGGACAAGCAGGGTAGCGCCTGGCAGGATTACCCCCGCAAACAACCCTATGACTATTGCCAGCGCCAGATCGAAAATTATCGCGTTTTTTGAGCCCTGATAAATATCCATGTTGATTACCCGAGATGCGCGTGCGCTTACTTGCTTGCGGATGAAGCCGCCTGCATCACGTACTGGAGAAATGCTTCCTCAGGTTGCGCGCCTTCGACAGATATCGTGTCGTTTATGACTATCTTGGGCACACCCATGACTTCATACTTCGATGAGAGATCCGTGAATTCCTGCGCCTCTATCATGCTGCCGCGTATCATGCTGTTTTCCATTGCGAACTGGTGAGCCATCCTTACTGCCTGGGGACAGTAAGGGCACGTGGGAGTGACGAATACCTTTATGTCTATCGGCTTCTTTATCTCGCGTATCTTCTGCTTCGTGCCTTCTGACAGGCGCGTTGTGCCGTTTGATGCATCTATTATGTCCTCAAGAAGCGAAGAAAATTCGTGCCCGGCAGGAATGCCAAAGTAAAGCACATTGTATATCTTCTTGCCTCCGACGACGAGGGCAGGCACCTTGTCTACGCCAAGGAACTTCGCCTCCTTCTGGCTCTTGTTGATGTCGTAGAGAGACAGTTTTATCCTACCGTCTAGTGCGGCCACCTCCTTCAGCAGGTCGACTGTTGCGTCGCAGTACATGCACTTCTCCTTGGAAGTGTCGTAGAAAAGCATCAGATTGACATCACCGGACAGGCTCTTTGATAGTATATCGAACACCTGCTTCTTGTCGCTATCCTTTAGAAAAACCATAGAATCACTGAATTATATTCTGTTTTTGTATATAAAAACCTTCACTATGGTTCGAGGAAAATGCCCGTCATCAATGGTGGATCGCTTCCACATCCATCACTATCTCCCCATTAACTATCGTCTTTTCCACATTGAGTCCCTGCAGCGAATACACGGCATTAGACACGGCGTTTTTTCGTGACATCGGTAGACCGCTTTGATAGGGATTGATCAGTATTACGTCGGCAAGCTTGCCCTCTTCTATGCTGCCCAGTTTGCGTCCCATGTGCAACGCATTGGCAGCGTTTATGGTAGCCATGTCAAGCACGTCCTGTGCCGACACTATTGTGGGATCCTTCCCCAGGGCCTTGTGCAGAAGTGCCGCAGCCTTCATCGTTCCGAACATGTCAAGTGAGTTGTTGCTCGCCACGCTGTCGGTGCCCAGGGTTACGTTTATTCCAGATGCAAGCATCTTCGGCACGGGCGCAGCGGGGCCGTTGCCCAGCTTCATGTTGCTCACCGGATTGTGTGAGACAGATATACCGTGGCGCTGGAGCAGCCTGAGCTCGTGTGGCGTCGGATACACTTCGTGCACCGCAAGCATGTTCCCGCTAATCGCCCCGACCTTTTCCATGTAAGCCAACGGCGTGCGACCCGTGCGTTTCTTGCATGCCGCCACCTCGGCTGCACTCTCGGATATGTGCATCGGCAGTATCCTGTCAAATCGCTCCGCCAGTTCTTTCGCCTTGAGCATGGTCTCGGCACTGCACGCGTACACGCCTTGAAGGCCTACGCCAGGCACGAGCAGATCGCTCTTCGAATCGAATTCGCGTATGAAGCGCTCCGCGTTCTTTATCGGATCGCCAGGCTGCGTGGTGTACCCTTTGTCCAAGGCAACCCATGACAGGAATGCGCGTATGCCCTCCGGCAGCGCGGCGTTGGCTATGATGTCCTCGGAGTAGTACAGGTCAACGAAGGACGTCGTGCCCGTGCGCAGCATTTCGGCTATACCCAGGGACGTGCCGGAATACACAGACGCGTCCGTCTGCGCGGCATCAAGCTTTGCCGTCCTTGAAAGGAACTCCTCCATGCCTACGTCGTCGACAAGCCCCTTCATGGTCCCCATGGCCACGTGCGAGTGTGTGTTTATCAGTCCAGGGAGGAGCATCCGTCCGTTGCCGTCTATCTTGTAGTCGGCCTCGATGCGTATGTGGTCGGATATCTCTGTTATGACATTCTCGTCTATGAATACGTCCGTGTAATGCACCCTGCGGCGCGCGTTCTGCGAGACCACAAGCGCATTCTTGATGAGTATGCTCATGAGAATCAATTAGATCTTGGAATTTAAACACTTTTGGCTGGCAGCGTTTTGTAGCAGAAATAGACATTGCATTCGTTCGCTCCGCAGAGGATACTGCCCTTTATAACAGGAATCCAACAAACTCCCTGCGCCCAGGAAGCGACGCGCTTGCAGCTTGTCAGAACACAGCAACACCCCACGTAACGGTTGGGAAATCCTAATTGGTGCCACTACGGAGCAATAAAGTAACGATTTCAATACAGAGCTTTAATTGCCAGGACTGTGTGGATAAATCCGACAGTGGACACGTTACCGGGTGATGCGCACGAAAATGCTATTGTGCGTCACTGCACGCGCACGATTATCTTGCCCCGGGCTCTTCCACTCTGACTGAAGTCGTGTGCGGCCTTTATGTCAGAAAGTGGATACTCCTTGTCCACATGGATGTGCAGCTTACCGGCATCCACCAGCGCGGCGATCTCCTCCAGTCGCTTGCCGTCGGTGGACACCATGAGGCCCTTGGCGGAGATTCCGTGTTTGTGCGCCAGTTCGTCGTCCGGCTGACCTGCACTGGTGACAAGGACGCCACCCTTTTTTACGAGCTCGTACGATTTCGCGAGTGTGTCGCCGCCAACAGTATCAAAAACAACGTCTACCGGGTCGATCCTCTCACTGAAGTTTCCTGTAGTATAGTCAACAACCTCATCCGCACCAAGCGATTTGACAAAATCAGTGTTTTTTCCGGACGTAGTGCCTATCACGTATGCACCTGCATTCTTTGCCAACTGCACCGCCACGGACCCGACCCCGCCGGATGCGCCTGTGATCAGGACGCGCTGCCCGCGCCTTAGATTTGCGACCTCGAAGAGGGCCGACCACGCTGTGCCTGCGACAACCGGCAGACCTGCAGTCTCCCTCAGTGGCACCGACCTTGGGGCGTGCGCGACCTGCCTCTCGCCAACGGCTATGTATTCGGCATAGCTGCCGCCTCTTGTAAAGTCTGCCCTGCAGAACACCTTATCGCCTGCCTTGAACTTGTTGACCTTATCGCCCACTTCCTCCACGGTTCCTGCTGCATCGATGCCGAGGATTGCAGGCAGCCGGAGTTGGAGATAGCTCTTTGCGTATCCTTCGCGTATCTTCCAGTCATACGGATTGACGCTGGCGTACTCCACCCTTATAAGTATCTCATCGGCTTTGATCTCGGGGACGTTGACCTCCTCGTACTTAAGGACATCCGAATTTCCGTATTCATGCATCACTATTGCGTTCATCTTCCTGCTGTTTTCAGAGTTCGCCATCTAACCACCGCAGTTACTAAGACGCCAAGATACTTAAGCGATTTCTGGCGTGGGGTGGAATTGCGATACACGGAACGGGCTTGAGGGAAAACTATGTGCCAGAAACTCGCAAGGCATATATGAGTTCTGCCGCATTAAGGAACGGTATGGACGTGCTGCTTCTGGCGCTCAGGGGCGACTTTAATCGATTGAATGGAGGAGGCATACAGCGCTACATATCGGAGCTCTATGCAAACATGCTTCGCCTTAGGGGAGGAAGAATGCGCATACGCAGGAGGGAGTACGTTCCGGCATTCTCGCTTGTCGGCAACGCGATATTTTTTGCATTCGAAAGCATGGTGGACAGTTTCAATGATGCAAGGATAATACACAATCTCATGGAGCTTCCGTTCGCCAAGCCAAAGTGGCTTAGGAGGGACACAGTGCTGCTCAGCACTGCGCACGAATTCGCACCTCTGACGCATCCGGAACTGGACCCGGACATACTCGAAGAGGTAATGACCGGATTCCTGACGCCGTCGGTGATAAGGATAGCGGCGCAGTCACTGCTCGCCTCTGATTTTCTGATAGCGAATTCTACGCAGACGATGGAAGAAGCGGTAAGCCTAGGGTACAGCCGGAAAAGGGTGCGGGTGGTCAACCTTGGAATTGACAGGAGGTTCTCAGCCGAGATAAGGGAAAAGCGCAGGAGCAGAGGCAAGTTCGTAGCGGGATACATAGGTACGATACGCAAGAGGAAGGGGATAGATATGATAGCCCAAGCGTCGCGCCGCGTAGACAGCAGGGAATTCGAATTCAGGATATACGGCAATGCGGGAATATTCAAGCATGACGAGTTCGTCAGCTTCATGAGGCATGACAGGTCAATCACTTTTAATGGCTTTGCCCCCGAAGGAAGGCTCGTGGACACGTACGACAGCTTCGACGCTTTCGTGTTTCCAAGCCTTTACGAGGGCTTCGGACTGCCGATACTTGAAGCGAAGGCGAGAGGCCTCCCGGTCATACTCAACAAGGGCGGGCACATACCAGAGGAGGTGAAGAGGCACTGCTTCGAAGTCGGGAATGCGGATGAAATGGCGGACGTGCTGCAGAGGCTCAAGGCCAACGGCTACAATGAAAGGAGAAGGCGCAGAGCTATGCACGAGGCGCGCAGTTTCACTTGGAGGAAAACGGCACTTGACACCCTTGAGGTGTACAACAGAGTATCGTAAGAGACTGCATCACGTTTTATATCTGCATGGCAACGGAGTATGTGCATCGATGCGTTGCGGGGCGCGACTGATGGCAGATGTGACTACCGGGATACTTAGGAGATACGCAAGGTCTAAGACGGCCAACATGAAGTTTCTGGACAACGATGCAGGCGAAGCGAATGGTGCAATTGCTGGTGGCGCAGGAGTCACGCGCGTGCCGCTTTATGCCCACGTACCTTTCTGCAAGAGCCTGTGTCCGTTCTGCTCCTTCAATAGGTACCTTTTCCGTGAGGGAGTTGCGAGGGAGTACTACGCATTGATGAGCAGGGAACTGGAAATGTACGCTGGACTCGGATACTCTTTCTCATCAATCAACATAGGGGGAGGCACGCCGACCGTTCTGGTAGACGAGCTCGCGCTTTTCATAGACAGGGCAAGGTCCCTTTTTGGCAAGTGCAGCGTCACGGTGGAGAGCACACCGCAGGAGATAACCGATGACAGCATTGCTGTGCTCAGGAGCGCGGGAGTCAGCCGGCTTTCCATTGGAGTACAGAGCTTCGACAGCGGCATGTTATCCAGCATGGGGCGTTCGGGATACACGGGAAACACCGCTCTTGAGCGCATAGCCCTTGCCAAGGGCAAGTTCGATACAGTTGGTATAGACATGATGTTCAACTTCCCTTCGCAGACATTTGAATCTGTCGCGACCGATCTGGAGGCAGTAAAGAGCTGCGGTGCAGATCAGGTAACATACTATCCACTCATGCCTGGGCCCAACAAGCGAACGGCTGTTGAGAAGAAATTCAGTGAGAGGATAGCAGGAGGCGCTGTTGGCTCAAAGTCTGAGAGAGCATTCTATTCCATAATAACAAAGAGTCTGATAGGCGCGGGATACGTGCCG
>DAHWXM010000019.1 GCA_027334165.1 Microcaldota archaeon
GGGTACGTACAGGTGTAGGATGTTGTGGAGCCTTGTGGAGGCGACATTGTTCGCTGGTAAGTCAGCCCAGGGACAGAGTAAGTGTTGCTTGCACCACCAAAATTGCCAAAGTCGGCATACTTGGAGTACCAAGTCCATATGCCCTGCTGATTAGTGGATGGAACCGAGTCAAATATGTTGGATCTTGTCGAGTATCCGTTAGATATTTGTCCGTCGACCATTGGAGAATAGCCATTGTTTATTAGTGAGGTATAAGCAAGGTTGCTGGCAACAACAGAGAGCGATGCGGTCGCCAACGATGTTGTGGACCACGACACCGTTAGGGTTGGTGTTATGGTAGAAGCTAATGCAGGGGTCGGAGGTGCCAGGCACACGTCGCCTGCCATGAATGGCACCGCACCTGAGTCTATGTACTGAGGACTGTTTTGGCCCACCGGCCCAGGAGTCGTTGGACAGGTCAATAGCCATGCCGCTGTATCATTGTTGTACAGCCTTGCATAGGACACTTGTGAGATGGAGCTTGTCGATACTACGCCTTGCTCTGTCAGTGGGGAATAGTATTGATTCGAATAGGTAGTGGAAAAAGGATATGGTTGGGAAAAGGTCTGGGATCCGGCAAGCAGCACCCCCGGAATAAGTGCGATTGCGAGAAGGAACAGCGCATACACAGGTATGGTGCTTGTTTTTGACATGTGCCAGTTACCTCGCCGATCGTGTATATTCCTCTATTACTACATATTTATACTTTATCGTGTAAATCGCGCGAGTCCGTAGCAGTGATGGTATCTTGAAGGTGCACGCACTTTTATTTTGGCGGTTCCAGAAGCGCTAGCAATTCCCCTTTTTCTTTTGAGAATTGGTCGCGTATAGGTGCAATTATCTTGGAGAGGCTGGATCCGACACCGGCCTTGACATCGGCGGGATGCAGGCTCTTTGAAACGAATGCCTTCTCGAACTCAAAATACGAATCGAAGGATACGTCGCCGCCATACTTGCTGTCCCTGTAGATAGTCATGCTGTTGGAGAATGGGAATATTACGTACTTACACAGCTCCAGAACTGGATTATTTTCCACAGTGCCCACAGGACACCACGCACTCTTCAGCGCAGATGATATCTCATCATCACTTGCCAGTATGGGTATTGCGGAACCGGCCTTGGACTTGCTCATCTTCATTGCGGCAACGATCTCTTCCTTGTCAGGGTTATCGGTTATCTTCGGTGGCTCTGCTAGGCCCGCAAGCAGGTGGTGGTGCAGCGGCACTATGTCATTGAATCCGAATTCCTTGAACAGTTCCTTCGCGAGCATGTGCACGCGCCTCTGGTCTATGCCGGAATGAGGTATGTCAACCCCGAGTTCGTGAATGTCTGCTATCTGCATTATGGGATAGATATACTGCGACACGTGAAGCACGTCCTTTTCGCTTCTGCCTTGTATTATCAGTGTGCGGGTAGCGCGTGCCATTGTTACCTTCCTTGCCATCTTTATAAGCAACTTCCAGTACTCGTCATTGTCCTTATACAGATCGGAACCGAGCACGACACGCGTGTTCGGGCATACGCGGTTGAACAGTTTTTTGTAGAACGCTGCAACCCTTATTATCCTGTCCCAGTCCCCGCCCAGCTTGTTGTTTGCCATCGTGTGCCAGTCGGCGAGCAGTACCTGGGTCTTGACGCCGGCCTTGTCTAGATCGTTTATCTTCTTCCCCGCAACGAGTATGTGCCCTATGTGTGGCATGCCGCTTATCTCCAGGCCGATGTAATGCATCGGATGCTCCTTGGTCTCCAGGAGGCGCCGCATGTCATCCTCGGTGACTATTTCCTCGGTAGGCAGCGACCGGATAAGGTCCATCCTTGTCTCGATGTCCATGAATATCTCGATTATTTACCAATGTAAACAAATAAAAGAGTTGACGTGTAGGTGCTGTTGCACCGTCGTTGAACAAGGGAAAATAAGGAGTGTTTTTATTACTTTGCTGCGCAATAGTCCTGAAACAGAAAGTGATTGCATGAGCGAACCGGCGGCACAGCCAAACGTGAATGAGGGATCGGTAGACGACGAGGAACTGCTCAAGTTCATAGAGTCTGCAAAGCCCAAGATTTACGTGGTTGGCGCCGGAGGAAGCGGATCGAATACCGCAACAAGGATGTCGGAACTCAACATAGAGGGTGCAACGCTCATAGCCATGAACACCGATGCGCCCCACCTCGCGAGAACGCGGGCATCAAGAAAGGTCCTGCTCGGAAAGAAGTCTGCAAAGGGTCTCGGAGCTGGAAGTGACCCGAAGATAGGGGAGGAAGCCGCAGTGGAGAGCAAGGAGGACATAAAGCACCTGCTTAGCGATGCCCAACTTGTGTTCCTCACGTGTGGGATGGGAGGTGGGACCGGAACGGGCTCTATACCGATAATAGCACACGAGGCCAAAGAGCTCGGTGCACTCACCGTGGCAATAGTTACGCTGCCGTTCACAAGCGAGGGCAAGGTTAGGATGAGGAATGCTCTGGAAGGCTTGGCGAAGCTGAGGCGCGTGACCGACACCACGATAATAATACCGAACGACAAGCTTCTGGCCGTTGCGCCGGACCTGCCGTTGAACATGGCATTTCGCATAAGCGATGAGATACTTGCAAAGGCCACGAAGGGGATAATAGAGATGGTGACAAAGCCAGGGATGGTTAACCTGGATTTTGCCGACCTTAGAAGCGTTCTCAAGGATTCGGGATATGCAGTAATAGGCATAGGGGAGGCAAGCGCGACACAGGCCACTGACAGGTCTATAGTCGCGATAGAGAACACGCTCAAGAGCCCGCTGCTCGATGTTAACCTTGGCACGGCGAAGAAAGCGCTGGTCAACATAATAGGAGGAGATGACCTCACCCTAAGGGAAGCGGAGAACATATTCCAGGAGGTTGCCGGGAGGATAAGCGAAGACGCTATGCTCAAGTGGGGCGCCAGAATAGACCCATCTCTACAGAAGAACGTGCTAAGGATAATGGTCGTTCTTGGAGGAGTAGAGTTTGCGGAGTACACCGAGACAGGGATAAAGAAGAAGATACTGGACAATGCGCCAGACACAGATCTGGACAGCATCTTCAGCGAGGAGGATACCGAATCCGAGAAGTGAGGTCATACACATGGCAGGCGCTAAGAATCCAATAGTGGCATTCAGGAATTTCTATGCGGACGCAAGGCACGTCCTCAGCGTCAGTTACAGACCAGACATAGACACGTTCAGAAGAACACTGAAGATAGTGCTTCTCGGCATAATAGTCATGGGGATACTGGGATTTATAGTCTCAGAGATAATAAAGCTGGTTGTGGGATAAGCTGCCGGACACCATCGCGTATTTTAGCAATTAGCTAGCAGCATTATAAGGCATCGCGCAGTAATGTTTAGCGGCATTGGTGCTTATCTAATGGAAGTGAAGATAGACTTTACCAAATCGGCGCAGGAGAACGCCGAAGAATACTTCGAGATGTCTAAGAGGGCAAAAAGGAAGGCCGATGGTGCAGATAAGTCTGCGACGGAACTGCGCGAGGATCTTGCCAAGGCCAGGGCCACCGCGCCAGAGAAGAAGGAGATGCGCAGGCTTAGGGAGAAGAAGTGGTACGAAAAATTCAACTGGTTCTTCACAAGCAATTCAATGCTCGCGATAGGAGGGAGAAGTGCACAGCAGAATGAATTGATAAATTCCAGATTTTTCGAACAGAACGACATGTTCTTCCATGCGGACGTATTCGGAGCCTCGGTAGTGATACTGAAAGATGGCGTTAAAACGGACAGAGATACGTGGCATGAGGTTGCTCAGTTTGCTGCGTGCCATTCGAATGCGTGGGAAAACGGAGCAGCCGCAGCGGACGTTTATGCGCTACATAGGGACCAGATATCAAAATCCACCGGCAAGGGCTCGCTCGGCACCGGCAGCTTCCTTATGAAGGGGGATAGGGAGTGGTTCAGAGGCACAACTCTGGAGCTTTACGTGTCGCCAACGGAAGTTGAGGGACAACCACTGGTTGCGATAGAACCGGTACTCACAGCCAGAAAGCGAGGGGTGCACCATGGTATCCTTCTGGTGCCGGGCAACACAAAAAAATCTGACGCTGCAAAAAGAATAGCTAAAAAATTCAAATTCGGAGACATCGATTACGTAATGCAGCACCTGCCGGCAGGGGGTTTTGCGCTGAAGGATGAATGATCACTTCTTTGCCAGGCGGTCTATGCCTTCCTGCACCATGGTCTGTGCATCTTTGGCACCGACCCACCCACCAATCTCTGCCCATTTTCCAGGCTCTATGCTCTTGTAGTATGAGAAGAAATGCCCTATCAGTTTCTTCGTGTGTTCGCCCAGATCATCAATGTCCTTTATCGCGGCCTGGTCCGGATCTACCTTCTCGACAGGTACGGCGATTATCTTCGTGTCTATGCCTGCCTCATCCTTCATATGAAGTGCGCCTATGATCCTGGCACCCACCATGGTGAATGGATAGAATGCTGACGCGGTTATCACTAGTATGTCCATTGGGTCCCCGTCCTCTGCAAGGGTTCCAGGTATGTATCCGTAGTTGTAGGGGTACACCATCGACGTGTGTAGTATCCTGTCGACTTTGATTATGTTCAAACTCTTTTCGTGCTCGTACTTTACGTTGCTGCCCTTAGGTATCTCTATTATCGCATTTACCTTTGCAGGAGCGTCGCTCCCAGCGGTTATGTTAGACATAAAAAACACTCGTATAACATTTGCACGCAAATCTATAAAAGTGTGACCCGAATGCGATGACGTTTATCCCGATGTGGAGTTGGACTCGCAAAGGATTTTAAACCTTTTTTAGCCAAGTAAATCATGCCTACTAAATATATCGTCGTGTTAGGTTCGCTCATGAGCGGGCTCGGTAAGGGCGTTGTCACTTCTTCTATCATAAAGATACTGGATTTCTACGGCTACAGCGTGCTTCCGATAAAATTTGACGGCTATCTGAACTATGATTGCGGCACGATGAACCCGTACAGGCACGGCGAGGTCTTCGTTCTTGATGACAAGAGCGAAGTTGACATGGACTTCGGAATGTACGAGCGCTTCCTCAACAGGAGCATAACAGGAGATCTCTCTATAACTGGAGGAAAGCTCTTCTCATCCATAATAACCAAGGAGAGGAGAGGCGATTACCTTGGCGAGGATGTGCAGATAATACCGCACCTTACGGACGAGATACACAAACAGATAGAGACAATTGCTGAGAAGAAAAAACCAGACGTCTTCGTGATAGAGGTCGGAGGCACGGTCGGCGACATAGAGAACAGTTACTTCATAGAGTCGATGAGGCAGTTCTCGCTCAAGCACGAGGTTGTTTTCATCAACCTGACGTACGTGCCCAGCATAGACGTGGTTGGAGAACAGAAGACAAAACCGGCGCAGCTCGGTTTCCGGATGCTACTGCAGTCCGGAATAATGCCCAACTTCATAATATGCAGGTCTGACGCGAAGCTCCTTGAAAAGACAAAGGAAAAACTAGCCATGTTCTCGAATCTCGGCAAGGAGAGGATAATAGACGATTCTGACGTAGGGACGCTTTACGAGTTGCCGCTGTACCTCATGTCGCAGAAATTCGACAAGATGCTGATAAAGGACCTTGGATTGCATCCGAGAGGCATAGACAACGCAAAGTACAACGCATGGAAGTCGCGCACCTCAAGGATAAAAAAACCCGGAACGAAGGTGACCGTGTCAGTAGTCGGAAAGTACACTGGGCTCAAGGATTCCTATGCCAGCATAAAGGAGGCACTGATACATGCAGGCGCTGAACTCGATGCCGGAATAAACATAAGATGGATAGAGTCCGATAACCTAGAGGGCAAGAAGGATCTTCCGGAACTTAACGGCTCTGATGCAATAATAGTGCCGGGAGGTTTTGGCAGACGCGGAATAGAAGGCATGATAAACGCCATCAGGTACGCAAGAGAGCACGGCACACCGTTTCTGGGTATATGCCTGGGCATGCAGCTCATGGTAATCGAGTATGCAAGGAACGTTGCCGGAATGAAGAGTGCAAATTCCTCGGAATTCAACCCTAAGACTAAGTACAATGTGATAGACCTTCTGGAATCACAGCGCGACATAAAGCTCAAGGGAGGCACAATGAGACTTGGCTCCTGGAGCTGCAAGCTGCCCATGACAGATTCGATAGCGTACAGGGCATACGGAAGCCACGATATAGAAGAGAGGCACAGGCATAGATACGAATTCAATGGCAAGTTCGCAAAGGCGTTGGAGCGGGCGGGATTGAAGATAACGGGGATTACAAAGAACGGTTCGTTAGTGGAGTTCGTAGAATGGAGCAATGGATTTGGGATAGGGACGCAGGCCCATCCGGAGTTGAAGTCTAGGTTCGAGAGCGCGGCGCCGCTATTCGTTGGCTTGATAAAGGAGGCAATGTCAAGAAAGAAATGAGCGGAAGAGCGCCAAGACCTGCTTCGCGCCGGCCTTTGATGACCCGAATTCTCTCTGCCTGAATGTGTACGGAATCTCACTCATGCGTACCATGGCACGTCTGTCGATGCACTTGAGGATATCGAAAAGTACCTTGTAGCCCTCGCCGACGAACCTACCGCGGTTGTCACGTATCAGCGACACCGCCAATTTCCTGCGCATGCCAAAAAACCCGGAGAATATGTCGCTGGATGTCTTTTTTCCGGTGGCAAGCAGGACGGCGAGTCCGATGGTGCCGAGTGACTTTGACACCATTTTTCGGTACAGGGGCCAATTCTCGACCTTGTTGCGCACGGCAATGGACATGTCGAATCCGGAAGACAATGAGGAGTATATCCTTCCAACCGTCTCTGGAGGGTGCTGCAGATCGGCATCCATCACCACCACAAAGCGCGTTCTGCTTCTTAGGATCCCATCGATTACGCTGCGGGTAAGTCCCTTCCGTTTGCCTCTTCTCTCGATTATCGCAATGTTCTTGTCGGATCCCGACATTCCTCGGACTATGGATTCCGTTTTATCGGTAGATCCGTCGTCGACTATGATCAGGCGGGCGCCCGGATACTGTCTGCGCAGGCTTGACACCAGGGCGTATGCGGATTTTTCCTCATTCAGGGTTGGCAATATGAGGGTTAGGTCATTGAATCTCATGTCAGTTCGCCTTAGATCCGTTAACATCAGGGATGAACAGTTTTGTGTACCGGAGTGCCAGGGTAGTTGGGGCACTGAGCATTGGCAGATGTCCCACTGCGGCGGTAAGGCTCTTTATGTCGGAGAGGGTCATCACATGGGTTCTTGCCAGGATGACCGGGTACAACGCCGCCGCTGCAAGAGCCCCTAGAATCAGCTCTGCTGCCATTACCGGATCTGACAACGGGTTGACAACAGAGGCGTTGGCAAGGTACAGCAGCGCGTATAGCACGGCACCGAATAGGATGTTGCTCCCGAATATGGCAAGGATCTTCATGTAATCGAATCTTACTCCGAAAGTGCGTATCGCGCCGCGTATCATCAATATTATTGATATGGCGTTGCTCACCAAGAATATCGCGACTATGTTGCCGTAAACCGCGAAACGCGGTGTGAGCAGAAGTAGAAGAATGAGGCCGGAGACCGCTGCGATGGCGTTGTACTTCAGCACTAATCCAGTTTTTCCGCGTGAAACAATGAGTCCACTGATGAACAGGCTGACGGTGTTGACTATAGCGCCGATGAGTATCAGGGACAGGTAAGTAGGCGCAGTGGAGTAGCTTTTGGACAGAAACAGGTATATCGCAGGCTCGGAAAACACGGCAAGATAAACGAGCAGCGGGAGAGTGAGTATCAGCGAGTAGCCAAGAACCTTGTTGTATGTCTTGTGCAGGCTTTGCGGTTTTTTGACCAGCTTTGCAGTGGAGAACGCTGGCAGCAGTGCGTTGTTTATGCTGTTGTGCAGAAGTATAACTGCGCTAAGACCCTTTAGCGCTGCGCCGTAATTGCCAAGTATTGCCTTGGACACGTAGAATCCTAGAAATAGTATAGAGAAGTTCTGCATACCATCATTCAGCATTGTGTTGAACCCTATCGGAAATGAGAACTTTGCAGTCTCTTTCAGTTCCCAGAGCATCGGGCGAGTGAATGTGAATCCGCCATACTGGCCCATCGAACGGAACACGAGTAGTGTGGCTAGCAAGGCACTTGCAGCGTAGCCCAGAAGCATGCCTATCAGGGCGCCCTCGACGCCAAATCCGAGCATTATGAGGCCCACACTGCCTGCAAGCTGTATTGAATTGCCGACTATGCCGCTTATTGACGAGTATATTCCGCGTGAGAGCCCTATTAGTGCCTGTACAGATACGGCCTGCAGCATCACGAATAGGATCATCAGCGATGATGTGATCAGCGTTATATGAGGTATGTCGAGGCTCTTGTAAAGCGTGTTTGACACGTAACCGCTGAGCAGGAGGGCCAGAATGGTTATCGCAACGGATGACAGAGCCAGAAGAACATATCCTGAAGACAGGGTACGGGACATGCGCCTTGTATCGCGGGAATAGCTGTGTATCGCCAGGTGACGGTTGAAATAGGTACCGATGCCAAAGCCCCCGACCGCGTCTATTAGCGATGCAAAGCCGAAAGCGAATACGTAGATACCATAGTCCACAGGTCCGAGGAGTCTGGCGACGAGTATTATCGTTACTCCGGTTATTACAATGTTTGCTATCTGGCCCAGCATAACGGCAGACATAACGCGTGCAGTGCGCCTTCCCAGGCTCTCCTTAACTTCTACTGCGCTCATTCTCGGGCCCCGCTATTTAGATTGCATCGAAATGGTTATATTCTTGGCACCGAAGAGGAAGTATTGGCTGGGCACGGCAGTGCTGTTGGGGGTGAACAGCACCAGCTGGTTGAATCCGGCAGAGATGTTGAACGACGCGTTGAAAGAAGATGGCGTGCTGTTGAGCCCCAATTCACCGACCATCTTTGGCCTGGCCGTGGAGGTGTTGTTAAGGTACAGGTATAACGGCGTGGAATTTGAGTAAGACATGGCTTTCATTCCGATTCTGACCTTGCCCGAAGTTGGAGAGTATATCACTATGCCGCGCACGTTATCGCCCCACCACATCGAGCCTATTGTTGAGTTGCAGTATTGGGAGCAGAACGAATAACCCGGTGTCCATGTGCCTGCAGTGTATGCCGTAAGGGCCTTGCCAGCGTCCCCGAATACGGCGCTCTTTGTAGAAAATACGAAGGTAGTGTTGCTCGAATAAACAGGTTGGCCAAAGACCCCATAGAGATAATTATACAGCACCCCCTGGTTGGTGTAGTTGTACGCGCTGCGTATCATGGATATGAACTGAACATTGTACGATGCGAGCCATATTAGTGATGCGTTAGTCGCATTCTCAAGTATGGGAGAAGGATATACAAAACCGTCGCCAGCTTGGAGGTACGACGCGGAGACCACGAGCGGTATCGAATATGTTGATTGGTATTGAGACGTGTTGTACCTAGACGTGTAGCCCCCGACAATCGGCTTGCCTCTCATTGCGGTCTGGTAGTACATCTCAAGGCCAGGATATAGCTCCGGCGCTGATGATGAGATATTTGCGAGTGCGGGCAGCATGAGGACGGAAAAGTTTCCCGATATCTCGCCTATCTGCGGATAAGCAGCGGGCATCGCGGCGTTGGTGGATAAGCTGCTGACGAAGTTTCCTGGAATTGGCAGACCCACGTACTCTATTATTATCACGGCAGCAAATATTGCAGCATAGATGCGCTTCTCTCTGTCCCCCCTGTTCTTTGTAAGATAGTCGAAACCGATCGCGGCTATTATGGCAAAGCATAGCGTCGCGATCAGATCGAAACGACCCGGTTCCCTGAGCAGGTTAAGTATTGGCACATCTCTGTACAGGAGGTATAGTGAGGGTATGCCGGTCACATTGCCCATCACCTGCACGTACGGCCCCAGGGATAGCCACGCAAATACTATGCCGATGACGATCCATGGCAGCGTGTTCTTCAGCCGGTGTGATTTGTAGTCGAAGAGCAGTGCCACAAGCATCAGTGCCAACACGGAATAGCCCAGATATGAAATCTTCTCGTTAACGTCAGGCGTGTAACTTACCCCCTGATAAGTGAGACCGTAAAGTGATGCGTAGTTCCTCACTGCGGCAAAATTGAGCAGAGGGTTGTAGAAGCTGGGGATGAAGAATGATGCGAGATTGTTGCTCCATAACATGTTGTGCGTGACTCCGGAGAGCTGATTGGCGGATGATACAACGCCGGGCTGGAGCGCTCCAAACGCTATCGGTATCAGGAACGGACTTCCGAGTATAGCAGCCAGGGCCAGCATGCCGGCAAAGAGTTTCGCAAATTCGAAGTTTATGATCTCCTTCCTGTATTCCTTCATTATCACAAACATTATCAACAGCAGGAACATGAATAGAAATAGCTCTATGCCTTGTAGCAGGTCCCCGAAGAAATTTACCAGCACTATGGACACCGAAGCAAGTACCATGTAGCGCACCTTCTTTTCACGCAGCATGAGCAGCAAAGCCAGTGCGAATAATGGCACGAATTCGATAGATGCCCAGTTAAGATGGCCCATCGATTGGGCTATGTGCATTGGGCTAAATGCAAATATAAGTCCGGCAATGAACGAGGCGTACTTGTTCCCTGTAAGCTTGTATGTCAGTATAAATGTAAAGAGCCCAGACAGCATGAATCCCAGGAAGAATATGGCATCGTATGTAAACGGAAGGCCGAAAATCTGCAGCGGTGCGGTGAGTATACCGGCAAGCGGCATCAATGTTTCGGTCACCAGGTTCGCACCGACAGGGAAGTACAGGAGGTTTGTGAAATACGGATTTACATGAAACGAGAATATCGCGGTAGGAACCCACCATAGGCTCCACATGCTCTGATAAACGTCACCTCCGCCATTTGGCACGGTGTTCCATGCCCCAACGGTTATGTACCAGAACAGTATCAGTGTTATCGCGGCGTATGCTGCGAGCGACTTCAGGTACAGTCGCCCGGACTCACTAGTCGCGTGGTGCCGCGCGGATTCGTAAACACGCCTGTGGATAGATTTTTTGTGCACGCTCGGCTGCTTTTCAGTGCTTGGTTCATCTTCGCTCAAACAATCACGCTGAAACCGCATGGTGCCGATGCATCACGCGATGATACTATCTTTTTCTCGTCCTGTTTTAAATATCTTGGTATGGCTGCTGGGATTTAACCGGAAGCCCATCATGGACCTTATGAAAACAAATACGTCAATCATGCGTATTTTTGTTTCCTTGTGCTCCCTCCATGCGACTGGGAGCTCGTACGGTATTATACCTTCCTGCTGCGCACGGATCAGCAGTTCAGAATCAAAGAACCAGCCATTCTCGGTTATTTCCGAAGCTATCCTGGCGGAGTACTTGCCCTTGAAGAACTTGAATCCGCACTGATGGTCATGGACCGAAGAGTTGAACAGCGCACGTATCATTAAGTTATATGCCGCGCTCAGGGAGTACCTCAATGGGCTGCGGTCTATGTTGGAGCCGCTAACGTACCGCGAGCCAACGACTATTTCATTGCCCTCATTAACTAGTCTAACGGCTTTTTCCAAGTAGTCGAGCGGCACTGACAGATCTATGTCCATATAGCCCACAACGTCAGCGCGCGCCGCTGACATCGCTGCTTTGATGCCACCCCCTTTTCCGAGCCGGTTCCGGCTAGTTACTAGTTTAACGTTAGGAAGCCGCGCGTACTTTTTAGCAATGGATCTGGTGCAATCTGTTGATCCGTCCTCCGCTATTATTATCTCGAAGCTGCCGAGCTTTTTGGCTGCCGAGTATATCTTATCGAAGTTGCGCTTCAGATTGGCGCATTCGTTGCATACGGGAAGTATTATTGCAATGTTTTTCATGCGAGCACCATGTGTCATTGTTTACCTGCAATTGTGCTGCCGTGCAGCAAGTCATTTACCGCGGTTTCTACAGCCTCGCGCGAGCTCTTCTCTGGGCTCCATCCGAGACCGCGCAGTTTCTTGTTGTCGAGCAACATTACGCGCACATCGCCCTTCCAGCCTCTGCCGTTCAGGTTGTTCTTGTAGGCGTACTCTGGCGACAAGCCCATCTTCTTGCATATTATCTCGGCTATCTCATCGACTGATATCGAATCGTCACTGCCGACGTTTACGCGCGTATGCCGCATGCGAGTCTTGCCGGATAGGAGCGTCACGGCGTGGATTACGTCGTTTATGTATACATAGCTTTTCCGCTGCTTGCCATCTCCCAGGATCTCCAGCCGTGCGGGGTTTGAACGCAGTTTCTCCATGAAATCAGGTATTATCCCGTGCGATGTTCTTCCGCCTATCACGTTAGCGAGTCGCAACGATACCGCCTTTATCCCATAGTCAGTCGAGTATCTCTCCACTAGTTCCTCGCCGAACAGCTTGAACAAGCCGTAGTTCGACACGGGCTTCGTTCTGTATTTTTCGGGAGTGGGTACCTTCCTTGCCTCACCATATACCACAGACGAGGAAGCGAACACGAATTTTGACGCGTCATGCCGCCTTGCGAGTTCTAGCGCGTTTAGAGTGCCGGTGACATCCTGCTCAAAGTGACGCCGCACATCGAGCATTGATGTCCTTACGTTCGGGTTCGCAGCGAGGTGCAGCATCGTACATCCCCTCTCGAGGCGCACTTCGTCGATAGCCTTGCCGTTGGACAAATCGACCTTTAGCAGCGTTGCATTTGGATTTGTGTGGTGCCCGGATGAAAGGTCATCTATGACCGTGACATTGTTCCCTTCGGCGAGTGAGTCGACGATATGGCCGCCTATGTATCCTGCGCCTCCGGTTATCACGTAATCCAAAATAAACACCGAAACAGATTATTCAATCGCAGTATATAATTGTTTGTGGGAATCGGCATTATCTCGGTTAGCGATGGTACGCTGCGGTACGGCGGTTTGCGTCGCGATGCCATTCCCATGTATTCTCTATTTGCGCATCGACACAAAAACTTTAAATAACTATCGCAACACTTATGTTATTACGGAAAGGCGGCCTTTGGGGAGGCCTAAACAGTGGGGTAAGACAGGCATTAGGTCAAGGCACTTAAATGGGTGGAAGGATGGAAGTGGAATACGCAATGCGAGAGTTAGAGGAAGGGGGAACGTATGACGTGCGAGTCGATGCGAAGAACCCGAAAGGGGAAGGTATCGGCAGGGTGAACAACGTAGTAGTTTTCATAAAGAACGCGAAGGCGAGGTCGGGCAAGACTTACAAGGTCAAGATAACCAAACTGCACCGTACCTTTGCATATGCGGAGCTCCTTGAGAATAGCAAGTATTTTATAGGTAATGGTAGTTTAATAGTGTAAGGGAATTTTTATTCTCTTACTTTTTAGTTTGACCGGATAGGGGCTTTGTCCGGTGTGGGTTTATTCAGGGTTATTTTTGAGGTATTTATAGGTGCAGATATGGATAGTAAGGAATTTTATGAGAATGTGAAGAAGGGCACTACGACCGTAGGCATCGTGTGCGGGGACGGAGTGGTCGTTGGCGCTGATTCTAGGGCGACAATGGACACGTTCATCGCAAGCTCAGAGGCCATAAAGGTCTACAAGATAAGTGACAACCTGGCTATGACCATAGCAGGAGGAGTCGGAGATGCGGAATACCTGGTAAAGCTCCTCAAAGTGCAGAACGAGATGTACAAGATGGATGAGGGCAAGACACTTTCACCGACATCCGCAACATCGCTAGTGTCCATCATACTTCAGGAGAACAAAATGTTTCCATACCTGGTGCAATTGATACTGGCAGGCACCAACAAGGGCGTACCAGAGCTCTACAATATAGACGCGCTAGGCGGCTATACCAAAGAAAGCAAATTCACGTCTACCGGAAGCGGTTCGCTGACCGCGCTTGGATACGTGGAGAGCATATATTCTCCGGATATGCAGACCCAGGAGGCTGCCAAGTACGTGCTTAAGGCGCTAAAGATAGCAATGAGAAGAGACTCCGCAACAGGTGACGGCACGAAGCTCGTGGCGATAACCAAGAAGGGTTTCAAAGAGTATACCAGAGAGGAGATGGAAAAACTGCTCAAGTGACGCGAGAGCGGTGCACACGCAGTGCGTGGAGCGCACCGGCATGATGGCGTCTGAAGCGACGGATGTATAGCATAATCCTTAAAGTGATAAAGTGAGTGTAGAAAGCGAGAATAAGGAGCTTATAGACAAGATAAAGGAGCTCGTTCCTAAGGAAGCAGGGCTTTCGAAGATAGAGTACGAAGGTCCGGACATAGCGATATACGTTAAGAACATCGCTTACTTGTACGGCGACGAGAACGTAATAAAGAACATTTCAGCTGCGATAAAGAAAAGGCTGTTGGTCAGGTCGGATCCCTCTGAGCTGAGCGATCCGGACGAGGCGCTAGCCAAAATAAAGGAGATAGTGCCTGCAGAGGCGGGAGTCAATGAGGAAGGTATACGCTTCATGCCGGAGTTTGGCGAGGTGCACATCGAGGCGCTTAAGCCAGGACTCGTTATCGGGAAGGGAGGCGCGACGCTTATAAAGGTAGTGAAAGAGACCAGATGGGTACCGCGTGTGCTCAGGACCCCCACGATGAACAGCGATGTGATAAAGGGGGTCAGGCAGATGCTGCTTAAGGAGAGTGACTTCAGGAAGAAGTTCCTAACAGGCATAGGCAAGAAGATAAACCAGCAACTGGTCAAGAGTGACTGGGTCAAGGCCACCGCACTGGGAGGCTTCAAGGAGGTAGGTAGGAGTAGCCTTCTGGTAGAGACACACCATTCAAAGATACTGATAGACTGCGGGATAAGCCCGGAGCCCGGAATACGCGGGGCGGATGCCAACGAGGGCAATGCGAACAAGGCATTCCCATACCTGGATAGCGCGAACATAACAATCAACGACATAGACGCGGTTATACTGACACACGCTCACATGGATCATACCGGATTCGTTCCATACCTGTTCAAGTTCGGGTACACTGGGCCGGTGTACTGCACACCGCCAACACGAGACCTTATCGCACTGCTGCTTTACGACTATACAAGGCTAGTGGCAAAGGGCGGCGGAGTCCCGTTGTATGGAGAGAAGGACATCAAGAACATGCTAATGCACACCATAACACGCGACTATGGTGAAGTCACTAACGTCACTGATGAGATAAAGCTTACGTACCACAACGCGGGGCACATACTAGGCAGCGGCACGGTGCATCTGCACATAGGCGAGGGCCTTTACAACATAGTAGACACTGGCGATTTCAAGTATGGATTCACCAGGCTCTTCGACCAAGCGGACACGCGCTATCCCAGGATAGACGCGCTCTTTATGGAGAGCACGTACGGCGGACCGCACGACATAACAGCCAACAGGAGGGATGCTGAGATAGAGCTGATGGAGAATATAAAGCGCACCATAGAGAATGGTGGTAAGGTTCTTGTGCCCCTATTCTCCGTAGGCAGGAGTCAGGAGATAATGCTTGTGCTTGAGAGCTACATGACCAACAATCCACGGTACAAGCTCGACGTTCCGATATACCTAGATGGCATGATACTGGAGGCAAGCGCAATACATACCGCGTACCCCGAATACCTGAGGACCAACCTTCAGCACAGGATCCTGAGCAACAACTCTCCTTTCGAGAGTGAGATATTCGAAATAGCCAAGGGCGAAAGACAGGAGATACTTGAAAAGGGACCTGCGGTCATACTTGCCAGCGGCGGAATGCTTAATGGTGGAGCGAGTCTGGAATACTTCAAGGCCATGGCCGAAGACCCAAAGAACATGGTGATATTCGTAGGATACAACAGCGTGAGCTCCCTTGGTAGACGCGTTCAGAACGGCCTGCGTGAAGTGGCGCTCCCCGGAGAGGATGGAAAGATGAGCTCGATCAAGATAAACCTCCAGGTAAAGACGGTTGAGGGGTTCTCCGGACACAGCGACAGAAGAGAACTAATGCGCTTCGTGGAAAACCTTCGCCCTGCTGCGAAGAGAATATTCACGATGCACGGAGAGGAATCGAAGTGCGAAGACCTCGCGCGAACGTTAGGAAACAGGTTTAGGGTCGAATCGCGCTCGCAGATGAACCTTGACTCGGTAAGGCTTAAATGACATCTTTTTCATCTTGCCTTGTAAAGTGGACCGCGACTGGAACGCGTATCAGAACACTTCTGGTTTAGGCCACTCTATGTCGTTCGGTTCCACGTGTTCTTCGGCCTTTATAGAAACAGAGCTCATGCGGCTGTATATGAGGAATGCTATGGATGCAATTGACACCGCAGTAGCAAGAAGCAGGTAGGATGTGCTGCTGTTCATGTACTCATAGCTTGACATCATCAGCGTGAATACGCCCATGACTGCGCCGAACTGGAACCCGCGTTTGTAGGTCGCGAGTATTATTATGCCGGAAAGAAAGCTAGCCAGCGCCAATATTATGTTTATTATCTGAAAGAAGTAATTAGATACAAACAGTGAGAGTGTAGAGGTAGAAAGCGATGTCAGCAGGTCGCCGACGATGAACGAGGCGGTAGGATAGGCAAAGTACGTGAAGATGAGCGCGTTGATGAAGAAGGATAGCCCAGCGGCGTATGAGAACGCATTCTTCGCGTATGTCTTTTCGGTCTTGCCCCCAGATACAAAGTCTATATCCTCCAAACAGTAAAAGTTGCCCTCGAACTTGACAAGATCGGCGTAGCAGAATGGCCTCTTGCATCTCTCGCATAGCGAATATGCAGGACGCCAGGTGTGCATAACGCAATTCAAGCCCTTCGCTGCCTCTATGTTATTCTTTGCGGTTGTGAATATCTTAAGTATCTTAGGCTCCTCGAGCTGTACGGCGGTTTTGGACTCGCCGTTCGCTGGCTTACCGGAGGCCTCAGCCCTGGCGCCTGATGCTCCACTCGGCGTAGCGCCGCCAGTAGGGACATCCTCCTCTGCCAATAATCCCACCACCAAATCAGATTCAATATCCACGCGCAGCATTTCGTGCAGCAAATCTCGCTGCCGCAGCCTTCTTCTTCTCGAAGACACCCCTGTGCTTTGCGCAGCTTATGCAATAGTATACCTTCCTTCTTGTTACAAAGCGTATGTTGCCCTCATTGGCTTCAGTGCTGAGATTTATGACCCTCTCATCCATGACTGCCTTGTTCCTAGGTACTTTTCTGCCACAATTGTCGCACGTTACTGGCGGTTCCCGTCCTCTCATCAATCACACCAATGTATATTTCTCCTTTGAATTAGTAGATTATAACGTGCTATCTCTATATATACCTATTTGAGGACATGTGCCGGTAGCATGCAACGGGCTTACAGCAGTATTGTGGTGCCATCGGACCCAACGGACCCTGAAGGACCCGTGTTTACTCCAGAATTGACATTTCTTGTTATTATCAAGTCTATCTCCGGTGCAAATTCGATCGGGGTAGCTGGTTTAAACTCTCACCCGTTATGCCGGGCTTATACGCCTGCGTCGCTGCTGCGACCAACTGTCCCAAAAAGCCCCTTTCGTGGCGGAGGCGATATTTAACGGCAACACCTTAGAAACCGATGCGAGGTCGGCCTTTCTGGCAGAATCCTTTAATAGGCAATTGCATCAAAAAAGACTTCGCCGACAGCGAGGAGCTTGCGGATGCATCCTCAAACACGTATTCGCCCTGTTTGAAATCCATGCTAATCCCGATGGCGAGTTATGTTTTACGGGTTGCGTTTTATGCTTTCTGAGACTGATCCAAGGAGTTCGTTCCGTTTGAATTGGGAATGCACTTACACCACATTTGTTTTACATTATAAATAATTTTGCATGGCACAGTAGAATAGTGGAATCGGAAGAGCTAAACTGCAAGCGGATAGTTTCGTCCATGATACCTGCGGTGCGCATACGCATTGCCGAGGTGCTCGATTCTAGATACGGGTACAAGCAAAAGGATATAGCGGCAAAACTCGGGGTGGTCCAGGTGGCAGTGAGCAAGTATCTCAACAAGAAGTACTCTAAGGCAGTGGAGAGGGAAAAGGAGGAGCTGAAGGACAGGATAGAGAAGGAAGGCCTTGTGGATGCCATAATAAAGTGCAATGACCCCAACGAAGTGAACTACAGGATAGAGAGGTTCTGCGAAGGAACCGCTTGATTGCGATTAGGAGGTAATAAAATGGTGGAAGAATTAGATCCGTTCAAGATAGCGCAGAAGCAGCTCGATGATGCGGCAGCGATAATGTCGCTGGACAAGCAGGCGCTCGCAATATTGCGTGAGCCAAAAAGGGTTGTCACCGTCAACATACCGGTGAGAATGAGTGATGGCACCACTGAGACATTCACTGGATTCCGTGTGATGTACAACGATGCAAGAGGGCCGGGCAAGGGAGGCATACGTTTCCATCCTGAAGAAAACGTCAGCACGGTCAAGGCACTTGCTGCATGGATGACATGGAAGACGGCACTGGCGGACATACCTTTCGGAGGGGGCAAGGGCGGTGTCATATGTGACACTAAGAAGATGGATGCATTCGAACTGGAAAATCTCTCCAGGAGCTACGTCAGGGCACTTGCAGAAGTTGTAGGGCCCAAGAAGGATGTGCCCGCACCTGACGTCTACACAACGCCGCAAATAATGGCGTGGATGATGGACGAGTATAACAAGCTCGCTGGCGGAAGCGAGCCCGGATTCATAACTGGAAAGCCGGTCGAGATAGGCGGCTCCCAGGGAAGATTCGACTCCACAGCAATGGGGGGGATGTACATACTAAGGAACGCAGCCAAAATGGCGAAGATGGATCTTAAGAAGGCAAGAGTTGCGATACAGGGCTTTGGAAACGCGGGCAAATTCGCCTTCGACATAGCAAACACTATGCTTGGCGCGAATGTGGTGGCCATAAGTGATTCGAAGGGGGGGGTATACTCAGAAAAGGGCCTGGACTATGACAAGTTGAGCGCGGCGAAGGAGCAGACCGGCACAGTGCAGGGTTACAAAGGCACTGAAGACGTCAGCAACGAGGATCTTCTTGAGCTTGACGTAGACGTATTGATACCGGCCGCAATAGAAAATCAGATCACCGGAAAGAACGCGGACAGGATAAACGCAAAGATGGTGCTCGAACTCGCAAACGGCCCGGTCACCCCGGATGCGGACAAGATCCTGTTTGAGAAGGGTATACTAGACCTGCCGGACTTCCTTGTGAACTCGGGAGGCGTGATAGTGTCTTACTTTGAGTGGGTCCAAAACAACTCCGGAGAGTATTGGACAGAGGATAGCGTTTACAAGAAACTAGACGGCATAGTTACCAAATCCTTCAATGATATGGTTGCCATGCAGAAGGAATACAAGGAAAAGGGAAAGAAGATAACTCCGAGGCAGGCGGCGTACATAATAGCCGTTGATAGGGTCGCAAAGGCCATGAAGCTTAGGGGATGGTACTAACGCTGAAGGCCGATCTGCTGTAGCAGTTCGGCACAGTTTAGCGTGTTTACCACATCCTGCTTGCGCAGCCAACCTCTCCGTGCAGTGCCTACGCCATAGCGCAGCAGTTGTAGGTGCTGCGTGTTGTGCGAGTCGGTATCTATGGAAAAGCGCAGCTTGTACGCTCTGGCACGTAGTATGTTCTCGTCGTTAAGGTCAAGCCGGTTAGGAAAGGAGTTTATCTCCATGATTACGCCGTTGCGTTCTGCTGCCTCGAAGACCTTCTCAAAATCGAAGGCTATCGGTGCCCTGCTGCCTATCAGGCGGTCGGTGGGATGCGCCCATATGCTCACAAGCCCGGTATCGAAAGCACGCGTTATGCGCTCGGTCATTTCTTCTTTTGGCATGGCAAGGTACGTGTGCACGCTTGCTAGGGTGTAGTCCATCATGCGTATGGTCTCTTTGTTTAAGTCAAGACTTCCGTCTTTGAGTATGTCTATCTCCGCACTCTTCAGCAAACACAGCTTATCCAACTTCTTTGACGCCGCGTCTATGTGCTTCAGATGCTCACGGAACTTCGAATCAGTCATCCCGTGTGCGACGAATTCGCTCTTGGAATGATCACTTATGCCAAGGTATTCGTAACCCAGGGCCTCGGCGGCGGCGGCCATCTCCTCAACACTGTTCTGTCCATCGCTTGCCTTGGTGTGTGCATGCAGGTCGCCGCGAATTTCGCCAATAGATACTGGCGTTGGCAATTCCCCTCTGGCAGCGAGCTCCACCTCTCCGCGATTCTCGCGCATCTCCGGTTCCACATACTGAAGGCCAAGGCGCGCATATACGCCTTCTTCGTCATCACCGCACACCCTCTTACCGCGTCTGCTGAATAGGCCGTACTCGCTGAGTTTGTATCCTTTCCTGATGGCTATTTGCCTTACCCTGACACCGTGATCCTTGCTTCCGGTGAAGTACTGCATCGCAGACCCGAAGCTCTCTTCTTCGACTATGCGCATGTCACACGTGATTCCAAGGCTTAGCTGCACCGTGATCTTTGTAGGTCCGCTGACTATGACTTTAGTAACCCCGTCCATAGTGGGTACGAATTTCTGCAAGTCGCCGGCCCCGTGCGATACGATGAGTATGTCTATGTCGCCTATTGTTTCACGCATGCGCCTTAGGGAACCGGCTATCTCTACCCGTTTTGCCAGACCTGATGAGAGCAGTATTCCGCGGAGCCTTTCGGCCTCGGGAAGCACGGTACCGAGAAGCATGCGGCCGCTAGAGCCTTTGTACAATTCTAGGCTGGTGCGTATGGTATCTTCGCTTTTCTTTCCGAACCGAGGTAAATTGGTTATCCTGTGCGCCTCGACGGCTGCCTGCAGGTCCGCAACGTTCCGCACCTTGAGTGCTTTGTAGAGTTGCACTATTCGCTTGGAGCCCATACCCTGAAGCTTGGTGAGCTCGGTGAAGTCTATCGGGTATTTTTTCTTCAGCTGGTCGTGCTTCTTAATCTTCCCGGTAGTGATGAATTCGGCTATCCTATCGGCAAGACCCTTGCCTATTCCTGGCAACCCCATGAGGGCATCTGTGCCACCCTTCCGGTACAGTTCGGCAACGTCCTTCTGCATGGTACCGATGGTCAGAGCAGCCCGCCTGTAAGCGCGTATCTCAAACTTGTGTGACGCTTCGCCATTGCCGTCTATCTCAAGCATGTCGGCAATTTCCTCGAACAGGGTGCTAATCTCCTCATTCTGCATGTTGATTAACAGATACTGCAACATTCATAAACATTCCATGCTTCCGGAAGATCGCTGCGCGAATGCCAAGCGGTTTCTCACAAACCGTATATAAATGTTTTTTCCTATTGTTAATAAGCGTGGTGTGAAGATGGGTGTGGAGAGTTATCTAGATGAGAAGGACTTTGCAAAGAAACTGATAGTAGACAACAAGTACATGGTCGTTGCAACCTCCAATCCGGAGTCAAAACCGTGGGCGGCGCCGGTCCTGTACGTGTACGACGAATCGTATGCCTTCTATTTCCTTTCGGCGATAGATTCTTTGCATGCAAAGAACATACTTGGCAATCCGCAAGTTTGCCTATCTATATTTAACTCGGAGCAGCCGATAGGGAAATCCGATGGAATTCAGATAGAGGCCCTTGCGCACGTCGTTGATAAGACGGCAATAGAAGGCGTAATAAACATCTACTGCAGGAAGCTCTTCCCGGAATCCAACGTGCCTCCCTTGAAGCGATACCGGCCGGAAGACTATCTAGAGCCATCGGAATTCAGATTTTTCGTCGTAAAGCCAACCAAGGTTTATGTTACGGATGGATTGGAGAGGCGCGTGGAAGTGGATCTGTCTGAGTGAAATCCCGATCGGACTATGTCGCCAAAGTGCAGATTCCGAGGACGAAAGGTATTTATCATAATATTGTCAAACTTAAATTGGTGTAGCCATGTATGATTCCATTGTTTCTCAGAACCAGAGCATGAATGCTGAATATGAAATGTTCAAGCCAAGGATAGCCGTTGTTGGTGTAGGTGGCGGAGGCAACAACACGGTGCACAGGCTCAGCAGCATGGACATAAAGGGGGCAGCGCTGTTTGCTTTCAACACCGACGGCAAGCAGCTCGGCATGCTTGGTCCGACCATAACTAAGCTCATGCTGGGCAGACAGATAACCCACGGACTCGGTGCGGGCGGATATCCGGAAGTTGGGGAGAAGGCTGCGGAATTGTCCAGGACGGATATAGAACTCCTAGTGCGCGATACGAACCTTACCTTTCTGACAGCAGGAATGGGTGGAGGGACTGGCACAGGTGCCGCACCGATAGTCGCAAGAGTCGTTAAGGAGAGCGGCTCAATTGTGGTAGGCATAGTTACAATACCTTTCGCTCTTGAAAGGGTCAGACTCGAGACGGCAAAGAGAGGGATAGAGAGGCTAAGGCAGAACATAGACACGCTCATAGTCATAGACAACCAGAAGCTCGTACAGCTTTACCCGAATCTCCCGATAGAAAAAACGTTCGCTCTCGCAGACGAGATAACCGCAAAGGCCGTTAAGGGGATAACCGAGGCCATAACGCAGCCGAGCCTGATAAATACCGATTTTGCTGATGTAAGGACGATAATGTCGGCAGGTGGCTTGGCCATGATAAGCGTAGGCACTGGCCAGGGCCCGAACAAGGTCGAGGAGGTCGTTACGAATACACTGAAGAACAAACTTCTTGACGTTGATTACAGGAACGCGACAGGCATACTGCTGCACATAACAGGGGGGCCAGATATGACACTCGGAGATGCCAACTTGATAGGGTCGAAGCTTACCGAAAGCGCATCGCCCAATGCAAACGTCATCTGGGGCGCAAGACTTGACCCCAACTACACAGGAAGGGTAGAGGTCATCGCCATATTCACAGGAGTCTCAGGAGGATCCGTACTTGGCAACAACAAGTCTGAACCGGAGGATGAGACAGGGCTATTCCAAATATGAACGCCTTGGTTTTACTAGGATTGGTCATAGCTCCTCTATGACCGCTTCCTTATTCTCGTCTTTGTTCCTGTTGAGCAAATAAACTTTTGAGTTATAAGCTTTCTTGAGAAGCGGATCATGCGTTATGATGAATGTTTGCTCGACTATCCGAGGCAGGGTCTCATTGAACATTTTTACAAATTTCTCCAACCCGCGCTGATCTATGTTGTGCGTAGGCTCGTCTAGGATGAGCAGGCCCAAGCCAGGCGCCAGCACCAACGAGAAGGCCACGCGCATGGCGAGACACGCGATGCTCCTCTCACCCCCGCTCGCTATCGCATCCACGTCGTTCCACGCGGTATTTCCAGAGGCATTGGTAAGTACCTTTAGCACATAGTCGTCAGAATCGGCCTCTAGTTTCACGCTTGTGTAGTCGCTATACGGATATATCTCCGGCCATACATCATGCATTATGGAATTTATAGAGTCTATGAGTCTTGACCTGAGCAACGCCTGCGTTTCCTGCAAGGACGTCTTGAATTTTGTCATGTTTGCGGCTACGCTGCGCTTGGTTTTTATATCGTCGTATATGCGTTCGACCTTGGAGATTTCAGTCTTTTTCCCAGTGATCTGTTCTTCGATATCGGCCACGTACTTTCTGTTAGCAGATGCGTCTGCCGAAAGTCGGCTGTGCTCCGATACTGTCCGCGTGAGTGCCTCCTGTAGTGCATATAGTTTCGCCTCGTCCACGTTTATAGTTGCGGAAAGTTTGACATTCGCTTCCAGGGCGGAGGAGAGCTGGAACACCTCTCGAACATAACCATCACGACGATCCACGGCCTCAAGTTTCGAAGCCAGCATCCCGAGTGACGCAGTAGAATCGTCAACAACAGCAACTGCGCCATCGTAAAGCGACTTCTGTGCCTTCAGTCCCTCCTCGGCCATGAGCATCGTGTCTTTCAGCTGTGCGATTCTTTGGGAAGGGTCATTGTATTCGTGAACCTTTTCCTCCAATAGGGCAAGCTTACGGAGCTGCACTTCTGAAGCCTTAATCCT
This sequence comes from Microcaldota archaeon, assembly GCA_027334165.1. Lineage (GTDB taxonomy): Archaea > Micrarchaeota > Micrarchaeia > Micrarchaeales > CABMGC01 > JAKAVK01. The sequence continues at coordinate 23,920 of DAHWXM010000019.1, forward strand.
ACCCTTATACTCAGCATCAGCCTTGGCTAATTGCGCTATGCGATCCGCCAATAACAGGATTGCGTGTTTCTTCTCGGCTATGAGCTTCTGCCGCATATCCTCCCCAAGTTCCCTTTCGCATATAGGACACTTCTGCGTGTGTCGTTCGAGTTCCGAAATCCATCGCACGTACTCGTTCCTTGTTGCAATGCATTCGGCAGTCTCCTTCATATTGGAATCTATTAACGCATTGGCGTCTGAGAGGGATGTCTCTATCGATTTACGATCATATTGTGACAGTTCTTTCAGCATCCTCGAATTCTCCTCGACTCTTTTCGAGTGCTCTGAAATTTCGGCTGACGCCCGTGCGTACTGTCCCTGAAGCTCACGCTCCCTCGCCTTGATCGAAATCACTTCAGCTTTTGCCTTCTCGATGGCGCCCTTTAGAGCCGTGATGCCCTTTTCTAGTTCTGCGCGTGACGGGTGGCCAGCCGCATTTATCTTGTCTATCTCCTTTGAAAGAACGTCAATCCTGTTGCGTTGCGCGACTATCTCCTTATCGAGCCGCACCTTTTCCTGGTACTTATGTTTCATGGCACCGAGTTTCGCCTCTGCTTCGGCAACGAGCGACGATCTTGCAGCCAATTCCGAGTCTATCCTCTTTTGTTCAGATGCGAGCCTTTGCATTTCAGACCCCATGTCTGATAACTGTTGCTTTAATCCAGGGATATCGAAGTTTGCAGCCGTCTTCTCATTGTCGGTTATGAGGTCCTTCAACTTATTTATGATTGCTGATGAATTCTCCTGTGCCGTGGAAAACCGATCAAGGCCCAGGAGCTCGTCGATCTGTCGCTTCCGGTCTGATGCGCGCAGCTTGAGGAAGTAATCGAGATCGTTCTGCTCCGAGTAGATTGCTTTAGAGAACAGGTCATAGTCTATCTTAAGTGCTTTCTCTATCTCTTCATTTACCCTCTGCGGCTGCGACTGAACGTACGCGCCATCCTTCTCGAGGGTAGCCTTGGGTGCGCCAATCTTGCTGACCTGCCTGGTCACCACGTAACTGGAACCGCCAGAGTCAAAGGATAATTTTACAACCGCGGTGTCAGTTTCCTCAGGCCTATTGCGTATGATGCCAGCTATGCCAACCTTTCTGTGCTGCACCGCTGGGAAGGTGCCGAATAGCCCAAAGGATATGGCGTCCAGGATCGAACTTTTACCGGCCCCCATCTGCCCTATTATTATGTTGGTGCCCTTTGTGAACGTCAGCGTACTGTTTCCGTGAACCTTCCAGTTCCTCAATTCTATGCTTCTTAACATTGGCACACCTTGCCGAAGCTGACGCTGTAGGAATAAATGCACCGAACGTATTTATAGTTACCAGGAAGAACCTAGTATGCCAGTGACCGGATCAGAGAAGGCTTTCATCCTCCACTTCCACTTCGGTAACTCCGCCTATCTTCCTGAGTCCATCCTCTAACGCTGTGCTTCCTTCACTGTCCTCGTGAACGAACATAACTTTCAGCACCTTTATGCCGAATGCCACCTCGTCCGTTTGGACAGCCTTAGGGTTGAGGGTCTTCCTTATGCTATCGGAAACCTCCTGCTCCTTGCCGCTCTCTACGTAGACCTTGAATACTGTTGCGACACTGCTCATCATGGTCCCTCAAAACCACACTTAGGACAGCGATACTTAGTGTGCGTCTTTCTGCACTCGTCGCATCGTATTATCACGTATTCGCCACATCGTGGGCAGTTAACATCAATGTACCTGCTGGTCAGCTTCCCACATGAAGAACAGACCTTGCCCGGAACTCCAGAAACATCGCTCATTTGAACCATCCAGTAGAGATTGCATAAATTAGCAGATATCTTATAAACGCAAGGATATAAAAATATACTTGTCCATCGGACCGGTTGTCGGTAGGGCGATATTATGTCAAGGATACTTCTAGATACGTACGGATGCACCCTCAATGGTGCCGACAGCGATATAATGCAGGCGGCGCTAGAAAGGGAAGGGCACAGTGTTTACAGAGGGGATGCCAATATAGCTGGTTCGTACGACTATGTGATAATAAACACATGCACGGTGAAAAAGCCGACGGAACAGAAGATACTCAGCAGAATAGACAAGGCACGGCACATGGGTAAAAAACTCATCGTTGCGGGATGTATGGTTGGCGCAAACCGCGAAAAGGTGTTGAGGCATGCACCAGATTCCAGCATCTTGAACACGGGCAATGTGGGCAATGTGTCTGAAGTCATCGCATCCATTTCCGCAGGAAGAGATGCGAATGCTGTTACGCGAGTGCTGCCGGACAAGGCAGGATTGTTAGTGGCAAGAGGAGGAACTGTAGCAAGGATACCGATAAGTGAGGGGTGCCTTAGTAATTGTTCTTTCTGCGAGACAAAATTTGCCAGGGGACCGTTGCACAGTTTTGATCACGCTGTAATAGTAAGGGCAGTAGGAAGGGCCGTTGAAGCAGGCGCGCGTGAGATAGAATTGACTTCGCAGGATGTCGGGGCGTATGGAAGGGATACTGGAACGGACATAGCCGAACTCGCTTCTGCCGTATGCGACATAGATGGAGATTTCAAGGTAAGGATAGGGATGCTAAATCCGGAACACCTGCCCAGATACATGGATAGGCTGATAGATGCATTCGGAAGGGGCAAACTGTACAGGTTTGTGCACCTGCCGGTGCAGTCTGGCAGCGATGCGGTCCTGCGCAGCATGCGCAGGAGATACTCGGTGTCTGAATACAGCGCGATGGTCAGAGAGTTCCAATCTCGAATAGATGACATCAGTGTGGCAACAGATATGATAGTCGGATACCCAACAGAGACGGAGACAGACTTCGTCAGGTCGGTTGAGCTCATAGAAGAACTCGGATTCAGCAGAATCAACATATCGCGTTTTGGAGCCATGGATCACACCGATGCCGCAAGGCTACCAAAATTAGATGACAGGCTTGTCAAGGAGCGCGCTGCAAGAATGCACAGGATAGCCAGGATACATGAGATTAATGCGTTGGCTAAGATAATGGGAAAACGAGTGCGGGTGCTCGCCACCGAGATAAACCACGGCTCATTGCTAGGAAGGGACGACGCATACAGACAGATAGCGATAGAAGGGGAGAATGTGCAGCCTGGGCAGATCCTGACTGCGGAAGTCTATGCGAGCAGCCCGGTATGTTTAATAGCAAGAGCGTGAGAATATCATCGAGGGTGTTCTGCATGTTCATATATCCACAGATTTATAGGAGGCTTAAGCGTGGGCCGCAGGTCATACTGCCAAAGGACATTGGGATACTAATGGCATACCTTGGCATCTGCAAGGAGGACGTCGGCATGGATGCGGGAAGTGGAAGCGGATGGCTAGCCGTCAGTCTGGGCAGAGTGTGTAAGAAAGTATACAGTTACGACGTGCGGGAGGATTTTAGCAAAATAGCTGCGCACAATGCCCGCCTGCTTGGTCTTGAAAACATCGAATTTAAGGTAGGTGATGTCACTAAGAAGATCCATGAGAAGGGACTTGATTTTGCCATACTGGACCTCCCTGATTCTGACAAGGCGCTTGCGAATGTGAAGAAGGCGTTGAAGGACAATGGAGGAGTAGCGGGTTACCTTCCACACATGGAACAGGTAAAAAAATTCGTGATGAGGCTCGACGCGCTTGGATTTACGGATGTGTACACGGTTGAGGTCATAGTGAGGGATATGCTAGTGCGGAAAGAGGGCGTGCGACCATCAACAAAAGGGATCTGGCATACGGCTTACCTAGTATTCGCAAGAAAAACGACTGCACGGGTGGCCGGAACCGCGGGAATGCGTGATCCTAAATGACTACGTATCCTTTGGTATGAGAGCCATGCTCGCGAGCATTGATTCGAGCTGTATCCGGTCGTTAGCGCCCTCGACTATACGGAAGTTGTAATCACCTACCATGCTTATTATCCTAAGCTTTACCCTGTTGTCTATGTCTAGGTTCAGTGCCTCCCGGTAACACTGTATCAGTATGTCCTCCCCACTCATGCCCTGCGACAGTATAAGGGAGTTAAGCTCGGTTCTTGCCTTGACGAATTCGCCGGACAATGCATACTTGAGCATTGATACGATCTCCTTTGGGCGGGCCCTGGCAGCTATCTCGTAGATTGCCGCCTCTGAAACCTTCTTCTCAGACACAGCGGTGCTCTGCATAATGTTTGTTAGCTTCCTGAGATCGCCATCACTCACGTATATCAGCGCGGTTATTGCCTTCTCATCTATCTCAAGCCCCTCAGTAACGGCTATCCTCTTGATGTACTCGCGCATTTCATCCTCTTTTAATGGCTTGAACCGGAGGACGACGCACCTGCTCTGTATTGGCTCGATTATCTTGCTGGCGTAATTTGCACTTAATATGAAGCGCGTGGATGAGGAGTACTTCTCCATTGTACGCCTCAACGCATGCTGCGCTTCCGAGGTAAGCGCATCGGCTTCGTCCAGAAATATTATCTTTACTAAGCCATTAGACAGGGGAAGCGTGCGTGCAAATTCCTTTACCCTTCCGCGTATGACGTCTATTCCCCTTGCATCAGAAGCGTTCAGCTCCAGGAAAGCCGCATTAATGTCTTCGCCGTATAGTTCCTTGGCCATGGCTATTGCAGAGGTCGTCTTTCCCACCCCTGCCGGTCCGCCGAATATCATGCTTGGAAAGGTTTTTGCATTGACAAATTCCTTCAGCTTGTCCACTATTGCAGTCTGACCTATCACTTCGGATAGTCTTGCGGGCCGATACTTCTCCGTCCAAGGTTTTTCAGTAGCATCCATGTGATCAGCAATAAGTAGTAATATTGATTCGCTGGAAAAAGCTATAAAGTTATTCCACCCCTTCGCCGCGTGGGTTTGAACAAAAACGTGAATCTCTCGCCATTTGGTTTTGGATAAGGACGGGATGTGTATGCAGTTACATGCAGCAAGGCTGTCCCGTATTTAAATTCGTTTCATTTAATAGACTTGATTATATGAGGGATACGCCGATTGTTGCGTCTTTCCTTTTCCGTTCCTTCCGTTGTCTAAGTTCAGGGGTCGATTTAAATGGCTGAGCGTAAGGCATGGCTCTATCTGGAGGATGGTACAGTGATGGAGGGCAGGGGATTCGGCGGAACATCCAGACGTGGGGGAGAAGTCGTCTTCACCACGGCCATGAATGGATACCCAGAAAGCCTTACGGATCCTTCTTACCTGGGACAGATACTCATTATAACGCATCCACTCGTGGGAAACTATGGTGTCCCTAGTCCGAAATTTTTAAACGGCAGGCTACTGAACTTCGAAGCCGAAATGATAAGCGTCGAGGGACTTATCGTAAGCGAGCTTACTGAGGGCAGCAATTATGAGGAGAGAAAAAGCCTCGAATCATGGTTCATGGAAAGTAACGTCCCTGGGTTGTCGGGCATAGACACGCGAGAGCTGGTAAAAAAGATACGCGATAATGGAGTCATGCGAGGAATTATCTCACAGGAAAAACTGTACCAACCGCTCGCAGAATTTGCATCCCAGGAACCGCTCTGCCTTGTCAAAAAGGCATCCGTCAGCCAACCTATCGAATACGCGGGAAGTAGGAGAGGAAACATAGTCATTGTTGATCTTGGCGCGAAGCAGGGTATAGTAAACTGCCTTGCGGATACAGGATACACGATAGTGAAGGTGCCGTACGATTCTGATGAAAACAGGATAATGAATTACGATCCGGTAGGCATCGTGTACAGCAATGGGCCCGGAAATCCCAATGAACTCAAACGGCAGGCGGAAGAGCTATCAAAACTTCTAGAACGCAACATACCTACGCTTGGAATATGCCTTGGGCATCAGGTGGCAGTCTTGGCGCTTGGGGGTGAAGTTGAAAAGATGAAGTATGGTCATAGAGCCATCAACAAGGCGGTTCTTGAGCGAGGCAGCGGAAGATCTTACATCACAACGCATAACCACGGATACGCGGCGTCGGGAAAGGGCATAGACAAATCCGACGTCTGGTTTGTGAGCCCTGATGACGGAATCATAGAAGGCCTTCGAAGAGGGAACCTTATGACGACGCAATTCCATCCAGAAGCAAGGCCAGGACCGAGGGATACCGAATTCGTGTTCGGGCTTTTTGAAAAGATGATTGAAAATGCAAGACACCCTTAAAAAGATTCTGATAATAGGCTCCGGAGGGATAAAGATAGCTGAGGCTGCGGAATTCGATTACAGCGGAAGTCAGGCGCTCAAGGCTCTGAGGGAAGAGGGCATAGAAAGCGTAATAGTGAATCCAAACATCGCAACGATACAGACAAGCAAGAACATGGCCGACAGGATTTACCTGCTTCCTGTGACCGGAGAATTCATAGAAAAAGTGATAGAGAAAGAAAGGCCGGATGGCATAATGGTAGGATTTGGGGGGCAGAGCGCACTTAACGCTGGCGTTGACCTTTACAAAAAAGGTGTGTTGGAAAGATACAACGTCAGGATACTAGGAACAGATATCAAAAAAGTCGAGATAGCCCTTAGCCGAGAGCGCTTCAAGAATCGAATGAAGGAACTAGGAATAACGGTACCTCCGAGCATCTCCGCTTCCAGTCAGGAAGAAGCGGTGCGCGGAGCAAAAACGCTCAGGTATCCAATAATGATACGTGCAAGCTTCAGTCTTGGGGGGAGGGGATCAGTAATAGCGCGTAATGAAAAGGAACTTGTTGAAGGGCTAGACAAGGCCTTTGCGCAAAGCGGCACAGGAGAGATACTACTTGAGGAGCATCTCAGAGGCTGGAAGGAGATAGAGTATGAAGTGGTAAGGGATAGGCTCGGAAACTGTGCGGTCACCGCATGTATAGAGAATCTGGACCCGATGGGGATCCATACCGGGGAATCGATGGTTGTGACACCGCCCCAGACGCTCAACGACAACGATTATCAGAATATGAGAAGCGTCGCGATAAGAGTTGCGGAGGACATGAAACTTGTTGGAGAATGCAACGTTCAGTTCGCATTAAACCCTTCCAATGGTGAGTTCTGCGTCATAGAGACAAATCCGAGAATGTCGAGATCCAGCGCGCTGGCGAGCAAGGCAACGGGATACCCGCTTGCGTACGTGAGCGCAAAATTGGCGTTAGGCTACAGCTTGTATGAAATAAAGAATACCGTCTCGGGGTCGACGACGGCATGCTTTGAGCCCAGCCTTGACTACGTAACGATAAAGGCGGCAAGATGGGACATGGAGAAATTCGACGGAATTAGCAGAAGCTTGGGCACTGAAATGAAAAGCACCGGTGAGATAATGAGCGTAGGCAGAGGCCTCGAAGAGGCGATGCAAAAGGCCGTGCGTATGCTGGACATCGGAGAACCGGGACTTGTCGGGGGGAAAATTTACGGCTCGATAGATTTGGACACAACGGACGTGTTGAGTGCACTCGAAGAAAAAATGCCTTATTGGTTTCTCTACGCTGCCCGGGCGATGAGGGATGGGATCGGGACAGAGGAATTGCACGAAATCACACACGTGGACAGATTCTTCCTGAAAAAAATCGAGAAGGTAGTGAGATTTTACGAAAGCAACAAGGGCAAAAAACTCGAGGGAGAAGATGCAGATATGGCAAGGCGCCTCGGCTTTTCTGAGTCGCAGTTAAGCATCGAATCGGCGATGCCGAAGATAAAAAGGATAGACACAGTTGCTGGAGAGTGGCCGGCAGACACCAATTATCTATATTCAACGTTTAACGGTAGCACAAGCGATTCCGCACCGGATAAGAGAGGAGGCGTGCTGGTTGTCGGGGCAGGGGGCTTCAGGATAGGAACGTCGCTTGAATTTGATTGGAGCACCGTATCACTTGTCAGGGGGTTCGGAGGGATGCGGAGAAGCGCCGTGCTCAACTGCAATCCAGAGACGGTTTCCACAGATTGGGATGAAATAGGGGAGTTGTATTTTGACGAGATAACTGAAGACACAGTTGCAAAAATATATTCGTATGGAAAATTCGACAATGTTGCATTGTTTACAGCCGGACAGGCAGGAAACAACATAGCTACGGGACTTGAGAGGCGTGGTGTAAAGATCTACGGATCGTCGGCAAACGCAATCGACACTGCGGAAGACAGGGAGAAATTCTCCAGGCTTGCCGAGAGTATAGGTATACGCCAGCCGGATTGGATCGTGGCAGTATCAGCCGCGGAAGCGGAAAAATTCGCGGATTCTGTGGGATTCCCTGTAATAATAAGGCCAAGTTACGTGCTGAGCGGATCGGCAATGAAGAGAGTGAACAACAAGGAGGAATTGCACATGTACATCAGAAGCGCGGCGGAAGTTTCCAAAAAGCACCCGGTAGTGATTTCTAAGTATCTGGACAATAGCATTGAGGCAGAACTTGATTGCGCCGCGGACTCTAAGAACGTGATAGGGATAGGCATGACGCACATAGAGGAAGCAGGAGTGCACAGCGGTGACGCTACGATAGTTACACCTTGCACAATTTCGGCTTACGGGATTATGAAGGAAGTCGCCCTAAGGCTTACTAACGAGATGGCTATACGCGGTCCATTCAACATACAGTTCGTGGTGAATGGCAATGACGTGTACGTAATAGAGCTTAACCTAAGGGCAAGCAGGTCAATGCCATACTCTTCAAAAGCCGTAGGGATAAACCTGATAGAGCATGCGATAACTGGCATCGATGGCGCGTTTGACTTTAATGGCTTTCACGAGCCAGAGCATGGCGCATACTTGGTGAAATCGCCGCAATTCTCTTGGAGCCAGCTGAGAGGGGCTTACCCGCATCTTGGCCCAGAGATGAGAAGTACAGGAGAAGTGGCCGCTTTCGGAAAGACAATCGATGATGCTCTCATAAAGAGCTGGCTTGGTGCAACGCCAAATATGGTTCCAAAATCAAAGGTGCTAGTATATGGCGTATCCAATGTGCATAACCTTGAGGTTGCGGCAAGAACCCTTGGATCGGAAAACACACTCACGCTTTCTGGAGCCGCGATAGATGATGCAGCAACGATCAGCGCAGACGAAGCAGTACGGATGATGAGAAGGAGGGAGATTGGCCTAGTGGCAACGGATGGAGATGTGCGAGGCATAGATTATACGGTACGCAGGGCTGCGGCAGACCTGAACACACCACTCGTGCTTAACGGGAAACTCGCCGAAAGGCTGGCTGGAGCGATGAGTGCTGAAGAAATCACGTGCATGGAGATGAGCGAATATAGTTAGGCTTGCAGATAGGAACGATGCGGATTTATTTCACGCACATATAATTGGCCGGCAGGTATATGGAAAATGCGGGGTACTTGAACTGCGCATACGTGCCAGGCATTAGACTCACACTCCCACCACAATAATCCTGTGCACTTATATTGTAGAACAACAAGAAGGGCATTCTAGCCACGGTGGAATTGCAATAGTATGGGGAATAGGTAGTCACGTTGTAATAATCCATGTATGGCCATGCGTTGGAAACTATAGAACAGCCGGAAATGCCAGTGCTCTTCAACGCGGAGACAGCATCGGAGAGCACAGGATTCTTGGAATCCACGCTGCCGTGTAGATTAAACCCCGAATGTGCCAAATTAAAACACGTTGCGATCATGAGGACCATGCTTGTGCCAAAGACCGCATATGGCATTGCCTTCTCGCTCGCGCGTTTTCCAAACAGCATCATGTTCCCAATTCGACTTCGGTCCAGAACAACGGCCACCAACATCGATGCGCTAAGATAAACTAGGAAGCCCAATCTTATCGCACCTTGCGCATTGTCGAATGAAAATGCAAATCCTGCAATAGACAGCAGAAGAGATACAAACAATATCGTAATCCCGCGTTCCGCGATGAACTCATGCGTCCTTATGCTGCGCCTTAATTTTTTACCATCATTTAGCCGATGCGCTGCCCAAAAACATGCAGCCACTGCCAAGACCATAGCAAGTATCACAATGGGATACCAGAGCACCAAGCCGAGCATATTTGCGAATGCACCGAGTCCGAGGCTTTGCTGCTGGGTTTCGGCCAGCTGCAGGAAGTAGCTTTGAAGAGGATCTCCGAAAATGGCCCAGTTCACTGCAAGCCATGGTAATGTCACAAGGGCGAACATGCATAGTGAGCGTACTGTGCTCCGACGCTTTCCTACGAATAACAGCATAGGCAAGAGGGCTAGCCCAACGTATTTTGACAGGCCTGCCAGGCCTACCAGTATGCCGGCTTCAGATCTCTTGGCCACTATAAGCCCCATTGCCAGCATGGAAAAACTTGCCGCCAATATTTCATTGCCGTTGTAGAGTACAGTGTAGCTTATAACATAAGGGCTTGCCATTATTGAAGAAAGCATCAGTGGATCCACGTTCAGTGATTTTGCAGTAGCATACGCGGCCAGAAACAGCATGGCCATTAGGAAGAGAAGGTATGCCGGTAACGCCAGGTTACCCGCAAATAGTATAAACGCGGCGAGGAGGAGGGATGGAAGTGGCTCCCATACGCCATCGAAATAGAAGTTCTTGCCAACACTTAGTGCATGGGCAGGATTTATCGCATGGCCAAAGCCTTCTGCAACGGACCTTCCATTCAGATAGTGCGATATGAAGTCCCATCCAACACCGTTTGTTCTATACACGCCAAGGATCGCAACCGAGCTTATTGTGAATAGGATTATGCCGCCCAGTGCCTTGTACACATTCATTGAATATACCATGACTTGGTCTCCTCATTCTCCTCGTCTACTCTTACACAGGTGTGTTTTATAGCCTTTAACATGCATCGTGCACGGAACAAGACCGGAATTAGGATGTTAATGTATGAAGTTCGGGATAACATTTCAGTTGCACGTGTCAGCTTGAATTGAACGCCACGCAAAGGCTTAAATTGGCGTGAACCGCATCAGTCTTGATCTACGATTAATGGCAATGGCCAGGGATAGCGTGAGACTGCAATCTGCGATGGAGTACCTGATGACCTACGGATGGGCGATACTCGTCATCGCGGTCGTCCTGGGCGTGCTGTACTCCATAGGCGTGTTCAACCCCTCAAATTTCGCGCCGAAGGCGCAGTCCGGATCGTGCCAGGTGTTCAGGCCGAACGGTCCGGGAACGAGTTATGACTTGAATCTGGAAGGAACGTGCAACGGTGAGCTGCCACAGTACGTTGCCTACTTCAACGGGCAGTCATATTTTCAAATGTCATCAAACCAGTACGTGCCAATAGAAGGCAATGCAGTGACTATAACCGCATGGATAAACCCTTCACAGACGTCAAGTGTGGGACAGGTGGTCAGTGTCGGGGGAAATGCATGGAATTACCTTATTGAAACAGGGACCGAATTCAGCTTCTGTCTCATAGCAAGCAATGGCGGGGGCACTTGCGTGGTGAATCCGAAGCCCCTGCGGAGTAACACATGGTACTTTGTGGCGGGGGGATACAATCCGTCAGACACTACGGCTTTTGCGTATATCGATGGTTCCTTGGAGACAAGCAACTTCGGTACGATGTCCTACGAGCCGCCATACCAAACGGTCAGGATAGGAACATCGCAATCTGGCACGATACAGTTCTTCTCCGGCATGATAGCCAACGTGCAGGTGTACAATGCAACCCTTTCCGGGGATGATGTGAATGCACTTTATGCGGAGGGAATAGGTGGCGCGCCGATAAAACCGCAGAATCTCGTGGGATGGTGGCCGTTGAACGGAGATGGGAATGACTACTCAGGGAACTTAAATGGCGGTACGGGACACAATGTAGAATTTAGCGGCAGTTGGCTTGGAGCGTACGCGACCACGTGAACCATAAACATGTGCGAGTTTGTGTGCAGGGGGAGAGATTTGAACTCTCGCATCCGATAAGGAAGCGGGTCCTAAGCCCGTCGCATTTGGCCAGGCTCTGCCACCCCTGCAGCAGATAGCAATTTGCTGTTTAAGGTATTTATACTTGCTTATGCAAGAATATGTGATGGGATGATAACCACAAGATACGTAAGAGAACACGTAAAAGAGATAGAAGAATCCATGGGCAAACGTCATTCGGATTATCCCATCTCAGAACTCATGGAACTTGATGAAAAAGGCAGGAGGGTAAACACTGAATTGCAGGAACTACGCGCCGAGAGGAACACCGGAAGCCTCGAAATAGCGAAGATGAAGAAAGAGGGTAAGGCAATCGATAAAGAAAAACTCGATGGACTTGCAAAAATCAAGGATGACATAGAAAGGAAAGAGCAGGAGTTCGCAATGGATCAGGCGAGAATCGAGCACCTGCTCATGAACATGCCAAATACATTGCATCAGAGCGTTCCGTTCGGAAAAGACTCTGGTGAAAACGTTGAAATTAGGAAATGGGGCACGCCGCGGCGCAGTGCTTCCAAGAACCACGTAGACTTACTCAAAGACCTCGGACTGCTAGACCTGGAGACCGCCGCAAAAGTTTCAGGGGCGCGGTTCTACTACCTGAAGGGCGACCTTGCGCTTCTCGAACAGGCCCTAATACGTTTCTCCATAGACATAATGGTCAGTAAAGGATACGTGCTCGTATCACCGCCGCTGATGCTGAAAAAGAAGTACTATCAAGGAGCTACGGCGTTGGGTGATTTCGAGGAAGCGCTTTACAGGGTGTCCGAACCTAGCGAGGTGCAGGGAGCATCTAACCTGGAAAGGATAGAGGATGAACTGTTCCTGATAAGCACATCGGAGCACCCCATGGCGGCACTGGTCGCGGAAAATGTGTACTCCACCAGGGAACTTCCGATAAAGTATGTCGGAATAAGTCCATGCTTCAGGCGCGAGGCTGGCGCGCATGGAAAAGACACAAAGGGTATATTCAGAGTGCACCAGTTCTACAAGGTAGAGCAATTCGTTGTGTCAAAACAGGAGGATTCATGGGCGCTTTTTGAGGACATGATGAAGAACTCCGAGGAGATCTTCCAGAAGCTCGGTCTTCACTACAGGATAGTTAACATATGTACGGGAGACATAGGGATCGTTGCTGCGAAGAAGTACGATCTCGAGGTGTACATGCCTTCCAGTGGTGAATATCGCGAGCTCGTATCGTGCTCCAACTGCACAGACTGGCAGTCCCTAAGGCTGGACATAAAGTACGATGAGGGCGGCAAGCGCAGTTATGCGCACACACTCAACTCCACAGTAAGTGCGATTGAAAGGCTCATAGTGGCGATAGTCGAGAACTATTCGAACGACGACGGAAGCATAACGGTGCCGGATGCTCTAGTCAAGTACATGGGCAAGAGCAAAATAGGCTGACGGGGGAGTGGGATGAAGAAGGAATATGACGTTATAAGGGATATAAAGCGTCTGCGTGGCGTACGTGGCTACGGTACCGAATTGATAAGTATATACGTGCCTGCAGGGTACCAGATAACAGAGGAGATATCAAGGCTTAGGCAGGAGCATAGCGAATCGGGAAATATCAAGTCCAAATCGACCAGGACAAACGTACAGAGCGCCATTGACAAGATAATACAGTACCTCAGGCTGTTCAGGGAGACCCCGAAGAATGGATTGGTGGTATTCTGCGGCAACATATCGAAGAATGCCGGAAAAGTGGACATAGAGCTATTCTCGATAGAACCTCCCCTGCCACTCAAGGTTAACATCTACAGGTGCGATTCCACGTTTCTGCTTGGACCTATAGAGGAGATGGTCGGCTCGAAGGACATGTATGCACTTGTGGTAATGGATGGTAGAGAAGCCACAATAGCGACGCTGAAAGGTTCCCACATACAGGTCATAAAGAAACTGAATTCTATGGTGCACGCCAAGGTAAGAAAGGGTGGACAGTCTGCCGCAAGATATGAGCGAGTTATAGAAGAGAGCATAGGGGAGTACTACACTCGTGTATCTGAAGTGGTAAACTCGACTTTCATGCAGAACCAATTCAAGCTAAAGGGGCTCATCGTGGGCGGGCCTGGACCCACAAAAGAAAACTTCGCGAAGTCAAACACGCTCAACTACCAGGTAAAGATACTTGGTGTGTACGATACGGGATACACCGATGAATACGGACTGAGTGAGCTTGTTGAGAAGGCCGCAGACCTTCTCAAGGAGCAGGAAGCCTTCCAGGAAAGAAAGATCGTTGAGAGATTCAAGCAGGAGATCGTTAGAGGCGGACTTGCTGCGTATGGTTATGAGAATACGAAAAAAGCGCTGGAGAACAACCAGGTCAGCCTTCTCATACTGAACGATGAGCTCGAGATACACGAAGTCAAGTACAAGTGCAATTCCTGCAACCAGGTCTTCGACGCGGTTGAGATAGGGGAGGGCAGGAAGACAAAGCACGAATGCGGAGGTAATCTCACAATAGTTGAGGAGCATGATGCACTTGGCGACCTGATAGACATTGCCGATAATGGAGGAGTCGAAACGGTGTTCATATCAAGCGAGAGCTCGTACGGCAAAGAATTCCTTTTTGGCTTCAGCGGCATAGGGGTCTTGCTAAGGTATAAGAGTTAGCAAAGTAACAAGAAACCCGAGAAAGATTTATAAATATGATTCATCTCATCTATTTTGGCGTTTAGAGCATATTCTATTTATCCTTCCCCACCCTCTAAACGCTTTTATCCTTCATTTCAGCAAATAAGTATTATCACTAATACTCGCGATTTCTCACGTTCCGGCATCCGGAACACGCGCACCACAAACGGTGGCACGTTTCATGCCATGCTTTATAAAGTTTTAAGTGAGATTGAATTACCATGAAAAAATTTGCGACCACAGAAGAGGTTAAGATTCCTGACAAGATCATTGACCAGGTGATAGGGCAGGAAAAGGCAGTCGCGATAATAAGGAAGGCGGCTAAGCAGCATAGGAACGTGCTGCTCATCGGAGAACCGGGCACGGGCAAGACGATGCTCGCACAGGCCATGGCGGAGCTGCTCCCCGCGGCCGATCTGGAAGACGTGCTAGTGTACAGGAACGCGAACGATGAGAACAAGCCACTGATCAAAAATGTCAAGACTTACCCAACTGCCCCTGACATGTCAAAACCGCTCCCAGATGGGCAGGGGAGGCAGATAATACAGAAGGAGAGGATAAAGAACAGACTTGATTACGGAAAGGGCAAGAATAACATAGCCCCCATAATAACTGTAATACTTATAGCGCTGTTCGTGGTCTCACTGCTCGGTTTCTTCCAGGGATACCAGTTATTAATATTCGCAGCGGCGATACTTGCGGTAGCTCTGGTTGGTTCTGTCGCTCTCTTCGTGAGCGGGTTCAGGCGCGTAGGAGGCGTCCTCCCGGGAATGTTCGACTCCAGTGAGCCGAAGCTCATAATAGACAACACAGGCATGACTCATGCGCCGTTCGTGGACGGAACGGGCAGCCGCGCGGGTGCGTTGTTCGGAGACGTTAGGCACGACCCACTGCAATCAGGAGGGTTGGGCACGCCGCCGCACCTTAGGGTAGAAGCCGGAGCAGTGCACAGATCAAACAAGGGCGTCCTTTTCATAGACGAAGTGGCAGACTTGGAGCCCAAATCCCAGCAAGAGTTGCTGACTGCAATGCAAGAGAAGAAATACCCTATAACAGGGCAGAGCGAAATGAGCTCTGGTGCCATAGTCAGAACAGAGCCGGTGCCATGCGATTTCCTACTCGTTGCTGCAGGAAACCTTCAGGACATACAGAAGATGCACCCCGCACTCAGGTCAAGAATACGTGGATATGGATATGAAGTGTACATGGAATCCTCAATGCCAGACACCGCAGAGAACAGGGACATGGTGATACGATTCATCTCGCAAGAGGTTAGAAAGGACAAAAAGATACCGAATTTCAATTACGATGCGTGCATGGTAATAGTTGATGAGGCCAGGAGGCGCAGTGGAAGGAAGAATAGACTTACCCTGATATTAAGGGATCTTGGCGGTCTTATCCGCGCCGCGGGTGACATAGCAATAGAACGCAATGCAAAGTTTGTGACAGCGGATGACGTGATAAAGGCCTTATCACTGGCAAAGCCCATAGAGGCACAGTTTGTAGAGCAGTCGCTGGAGTACAGGAAGGACTACAAGATATTCAAGACAAAGGGCTTTGCGATAGGCAGGGTGAATGGCCTCGCAATAGTCGGTTCAACATATCTCTCTGCCGGGATAGTGCTGCCGATAGTTGCGGAAGTCACGCCAGCAAGCTCAAAAACCGAGGGCAAGCTAATACCTACAGGAAAACTTGGCAAGATAGCAAAAGAGGCTGTGAAGAACATAAGCGCCATCATAAAGAGGCATATGAACAGGGACGTGACGCGTTACGACATCCACGTACAATTCCTGCAGACTTATGAAGGCGTTGAGGGAGACAGCGCAAGCATTTCAGTTGCGGTGGCAGTCATATCGGCAATGGAGGGCATCCCGGTCAATCAGGACTTGGCAATGACGGGTTCGCTGTCGGTGAGGGGTGACGTGCTTCCCGTAGGAGGCGTAACAAACAAAATACTCGCTGCGATAGACGTTGGGATGAAGACCGTGCTGATACCAAGCACAAACATGAAGGACATATTCATAGACAAGAAGCGGCTGAGCCATGTGCGCATAATACCGGTGAGCAACATAGCAGAGGTGCTGAAATACGCGCTAAAGCAGAGCCCGAGGCGCGACGCCATGATAAAGGAGTTGAGCAGTTACATAACGAGCGATTCGCGGGAGAGGAAGCCGTTAATAGTCTAAGACAGGTGTAAAGAGCCATGGCAGCAAAAACTAATGATTCGACCAAGAAACTGGAGGGAATGGGAGCAGGCATAGTGTCAGACATAAAGAAAGGCAAGAATCCAACCTTTAGCACATTGGTCAGGGCGCGCTCAAACATAATCTTTGACCAAAAGGAGGGATATCTCAAACTAGGTAAGACGAGAGAGGAAAGGAGCTTCCTGAATTTCTCCCAGTCGAAGAGGTTCATGCAGACAGTAGCGATAGCATCGAAATGTCATAAGTTCGTGAAGGAGAACTTGCACACCACCATAAGGGGTCTGTTTTATCAGCTGAAGTATTCGCTTGGTGACGACATAGATGAGAATATATTCAGCGAACAGTCGGAGTCCAATCCACTCATAGAAGACCTCGAAGTTGCCCTGGAAGTAAAGAGGGAGAACCTGAACTTGAACGCAAATAGGAAAGGAGTACTTGCGGGAAACATGAAGGTCATGGACACGTTCGGCAATGAGAGGCTTGAGATAGACTGCAGCAAGCAGGGCAGGAGCGGCTGGGCCATCCCGAGCGACGTTGACAATGACATAGAATTTGTAGACGTAAAGGCAAAGTACGTGCTCGTAGTGGAAAAGGACGCGCTATGGCAGAGGCTTAACGAAGATGGGCTTTGGAAGAAGGAAAATTTCATACTTATAACACCGCAGGGGCAAGCGGCAAGAGGCACGCGAAGGCTCATACGCAAGCTCGCAGACATGGGGCTTCCTGTATACGTATTCACAGACTCTGATGCCTGGGGATGGTACATATACTGGACGATAAAGACGGGCAGCATAAATCTTGCATACATAGGCAGCGATGTGGCTACACCGGAAGCGAAGTTCATCGGTGTCACAATGTCTGACCTTGACAAGTACGATTTCCTCAACAAGATGACCATAAACGCCAGCGAGGTTGACCTTAAGCGGGCACAGGAGATGCTAAATTACAACTGGATAAACAAGAGCAAGGAATGGGTAGCCGAGCTTGAGAGAATGATAAAGTCGAAGAAGAAGCTGGAGCAGGATGCGCTCCAGGGCCCAAGGCTCACGTTTGTAGACGATTACATAAAGGACAAGATAAAAAGACACGATTTCCTGCCTTGATGGATCTACGCGCCCTTGTTGAGCAGACTACTCGGACATAAATCGCTTAGCGGGCATTCCGCGCATGCAGGAGTTCTCGCATGGCATACGTCCCTGCCTAGCGCTATGAACAGATTGGATATTTCACCGCGTTTTTTCGTAGCGGCTATCCGCATGAGAGAGCACTCTACGGCGTGTGGGGCGCCGGATGGGCTAAGGCCCAACCGATGCGCGACCCTCGCGCAATGAGTATCGACGACTATGCCCTCGTTTATCCCGTACATCTCATTCAGCACGACGTTGCCGACCTTTCTTCCCACGCCGGGCAAGACCATCATCTCGGCAAGTGTCCGCGGGACCTTTCCATCAAAAATTTCGACAAGCATCCTTGCTGACCTCCTCAAGTGCTTCGCTTTCGTCCGATAATAATTCAAACCGCCTAGATCCTTCTCCAGCTCAATAGGATCCGCATTTGCGTAATCTGAAAATGTCTTGTACTTCTTAAAAAGGCCGCGTGTAGCCGCATTCACTTGCTTGTCAGTGCATTGTGGCGAGAGAAGCACGGCAGTGAAAAGATCAGAAGCAGTGCGATGCTTCAGCTCGGTGTGTAGATTCCTCCCATAACGTCTTTCGAGCCTGCCGAGCACTGCGGATAACATCTTCTTCTTATTCATGGGAATAGATTGCCCGTCTAGGTTTTTAATTCTTGATGGATAGATAGGTACCATAGCCGTCCGATAACACGTAATAATCTCCAGACTGGCGCATGTTTACCCCATCAAGCAGCGCGGCTTGTACGGCAAAAGGATAACAGGAAGGGGCCGTCTGGACAAGCCCCACGTACATACTAGATTTTATTGATGCTGATGCCTGTCCATAGTATATAAGATTGGATTGGAGCACGGACAGCGAAGAGAGGGCCGACGCCGTGTATATAGAACCAGCAAGGACGGTTAGCATGATCGAAATACCATAAAATGACATCATGCACCAGCCTCGAGACAGAGAAACACGTATTTATTTCCAGCATGGAACGGGAAACATGAACCCATCCGGTTGGACAAAGATGCACCGATGCTACCCCCATTCACTGACACCAGCGACATGTTTTCAAATCCATAAATGCCAGCGTATTCGTCAAGATAGTTGATTATGCACGACGAACCGTTTATTATGAATGACGAAATGCAAGTTTGCATCGAGGCGTTTTCGGTGGCTTGACGTACAAAATCGTAGGCCGTGTATGACCACATCAACTCCCTGTTTGAGGCAGAGAAGTTTGCAGTGTATCCTGAAATGCAGTAGGCGATTGTACACAGTAGCGATAACGAAAAGGATAGCGATAGGAGCGATTCGAAAGTAGCTAATTGTAACCGCATGCATTCACGTTATTTCTATCTTTGAGCCGTTGTAATATACTGTAGAATCCACGCCATTACTGTCATTAAGCGATATCAGTATCACGAATGTGAATCTGACGTGTGGTGTGCAGATTATGGAATCATGGGACATGCGGCAGGAGTCGTTTGTTGGTTCTGCTGTGCGAATCATCACTGAGGAAGCATTTTCATAAGCTGCAATGGCCTGTTGGATCGCGGATTGTTCTGGTGAGGATATGTCTGTTTTGTTGTAATACCATAGAAGATACTTAGCATTAGTCATAGCCCGCGAATATTCTACATACGAATTCGGATTCACATTAAGCATTGATCCAGAGTGCCAGAGCAGAGGGCCTTCTGCAGTCCCGGAATATGAGACATTCTGGATTGATGCCGTTCCGACAACCTCGTTTGCGGAGTACACGAAGTCTCTGCTCATGGAACTTATCACGGTGGAAAGCATTTCGCCATTCGGAGTTGTCAGGTTTATTGTGAACGAGTACGAATATCTTGGGGCATTTGCGGTATTTGTACCGACTTCCTGGAAGCTAGTGTTTTTTGGGGTTATGCAGAACGTCTCCGTCTGACTTCCGCCTCCGGTATAACAACCTGTAGAGAATATGTTGTACTCCCATGCATTATAAGTTCCGCATTGTGAATTGATTCCGTACGGATTGCCCCAGAAGCCTATCTGTGTGCAATGGCCCCATTCGTTAAATTGTGATACATTTTCTGATGTGCTTTCGTTGTATACTATGGATTCGCTGATATTCGATATGGTTGCGGAGTATTGAGAGTCAGAGTAGGCATAGGCTGCCGAAAGGGCGTCGGTGTAGGAATAATATGTGCCGTTGCGCTTTGTGCCTGCACAACGTATAGAATAGTTAATCGATGCATAGTCAATACCGGCTCTCGTGGGCATAAACCGAATTTCTGAGAGATACATGCCAGAAAAATTACCGTGTATGGAAGTCGTATTAAAAAGAATGGCACTTGACGATAGTGAGAAGTTCAACGAGCCAGAACCGCAGCCATACCCAAGCGCCTGTGCGACCGCTTCCTTCCCCACAGAGGAGTTTAAAGGCATCGCAAAAGAGAATGATGGAGCATCAGTACTGTCATTAATCGGTACAATCTGTGTCGTGACGTATGAAAAATTTTCCGATGAAAATGTTGAATGCTCAAGGCTTATGCCCTTCGTGTACAGCGATATTGCGCTCAGGCTCAGAATGCTCACTGCAGATAGGATGAGCATGAATTCTATACTCGTTTGGACACGCATCATTTCAACACCATTACGTAGGATTTTCTGGATACTGTTATTATGCGGCATATCTTCCCGGGGCAGATCCCCACATCGTTTGCTCCGAAAAACAGGGCGGAGAAATTTCCTTGTTTGGCCATGGAGTTGGTAAACGTAGTAAATTCAGAGTAGTTCATTCCGGTGGCATAACCTGTGGCAATAATTTTCTGGGAGTCTGCTGCGATGGCCAGAGCAGAGGCCTGCACGAGCGCTGCGTGCCGAATGTACTTCATGCCTGTGGTTCCCCCGATAAGCAGCAGTAGTATTGCAAATAGGGTTAACGGCACACCGATTGCAAAGTCCATGTTTTGTATCAATGTATCAACCAATGTTAATGCAGCCCGCGCATACGGATATTGAAGATGAATTGCCGGATTCTGATGATGCGAGCGCTGATACATAGTCTGCGACGACGTGCGAGAATCCGTAAAGATGCGATATCATCGGTATGGTCGTTGCTGCAAACATTATCACCAGGCACATGGTGAGCAGCATTTCTATGCTCAATTGCAGTTTTTGCATGACATCACGTATTGCCCCACACCGTCGGGTGAGATCTCGAGCTCTTTGTACACACCATCTGGACACAGCGCATTTCCTGCGACTCGGATTTCGGCGACAAAATCGAATGTACCGTATCCGTTTTTAATCCCGTGGCCCGTGAAGGTCGAATTGCATGCCCCTACAGGAACATACGCAGTAAAGGAGGTATTGGTACCGGAAATGTGGTTGTTTATAATGAATGAGAATTCTGAAAACGCGTACGATGCGATGTGCCATTCCACAAATGAGGATTTCGCTGCGAGCATGCTGATTGAGGATAGCAGGGCCAGCGCCGCTACCCCAATGTAGATCAGCCACTCAACAGACAGTTGCAGGCGCATGTGGATGTACCCCAATCAGGCAGAACCGGCGGATAGGCGTGACAGTTGCTGCGATATTGCGGAGGTTATGCTGTAATTCGTCCCGTTTATGAGCACGTTGTTCGGGATAGTTGTTTTCAGTTTTACGATCATGACCAATGCCATAACTATCACAATGCTCGCCGTAGCTATCATCATGACATATTCCAGAGAGCCTTGGGCCCTGGAAGCTCGAACCATCAGGGGTAGGGTCTTCACTTCCATAGGCAACATCCCGTACACGACCTTTACATATTTTCTCAAATCCATTTTATCACTCATACAATATAAGGGGTGTAACTTGCCGATACTACCAGTATGGCAATGGCAATTGCCACGCGTGGTATCGCATCGTACAGGATGTTCTTTGTGTCTGCCAGAGGATTCCTGAAAAATGCGTTTATTAGCATTGTAATCACTATGTAACATGCCAACACCAGAATGAAGTGTGACTGTACAGTGAGATAGCTGAAGGAGTTTATCGAAGAAGAAATCTCGAATATCGCCGTGCTTATGCCGCCGAACAGGGGAAGAAAGAAAGTAAGGCCCAGCATGGCTATGGAGTTCGCACTGCCGATCCGAGAGTTGAACGCATTGGTGCGCCTTGCACGCTCTTTAACACGCGCCGAGAACGCCGAGATTTGCCTAACAGAATGCTTCCTTCCCGAGAGACCTAGATGAAGCAACCACACGAATTCGGACAAAGTTGCATCGGCACTATATCGGGAAAGGGAGTCGGTGTCGCCGAATAGGAAACTGCGGATGAGCGGCGCAATCTTACCGGAGATTGGATGTGGAAGGGATGTTGCGCGGCGTATCGCCTTCCATATTCCTGTGTCTTGAGAGGAAACAATGCTGTCAGCCAAAAGGGATAGGCCGGTATCGTTAACGTCGGCCCTCCTTGGCCGCAGAAAAAGCAGCGCGGCGCACGCAAATGGGAACAGCAATGACGCCGGAACTTCTCGGATCAGGGCTAATGGTATCAAGATGACCTGAAGCAAGGTGAGCGGCAGTAAATATCTATCAAGCATGCAAAACCCTGTTTATAACTATGTTTAGCGCCAATGACATCGATGGAAGGAGTAGGAGCATCGCCATTGAAAACATAATCATTGATCCCGCAGTTTGTCCGAGTATGGCATTGCCTATGAACCCAAAAATGGCAAAGGACGGAAGCACGGTAGATACGAACATACCAAGAGTGGCATTCCTTTGGAGCATTCCTTCGGCACGGGACATCTTCTCCGCGAGATCCATGTGTCTGGAGTCCAACACACCGCGAATTGACGCTCCTTCCTCGATGTTTGAACCGTGCAACAAGCCCCGCACCGCTTCTCCAGGCGCGGAGATAGAGCAAGATACAACTGCCTCGGGCAGCCGCATTCCGAACCTCGTTCTCTTGCGTATCTCGTCTACCGCTAGCTTTAATGCAGCCGAACTGGAGAAACGGGATATTTCGGCCAGTTTGCATAACGTGGGCAGATTAGACGCGTTTTCGCCAAACACACTGTCGAACGCGTAAAGAGCTTCTGCCCGAAGATGTGTTGCCCTCAGGTCATGCCTCGCGGAATTTACCGCGGCGTAGACGCCATAGGCAAATACGGATGACGATATTATTGATGCGTACATTATGGCCGATGCAGTAAATATATGCGGGTATGTAATTACAAGTCCGATAGAAGTTCCGGAAAATAGGGATAGAAGTATGCGCCACTTATCGTTCTTGAAGTTCATATTCCGCACCCATGCCGTGCCAATTCTTCACTGAAGCCATCGATTCCGGCATTTTTGGCAATGACCATTTCGATGAACGATTTTTGCCGCTCGAATTCCTTTGCGGCCAGGCGGACGGATATCCCGCGAATCTTTGCATAAACCCGGATGGCTTTCGAATCCTTAAGGTCATTCGTCAGCAAGGTGCCGTCAGAAACGAGGTTGTCTATTCGCACCTTATCCTGGTCGCCCATGTTGATCCCCGTATCTGTTTCGGCACGGCTAAGCCAGTTATATTCGTACACGCGAGTTATCCTCCTCCCAATTGTGCCAAACTGGGAAAGGTGTATTGATAGGTCAAGCATGCTTATGCTCTTCGTGTCAACCCCCATTGGTCTTGTCATTAGGCGGCGTATGACACCCATTGAATCATCTGGACTGTGCATAGTTGTTAGGAATTGAATGCCGAGGTTCGCTCCGGAGAACAGGTCTCGCGCCTCCTCCCCGCGGATCTCGCCAATTATAAGACAGTCCGGACGCAGACGCAGCGCGTTTATTACCTGTTCTTTTGTGGTTACGCGGCCCTTCTCCCCATAGAGGGACACGGAGTTCATGTAGTCCTTTAGACTTATCTCATGAATGTCCTCTTCCACTGCTATTATCCTCCTGCCCCGTGGCACAAGCCCAAGAAGGGTGTTTAGCATCGTGGTTTTTCCGCTTGCTGGTGCGCCAGAGATGACAATGTTCAACCCAGAAGCCACGCAGAACCAAAGATATGCCAATGTGCCGGCGTCCATCGTACCATTGCGTAGCAGCAGATCGGCAGAAACGCCGTCTTCCTTGCCAAGGCGTATGCTTGCTGCAGCGCCACTTCTCACGTATGGATATATCTGGGCGTGCACACGCGCGTCTCCATGCTGCACATCTATTATCGGACTGTCCTCAGAGAGTTCCTTCTCCGAGTCGAGTATCATCCGGTTTATATCATAGCGGAATGCCCCCGCATCCTTGAACTTAAGGTTGGTTACGCATCTCCCGTACTTTTTCGTATACACTGCAAGCGGAAGATCCGGTGAATTGACCTCTATCTCCTCTAGATGCGTCTTGTTTAGCAGTAGTAGGCTCAGCGGGCCGTGCCCGGCAATATCGTGGGCTACGAAAGGATACAGTTTGTCTGCCGTCTGCGCGTCAGCGTATCTGAGAATGGCGGCCTTTGCAAGGTGATATGCACTGCCCATCACATCGGTGGCTGGATCTGCGCCATCTGCAACCAGCGTGTCTATAACGTCACGCTTTGCTCTCTCCATCGCGCGGGAATCCCATTCGCTGCCCTTCAATCCGTAACCCACAACGTACGCGTATCCATTCTTGCGTTTCACTATTGCGGACGAAGCGATATCTCCCAAACGCTCCACAACGCTGCCGAAATCGAAATCGCACAGGCCATACGTAAGATGAGACGGCTCTTTTTCTATTGGCATGTTTTGGGGCCTTCCCCATGTTCCAAGGCTCCGGGCCAGTTTTTGTAGCATGGTAACAGTATTTTATTTTAGTATATAATCTTTTACTTATGTATAATACGAAAAGGTATATATACTTTTCTTATACACACATTATAAATTGACAGTGCCGTAAAATCGGCGACAACCGGATAAATAGGGTATAGCATGCCTAAGATTGAAAAAGAGCGGGATGAAATTTGGCTCTTGAGGAAATTGTTCAGCAAGCCAAACTACGCGGTTCTTAAGCTGCTGATGATAAAGGCGCCGAGAACGACAAGGGAGCTTTACACGGTCCTTGGAAAAAGTTTCACTCGCAAGACCCTTATAATAACGCTAAGGAACCTATCAATGAACCTGAACATCCTCCAACCGACGCACATACGCACCGAGCGCGGTTATGACCTTGGCTATAACATAAACCCAAAGCTTAAGGAGATAATAAAGGCTATGGAGAAATTCGAAGGAGTTATAGAAAATATAACAGGAGCGAAGAAATGATGGGTTTTCTTTACCCTCTGCCAACACAGACTCAGGACATAATCACAAAAAACAGCGAAGATTGTGTCAGACGCAGTTAGGTATTTATATCAAAAACACGCACGTATCAGCGGTAAGCATGGTTTCTAAACAAAAGACCAAGGTGCTTCAGGAAATACTTAAGATAACCGAAGAGAGGGGCAGCGTAGGCATCTATGGCATCGATGGTATCACCGGGAAGCTTACGCGCGGTAGTCTGACGGGAATAGATGATAGCAGCCTGCTCAGCAGGAAAGCTCTCAGAGACATTCAGCGCAAGATGAACGGAAAAGGTGGGGATCAGTTCAGAATGGAATGGCACATGCAGGAAGGTGCAAAAAGGCTCGCCTTGCTGCGCGATGATAGAAACAACCCAGATCTCATAATGGTGGACAGGATATCGCCAGAGCGCCCGGAACTCATTAAGGTAGTGTTCCTTACTGGCAGCGAAGCGGGCAGGAGGAGCTGGGTCTCAATGCAGAAAATAGATGACAGCCCGGAGCTAAGAAGTGTGCTGCGATACCTTAAGCGGAGTTGATCCGGAGCGACAGGGTTAATCTCGTAGCGACGTGTGCCCTTCCTTAACGACATTTAGTATTATATCAATCTGTACATCGTCGCATGGGATTTTTGATATCTCGTTCTTCATAAATGTATTTAGGGATCCTATGTCTCCGTGCGATGTCTTTATTATGTATGTCCACTTGCCTATTGGCTCATACGCAGCCTCTACAACATCCATTTCAGCAAGCCTCGCTGCAACCTTCTGTTTTTCTTCGGGCAGCAGGGGTTTTGCAAGGTTTAGGTATATGAAAGCCTTGAGAGACTTGCCTATGAGGCGTGAATCGATGTTTGTGGTATGACCAAGTATCACATTGGCCTTTTTTAGTGAGACAATTCTGCGATAAACTGTCGCGTTTGTGGTGCCAACAGATTTTGCTATATCGGAGAGTTTTGGGGCCAGCATCTGTGGGTTCTGGAGTGCCTCTAGGATCTTCATGTCAAGCATGTCCAGTTTCATAGTTCTCTATGCCGGTTACGATTTTATATATTATTCGGTGGGAGTAGTATAGGCAACCAGTAGTGATCGGATGATAATACAAAAACCGTACGTGCTTATAGAGACGGTAAAAACCACACCGGAAGTGACAGTGTTCAAATTCAAGGCGCAGGACAACAGCCGGATTGACTTCGTTCCAGGCATGTTCGCGATGCTGTTTTACAAGAACCAGGCAACAGGCGAACAGGTAGGCAGAGCATTTTCGATAGCCAACTCGCCTAACTCCGATTACCTGGAGTTCTTCATAGCACTGATAAACGGGAGGATGACGTCGAAACTCGCGCAGGCGAAAACAGGGGACGTTTATTACGTGTCCGCCCCCTACGGCCAATTCAAGTTCGCCGACGGCGACAAAAAGCTCCTATTCCTTGCTGGAGGCACAGGGATAGCGCCGTTTTTCTCCGCGTTAAGGCAGATGAAAGAGCAAGGTCAGGTTGTTGACTGTGCATTGATGTACAGCACTAAATATTCAAATGACATAATAATGAAGGAAGAACTGGACAGCCTCACCGACTCACTCAAGACAAAATTGGTGATTACAGTCACGCGTCCGGCAGATGGAGAGGTACTGCCTTACGAGACAGGGCATATAGGCCCAGATATGATACTGAAGCACGTGGCCGATGCGAAGGGGCGCGTGTGCTACATATGTGGTCCGCCGGCATTCGTTAAGGCCATGAAAGAAGGGCTTCTGTCAATCGGAACGCCGCAGGAAAACATAAAGGCGGAGATGTGGGGCTAACGGAGTTGATCTCTGCGGGTCTTGCGTTTTGAAGAAATTTCAAAGTCCAGCACTATCTCCACATCGGTAGGGGAGTACTGCCTTACTACCCTCTTGAACAGGAATTTGACCCTCTTTCCCTTCGCTGCAAAGAAGGACTTTATGTCAGACATTGGCTTTGAGTACGGATTGAGCTTTGGACCGAACGCGTAGTAGTGTATTACGCATCTGTCCGCGGACATCGAATTCGCCACATCGATAAAATCACGGGAGTCCTTTGGCAGCGGCATGAGTATCCTATCGGCAAATCCGCCGTATTTCTTTGAGAATCTGCGCACATCGCCGTGAAGCGGGGTCACATTCAACGCCTTGTTTAGAGTCACATTGTCAAGCATGTACTTGTATGCTTCCATGTTTAGTTCTATTGCCACTACCTTTGAATGTGGATGCTCTTTTGCAAGCAGGATTGCAAACGGGCCTACACCGGCGAACATCACCACCACGGCCTCTCCGTCTTTGGCGAGGTCTGATATGCGCTTGCGTTCGTATGCAAGACGGGGAGAGAAGAACGCCTTGCGTATGTCCATTGATATGCGAATGTTGTTTTCCGCATACGTCACCGAATAGCCGCGCTCTCCGGCAACGTGATGGAAGTTCCTTGTGCGGTACCGGCCGGACACGGCACCGGCCTTACTTATGACGCGAGTGACTTTCGGATTGGCGTCCATTATCGCCTCGGCTATGGCGCGCTCTGTAGAAGGCTGCGATCCTATTATTGCGGTATTTCCGATGAGATCGAAGCTCTTTATCGCATCCTCGTAACCCTTCTTGCCTATGCGCTTCAGGAGCAGTGTGCGATAATCAGGCGACCTTGACGATCGTCTGAAAGCCGCTTTTGTAAGCGTCCCGCCAATCAAACGCACCTTCCTCTCGACCTGTTCGTCTAAGGGCAGTATAGGAAAGTATATAAACGCACCCCTACTAAATACATAGTGTTGTTTATCGAGTAGCTTGTGCGCTTTTAAGTATGCCTTAACGGCTTCGGCGCCTTTCTTGTTTACTCGGATTCCGAGCATGGGAGAATATAATAAGGAAAAACTAAAAAGGGTATGGTGATCTGTTGTACTTCGTAGTAAGAGTAACGTCAAGCCAGGAGAAGATTACCGCTGACATACTTGAAAACAAGATTCAGAAGGCAGATACGGGAGTGTACGCCATAGTGCTCCTCGAAGGCATGAGAGGGTACCTAGTCGTTGAGGCCGAGAATGAGCTTTCGTGCAGGGAGATGGTAATGAACGAACCGCACGTAAAGGGCATACTTCCAACACCACTTACCGAGGAAGAGCTCGATAAGATGCTCGTTTCAAAGAAGCACGTGCAGGAGATAGCGGTCAGTGATGTTGTGGAGTTCCTTGCCGGACCGTTCAAAGGTTACAAGGCAAAAGTAATAAAGGTAGACTCAGCTAAGGAGGAAATAACTGTTGAGCTTATGGACGTTGCCGTTCCGATTCCAGTGACAACGAAATCGAACATGGCAAGGGTCATTGAAAAAACAGAGGCTGCGTGAATATGGCTGAAGTAGTAATAAATGGATTGATAGAGGGAGGAAAAGCAACGAGCGGTCCGCCTTTTGGGCCAGCACTTGGCCCACTTGGCGTTAACGTTGCCAACATAATAAATGAGATTAACTCGAAGACGAGCGCTTTTGAAGGGATAAAAGTGCCGGTGAAGGTCACTGTTGACGGAGTCACAAAGGCGTTCAAGGTCGAGGTAGGATCCCCTACGACTAGCGCGATGATACTGAAGGAATTAGGACTGCAGAGCGGCGCCAAGACCAAGGACGAGATTGCAGGCAACATAACGCTCGAGCAGGTAAAGAAGATAGCCAAGGCTAAGGAGATGTCCATGTATGGCAATTCCCTCCAGTCTAGAGTCAACCAGGTATTGGGGACATGCAAGAGCATGAACATAACATGCGAAGGGGCAGGCGCCAGAGACATGATCGCGAAGATAAAGAACGGGGAAGTAAAACTCTGACTTTGCAGAGATTCCGCGTCTTGTCTTCGTTGTTCCCGCTGATGCGGGTTTATACGACGCTTAGAGGACGCTTCGGCTTCCAGGATTGGTGGTCTGGCGACACTGCGGACGAAATTCTCGTTGGTGTAGTGCTCACGCAGCAGACTTCGTGGAAGAACGTGGAACGCGCACTAACTAACCTGAAGGATGCAGGAATGCTGAGCATAGAGAAGCTCGCGGTTGCCGATTTGAAAATGCTAGAGCGTCTCGTAAAGCCGTGTGGATTCTACAGGCAGAAGGCAGTGCGCATTAGGAATATATCGTCCTACATACTGGCCAACCATAAAGGGATGACAGGACTGTTGCGGCGAAGGGCTGGTGCCCTGAGGAGGGAGCTGCTTTCTCTTGACGGTGTAGGTGAGGAAACGGCAGATGCCGTAGCGCTTTATGCCGGAAACAAGAGAACATTTGTTGTAGATGCGTACACAAGGCGGATAATTGGCAGGCTTTATGGAATTGATACGGGAATTAGCTACGGCAAAATGCAGTGCTTGATAACCGATAATATAGACAACAGACTAGCGGTATACAAGGACCTGCATGCGCAGTTCGTAGAGCTTGGAAAGAGATTCTGCAGAACGCGGCCGCTTTGTAGAACTTGCCCTTTGAACGAAGGCTGCGGATCCTTTAAATTACTATCGGAAAGATAAGATAGTGATTCAATGAATTTCAAGGAATATGTTGAAGCCCATAGGGCAGAGATATTCAACAAGATAGACGGATACCTGAGGGTGAAGGAACCGGCAAAGCATTACGAAATCGCCAGAGACTACAGCGTGAGGCAGGGAAGCTATCGACGACCAGGGTTGCTCATGCTCACCGGGCAGATGTTTGGTGCGAAGAGGGAGGACCTTCTGCTTCCTTCTGCGGCGATGCAGATGTCGGAGGATTGGATACTAATACATGATGATGTGGAGGACGATTCGGAGATGCGGAGAGGGAAACCAGCATTGCACAGGATCTACGGCAATGAGATAGCGATAAACGCGGGGGACGCCGTGCACCTTGCGATGTGGAGAGTCCTGATTGACGTACTGAATGGTGGAAAGACCGGCTTTGAGAAGGCGTTCGTCGATAAATTTTACGGAATCCTGGAGGAGACCGTGGAGGGGCAGTACGTTGAGACAGATTTCATGTACAATGTCAAGGCTCTGTCTAAGGCGGATGAAAATCTGTATTACAGGATAATAAAATCCAAGACGTGCCACTACACTGTATACGGGCCGATGCAACTCGGTGCAATACTTGCAGGAAGGGGGGGTGACACCATGGACGCACTTAAGGAGATAGGATATCCAGCAGGGATAGCGTTCCAGATAACCGATGATATACTGGACATGACTGCCGATGAAAAGGTGTTTGGAAAGAAGAGATATGGAGACCTGTACGAAGGCAAGCTCACTCTCATAGTGCTACACGCGTATCAGAAGTCAACAGCGGAGGAGAGGAAAGAGGTTGATAGGATATACCTTAAGCGAAGGAAGGACAAGACCCAGGAGGAGATAGCGTACATAGTCGGACTTATAGAAAAGTACGATGGCTTGGGATACGCATCTGAAATGGCAGAACGGTATGGCCAGATGGCGAAGAACGCAGTGGAGAAGTACAAGCACCTGTTTCCCGAAGGCGAGTTCACCGAAACGCTTCTTTCCGCCATGAAGGAAATGTACGTCAGGAAAAAGTAGCGACCCTTGAAAGGAGTGCACGAATCGGGCGTGGCATGGCCTGAGTAAATAAAAATGCCAAACAGCAATATGCTTTCCCACCCCAAGGGGCAGTATTTCATATCGTGGACAGGCTTAGCTTCCGAGTTCGGAATGGGTTCGGGCGTTTCCCCGTCCCTATGGCCGTTTGACAGATAGTATATGCCAGCGAAAGCTTAAATATCTTTCATAGGCAGCCTGTGTGCGCATGGTGAGGGCGTCGTTTACCCTATTTGACTATGCTGCCGGGATACTCCTCACCCTTGAAAGCCTGCTCTACCTCCTTTATGTTGGCGCGGACGAACCTGACCTCTATGTTTGCCCTTTTTGCAAGCTTGCTTGCGAAGAAATCGAACAGGAAGTTGGAACCCGCAACCCTGGTGTCGTAGGTGTATGCCAGCTCGAGCAGCTTGTCGTGGGTGAGCCTGGGCAGCGGCTTTGCGTCCTTGTTGACAGGGGGCTTGTCGTACAGATATGCTATACTGCTTATGTTGAGCAGGAGCTTGCTGTTCATGACCTCGCACGCCAGCACGGACACCGCGTCAGTTGACATTCCCGGTATCAGCCCGCCGAGGACCACTATGTCGTTGCTGCTTATGGCCATGCGCAGCTCCTCTAGGCTTGTTGCCACGTTCTGATATACGTTTAGATTGGCGAGAGACAGCACGTCCTTGAGTATGAGCGCATTTATCCTTGTGAATGCGATTGCAATTTGGTCCAACAGCGAATTGTTGTTTTCGAGTATGTCTTTGGTAGAGGAGACGTAAAGCCTGCTGGAATATCCGCCTCCGACAACCAGGATGAACTTGTGTTTTTTGGAATATTTAGCAAGAAACTGCGCAAGTTCCTTTGCAAACTCCTTGTTCACTCCGCTCTCTGTAGATATTATTCCCCCACTCAGGGATATGCAGGTCGTATCCATATTATCACGGTCGTTTCTTTAATTTCTTGCCCATCAGATATAATATAAGAGCCTCCTCGATAAGCATCTTGTTTTTGGCCTGTTCCCAGACTACACTGTGCTCCCCTTCAAGCACACTTGCCGATATCTCTTCTCCTCTGTGCGCGGGCAGGCAGTGCATGACTAAGGCATCGGGCTTTGCGTGCCGTAGAAGCGAGGAGTTGATCTGGTACCTGCGAAACATGCGCCTCCTTTTCTCGGCTTCCCCTTCCTGTCCCATGCTGACGAACGTGTCGGTGTACAGTATATCTGCATTGCGCACTCCTTCTGTCGGATCCGAATTTATGGATACATCACCATAGCTGCGGGCGAGCTTCACGTAATGAGGATTAGGACCGTAACCCTTTGGGCCGACCAAAGTAACGCGGGCACCAAGTTTCGTTGCAATTACCATCAGGGAATTTGCCGTGTTTGCCGCAATGTCCCCCACAAACGATATCTCGATTCCGTTGGCGCTGCCCTTTGCCTTCGTTACCGTGTACATGTCAGCAAGGGCCTGTGTGGGATGCTCCAAATCGGTAAGTGCATTTATCACCGGCACTGTGGATGAGGAAGCGAGCTCCACAAGGTCACTGTGAGAGCGTAACCTTGCGGCAATCATGTCCACGTACGAGCTCAGAACACGACCCGTGTCAGACACCGTCTCGCCGCGCGACATCTGCGATGTGCCTGTATCCACGTATATAGAGGCACCGCCCAGCTTCGCCATGGCTGCCTCGAACGACACGCGAGTTCTTGTGGAAGGTTTTTCAAAAAGTAGTGCAAGCACTGTGCGGGCCTTGACAGACATGCCGCGACCGGATGCAAGTCTGTCCGCAAACGAGAACACCTGCCCGATTTCTTTTTTTGAAAGATCATCAGAACCGAGCAGATGCATCAAAACACCTATCCGAATATCAGTCCGAGACCCTGCTCGCTTTCCTTCCTTTCCGTCTCGATGCGCGTTATGATCTGCATCTCGAGATCCTCTGGGGCACGAGTTATGCCGTCTATCTTCTCCTTAAGCACCTTCTCCGCCTTGTCAAGGAAATCGTCGGTAGCGTTGAGATATAGATAGCTGCTCTCACGATCCAGGCCGAGAGATATACCGTCCTTGAGTAGGTAATCCTGACGTGCAAATATTACAACAGATTCCTCTTTCTCTTTGAGGGCATGAAGCTGTTCTTCTGTAAGGCTCTTGTCCAGATAAGGATCGTACTCAAGCAGGCTCTTCAGTTCGGAAGCCCTGTCAGTCCTGCAGACGTATATGCGCTGTGGCAAATGGATCACTCATATAAGCCTGGCATTTATGCTGCCCTCTTTACCGGGCCTGTTTGTGACCATGGCCTTGCCAAGCTCAGTGTCTATCATGGTACCCTTTGTGATTATGTTAAGCCTTGCGAAGTTCCTGTTATCCTTCGACTCCATTATTGCCTTTATCTTGGTCTTCTTGTATCCATCCTTGGTAAGCAGGTTAGCGAAACCAGCATACATGAGCTTGCTTCTCACGTTGCCTCCTCGTCCGCGGACAGGCTTTACCTCGTTCTCCTGCTCAAGCTTCGTTGCCACAAAGTAGCCGCCCATCTCGTGCCTTCTCTTGTCTCTCGACTTTATCTTTATCTTGCCGCTTCCGTTAAGTTTCCTTCCGGATTTTGAATGCAGCTGCGATCCAAATTGACTCATCAAACTCACGCTAACGATATTGGAATTTAAAGTATATGTAGATATATGCTAGCAAAGGGTTTTAATCCTTGCTATATAGTATCGATTGCGTGAACACGCCCAACGCGCCACACTTGCGGCAGGTATATAAAAACAACACGGCATAAGGGTTATGTCAGGATCCAGGGTATACTATGGTTACGCTTGGCATACACGATGCGCACGATGCAGGTGCTGGCGCCGTTAGTGGGGGAAGAGTCATAGGCGCAGTTAATGAGGAAAGATTCACAAAACGCAAGAATGATGTAGGTTTCCCGGTAAGTTCCATAAGGTACATCGTGGATGCCGCGGGAGACATAGATGACGTAGACAGCGTAGCTGTGCCTTGGATAGGAGGCAGTGCACTGTTTGCACGTATGTTTCCAGGACTTGAGGTTAAAAGAAGGCAGCTATGGCGCCGCGAGACCGGAAAGCCATCGCGCACCAGCATGAAGCTCAGGAATGTGGCGTTCAGACTCATTCAGGACCAGAAGCCAAAATGGCTTTGGCATCTTGCGGGAAAAAGCATTGGTGGTTATGCACTTTCAAGGAGGCTCACGCATTCAGGATTGGACAAGGAGATAGTATTTGTTGACCATCACACTGCTCATGCGGCTGGCGCGTATTATGCATCGGGATTCAAAGAGGCATTAGTTGTAACACTTGACGGGGCAGGAGACGGTCTTAGCGGATCCATATCTATAGGAGATAATGGTGCCCTCAAGCGCATCAAGGAGTTTAGGGCCAGTGCCAGCCTGGGAATCCTGTACGGCGCGGCGACTGTCGCGTGCGACATGCGCTATAGTGAGGATGAGGGAAAGCTGATGAGTCTTGCAGCGTACTCATATCCGGAGGAAATAAAGGAGTTGGACAAGATATCCATGTTCGACTCGCACAGGGGAGAACTCGTCTGCCATCAGGGTGCAAAATTCGAATTTCTTCTCGCTGAGCACATGAAGGACACATTGCTTTGGAAGTACAGCAGAGAGGCATTCGCATATGCGGTGCAGAGGCACGTAGAGACCCAGGTACTGAAGATCGTGCAGCATTACATGAAAGAAACGGGCATACACAACGTTGCTGTTTCCGGGGGGCTCTTTTCAAACATAATAGTGAACATGCGGCTAAATGAAATGGATGGCATGAAAAACTTTTTCGTGTTTCCACAGATGGGAGATGGAGGACTTGCGCTGGGCGCGGCTTATTATGTCGACTTCCTTAAGAATGGGAGGTTCAACACCAAACAAGTAGAGAACATGAACTATGGCCCCGCATACACAAATTCCGAAATAGGAGACGCACTGAAGAAACAAAGGAAAGGAATCGAGTATGAGGAGATAAAGGACATAGAAAGGTATGCCGCAGACAGAATGGTTGACGATAACGAGGTACTGCTGTGGTTTCAAGGCAGGATGGAATACGGTCCGCGTGCGCTTGGATGCAGGAGCATACTGTCATTGCCAGGCAACAACGACAACAGGACCAGGATAAACCTAATTGTGAAACGGAGGCCGTACTACCAGCCGTTTGCTAGCACGATACTGGAGGAAGACGCGCCGCGGCTGCTGGAGCCGTACAGGGCAGGAACGAAGTTCATGACTATAGGCTACAGGATAAGAAAGGAGCACATGGCGGATTTGGTTGCAGCATCGCACATAGATGGCACTACGAGGCCGCAGATGCTTGGAGAGGAGAATGGGCCGTACAGGAAGCTTATAGAGAGAATAAGGGAGCGCACGGGCATAGGCGCGGTGCTTAACACCAGCCTCAACAAGCACGGAAGGCCCATATCCATGACCCCGGAGGACGCCATATGGACACTGATGAACACAGGTGCGACGAGCCTTGCGATAGGCAATTACTTTGTAACAAAGACCTAGTGCAATGCCGGACGACATGTGATCACATATGCGACAAAAAAAGGGCTGGATGGCGGGATCTTTCGCAGCGCTCAGGAAACCATATAACCTTGCGCTCATCGCGATAGTAGTGTACGCACTGCTGTACTCCGTTGTCTTTGTGGGCGGGCCATCATATTACGGAGACGACAGCGTGTACCTTAATTATGCATATCAGGTAGTTCACGGCACTTTTACCGAGCACAGCGGGGATATTTTCAGTGTGAGACTACTGACCATATTACCTATAGCGTTATTCTATAAGACGTTCGGAGTAGGCTTGATGACGGATTCTGCGTGGGACATAGCTTCGTTTATAGGGCTAATAGCCGTGGCATTCCTAATGGGCAAGGAGTTGTACGACGAACGGGCAGGCGTTGTAGCCGCGCTTCTCACATCATTCTTCCCAATGATAGTGATGCTCTCCGCAACCCCCAGTGATGACATACCGATGGCATTCGTCACCGCCCTCGCAATGCTGGCGCTGCTTTACGGTGAAAGGAGGGATTCCGGGCGGTGGTACTTCGCATCGGGCTTGCTGCTACTAGCCTCAGGACTCGTAACTCCCGAAGGTTTCATAATCTGCGTGGTGGCAATGGCATACGTCGCCATAGAGTTTCTCAGGAAAAGGATTGCCATCAGTGGCACCACGCTTATGCTTCCGGCAGGTGTTGCGTTCGCATTCATGCTTATCGTGTTCGTCAATTCGTTCTATTCTAACCCGCTCATAACATTCACGCTAAACTCCCATTTCTACAGCGCCGTAGGGGGAAATGATACCATACCTTCAACGAACACGAACCCGATGTACTACATAAACGTGATGTTCCCGCCGAACGCGCTTAATTTTTCGGGGTTTTTCTTTTACGCGTTGATTGCCGCGGCCATATATCTTGTTGTGGTACGACCAGATGGTACGTACTTCGTGCTTTTCTACTTCCTTGCGGCCTTCCTCTACTTGGAATTTGGACCCATGCACATTTCCCTGCACCCGTTCTCGTACCTTCTGAGTTACAGACTCCAGCGGTTTATGACACTCATAGCCGCCCCATTGGCAGTTGCAATAGGCATTGCAGTTTCGGATGTCGCGGCGCGAAGCGGAAAGACGCGGATGCGCCTGTTTGCGTACGCGCTCCTCGCACTTTTGATCTTCATGATCATATTGAACGCCGCCGCGATAAACCTTACGTGGTATCGTGTGCTTAGCTACGAACGCTACGACCAGCTCCAGGCAGCGGAATTCCTTGGCAGGATGCCCAACAGCACGATAATCTATTTCGCAGATGCATATCCGAACATACCGATATACATGGGATTCAACAACATGAGCAGGTTCAGACCCTACTTCGCACTGACCAACTGCAGTTTCGTTTCGGCGGGAGCGTACGTTGTCGCACCCGCGCTGCCGCAGAACGGGATTAACTATTCGAAATTTGCATCCGCATGCGGAGGATGGATGGAGATCAATTACACACAGCCTGATTCGGTGCCTCCGCAGCAGATAGACAACATAGGAGGCTTCTCTGAACTTGCAGTGTATCGCGTAAAATGAAATGGATATCACATCGGCATGCAAGGTGCGGTAAGATTCATTAAAGTTTCGCGTTCATTATCGATTTGTGGAAGTGATGATATGAGATTTGCAAAACTAGTACTTGACAGGGTAGACAGGATAGTGCCTTTTCAGCGCGCGTACGCGCACTGTGACATCCCGTGTGGCATATACGACCCCCACATGGCCCAGTTGGCGGCTCACACCGTTATAAGGATGGACATGCTAATAGCCGATGCGATGAAAAACGGGGCGGATGATGCGGAGGGGAAGAACAAGATAGTCAGGTATGTAAGCATCAAGGAACAGCACGCAGAGATATGCAAGCATGAAGTTCGGGTACTGTGGGGAGATTACTTCAAGCCGGACCACGCGAAAGCACACCCGGAACTCAACGACCTCGTATGGAACATACTCAAACTGGCGTCAAAGGCCAAGCAGAGCACTGATGTAAAGGCAGGCGAGGAACTACTCGAGAATGTGGAGAAGCTTGCAGAGATATTCTGGAAGACAAAGGGAATAAGCACATACAGAGCCCAGGCACCCTACCCTACAGACCGTGAAATGGTGTACCCGAAGGTAGGCGCATGACGCTCCTGCCGGTCTCTATATACAAGGTGAAGGACAACAGCATGATTCCTACCATACTGGATGGAGATTACGTAATTTCCATCGGATGGTACGGCAACATAAGGCGCGGCGACATCGTTGTCCTTCGGCATCCTGCCGGAGCCATGAGATTAGTAAAGCGTGTAGAAAGGGTAGATGCAGATTCCGTGTATGTTGTTGGGGACAATCGTGCGGAGAGCGAAGACAGCAGAAACTTCGGTGCGGTGAAGAGACAGTCGCTTTTGGGGAAGGTAGTTGCGGTTATATAGGTGCGTGGCATGCCAGCACCGGCCCCACATTTAATATCCTTATCGTCCGATAGATAGAATGTGTGTCTATGGCAACTAGAGCAAATCCGAGAGAGGATATGGATCTCCTGTACCTGTCGGTCGGAGTCGTGGCGTTCAGCGTAATAGCCATCATAGCATTCGTGTATGGTTATTCTGATGCATTCTATCTGCTAGCCGTGATCGCCATCGTACTCGGATTCTACATGCTGCGCAGGCTCTCGGTTCAGAAGGAGGAGCAGGTAGAGAGAAAGACACCGAGACAGCGCTGATTGGATGAACAAGCTCATAATAGCGGAAAAACCGAGTGTAGCCTTAAGGCTGGCGCTCTCACTGGGAGACGGGCAGCCCAAAAGGAGTGCATTCAACGGAGTTAGCTATTACGAACTCCAAAAAGACCATGACACCTTGTTCGTGGTCGCGGCGGCGGGCCACCTCTTCACGCTTAGGCAGAAAAGCAAGGAAAGGGAGATACCGATCTTTGACATAGAGTGGATAGCTTCCTACAAAGTCAACGACAGTTCGTACTTTACGAAACGCTACCTTGACACTATAGCGGAGATAGGGAAGCGCTGCACAGAATACGTCAACGCCTGCGACTACGACATAGAGGGCACGGTGATAGGGACTAACATAATAAAGTACGTTGTTTCTGGCGATGTGAACTCAGGCGTGGATTCCGACAAGATCAAACGCATGAAGTTCTCAACCACCACCAGGCAGGACCTTCTCAGCGCTTACGAGGGGTTGGAAGGATTTGACTCGAGCAATTTCGATGCCGGGGAGGCCAGGCACATGCTCGACTGGATGTGGGGCATAAACCTCAGCAGGGCACTGATACACGCCATGACTGCGGTAGGCGCGAAGAAGATACTCAGCATAGGCAGAGTGCAGGGACCAACGCTTTCCATACTATCCGAACGGGAAGCGGAGATACGAGACTTTGTGCCGAAGGACTTCTGGAGGATACTGATTGTAGCGTCTGGCATTGAATTCGAGAACACTAAGGGCAACTTCTTCGATAAGGCTGCTGCTGATGGTGCCCTCAAACGCACAGAAGGCGCAACGGTTACGGTCAAGTCCATAGATAGGAAAGAGAACAACATGAGGCCCTATCCCCCGTTCGACCTTACGTCACTGCAGCTCGAAGCGAGCAGAGTGTTTGGAATAGACCCTTCCAGGACACTCGCAATAGCGCAGTCGCTGTATGAGAAATCTTACATTTCATATCCTAGGACAACATCACAGAAGCTTCCTTACACACTAAATCTGCCCAGAATAATAGGCATGCTTGCGAAGAACGAAAAGTACAAGGCGCATGCGGAGATGCTCATCTCCGGATCGAGATTCAGGCCCGCAGAAGGGGCCAAGGCCGATGAGGCGCATCCGGCGATTTACCCTACGGGGGAGGAACCGAAGAGACTCGAGGGAGAAGAGGAAAGGATTTATGATCTGATAACGCGTAGGTTTCTGGCATGCTTCGCCGAATATGCGGTGAGTGATTCGACCAGAATCGTGCTCGGCGCCACTGATGAGGAGTACGCGGCGAGCGGCAGCATAGTAAAGAAACAGGGATGGATGGAAGTGTACGGATATTACAAGCCGAAGGAGGCCGTACTGCCGGAGATGCGGGCAGGAAGTGAGGTTACTCCAGAAAGGATCTACTCGAAGAAGGGCGTCACCGAGCCGCCAAAGAGATACGGCAAGGCGAGCCTTATAGCGCTTCTTGAGAAAAAGAATCTCGGCACGAAAGCCACCAGGGCGGAGATAATAGACACGCTCTTTAGGAGAGGATACATAAAGGGCACCAGACTTGAAGTTACTGCGCTTGGGCTCAGCGTCTATTCGGCATTGAAAAAATACTGCGCACAGATACTGGATGAGGACCTTACAAGAAAGCTGGAATCCGACATGGAGGACATAATGCGCGGAAATGCAAAGGAAAGTGCTGTGATAGAAGAGGGCAAGGGGATAATCCAGAGCCTGGTATCGGCATTCAAGGCCAACGAGAAGGGCATAGGCGAAGAGCTAAGAAAGGGGCTCAAGGAGTCAGAAGCGGCAAATGCACTAGGCAAATGTCCGAAGTGCGGCGGCAACCTTGTTATAAAGAGGTCATCAATTGGCAAGAACTTCGTCGGTTGCAGCAACTGGCCCGAATGCTCGGTAACGTATCCGCTTCCACAGGGTGCAGGGATATATCCTACTGGCAAGGTGTGTGAACTCTGTCATACACCAATAGTCAAGGTATTTAGGAAAGGCAAACGCGTCTTCCAGATGGACCTCGATCCCAACTGCAGCACGAAGAAGGACTGGGAGAAGCCTAAACCACAGGAGGGTGCGGCATCGGCACAAGGCGCGCAGGCGGAAGGTGCTGGGGCGCACGTGGTACCGCCGCGATCCGCGGGGAAGGTTTCCGGAAAACGCACAGGGAGCACGACACCCAGGGCCAGAAAGAAGACATCTAGAAATGCGGGCAGGGATACTGCTAACAAGCAGCAGTGATGAATCGGCTTTTCAGACAAGTCTCGCAGCGAGGAATATTACGGTAAGTGCAATTGATACTGTGAAATTGTCATCAAATCTCCAGGGGGCAGACTCAACAAGCGATGCGGCGATAGCCAATGGAATGGCATACGGGCCCATTACTATACAGGATATTGCTGCTGTTGCAACAAAATACACAAATGAACCTCCGATGCTCTTCCTCCTGTTCCATGGTAATTTTGCGGTCTTGTACTTCATCCCAAATATGGTGGCAGCAGAATCACCTATGAATATCGCAGAGAATACGATTATAATGTGAGGCTCGTCAAGCGCGGCCACGGCCACCAACGAGCCTAATGCAAGCCACAGAGCACCGAGACCGAGGGATGTGTTGCTTCTCTCAAGTGCATATATCATCCTTGAGAAAGGGGTACGGGGGAAGAGTTTTGCGACGTTTACAAGAAATACGCCGAACAAGATTATTGAAAGGAGCGCTATGCTGCCGACGTGCAGCCCGTAACCCACGAACAGCACCATGAGTATCACTCCTCCCAAAATCTGCACGACATCCCTTCTCAGCTCTATTCCTTTGTTGGCGGCCATCTCCTTTACCGACTTCATTATGGCCACCTCATTGAGCATGCCGAAAAGCATTGCCTGCGCCATTATGCTACCGCCTATGCCGGAAAACGCGAATAGGTATACAAACCCAAATAGCACGTATGCAAATTCCATCTTAGAGCCGTATGCCGAAACCACGCCGTTGAACAGTAGCATGCCTAATACAAAAATTGGCAGCTCTGAAAAT
Organism: Microcaldota archaeon; assembly: GCA_027334165.1. Lineage (GTDB taxonomy): Archaea > Micrarchaeota > Micrarchaeia > Micrarchaeales > CABMGC01 > JAKAVK01. The sequence goes on from DAHWXM010000019.1 coordinate 64,823, forward strand.
GCAATGCCCTGAGCGTACGCAAGTAGGGAACCGATCAGGGCGAGAGCAGCCAGGGATGCCAGCCTGCGCCTCTTTTGGACGTCCGTCTGGCTGAAAAGGCGCAAGGACAAGCCTGCGGCGACAAGGGCAAATGCAAGTAATTCAAATATTGTATGCAGCATTGACTTACACTATGTATATTATCCAAGCGGCTATCACGAACCCGGCAGCGGCCACGAATGGCACCACGTGCTTAAATGTGCGTATCGCCTCCTTGCTAGCGCGTATTATCATCTCGTCGGCACCTTCTCCCCACACTTTGAAGCGCTTGATAGTGAAAGATTCGTAATAAAGCGAAACATGCTCAATCCTTGATATAGCTTCGCTCATCAGGTCATCTATGAGCGGCATCACGTCCTTTGCCTTGGTGTACCTGCCAAGCGCATTGCTTGCCGGCAGCGCTATGGTGTTTACCGCGTGAGTATCTGTCGTGTACAGCTCTGCGCGTAAGCCAAATTTTTTCCGTATGTGTTCTAGAACCTCAGACCTGAACGAGGGAAGCATGTTGTTAGAATCGAAGTACAGCATGGCAAACTTCTTTCCGCCGAACGAGAACACGCCTGCACTCGTGAAGCCATTGCCCATGTCCTTTGCATTGGGGAGCATGTGCCTGAGCTTCCTACACGCGGAGCCGAATGACACGGGCTTGCTTGTGGACACCTGCGCGGATGATGATGCTATGGCTTCCTTGTAGTCGGACACGTACTTTGATGTCTTGTAAATGCCCCGCAATTCGTCCTTTGATGCCGATTCGAATCGCGAGTTGTGTGCGTCTATCAGGACAACCTTTGACGTATTTGGATTGGCTGCGCTTTCGAACACATGACCTATGTCACGATCAATATCCTCAGTAACAAGTGGCGCTTTTGACAATGTGAGCACATTCACTTCGTTGAGCTTCAGGTTTATCGCACGGCATGGACCCTTTGCGCCGATGGAGAGTGTTCCGCGCACTGCGCTGCCCCCCTTAGAGTACATGGTGTCGAGCACTCCACCAATGCTCTTCTTCATCTGGACTATCTGTTGTGCGCTTATGGGATTATCTCCGGCGTTTACTGCACCATGCAGTACGAACGGAGCGGCACCGTACTTTGAATTTATGAAGGAACCTAGAGCCTCAGGTGCCACGCTGCCGCCGACACTGGCAAACGGACCGTAGTGTATGTCAGGCTTTACAAACACCGCGCCTGGACCGGCCTTCCCCTTTAACGACATCACTTTTACGTCCACATCGCGGTATACTCCGTGCTCTACAGCGAGATTTGAATTTGGAGTTACGTTGAACAGCCATTGCTGTACCATTATTCCGAATATGGCGAGGCCGCTCATGGATAGCATCTTCTTGGATGGACGATCTAGGAGGTAGACTATAAGGTAGCTTATGACAAGAAAAACCAGCATGCCTGCGTAGAGTTTTTCTAGAAGCGATACCAGGGGCACGTCGAGCGTGAACAGGTATTTGCCGAATGGAACGTAGAACAACAGGTTGAACAACGGCTGTATTACCGACACGAATATGGCGCTCTTGCCAAGACCTAGCGCAATCCGGTTCATGAAGAACCAATATGCGTACATGCCCGCATTTGCAAGTACGAGCAACACCGTAGCAAAGGCGTAGTTGTGGGACACGGAGAACATCAAAGACACAGCAACAAGTATCGCTGCATAGGTGAATGACATTCCGAACACTGCGAACATTATGTGCTTTAGCCGTATTTTCCACCTTATGGCCTTTATTGTCATTCCGGCCAGTATCGAAGGTATGGCAATGGCCATAACGCCGGCACCGGCCCCAAGCGTCACGAACGAGAGCAGAGAGCTTGATCCCCAATGGATTATGAGTCCGGAGCAGAGACCGGAAATGGTACCCAGCAGCAGAAGTAGAAGTGTCTGAAGTGCGGTGCTGGGTGCGCGGATGTTGAAGTAGTTGGTGTACTTTATAACGTCTGCCTGCGCGTCCGGCATATCAACACATCACTTACCAAAGCGTCTTTCCCTTGATGAGTAGTCCAGCAGCGCAGCCTCCAGGTCCGATCGGGTGAAGTCCGGCCACAGTTTGTTAGAGAAGTACAGCTCCGAGTATCCGGACTGCCACGGCATGAATCCCGACAGTCGCATCTCTCCGGATGTGCGTATCACCAGATCCAGATTTGGTATGCTGTTGGAAAGCAGCGACCTTTGGAATACTTCCTCGAATCTGACACGCTTTCCTGCAGCTACTGATGCCGCGGCCTTCTTTGCGGCGTGAAGTATGTCCTCTCTTCCCCCGTACCCCATCAAAAGATTTATGACGCGTTCCTTGTAAATGGACGTTTCGGTCTCAAGCCGGTGCAGCGAAGACGCCAGGTCCGACGGAAGGATCCTTTTGTCGGATATAACGCTTATGCGCGTCTGATTCCGGTGCAACATGTCTATTATCTTGCGATCCTTTGCAACTTTCTTGTATATGCTAAATAGCGCATTTACCTCCTCCTTTGGCCTTGACAAGTTGTCTGATGACAGGGCCCATATGGTTATGTTGTTTATCCCATACTCCTTGCACCATTCACCAAACTCAAGGAACTTGGTGACGCCCTTGCTGTAGCCGTTGAATATGGATAGTCCGTGGCCGCGAGCCCACCTGCGATTCCCGTCGGGGATTAGTGCCAGTGCCGCAGGTACACGCCCTATTTCCATAACTGCTCTACCTCATTACCTATTTATACCACTTTGTTTTTAAGTGTTACTGTGTATTTTCGGCGTTTGCAGAGGGACGGCAGGGCATTTTTACCGCGGAATTCCGTGAAGGGTTTTCTATCAGCATCTGATTTTTATAGGCTTTGACCAAATAGAATATGTGATACGATGGCCTCGGACGTTGGAGAACTCATAGGATCAAGGATAAGGGATATACCTGATTATCCAAAGAAAGGCATACTGTTTAAGGACATAACCCCATTGCTTCGCGATGGCAAGGCATTCGCCGCTTGCATGAATGAGCTGGAAAGACGTGTTGCCATATTGAATCCGGATTATATTGTTGGCATAGAATCGCGCGGATTCATAATCGGGGCAGCTCTCGCGTACTCGATGGGAATAGGATTCATACCGGTTAGGAAGGCGGGAAAATTGCCGCATGACAAGGTAAGCAGGACGTACACGCTGGAGTACGGCACCGCCACTGTCGAAATGCATAGGGATGCCATAGAGGATGGGAAAAGAGTAGTAATAGTGGACGACCTGCTAGCGACCGGAGGCACAGCGCGAGCCGCATCAGACTTGGTAAGGGAAATAGGGGGAAAGGTTGTCGGTTATGCATTTGTGATAGAGCTGAAGGACCTTGACGGAAGGGCAAAACTGGACGGCGCAGACATAGTATCATTGATAGACTATTAGCGCTATAGTGGATAGCGCATTGGCACTTTTGCAGATGATTGCATGGAATCAAACATGGAAGATGATTTAATAAACAAGGTTGCTGCAGGGCTTGTTGGTCTGCACAAGGTCGATGAGGCGGTGGAGCCTGCGGCTGCCGCGCGTGTCCGCAGAATGGCAGTTGAGAAGGCCACGGGAGCGAACTTGGCTGCGGTGGATGATTCAACGATGGATTATTCTGCGATACGCAACAGGAACGCCGAAAATGTGATAGGCAGCACCAGGATACCGCTGGGTGTTGCCGGACCGCTTACGGTAAATGGCGAGTTTGCCGCAGGCAAGTTTTACGTGCCGATGGCGACCACCGAGGGTGCCCTAATAGCGAGTGTGAGCAGAGGCTCAAAGGCCATAACCGCATCCGGCGGGGCGAATGCGCGAATCATAGAAAACGGGATGAGCAGGGCGCCCGTGTTCGTGTTAGATTCGGTAAGCGAGACCGGAAAGTTCCTCGAATGGGTAAAACTCAACACACAGGGTATACGGAAGGCGGCCGAAGCCACAACGACCCACGGGAAGCTTATCGACATTACACCTTTTGCCACGGGCAACAACGTCTGGCTCCGCTTCAGGTACGATACCGGAGATGCGATGGGCATGAACATGGTGACAATAGCGACCGAAGCGGCGTGCGCGCACATAGAAGAAAATTTCAGTGGCGCCAGGTGCATCGCGGTGAGCGGCAACATGTGCTCGGACAAGAAGGAATCACTGGTGAACAACCTCTACGGACGCGGAAAGAGCGTGCTTGCGGACGCATTCGTAAGCGGAAAAGTCCTCGATGCTGTTTTTGGCACAACCGCTGCGGCAGCAAATGACGTAAACGTAAGGAAAAACCTTCTAGGAAGCGCAAGGGCAGGCAGCTTCAAGTACAATGCCCATTTCGCCAACGTAGTCGCCGCGGTATTCGCGGCCACCGGACAAGACATTGCACAGGTCGTGGAGAGCAGCAGCGGATACACGTGGACAGAGGTGCGCGGCGATGGCCTTTACATCTCAGTGACCTTGCCTTCCCTAGAAGTCGGTACGGTTGGTGGTGGCACATCCCTGCCTAGCCAGAGCGGTGCGCTCTCTATCATGGGGGTTGCGGGGGGCGGAAAACCGGCAGGAAGAAACGCACTGCGGCTTGCTGAGATAATATCAGCTGCGGTACTGGCGGGAGAGCTTAACCTTGTCTGTGCGCTCTCTGCTCGCGATCTTGGGAAGGCGCACAAGAAGCTTGGCAGGAACGTACGAGAATGAAAGTGCATGGTGTAATTCGCATGAAAAGACTTGGTGGAGTCATTGAAAAGCTACTGGCTGGAAGATGGATAGCAGGACCGGGAATAGAAGACGCCATAGGAACAGGCAAGCGCTTCAACAGCAGACATGTTTCGGTCATATTCAATTACTTGGGAGAAGCATTTACCGAAAAAGGAGACATAGACGATGCGGTTGAAACGTACGCTAAGCTGATCGATAGTATAAAGGCATCTGGCGTGCGCGCCGCAATATCGGTAAAGCCAACCCAACTAGGCATGGCAGTAAGTTACGGGACTGCTCTTAATAACTATCGCAGCGTGGTGAAGAAGGCGAGACGGAATAACACGTTCGTGTGGCTAGACATGGAGGAGTATCGTTATGTAGTTCCGACAATAAAGATGTACAACGCAGAGGTCATGGACGGTGGCGTCGGGATCTGCATACAGTCAGACCTGCGCAGGAGCGCCGTTGACGCAGGTAGACTCGCAAGAAATGGAGGCGTTATCAGGCTTGTGAAGGGCGCGTACACTCATTCGGCTAAGTACGCGTACACGTCTAGAGAGAAGACCACTAAAAATTATCTGAGCATAATGAGAAGCCTGTTCGAAGAAGCAAGTGAATTCATGATAGCGACCCATGATAAAGACGTGATAGATGAGGCCCTGATACTAAACAGATCGCACAGGAAAAGGGTCAGTTATGCGTTTCTGAATGGGATACGCAACGGGTATGCGGTCAGGCTCGCGGAATCTGGGCATGACATTTGGGTGTACGTACCATTCGGCGACAAATGGGCATCGTATGCGTACAGAAGGCTGCTGGAATCCGGGCATGCGTCACTTATCGCAAGATCTCTTCTGAGAAGCCAAAGGGTGTAGGTGGATAGGACATTACGATGGTGATTGACAAATCCGGTCGAATCGTCAGATGGTTAACGCCATTCGTAAACTTTATAAAGATTAATTACGCCAAGTGAAATTGACCAGAAATCTGCAAAGAGTATACCTTAGTATAAGTGCTTTGATGAAGAGTGTTTCGATAAGAATCGCGGGTGCAAACGGTGATGGGGTTGAATCGAGCGGCGCGCTGCTGATGAAGGTAGCTTCGAAGAGCGGCTTGCACGTTTTCGGCTATAGAGGATACCAGTCCATAATAAGAGGCGGACACGTGTGGTACCAGGTAAGACTTGGTGATGAGAAGCTGAGCAGCCACGGAGAAAAGATAGACATTCTAATAGCCCTTAATCAGGATTCGATAAAGAACCAGAAGAGCCATCTGAACGATGGCGCCGTAGTCATATTCGATCCATCCAAGGTCAGCGCATCCGAGATAGACGGAAAGGGCTTCAGACTGGTGCAGATACCGTTGTTAGACATCGCCATAAAGGTAAGCGGCGATCCTATAATGAGGAACGTAGCTGCCATAGGCGCAGCACTAAGGTTCGTTGGGATAGACTTTGAGATATTCAAAACGGTAGTAAGAGACATGTGGCTAAGGAAAGGGGAGAAGGTTGTGGACAACAACGTCAACATAGCCATGCAGGCTTACCGTTACCAGGGAGTGAGCACGCTATTCGATATAAAAGGGGATGATAAACAGAGATACGCAATGGATGGCAACACGGCTTTCTCGATAGGAACGTTCGCCGGAGGCTGCAAGTTCTATGCTGCCTATCCCATGACTCCGGCAAGCGGTATACTCCATTGGTATGCTGCACACCAGAACAAGGGCGCGCTTTTCAAGCAGACGGAGGACGAACTTGCCGCAGTGAATATGGCAATAGGCGCGGCAACCGCAGGTGTCAGGGCAATGTGTGGTACCAGTGGCGGCGGCTTCTCTCTCATGGTGGAAGGCTTGGGAATGGCAGGCATGATCGAGACGCCGGTAGTTATAGCGGAATCGCAGAGGACCGGGCCCAGCACAGGATTGCCAACAAAGACGGAGCAGGCTGACCTGCTATTTGTCATGCACGCATCGCAGGGAGAATTCCCAAGGATAGTCGTGGCACCGAGGAGCATACAGGAGTGCTTTACCGTAGGCAGCGAGGTCTTCAACCTTGCAGAGAGATACCAATGCCCGGTAATCGTGCTTCTGGATTTGTACTTGTCTGAAAGAGTTGAAAGCGTGGATGGGCTTGACCTAGATTCGGTGACCATAGACCGCGGAAAGTTGGTAACAGAGAACACGACAGGGGAACGGTTCAAGAGATATGAGATAACTGAGGACGGGATATCGCCGCGGTCGATACCGGGCACGCCGGGACTCGAATTCATAGCGCCAAGCGACGAGCACGACGAGTACGGAGACCTCGTAAGCGACATGTACTCCGGCATAGACGAGTATGTTGAGATAAGGAGACAGATGCATTCAAAGAGAATGCGCAAGATCGAGACGATGCTCAAGAACGAGAAGGTCTTCACCCCTGAGATCGACAACCCTTCTGCGGAATACTTCTTCGTGACGTTCGGTTCTACCACTGAGCCGGTGCAGGAGGCTGCACGCGTCCTGAACGAGAGTGGGAAGAGCTTCGGAGTCATCTCATTCAGCTACATAATGCCGCTTGACAAGGAGAAGACGAGGCGCATGCTGGAAAACAAGAAACTCATAGACGTTGAATGCAACTACACCGCACAGTTGGCGCAGGTCATAATGGCAAACACAGGCATAGACATAAAGAACAGAATACTGAAGTTCGATGGCGAGGCTGTTACCGGGACTGAACTCGCTAGGCTCGCCATGGAAACGGTGAAAAATTTCAAATGATGTGATCATGATGGCCGCGATAAACACAAACGCAAAACCGAACTACAGTTCGAAGAACAAGCCGGTGTGGTGCCCAGGATGTGGCGACTTCGGAGTACATGCGGGTATATTGAAAGCGATCACCGAACTCGGACTTGATAGGAGCAAAGTCGCGATAGTGTCCGGCATAGGATGTAGCTCTGCGATGCCGCACGTTTTCTCCACCTATGGCGTGCACAGTCTTCATGGACGCCTGCTCCCAGTGGCCACAGGGATGAAGCTGGCGAATGAGGAGCTCACGGTCATAGGGGCAGGAGGCGATGGTGATGGCTACGGCATAGGCGTAGGCCACCTCATACATTCGGCAAGAAGAAACATAGACATCACGTACATAGTCATGAATAACGAGATATATGGATTGACTACTGGACAAGCGTCTCCGACAAGCTTCGTTGGCGCCAAGACAAAGTCAACGCCGTTTGGGAGCATAGAAACCCCTGAAAATCCGCTCGCTGTTGCGATAAGCGCAGGAGCAACGTACGTTGCGCGCGCGTTCTCAGGAGAGCCCGTGCATATGGCAGAAATGATAAAGAATGGCATAGCGCACAAAGGCTTCTCCATAATAGACGTGTTCAGCCCGTGCGTCACTTTCAACGACTTTAACACGTACGAATGGTACAGGTCTCGCGTATACAAGCTTGATGGCACAGAACACGATACTGGAAACAAGGTAAAGGCATTCGAGAAGGCCACAGAAACAGACACGAACGGATGGAGCAAGGTGCCCATCGGACTGTTGTACAGAGAGAGCAGGCCGACGTACAGCAGCATGGATATAGCTTCGAAGAACGGGCCGCTAGTGAAGCAGGCTATGCCCAGCAAGGACGTTGTGAAAGGAATACTTGAGGAGTACAGGTAAACTACTACAGGATGGATAGATGGCAGGAATAGTTGGATACGGAGCGTACATACCCATATACAGGATAAAAGTGGAGGACATAGCAAGCGTGTGGAACGAGGATGCCGAGGCCATAAAGCATGGTCTTGGCATAAAGGAGAAAACGGTTCCGGCGAGAGACGAGGATGCTGCAACGATAGCGGTTGAGGCTTCCAGAAGGGCCGTCAGGCATGCTGGCATATCCCCATCGAATATACAGGCAGTGTACGTAGGATCGGAATCCCACCCGTACGCGGTGAAACCCACAGCCACAATAGTAAAGGAGGCACTTGGAACTGGCAACAGAGTCATGGCAGCAGACCTTGAATTCGCATGCAAGGCAGGCACTGCCGGCATGCAGATGGTCATGGGGCTTGTCGAAAGCAGGATGATAGATTACGGGCTTGCTGCTGGAAGCGATACATCGCAAGGAAGGCCTGGAGATGCACTTGAGTACACGGCAAGCGCTGGAGGCGCTGCATTCATAATAGGCAGGGAGAAGGAGGAGATTATAGCAAACATACTTAAGACAGTGAGCTTCACCACAGATACTCCGGATTTCTGGCGCAGGGAGAGCGCAAGTTTCCCGTCCCATGGAGGCAGGTTCACTGGCGAACCCGCGTACTTCAGGCACATAACAAGCGCCACGAAGTTGATGTTCGAAGAAACGGGATTCGAGCCCTCTGATTTCGCATATGCCGTTTTTCATCAGCCCAATGGCAAGTTCCCAACGAATGTTGCAAGGATGCTGGGATTCTCGGAGGAACAGATAAAGCCCGGACTCCTGACACCAATAATAGGCAACACGTACTCCGGCGCATCCATGCTTGGACTGGCAGCCACGCTCGATATAGCAAAACCCGGTGACAAGATACTCCTTACAAGCTTCGGTTCCGGAGCGGGCAGCGACTCGTTCGCAATCGAGGTTACGGATAACGCGGAAGACAAGCGCAAGAACGGAGTTCTTGTGCAGGACATGATAAACTCGCATAAGAGGTATGTGGACTACGCCACTTACCTGAAGAACAGGAATTCAATAAAGAAGAGGTAATTTGATGAGGGATGTTGCAATAATAGGCGTCGGACTGTCCAAGTTTGGCGAGAGATGGGATTCTGGGCTTAAGGAGCTCATGGCAGAAGCAGGGCTTGGTGCACTTGAGGATGCAAACATAAAGAGCGACGATGTTGAGATGCTGTACGGCGGCACGATGGCTTCCGGAAGATTTATGGGCCAAGAGCACGTCGCGGCACTGATGTCAGACCAGCTCGGTTTCAAGAACATACCAGCAGTAAGGATAGAGAACGCATGCGCGAGCGGCGGAAGCGCGCTGAGACAGGGATACATATCCGTTGCAAGCGGGATACACGACATTGTCGTTGTGGGAGGCGTTGAGAAGATGACAGACGTGACCTCTTCTGAGGCTACGACTGCACTCGGCGGCGCAGGGGACCAGGAATGGGAGTTGTTTCAGGGAATAACATTCCCCGCGCTTTACGCCATGATGGCGAAACGGCACATGTACGAATACGGAACGACAGAAGAGCAGCTTGCAGCAGTTGCGGTAAAAAACCATGACAACGCTTACAAGAACAAGTATGCGCAGTTCCACAAGAAACTCAGCATAGAAGAAGTTTTGAAGTCGAAGGTAGTTTCCGACCCCCTGAAGTTGCTGGACTGCTCACCGATATCTGATGGCGCGGCGGCAGTTGTACTTGCGCCATTGGAGAAGGCAAAGAAGTACAATGACACTCCGATAAGGATACTTGCCAGTGCGCAGGCCAGCGACACGTTAAGACTTGCAGAGAGGGACAGCCTTACAGGGATAAAGGCGACTTCGATAGCGGCCGAGAAGGCGTACAGGGCAGCGGGCATAACCCCAAAGGATGTCGATGTTGCTGAAGTGCACGATTGCTTCACGGTGGCAGAGATTATGGCAATGGAGGATTTGGGCTTCTACAAGAAGGGGGAGGCAGGGAAGGCAGTACTTGACGGGGAGACTGCACTGAATGGCAAGCTTTCCATAAACACGAGCGGAGGCCTCAAGGGATGCGGACATCCGGTAGG
>DAHWXM010000003.1 GCA_027334165.1 Microcaldota archaeon
GTGACTGGGAATTTCAAGATAACGACTTACAACTATGTCAATGTACCAACATCCCGTTACGCGTCACAAACCCAGAAGGAGTTGGAAAAGGGCTATTCCTACTACATGCCTGGCATAGTCGTCGTCTCTAACACAATATCAACACCATCCCTGTACGGTTCATACGTGGGCATAACGCCAAAGTTCATAAAGGACATGTATACCGTATTTGACAATCCGATCTCTCCTGAGAACCCTAACCCTCCAAATTTTGACGAGATAGCCGTATCACCGACAGGCGCCTCCATATACTTGGCTTCCCCTCAACGTGGCAACGTCAGCGTATTCAACGGGCAGGGGTTATCCTTTTTAGGTAACATAAGCCTTCAATACGGGTCCACAAGCCTTGGCACTACATCCGCTAGCACTAGCCTTATAGGGAGTTTGAACTCCGGTCCTTCTTCAATAACCCTTAACGTTTCCCAGTACTTAATGAATGGGGGGGTTTATGGGGTGGGCACAAAGAGCGGCACCGTAATTTCCCAAGGATTGGCAAACATCTTTTCCAGTCAGTATTCGCCATCATCATCAACACAGTATGACGTGGCCAGTTATCACCATCCACTGGCCATATCGGACATTAACGGGTACCTGTACGTGCTGGATGACTGGAACGACATAAACAATCCGATAGGGTCTGGTACTTACTGCAAGGAATATGGGCATGTTTCATGTCTTAACCAAGTAACCTACTCCGGAGTAGATTTCCAGATCCTCAACCTGCGGGTATTCAATGACACCGGTGGCGAGGTCCAAACCAATCCAACCAAATTCAATGCCCTGTACGCTTCACAATCGAACCCTCTCGGCGGCAGCCAGACATACGCCCCGTATGTTTCAAATTCGCTGGTATTCCCACCTTATGGTTGGATAATAAGCGCTAACATCTCCTCAGCCGCAGGCGGATCCCCGTACGTGAACTTTTGCGGGTCATCGGATAGGTGCACGTACTCGTATTCTAATCTTAAGAATAGAGGAGACACGTATCTCCCTGCGGGCCCAGTCCTTATAAATTCCGGTCAAACCGGTGGACAGTCTGTTGAATCGGCATTAACCTCGACACCAATGATAGACGGGGTCGGTTTCGCCATGGATACGAATAACTACGTGAGCATCCTTTTCCCGGATCCGTCCACTTCCCCCGGAACCGCAAACCTTCAAAACGAACTTTTACTATCCCGATTTAGTGTAGAAAACTACACAAGCTATTCGACCACAGCTCCGAAGCTCAGGTGCTATTCTTCGGATTCCGGCCTTTCTGGAACTAACGGTCCGTGCGCCCAAGACAGCAACCTTGTCAAACTCACGGAACCCATATCTGCAGTAATAAATCCATTCCAGGTGATGGAGAGCGAGGGCTCCTTCAAGAGCGTCCCTCTACAGGGGATACTCTCAACGACCGTTGGACTTAACGGACAAACATCCTCTGAGACAACAAGCCAGGTAGATCAACAGACAAAATGCACGTACAAGACGCAGAGCGGGCAATACGCGGGATTCTGCGTTAGCGGATTCACTACCGGAAATCTTAACACCGCGCTCAGTCACGTACCAACTACCTCCACCGGTGCCGCATTTGCCAGCACAACTCTGGCGAGTTTCCTGGAAGGGGAAGTGATAGTGCCATACACGTACGAATATCAGACCAAAGTGTCATACGCGATAGGCCTACCAATAATATCAAGCAATCCACCACAGGGTGCATCATGCCCTACGCTCACGGAATCTCCGTCGGTCAACCACCAGATAGTATACACCTATGGCATAGAGCCGGCACACCAGTCGACCCAATTCACTGCTAATGTAGAAAGCGGAGCCAGCTACCTGCAGGATATAATAAAGGGCAGCTACTATGTTCCTGATCTCTCAAATTCAAACACAATAATTCCGAACGCGCTTCAGGAGAACATTCAAACGAACAGAATATTTGGTTCCATTCTGCTCAACGATACGCTCGGCAGCCAGACGAACCAGCAAGTGATCCTGGCCGCAGAGAAGTTATTGGATTATCAGCTGATTTCATTTACACAAGGCAAATGTGCAAATGGTCCATGCCCTGCATACCAGTCAATATACTCGGTATCCACACCACAGTCCGATTTGCCGCAGGACGTGCCATCAGGCATTGCCAACGGCGCACACATAGTTAGTCCTAGCCCGGTGTCGCAGACGTACACGGCCGGATCTCTGATATCCATGGTAGCGCTGTTTGATTGGTACAAGGCTCAGGTGTACAGCAATCTTCTTGGCATGACGGTAAAATCCGAAAACTATCTGTATCAGGGCCAACAGCATTCCTTGCAGGGCTATCAGCGTCTGATATACATACTAAACGACAAGTTCAACAATACTATCTACGTACCGATCGACGCCGACGTTGCCAGGGTGACCAAGATAGCGCTATCAGTGACTCCACAGGTCAGCAGCACAAATGCAAATCAAACAATGCTACACATAACTGGCGTTGCCGGCTTCACACAACTTGGCGGACAATTCATACCTCTTTCAAACAACGTTATCTACCTGTATTACGACACAAACATAAACTATGTCGATGCAAACGGCAATCCTTTTGGCGGCCTCGGAAGTGCATCGGATTCCCTGAATCTCGGAACCATAGGTAATCTGCAAACTGCACTGAAGGACCAGATTCTCTGTGCCTTCTCTTCACAGGGCGGCATAAGCAATTGCATGCAGGCCGATCCAAATTCGCAAAATCCCCTCGAGAACGCGGTAGCTCAGCAGGTCACGTTTGCACCGTCCTTTAATGGTCTATCGCAGACCTGTTCGCCACCTCCAAACAGCCTACTGGCACCAATGTCCCTATCGTGCAATATATACGGGAATGATGGAAATGCACAACACAAGCAGTTGCCACAGACTTGCCCGATATCCTCTGCTGGAAATACCCAGTACTGCGAACCGCTATACGCAAATGGCACAGGCATATGCACATCTGAGATAGGCTTGATGGCAATGCCAAAAACGGACAGCAACGGCGCCTTCTCCTTTAACACCCCGGTGTGCGGATACGGTACGGCAAGCATAATGGCAAGTTTCTATGGCTATCCCGCAAACGAACCAATAACCGTAATACAGAATCCACTGTCTTACGCAAACAAGACTGTCCCATACTCACAGGGTTCATTCCTTGCATTAAATTACACGGCAACTCCCAATGCGACAATAGCGAGCACCCAGATAGGTGAACTACTCCTGAGCTTCGGACGCGTCGACGTCCTATACGCCGTTGCAGTGATTGTGCTTGTAATTTCAATAATGGCCGTGCGATCACGGATTAGGCGTGGACACGCGCCCAGCACAAAAACCACAAATAAGCGCTCGCGCAGCGCCAGTGCCATTTAAAAGGCAGCAAGCTATTTATATGACAACAGGCCAATATAATTCCGAGATTATGGTGGGCTTCCTGCTATCGATACTGCTATCTGTTGGGGCCATAAACGCACTTATACCGTTGGCCTTGATATTGATATTGATAGTTGCAGCCGCAGGGGCGACGCGGGGGTACAGCTTATTCAACATATTTGGAATGGCGACTCTTGCGGGAATAGGCCTCGGGGCTGGAGGCATGAAGGGCAAGACTGCGATGGGGAGATTCTTCCTGTTTCGTACCTACTCCGGACAGGCTGGCAGGCTTAGAAAAATTCCTAAATCCAAGGTAAAGTCGCTCGCTCCCGCTGCACTTGTGGGGCGAATCCACCAATTCGGTGCAAAGGTATTCTCAAAGGGCAGCGACTTTGCTGCGATGCACCGCAGAGTATCATCAGAAGTAAAAGTACCGTCTTCCTCATCGTCACCGCGATTGCCACGCAAGCAGATAAGGATGTCACTGGGCCCTTCTGCTCAAAAGGCAATCGATTCAAAACGACTTTCACGCGCTTCTGCCACTGCTCTCAAGAAGGCCGGCTATATACCTAATTCAAAAACGAGACGGTTTGTTTCCGCGTCTATACCCGCTACTGGTATATCTACAAGGTCGCAACGCGGCATGGCATCCGGCAAACCGTCGTACATAAACCTTTACGGGGAGAAACTACATCCCACGCTGGAAGGGTTCAAGAAGAAAGCCCGCGAACTACCGTTCGCTGCACCATTCGTCGTGACTGCGAGAATGCTTTCTGTAACAACCAAAGCGTTGATTGCTGCAAATAATCCTGTGTATGCGGCCATGCTGGCCGCTGCCCCAATGCCGGGGCGGGCAGCTCCAGGTAAGGCATCTGACGGCACCATGACCATACTTCATCGTGGCACATTTAGTGGGCCAAAGTCGACCGGAAAATTAAACACCACAAACTGGCAACGCGATAAGACAAGAGTTGAGGATCTAAGGGACACTGCAAAAAAACTCCTGGACCAAGTCAAAGTCGTAAAGTCTGTGCAGGAAGCCTATAGAAGAGAACGAGAGACGCTAAAAGATAGGTTAATACAATCCCACGTGTCAGAACTTCAGAAGACCATAGACGCTGCCGCTACCGAAGCAGCGCAGCTGAAGCCAAATGACCCTAAGTTGACCGGGATAAATGCCCGACTCTCAGAACTGAAGAAGGAGTACGATGTACTTACACGACTTCAACTCGAAAGTCGAAGTGCACGTGTCGAAGCGGACAAGTATATAATGCAATATGCACGACGTGTGTCACTTACTGAATTCGCCGGGGACATGCGTTCGCATTCACTTTCCGCATGGTACACTATTGCTCAGGCAGTTTCTTCAAACACTCTCATAAGCGCTCAGACAATGAACGCCCTTAGAACCTCTTCGCCCACTGTACCAGTAATGGAAGTAATACGCGGCGAGAGGCAGACCGACGCAGCACGCTTTCTTGAACTTACCTCTAGATTGAAAGGCATGGAGGGACGTCGTGTAATATCTGACAAAACGGAGGCCGCCCTCGTTGCCGCAGTTCATACTTTAAATACTGCTGCGGACGCAGAGTACTCAGCAGTTTCCAAACTCATAACTGCCGAACGCACGCATCAGAGTGCTATTGCACAAATACACGCGAATCTCTCCGCAGGGGAGATTGAAAAACAGGATGCGGATGCACAAATCCGTGAAGTTGACATCACACTAAGACGGGTTAGTGATGATGCTATGAACGAGTTCCACAAGATAAATCGTCAATTTGAAGATAGGACAACATTCTTTGGCATTTTATCTAGAACAGAAAGACATCCAATAACTGCACTTCTAGACAATACCTCTTCGCAATTTGCCAGTGCCGGAGTAAAGACTTGGAATGCCTGGCCGGCACTTGGATCAACGATAAGCACTTTCTATAAGGCTCCGCTTGAAGGCCAACCTGCAGATATACAATCCGATCTTCAAAAATTTGAATACATCAACGACAATAGAGGTTTTTCGCAAGATCTGCTAATATACTATCTTAATAAGTTCGGCCCTAAACGCGCCTCAAGATCAAAATAAATAAACAATTACGGGCAACTTATTTGGACTACCACAAAATGAAGGAGAAAACAAAAAATTCCTCTACTCATCATACTCGTCGTCGTAGTCGTCTTCAGACTCCTCGTCAGCTTCTTCATCCATGTCTTCGTCGCTTTCTTCTTCCTCTTCTTCGTCTTCTTCATCTTCTTTCTTCGCCATTCGTGTCACCTTGATTAACTTACAGCATTCCTTAATAGGTAAATTATTTAAACTTATTCAATTTACGGATGCAGGGTCATATAGTCTGGCATGGTTTAAAAATGCAATCTACTTGCGAAACAGTTAAAAACACTCATCACCCATCGTATACGCATAAGGGCTTGTAGCTCAACGGTAGAGCGTCCGCTTTGCATGCGGAAGGTTTCGGGTTCGAATCCCGACAAGTCCACTTTCCTAATTATTCTAGTGGCCGTACGGGTGTTACAATTATCGCTTGCGCCTATCGCTCTGTAAGGAATAGAAAGTGCCAAACGATATACATATGAAATCGGTAATATATAAAACCTCCCTGCAACATTTTGCTCGCACAAAACGCATAAATACCGGATCCGCAAAGGTCTAAATGTTGTCGGGCTGAGACGATGTTAAACCTGTCTGCAAAAGAATCCAGCACAATGTTTGGGTTTCTCTTGCCCGGAGAAAAGGTTATCGCTGTTGCCAAACAGAGGCGCCTGCATGGCGCGATAGTATATCCGACCATAGCCATGGCCACGAACCGCAGGATAATCATCGTGAACCGCTGGTTCATGCGACTTAAATCCGCAATAACGTTCGTTACCTACGAGAACATCTCTAGCTTCAGGGTGACTCACGGAATAGTATTTTCATCTGTAAAATTGCGGCTCCGAGGCTCCACGAAGAATCAGGCCCTGATGCTTGACGGAAAGACCGAAGAGGGAGAGATAATAGGTCTAAGCCGGGGTGATGCGGCGGGATTGGCCAATGCCATTACCATGGTGTTGAATAACTACGAGGTACTCGACAAGGGCGACCTTAGGAACGCAAAGCGTGGAAATTACGCAGAACCTGCAGAAAGGATGTCCAGTGGAATTTCCGAGGTTCTCGGCTTCGATAAGAGCATGCAGGGTTACGTAAGCCTAGAAAAGTCACTGCAGACCAACGGCGCAGCTGCGGCAAGAACAACACTAAAGCCCGAAGACCTGCTTATATTCAAAGGAAGGGCGGGGAAGCGCACTTGACGCGGGACTAAGAGCCCTTCACTTCGGAGACGCTCTGCTCACGCATGAACTGCTGAAGGTAGTGTCTGCTGCCAGTGCCTTTCCCGGTCAGCCCGCTACCCTTCCACCCGACGAATGTGTGCACTCCGACCATTGCTCCTGTTGTAGCGCTAGTTTCCCTGTTTATGTACACAACGCCCGCCTCTATGCCGGATGCAAACCTACTTATTTCGCTCCTTCTATTCGAATACAGTCCTGCCGTCAGCCCGTATTCCACGTCATTTGCCTGCTTCAGTGCCGTTTCAAACATGTCGTACGCGGCGATGGACAGGAATGGCACGAACAGCTCCTCATGCATGAGCGGATCATCATGTCTGAGCTCGGCTATTGTAGGTTCAACGTACAAGCTGCTGCCCTTGCCCGGTGCGACGTGTCCACCACATATGATCTTTCCCCTTGCGCCTGCCTGTTCCACTGCCGATTTGTACTTTTCAACAGCCTTTTCGCTTATCAGCGGACCAACGTAGTTCTCCTTAAGCAGCGGATTTCCTATTCCAAGGGACGTCGCCCTTTCTGCAAGGCGCCTCACGAATTCATCCCTTACTTTCCTACTGACGTAAACGCGGGAGCACGCGCTGCACTTCTGTCCCGAATATCCGAAGGCGGCTCCAAGAACGCCCTGCACTGCGGCATCGAGGTTCGCGCTCTCCGTCACTATAACAGGGTTCTTTCCTCCCATCTCTACCACAAAAACCTTCTGTTGACCTAGCGATATCGCCTTTGAAATCATGGACAAGCCTGTTTTCCTCGACCCCGTAAAGGCTATGCCGCTTACTCGTTTATCCGTAACAAGCTCGTCACCGACTTCCGATCCTGGTCCGGTGATGTAGTTAAATACCCCTTTCGGGAGCCCTGCCTCCTCGAAAACCTTGTATATCATGAAGCCTGTTAGCATGGCCATGTTGTCTGTCGATGAAGGCTTAAACACTACCGAGTTGCCGGTTATCAACGCCCCGCTGCTCATACCAACCGAAATAGAGACAGGGAAGTTGAATGGTGCTATGATCCCGAACACGCCATACGGTCTAAGGCGTATCTTCACCCGCTCCGAACTTCCTGGCGATCCTTGGAATCCGGCATTCACCCGTATCCCGGTGCCAGCAATTCCCGTCCTTCTGGAGTATCCCTTATTCCTCTCCATCTCCTCTGAGTAGTAGTTAAGAAAGTCTATTGCCTCATCAACCTCTCCAATAGATTCGTATCGTGTCTTCCCATTCTCAATGCTCATTGCCGCTGCAATGCGGAACTTATCCCTTGAGAATATACTCGCCGCCTTCCTGAATAGCCCTACCCTTGTTTTGTAGTCCTTAGACGACCAATCTGCAAATGCTGTCTCCGCCGAGGCTATGGCATCTGATGCATCTGTCCGTCTGCCTTCCTGGAAAGTGCCTATAATCCTACCGTCAATAGGGGACTTTTCAATTATCTTTCCGGACGAGAAGCGCTTTTCCCCACCTATCATCATCGGAAATTCTCCGCCAAGCAATCCGGAGTTAATATCCGCTACTGCCTTGTCGAAAAGCCCGTCAAATTCCCCTTCCCTGCCTCCATTAACAAACGCCTTGTAAGTCGACTCGTTCTTAAATTCCCCCATGAATGCTATCTTTGTATAAATCTATAAAAACGTTCCACGCCGTGCAAAGGGACAACGGTAAACCTTTTGCGTCAGCACAAGGTATTTATTTTACTATGTGCAATAGTCGTTTGTGGCGACAAACAGCAACATGGAGACATCCATGCAGGTATCAGGAGATAAGCTCGACCTGGCAAATCTAGTCCGTGAGGCTACGTGGAAGGACGTCCTCATGGAACTCGTGAAGAAGGAAAAGCTGGATCCGTGGAACATAGACATAGTAGAGATAATAGATAAGTACGTGTCGGCAGTAAAGGGCCTAAAGATACTTGATCTGCACATACCTGCAAACATAATACTCGCCGCATCGATTCTACTGCGCTTCAAGAGCGAAGTGCTTTTGTACACCGAACAGGAGGAGGACTATCACTCGGGATCGCAACGACAGGAAGTCCTTGTAGAACCCCTTACGTTCCGTTTGCGCATACCTCCGAAGAGGCGCGTCACCCTACCAGAGCTCATAAGTGCACTCGACGAGGCAATGACGCTGAAGGAGGCACGGGGCCAATCCAAGAAGGTACTCGACGTTCAGTTCCCTCTGGTATTCAACAGCCACACCATACAGGAGGACATAGAGCGGATCTACGGGGAGATAAAAGCAAACGTGGACAAATCCCGAATGGTGACGTTCAGCGCGATGGTTGGCATATCGAATACCGAAGACGTGCTTACAGGACTCTTCATACCACTTCTGTTCCTAGCGCAGAAGGACAAGGTGACTCTTGTTCAGGAACGCTTCTTCGATGAGATCATCATAGCGCTTAACTGAGGTGACCCTATGGACGAGATCGATTACAAGAAACTTGTCGAGGCCGCCATATTCATGTCGCCCAATGCCATAGGCCTTGCAGAGATAGCGGGGATCACCGGGATAGCCTCGACCGGCAAGATAAGGGATCTCATATCCGAGTTGACAGAAAAGTACAAGTCCGCGGATACGGCCCTTGCAATATTCGAGATAGACGGGAAGTACCTCTTCGGACTGAAGGAGCCGTATTCATCACGGGTGAGCGGACTGGCAAGTGGTCCAGACATATCGCGCGGCGCCCTTCGGTTGCTGGCGTACGTGAGCAAGAATGAAGGTATACTGCAGAGCGATCTCACCAAGTACTTCGGGTATGCGACTTACGATCACGTGGCGGAGCTGCTCGAAAAGGGATTCATAGAGACAAAGAAGTACAAGCGCAGCAAGAAAGTCAGCACCACTGCCAAGTTCAAGGAGTACTTCAACGCCTAATGGTCAGTAGGCTGGGTTCCTTTCCTCAATGCCGTTCACGCAGTTAAGATACAGGGCCATCACAAACAGCAGGCTAGACAGTCTGTTCAGATACGCATTTATTGCCTTGTTTGCGTGCGCTTTCTTTGCTGCCGTAACCACTCTGCGCTCCGCTTTCCTTGCAAGAGACCTGGCGTACTGCAGGTGCACTGCACCCTCGCATCCACCCGGCATGACGAACTTTTTTAGCTCCGGTGTCTTGGCCCCGAACGACGCTATTGCCTCCTCGAGCCGTGCCACAGCGCCTTCTCCCAGCTCCACATCACTCCTTGCCGCGGAGCCCATCCGTGCCAATTCCACCCCGATTATGAACAGGTCATTCTGTATTATTCCGAGTTCTCTGGAAACAAGCTCGTTCCTCGCGTAGAACATCGATATTCCTATGTAGCTGTTAAGCTCATCCAGGCTTCCTATCGCTTCTATCACCGGATTGTCCTTCTGCACCCGCACAGGGGTCAACACTCCAGTGCTGCCGTCATCACCCCTTCCGGTGTAATACCTTGACGCCATGTTTGCACGATGTTAATCCTCTGATTGCAAGCTTTTATATCTAATCCTGCGTACTAATATGGCATAGCGGGCGTGTAGTCGAATGGTAAGACGTCGCCTTCACACGGCGAAGATCGGGAGTCCGATTCTCCTCGCGCCCATCGCATTCTATGTTGCACTTTTATATGGATTTTATATCTTATCTAATCTATTTGGCGAAAGACCTACAAGAATGTCCTATATGGCGGTACAATTTGCAGTAGAATAAATTTATAAAGCGTATTGTCAACGTAATAAAATATGCCCTCAAAACCGCAGCGTTCTGGACAAGCAATCTATCCGTTGATTATAGTTGTATTAGCTGTTATAGTGGTATATTTTTCAATAAACAGCTATTATACCCAAACCATTATACACCTTCAAGATGAATTGAATGGTGCTAATAAAAGCTATGGCGATTTGTTAGCCAGTTATAATGCGCTTAAAAACCAGATTTATAATCCACCAAGCCAGCTAGTATATTCTAACATGAGCATCACACTAAACTCGCTTTTGTATCCTTACTATACGACCCCGAGCTATGCGGGATACAATGTAAGTTATCTGAGCTATTTTTTACCCACCCTAACCTACGTCTATTACAACAAGTATGCAAATACCTATCTACCTCTAAACAATGTTAATTCGAGTTATTCAGAATTTGAATTTAATGTTACAGAGCAAACCAGCGGCTATTTAACTATAAATTACACGTCCGATTCCCCTTCAGGGATAAGTGTTCTAAATAGTGACTGTCTTGCCAATCTATTTACGCAGCACACAATAACATACTATGCCGCATCTGATGGCAACGTGAATGGCAGTATTTCAATTCCTATACGGGAGGGAAAGAATTGTTTGTATTTATCAAACCCAAGCAACGAAACTATCGAAATGCGATTCTCTGCTACTTATGTACCATATGCTGGTTAAAATGTGACCCTGCACACTCAAAACATCATTACGCCCATCTGTCAAGCTGTTTTTAACAGCTATCTTTTTAAATGCTATGAGACATATAATATTGCTGTCTGTTTGGCGGATATGTTCTGCCTGCCAGCGGCTGCGGTCCGACAGTCGGGTCGGATTTGCCAAGCGTGTTCAAAAATCAAACCATGATATTATGCTGTGCGAAAAGTGTAGTGCGGACGTGTACAAGATAGAGACCTGCAGATACTGCAACAAGAAGATATGCAATGACTGCGTAAAGAGCTCCAGACGCGTGACAAAGATAGCAAGGATAGTCATATGCAAGGATTGCTGGTCAGACATGAAGAAGAGGAAGAGCTTCAAGAGCCTGTCAAAGGAGCAGGTCTGATTCAGGCGATTACCGCCACACGCACTGTTTCTCCACCAACTTCTATCTCTTTTACTTGTGATCCTGGGGCGATGCCTCTCTCTAGTTTTTCAGCGTTTATGTTTCTGGCTATCGTGTCCCGATTCTTGAGTATGATGCCTGCAATATCCTCCGTGGCATCGAACCGAAGCGATACCTCGTTGGACTTCCTGAGCTGCATCTCCTTCCTTATCAATTGCACCTGCCTTTCAAACTCCCTTATCGTTGCTTCTATTCTGAGTTCCTCGCTTATCTCCTTATCTATAATTGCGGTGCCGTACTTGAAATCTACGGCGTCCCCGCTCACCGCCTTCTTCACCACGGTGAAGTGTTCTGGCATGACCCTGAAAATCCCTCTATCGGTATGCATCTCATAGTAGCCATTCGTGCCTATGGCATCCGCCATGCGCTCTGCATTCTCTCCCTTTAGTGCGTCTGCAACGAACCCGGCATTTGCCTTGAACGCAGGCCCTAAGCCGGAAAACAGCGGCCTGACCTCCATGCTGAACTTGGAACCCTGCCGTATGTCAAGGGTTTTTACATTGACGTAATCCTCTATCAGGTAAGAGAGCTTCTGCAGCGCCGTCATGTGCGCCGACTCTGAAACCTCTACCACGGCGCTCTTAAGCGGTTGGCGCAGCTTTATGCCCTCCTTCTCCCTACTGTAAAGCAGTGCGGTTATGGCATCAAGCGCGACGCCGAAGTCAGAGACGAGGCTCTCATCCTCCTCCTTGACCGACGACTTCGGCCACGAATCAAGACTTATGCTCTTCAGTTCGTCGTAATTGTCAAGGTATATTTTCTCAGCCGCGAAAGGCGTGAATGGAGCTATTAGGAGCAGCGTGTTGTACATGAGGTAATTTATCAGATCAAGTATCGCCTTCGCCGTGCGTCTGTCGGCATAAAGCAGCTTCTTTTTAGCCATCCTAAGATAGAACCTGCTGAAGTCCTCCGTTACAAAGGATCGGATCCTCTCTGCGGCCTTGTGTATCTCGTAGTCGTCCAAGTTCGTCGTAACGTCCCTTATCAGCATATTCATTTTCGCGTATATCCACTTATCCTCATATCCCATGCCCCTGACATTCGCCTTTTTCTTCGGCACGTGGTTTCTGTACCCTGCCGCATCGGAATAGTACTTGAACAGGTTAGATATGTTGTACAGGAGCAGGACGGTCTTATTGGCCTCGTTTATCTTCTCAACGCTGAATATTAGGTCAACTTCCGGCACGTGCGAGGTGCACCACAACCTGAAGGAATCCGCTGTCGTGGTCTTTAGTATTTCATTCAACGGGACATAATTTCCTAGTTTTTTGTGCATCTCTCTTCCGTCTGCACCAAGCATCATCGCATGCATAACTACGTTCTTGAACGGCCTCTTTCCATGCACCATTACGCTTGTCTTTAACTGGTAGGAGAACCACCCTCTCAACTGTTCTATTGCCTCGAGCACGAAGTCCATCGGGAACAGCCTTGAGAATTGCTCCTCGCTAAGGCTCGCGCGGTACGCTACGCTGGAATCAAACCACACGTCAAGAACATCGCTTATCCTGTGCATCTCCTTGCCGCAGGATCCACAGCGCAGCGCTATTCTGTCCACGTACGGCCTGTGGAGGTCTGTCAAGGAATCTACGTCCTTTCTGTTCACGGCCTTTTCCCTGAGTTCCGCAACCGATCCCATCACCTCCTTGTTTCCGCATTCGCATATCCATATCGGTATCGGCGTGCCCCAGTATCTCTGCCTGGATATGGTCCAATCTGGAGAGCTCTGAAGAAAGTCCTCCTGCCACTTACTCGCGACGCTCGGATGCCAGGAAACCTTCCTATTCTCTGAGATGATCTTTTTCTTGACTTTCTGTATGTTTATGAACCACTGTTCAGTGGCCATGAATATCAGTTTTGTATCACACCTCCAACAGTGCGGGTAGCTGTGTTTTATCGTACCGGAGTTTACCAATACACCCAGATCAGTCATGTCCTTAAGGACCGCCATGTTGGCCTCTTCCGGGACGCGCAGCCCTGCATACTTCCCTGCCTGGGCCGTGTACGCTCCCTGCTCGTCTATGGGGGAAAAGATCGGCATCCTGTTTCTTTTGCCTATCGCATAATCCTCAAGCCCGTGTCCAGGCGCTATGTGCACCAGCCCGCTTCCTTCGGCCACGTCTACCAGTTCCTTTGCCATGACTACCGTGTGGTGCTTCCTGAAGCTTCTCTGTTCCGGAACCAGATCCTCCAGCGGGCTGAGGTACGCGATTCCCATAAGTTCACTGCCGTAAAATTCGGCCTCCACGATGGCGCTTTCCTTGATGTATCTTGATACAAATTCCACTCTGTCCTTAGCCATGATGATGCTTCGGTCTCCAAACCGTACCATCGCGTACTTCTCTTCTGGATTTGCCGCCACGGCCATGTTTGCAGGAAGCGTCCAGGGCGTTGTGGTCCACACGAGCAGGTACGTGTGGTCCTGCAGCTGCATCTTGGCCTTGGATCTGGCATTGTCTATCCTGAACAGCACAAGGATCGAAGGATCAGTATCCTCGCGGTACTCCACTTCCATGCTGCCCTGAGACACAGCGGTCTGACAGCTAGTGCAGTACGTTGTAGCCCTTTTGTCCGTGTAAATCAACCCCTTGCCGTAAATGTTCTTCAGGAAACTCCACTCCACTTCCATGTATGGCATCCTTGAAGGTATGTATGGGTTTGCGAAGTCCAGCGACATGCCGAACCTCTTGTAATCATTGTCCATCCTGCCTATGTATGCGTTTACGTATTCGCTGCAGCTCCTGATGAACGCCTCTATGCCTATCTTGGTCTCTATCTCTTTCTTCGATGTTATTTTGAGGTTAGCCTCTGCCCTCTTCTCTATCGGAAGTCCGTGCACATCGTATCCTGCCCTGTCATAAACGTCGAAGCCCCTCGAGCGTTTGTACCTCAGCATTACGTCCTTCATGGACTTGACCCACATCTGTCCCGGGTGGAGGTCGCCGCTCACAAAAGGCGGGCCGTCAAGGAAGTAGAACGGCTTCCTGCCCCTGTTCTTCTCTCTCACAGATTCGAGTATCTTGTTCTCCTCCCAGTACCGTGCAATCTCTTCCTCATTTTTGCCAAGGTCCATCATGCTACCACTGGGCGGATTCCAAGATAGAGTAGTTATGCCAACAATATTAAACCTATTGTGGGCATGAATAATGTCTGATACAAATGAGAGCGGCAGACGCGGCCACGTACTTCAGGACACTGCTCGGGATAGCTACCGCCTATCTTGTTATAGCAAAAATAAGTCCGATAGTCATAGCGATACTAATAGCGGTGACAATACTGCTTGACGCGGTAGACGGGTATCTGGCCGTGTGGGAGAGCAGCAGGGGCAAGGTGTCCTTCGCATCCTACCTGCGTGCGAGCATGGGCAACGCAAAAGCAATGGCCGTTGTCCACTCATTCAAGTCCAAATCCCATAAGGCGGCCTCCTACGGCCCAAGGATAGACGTTGCAGGTGACAGAGTGGTCGAGTACGTGTTCTGGGCCCTGTTTACGTACCTGCGCGTAATACCTCTATTCGTGCTGGTGCTAATAATAGTCAGGCACTCCTTTGCCGATGCCTTTATGGCATCGCGCGGAACCTCGTCGAAGATGAAGACCCGCTTCGCCAAGTTCATCTACTCCTCCAACATAGGCCGCGGTGGCATAAACGTGGTCAAATTCGCAACATTTTCATATCTCGCATTTATGTACATCTGGCATTCCCCCGCGTGGATAGGGTATGTGCTGGTGACGATACTGGTATCTTACATAATGCTGCGCGGAATAGCAGAAGTGTACGACAGTCTGGCTGAATGACATGGCTGTAGTAAAGACCTGCATAGTGGCGAGCGGGATCATGATAAGGGGTGGGGAGACACTGCTCCTTAAGCACAAGAAACTTGGCGTGTGGATATACCCCGGCGGCCACGTGGACGACGGCGAGATTCCTACAGATTGCGTGCTGCGCGAAATCAGGGAAGAGACGGGATTCTCTGCACGACTGATCCGGCCATACGATAACGGTGCGGTCATTGACGACGGCCTTTCGCACGAAGTTCCCCAGCCTTTCACCACGATGTACGAAAATGTGCACTATAAGGATGGCACACACATACACTATGACCTAATGTTTCTAGCCGAGCCAGTAGGGCAGATGGGGGAGATAGACTCCGGAGAATCAAAGGAGCTCGGATGGTTTGGCAGGGAGGAAGTGAAAAGCCTGGACACATTCGACAGTGTCCGGCAGGTTATAGACCTCGCCTTCAGGCTTAACGAGAGACTGCACAGGTGATAATACCACGTTCAGCTGGCTGATGTATAAACTTGCCCGGTTCAAAGTTTCTTCAATGACCGTGAACGGGAAGAGGCTAGACCTGCGTGTGGCAGACAACTTCCTCACGCAGTCGGTCGGCCTGATGCACAGCACTCCGTTAAAGGAGTCCGAAGGGATGCTTTTCGTTTTCGGTAGGAATGGCAGGTGGGGGATATGGATGCTCAACATGGGGTTCAGCATAGACATAGTCTGGCTGGATTCTTATGGCACCGTTACGAGCATAATGCGGGATGCTAGCCCGTGCCGGTCTATGTTAACTTGCCCTGTCCATAAACCAGAATCCGCGTCTAGGTACGTCCTGGAGCTGCATTCCGGTTTCGCCAAAGAACACGGCATTAAAATAGGGGATCGATTGACCATCCCAAAGCTGCCTACCTGATGTCCGGCGCGCGGTAATGCACGCATGTCACATGCCACCCCGCTGCACTAAGATTTTTAAACATTGCATTTGGTATTATACTCGTGGTATAATGGCAAAGCATGCACAAAAGAACGGATCGGAGTTTGCGTTGCAGTTCATAGGCAGCATTTTGTTCCTTGCTGTCGTTGCTGCGCTTTACGGGTCCGCGTATGCGAACGGGAATTGGACAGGTCAGGTGGGATTCTGGACTCCTTTGGTCTACTCATTGGCTGTGATAAGCTCGATAGTGCTGTTCTTCACGAGCTTCACAAACCTTAGCGAGTGGGGAAGATCTGCGGCAAAGTCGGCAATGAGCTCCGCGATATTCGGCGGATTTGCTCTGATAACGTTGGCCGCCGGAAACGCCGTGCTCCTCCTGATAACCATCGTCGGCTTCATACTCGCCTTCATCGGCGGCGGGCTTGCCTGCAAGAGGATGAACCAGTGA
>DAHWXM010000004.1 GCA_027334165.1 Microcaldota archaeon
AAACGCGGGGCTGTCCACGACGTCGACTTCATTCTCGATAACCCCAGGAAATTACTACTACTGCGCATCAGTGACGGATTCCTCCTCGTCTCAGCAGACGTCCAGTTCGGGGTCTGGCGTCTCTTCCACTACGTCAACCTCCCTTTCCACAACATCGACCACATCAACGTCAACGTCAACTTCGACATCTACAACCTCGACGTCATCCTCGACCACCGTGTCTACGCTAACATCGACGTCATCAGTCACATCAACGTCCACGATCCCTGCCACAAACGCAGCAACGAACGGCGTCACTAGCGGTACCACCAATGGGGCCACAAACGGTGCGACAAACTCCGCCACAAACGCAGCAACAAACTCAGCAACCAATTCGGGAACCAATGCTGCCACAAACTCAGCAACCACCCAGAGTATTCAGGGATGCTATTATTCTGGAACATGCACTGGTATTACATTTACGTCCTGCGCGAGTGGATATGTCTGCAGCACGGGCGCCACCCTATGTTCTGGAAGCTGCTGCTTCCACCAATGCGTACAGCAGACCACCACCGTCGCAGATAGTGACGATACAAATGGCGTTGAACAGACCTGCTATTCGGGAGCCGCAGATTACGATGAAGTCCCATTGCCTAAGTGCACCACCGTGGCCACCAATGCCGCTACCAACGCAGCCACAAATGCGGCTACCACTACCAGCGGCGGCTGCGTGCTGGGCAACGACACCGTCACACTCTACGGCGGCGCGACTGTTCCTGTTTCCTCGCTGTCCGCCGGAGACTATGTGCTCGGCTATGACACGCTGACTAATTCCACAGAGGCGCTTCGCGTCACCATGGTGACCGAAACCAATGCGTCCACCATTGAGTACATAAACGGCAACATCGGCGTGACTCCATTTGACCAGCCGATGTACGTTCGCCACGACGCGTACACCGGATGGATTGACAACCCGTCCGCGATTCAGCCGGGCTGGCAGCTGTTCCAACCCGTCAATGGAGAATGGGTGACAGTGCAAACCGTAGCATACAAAGGAGGCAACTTCTCTGTGTACAACGTGTACACTAATTCCACAAACACATATGCGGTTAACGGCGTCTTGGTCGATACAAAGATAGCGTGACAAAGAACAATGCACCTTGATCAACCACGGGTTTCCGATGCGCTTTTCAATCACTACACGTGCCTAAAGCCGATACAAAGCGAACGAACATATCTATTTAAAACCCCGCTTGGATTAGTAAAACATGGCACTAAAGCATGCGAACCAAAGAAACGCACGATTCGCGCAATTCAAACCGCGTAAATCCTCTAATGCCCAGGCCGCGATAGAGTATCTCACCACTTACGGGTGGGCGATCCTCATAATCGCGGTGGTGGTATCGCTCCTCTACGCCTTTGTCTTTGCTCCGTCGTTCATAACTCCTCAGAAATGCTCATTCGCTTCTGGCGCCAATTGCAACGATGTTATAATAGGCACCTCGTCAACGGCATCTAAAATCGTACTGCTTCTATCAAATTCGCAACAGTACTCCATGGACACTCCGAGAATGACCATCAACATGCCTGACGTGGGCAATGTGACCGGCACGTGCTATCCCTCCTACGTGCTCCCTGGAGGATCAATCATTTGCAATGCCACCGTGCCTTCTAGCTACTCGAAGGGCTCACTGGTCTCGAGCACAGTTTACCTGAGCGGGAAACCGTGCGACCCGAGGAACACGTCAACATGCTCCTCGTCGCCTATCCGAACGTATACCGGTGCGATCGCGGCCCACGCACAACCAGAGCTCACATCCCAACCAATAACGGTTTCCCTTTTTGCCTTCAATTCAACACCGAGCATAAATGACGGTCAGACCGCGATAATAGCGAAGGTGATGCTGTTGGGCTATCCTCTGTCTGGCGCAACCATTAACTTCACCGAAAGCGGCGGTGCACAGTATGCACTAGTGCCCCCAGAAGCGTCGACAGACTCCCGCGGCGAGGCCATAAGCTACCTGTCCGGATCAAAGACGGGGCCTGTCACAGTTAATGCCTCGTTTGCCGGGCACGTATCATCAATAGTTGTCGACTTTCAGCCACAGAAGTACTACACCACGCAGCAGTACACCACGATAGGGACTTCCAATGGCACGTACACCACCCAAAACTATGCCGCGCTGTGCTCACCATCAATCGCATTTTCCAGTCCCGCTACCATAACGGTGTCATGGTGCGGCGGCAATCCGTTGTATTTCGTGACGCTGCGGGACGGGACATCTCCTGACTGCGCGCAGGACACGAATGTGGTAGCTACGAATTCTGGCGTGCCATCTACATCAACGTCGTTTTCAATATCTCCGGGAGCATACTACTACTGTGCATCCGTTACGGATTCTTCCTCCTCTCAGCAGACCACCAACACGAGCTCCGGGATATCATCAACAACGTCCACATCGATTTCCACTACTTCAACGACTTCATCGTCCACCTCAACATCAACGTCGACAACGTCCACATCTACCTCAACATCCCTGACGTCAACCTCTACCTCGACGTCCCTTTCATCTTCATCGACCACATCAACAGCTGCCACAAATGGTGCCACAAACGGCGCTACCAACGGAGCAACAAACGCGGCAACCAATGCCGGCACCGTGCAGCATCTGGGGACGTGCACGTACACCACCCCCGTAGGAATACTCGGATGCCCGTCAGGAGCTTACAATTCAACTGAAGAGACGTTCCTGTCCTGTTCATGCTTTGACACTCCCCCTGGCGGGTCCTGCCAGCCCCCCTCCTATCCTGTGGGTTATGGATACTCCGGCACCTACGAAACATGCGTTTACCCCACGACTACCACCATCGCTGCCACAAACGCAGCAACTAGTTCCGCCACAAATATAGCCACCAACGGTGCCACAAACTCTGCCACAAACTCCGCAACCAACTCCGCAACCATCGCGGGCGGTGGCTGCGTGCTGGGCAACGACACCGTCACACTCTACGGCGGCGCGACTGTTCCTGTTTCCTCGCTGTCCGCCGGAGACTATGTGTTCGGCTACGATACGTTGACTAATTCCACAGAGGCGCTCCGCGTCACCATGGTGACCGAAACCAATGCGTCCACAATAGAATACATAAACGGTAACATCGGAGTGACTCCATTCGACCAGCCGATGTATGTTCGCCACGGCGCGTACACCGGATGGATTGACAATCCGTCCGCAATCCAGCCCGGATGGCAGCTGTTCCAACCCGCAAATAAAGGATGGGTTTCGGTATCGTCAATCACTTACAAGAAAGGACGCTTCGGTGTGTACAACGTGTACACGAATTCAACCAACACCTACGTGGTCGATGGGGTGCTTGTGGACATGAAGTCATAACCGACCGTGCATCACACCTCACGGTTTGTAATACACGTTGCCTGTGTACGTCGGGTCTATCGGTTGCAAACTCGACAGCGTCCCATTTCCATAGTTATCGGCCACCAGCGTGAAGTTGCACTCGGACGGATCGAAGGCCCATGTCTCGTTGATCGACCACAGGTTATAGCTGTTTATTGTCTGTAGTGCATCCTGTGATGGGATGACCAAGTACGTGTTGTCCGGTATGCCAGCGCAGGTTGGGATAAAGAGCCCCCCGTACGCACCGTTGTCGTACTCGTTTGCGTAAACGTTCTGCGGATATCCCATATAGTAATCCACGTAGAACGGCATAAGGGCAGGTGCAAGGAGCGTGGCATTGCTGGTGCCTGCAGCGGCCTTCACCTCATCCGCAACGGCCTTCATGTACTGCATCGAGTTGTGGTTGTAAAGATAGAAGAACCTGTCTATCTGGTACGATGTGGCAAAGAGCAGGAAGATGATCAGTGCTGCCGCAGCGATTCTCAGCACCCGTCCGTTCGATCCCGCAGGTCCCTTCCCAATACGCTCCCCGATGAAGTCAGAAAGCGCGGCTCCAACGATGAGCATGAGCGGAACCGCGACTATGGCGGTGAACCGCATCAGCTTGTATATCGGGAAGTAGTGAGTTATGCTCATGCTACCGAATTCCATGTACGCCACAAGGAAGGCACCCCAAACAAGAAGGAATCTTGACTTCTTGTCGTTAAGTGCGAGCAATGCTATTCCGGAGAGTGCGGCCGCATACCCGAAAAAGCCAACATCATTCAGATTTATGCTGTTGAAGCTAAAGAGACTCTGTGCCAGCGAGGAAAGACCTTGTGCAGCGGCACCGAAGTCGAGATGCACCAGCGGGGACAGTATGCCCGCCATCAGACCGTACGGGAAATAGCCGTTTATGTAGAAACTAAGGCTCGGGTTTGTGTAGAATATCTCGTCCGGGCCTCCAGCAGCACTGTAGTAGCTATTGGTCAAATTAAGCTCGTAGAATGGCTTGCCGTGCGCCAGCGCCATGTTTGCGTATCCCATGACCGCTACCGCGGTCATGAATCCCACAAAAACGGCGAGGGACATGTAGTCCAACGCTATCCCTCGCGCTTTTAGGGAGCTGTACAGTCCGTCCGCCACTATGTAAAAGGCGTAGAATACGAAGTAAAGATATGCGAGCGGATTGGCCAGCGCGCCAACAAATCCCGAAGCTCCGGAAGCTAGAAAGTACCACACGTTGCGCTTCCTCTTTCCGTATATGAACAGCAGCACTGACAGGCTGAGGAACATCACAAGCGGAAGCATGGGATCCGGAGAGGTGTTGAAGCGCAATGACACAGGGTATATGGCAAACAGCAGCGCCGCTATGAGCCCCGTTCTACTGCCATGCAGCTCCCGACCTATCAGGTACGTTATCATTATTGTTATCGCATAAGCGAACAGCGCCCATGCTCCGGCTCCGAGATCGGTGTATCCGAAGACGGCTATCGAAAAGGCCAGTGGGAAGAGCATCGTTAGCCTGAGTGAGAATATGTTTATGTTCTCAGAGAAGGTGCCGTTGAGGATACTGGGCACGAACGCAGTGTAAGACACATCGTCACCGTAGAAGCTCACTCCCTTCATCAGTGACAATGAAAGCGCAACCCCGAACACCACGATCAGCGCAAGGTAGATGCATTCCTTATCTTTCGCAATCGCGGCGATTTTGCGGCGCATCCTATCCTGCGTTTTTACCTGCATGTGCCCTCTCCTATTTCAGCAGTGTGCTCAACGGCACAAACATGATCCTTCCATCCATACCCGCGAGAATGGCATACTTGCTTGTCACCACCGGCTCTCCAGAAAGGTGCGGCATCCCGGTTGCTATCTCATTCACCACCCTTCCCGTTGTGGCGTTGACCACGAATAACACCCCGTTATCGTTTATCTGCAGGAGGTAGCCATTTCCTATGGCATTCGGATTGCTCTCATCCTGCCCTGTGTTCAATGCCCACAGTATCCTGCCGCTGCTAACATTCACTGCGACGAGATATCCCAGATAATTGGAATCAAGATACGCTATTCCGTGGTATACGGTTATCGGAGATATGCTGTTCTGGTTGTAGCCAAAGTTTATGCCAGGGTCAATGGCGTTTGCGGACACGCTTCCATGTGCCGACACGTACGCCGTCTCGTTGGTTTCCCACAGCACCCGTCCATCGGTCCTGTTTATTCCGACCACCCACGGATCCGTGTAATCGCTCTGGTAAAGGAAACCCGTCACTATGGTGTTGCCACTCAGTGCAGGCGAAACGTCATTGAGTCCGCCTCCGGCGTTAGGGAAGCGCACCTTCCACAAGATGTTTCCAGTGCTCGCATTTACGGCAAAGAAGGTGAAGTTCGTTATCACATTCACTGGCGCACCGGATAGGTTGCTGTGAAGGTTGTTGAATCCGTATACCGTTGCATATCCCGCACCGAAGTACGCCGTATCGTTCACTAAGAGCGGAGATGAGAGTGTGTCCGGTAGCCCCGTGTAAACAACCCGGGTCATCGCCCCATTGGATGCGTCAAAGAAATCCACTGAACCCATTCCCGGTTCTATGACGCTGCCATTGAAGTATGCTGGGGTTGGCATGTCTGGGCCCGTTCCGCCCCCTCCCCCGTTCTTTGTCAGCCACACCAGCCTTCCGGTAGTTACGTTCAGCGCACCCACACCATCGTAGTGTGTGTTATAATACTCCGATGGAACTTCTCCGTTGTTGCTTATGCCGACTATGGCCAATCCGTCCACCACGAGTGGCTCGGACATGACCTGGTTCGGAAAGTATGTCCTCCACGCCAATCTTCCGGTGGTGAGATTTATCGCAGCAACCGAACCGTTGGTCAGGTCATACCTGCTCGCCACAAGTGCGCTTAGGTTTCCCATGGTGCTTACCAAAAGGTAATGCCCGTACACCGTTGGCGGGCCGTAGACGGCCGCTCCTAGATAAACTGTGGCAGGGTGAATACTTGCGTTGCTTAAATACAGATGTGCGGTGTTCTGGTCGTACTGCACGACATTCTGCGGGCTCGCCGCTTGCTGGGCTGCCTGCGCCGCGGCAACCGTAGTCGTTGATAGTGGGGCTCTTATGGCGGCTGTGCCTGCACTGAAGGATATGTAAGACATACCGAGAACTATCGCCACCGCTGTCAAAAATGCCGCGTACGCCCAATTCGTACCACGCGCACCATTCCTTGCGCGCTTCCCGCGATGTCTCGTAAACTCACCCTTCCGCTTTCACGGATTATATAACGAAGTCCCATTTTTATAACTTACTATCCTGTAAATCCCGAAGGTTATGTTCCATCCAAATCTGTCATACGGCGCCTGTGCGACGGGCTCCATTGTGAAGTTGCTCATTATATGGCTGCACCCGAGCTGCGAGTTGTCGTAACCCCCTGCGCTCTCGTTCAGCGTGCAGCTAACGCTGTAATCAAAGTACAGGCAGCCTCGCGACATGTTAAGCAGCGTGCCTTTGTAGTTGTCTAGGAATATCCAGTCGGCGTAGATGTTGCTCTTGTTTAGCACGTACCACAACGGGGGCTTGTATGTGAGCACGAAGCACCCGTTCGGTATCTTCTGGTAGTTTGCCATTATGAACTGTTGATCGAAGCGCTCCGCCGCGAAGGGATAGACGTCTTGCGGCGGCTTATGCACGAAAACCGCGAAATCGTACATCGGGTCCAGCATGACGACCACAAGCAGAGCGCCCAACGCCAACGCGCTCCAGCCATATTTCCTGCGCAGCTTTCCCCGCGCCGGCAGCCTGTTGGCAATGGCCTTCGCCGACTCAACTGTTCCGAAGGCAGCAAGCATGGCCACAGCCGGAAACGCGCTCATGAAGTATCTTATGTCATCTCCTGCACTGTAGAGTGCACCTCCTGCATAGTACGCAGTGTAGAATGCAAACACCACGCCAAACCAAACAACGAGCAGCGCCGCAACGCGCCACCTCCTCGCGTACGCGAGGAACGCAAAGCCTATCACAGCAAGCGCCGCGTACGTAGTAGGGTACTCGATGTTGTAAGTGTAGTACCCGCGCCCGAAAACGATGCTTCCGAAGCCACCGTACCAGAACTCTACATTCTGCGGTAGGTTCGAGATGAAGTTGGACACCGAGAATCGCGACTGCATGCTGGCAGCTCCAAATGAGTTGGCGTTCCATGAATTGTAAAGGAAAGCGAGCTGGGGCACTACGAGGGCCGAAAACAGCACCGCGACGCCGGCGGTTAGCGCCATCCTGCGCTTCCATCCCTTTCTCTTCGAGCTGCTGCCGTACAAGCCGAGTAGAACAACCGTCGCGACTATTGGCACAACCACTATGGCATCCACCTTCATTATGGTTGTGTACGCCAGCGCCGCAGCCGCTGCAACACCCACAATAAAGTCCCTTTCACGGAGATAGGTGAGAAGGAGCGCTACGCCGAGTAGCATCACCGTAAGCTCTGGGGTGTCCAGCACCAGCGATCTGGAATACGTCAGGAAGATTGGCGTCGCCGCAAACAGGAGCGAAGAGACAAGGGCCGTATTCCAGTCATCAAGCAGCATGCGTGCTATGTAGAACACTAGTATTATGGAAAGTGCAGAAAGGGCCAAGACCAGCGCGTAGGCGCTGCCGAAGCCCACCCCGACCAGCGCAAAGACCACGCTCAGCATCATTGCCCATCCCGTGGGCTGCTGGAACAACCCGGATGTGCCTGTCACACAGTGCAGCGGCGAAGAGAAGCTGCATATGCCTATGCTGTTATCGTACAGTATGCCCTTCGCTATGCTCATGTGTATGAACTCGTCGTTGTAGAGCTGCTGCGTTGGCTGGACAAGAAGCAACTCCACTAAGAGAAAAACGAACACTATACCAGCAAGGTACAGCAGCCTTTCCCTTCCCGCCTCGCGAAAGAGCCGTCCCATCTTCATCGCAGCTAGCGCAGAGGTGATCAGCATTGCTGCAAGAAGCGCAGCATCGTAAACCAAATACGCGCTGTGCCAGTTGTTGCCAAAAAACATCGCTACGCTGGCCAAATTACCCTGTACCATGTTTGCTCCCCCGCGTGCTCTTGCGCCTACCCGAACGCGACGATTTTCTTCTTCTGGTAATAATCAGGTAAGCGTAAAAAGCCGCGAGCGCCACTGTCAGTGCCACCAGCTCATCCACCGGGGTGATGCCGTGCACGATGCGGTACAACGTGACGTTCCCGCACGTCGGTGTGTAGCTGTACACAAATGCCACCTGCTTTATTGCAGAGAGGTTTTCGCTTCCGCACGAGGAAAGGTTGTAAACGCTTATCGCCTCTGAGAATGGGGTGCCCGCCGAGGAGAACACGGAGAACGGGCTCTTGTACCCGTTGTTTATGGTCAGGTTGTTGAATGTGACCCCCTGCGTGTCACGTATGTCTATGCCGAAGTCCCCGGAGGCTCCGGGAGTGAGGTTAAGGTTGTTTACCGTTATCCCGCTGGAGTTGACGATCCTCACACCGTTGCCATGTATTCTGCAGTCGTTGAGCGTAACGTCACTGGAATTCTCTATGAGTATTCCGGTAACTGTGTCGTTTATTCTCCCATTGTCGCAGTTTATCGTTATGCCGCTGCCACTTATCACAACGCCAACGCTGCAGGCATTGTTGACCAACTGTGGCAGCGCGGCCTGCGCTATCGGAAGCAGTCTGTGTACCATGTTGTAAGTTCCCGGCGAGCTTACCCTAATGTAGCTCATGGGCACGCTGAGGTCGTTTGCGAGCGCGCAGTATCCCAATCCCCTGCTGAACGACGGCGTGGTTGAGTCCTCCACGAATCTACCAAGTCCCGGTATCGTGCCTGGAAGCATCATTATCGAGGAATTTATCCCGACAGGCATGCGCTGGGTATAATTTACATAGTATATCATTGTGCCATTCTGCCCCGAATCCGGAGCGCTGCCTGGGAACGAAAAAGCCCTGTAAAGTATTGAGTGCGCCCCTACTCCATCGGACGGGTTTAGCACGAACTCGGTCGGGTTGTACCTGTAGAGGTACGCCGTGAAGTTCCATCCCGCGTCCTCAGGAGGCACCGCGACAAGCCACCTTATGGTCATGTTCTGCGTCCCATTGTCCGGAAGGATGTTGAAGTTGAAGCTGGGGTACACCGGCTGTATGTAGAACGGGGTGAGGTTCATGTTTTCGGTCACGTTAAGCGTGAACGTCACCAGCTGGTCGAATCCGATGAACGAGTAGTCTATCTCATAGGGGTTGTAGTCCACCCTGCCGGACCTCGTGAGCGTGTACTGCGGCAGTAGGAAGGTCTTGCGCCCGACTATCTTTCCGTATGGCAGCCTCTCGGTGTAGTTGCCCCATATCTGGCTCTCGTTTATGTTGTACGCCCCGAATGGGATGCTCTGCTGGAAGGTCGAGAACCTGGCCGTGAAGTTGTTGAAGAACTCTCCCATCTGCAGCTCGGTGTTGTTGCTGCTGAACGACCCGTTCATCGTCGGGAATATGTAGGAGAATCCTGCAACCCTCTGTCCGAACACGCCGGTAGTGTTGGATCCGTATGGTTCGAAGACCCTCACCGTTAAGTAGTGCGCCACGGTGATGTTGGAGCTGTTGTACCTGAAGCGCGGCGTAAACACCGGACGGTTTGTGCCGACTACATAAAGGCTGGAGTCGTTGCCCATGACTACCACAGGTCCGTCGATGCTGCAGTTGACTATCCTATCTGCCACGTCCCTGCTGCCGACCACTATCGTGTAGTTACCGTCAAACCCGCCTGCCCCTGTGCACACCAATGTCGCGTTGCTCACTTCTTTTGAGAAAACCAGCGTACCGTGATTGCACTCTGTCCCGTTCAGATAAGTGGAGGTATTGCTAGATCCTACGGTAAAGCTGCACCCCGCCCCGTGCACCTGTCCCGACAGTGCGAGAAGCACAACCGCAGCTGCAAACATCATGCCAATGTAATGTGTACCGTGCGTGATCCGCATCGCATATTCTTGCTCAAGAAAGGTTAAAAGCGTTTTCCGACTCCTTAGTGCGATGGGCCACGGCAACAGCGTGCCGATTTGCAAACGTATTAATATTTTCGGTGCCAGCTATAATTCACACAAGGTACTTAGAATGGCACTCTTATCTCGCGCAAGCAAGTACGCAGTCAATCCGATACAGGAGGAAGACGAGGTCGCCATGCGGCTCATTCGCTCCGGAAAGAAGGTCATCCAGATAAATAGGGGAGACCCGCCTTCCTACTTCAAAACCCCGAAATACATGATAGATGCATTCGTAAGGGCGCTCAGGGAAAACCACACTGGCTACGCGAACCCGCTCGGCATTACCGAACTCCGCGAGGCAATATCTGACAGGTATCGGAGGCTCTACGGCACGGACGCGGGCACGGACAAGATAACAGTGACGCAGGGGGTCAGCGAGGCGCTGATATTCCTAAATTCGATGCTCCTCGATCATGGCGATTCCGCGGTCATATTCAAGCCGTTTTATACCCAGTATCTGCCCGACATGCAGTTCTACGGCGGCAAGCCCATAGTAGAGAGCTACGAGGAGCGCCTCGGGTGGAACATAGACACTGACTCACTCTCAAGGCGTCTAAGGTCAGGGGCGAATTCCAACCGCATCAAGTACATGCTCATAACGAATCCAAACAACCCCACAGGCACGGTGCTCTCAAGGAAAGTGCTGGAGGAACTAGTCGATCTGGCCAACGAGCATGGGATCGTGCTGGTGAGCGATGAAATATACGACGAGATCGTGTACAACGGGGCAAAATTCACAAGCGTTGCCGAACTAGCGAAGGGGGTCCCGCACGTGATCATCGGGGGCGCGTCCAAGATCCTCGACGCGACCGGGTTCAGGATAGGTTTCATGATGGTTCCAGGAGAGGACAGGGCGTCAGTGCAGATAAACGGGGCGATAAAGAATCTCGCAAGGGTGCGTCTTTCCGCAAACACCCCTGCTCAGTACGCAGTTGCCGAAGGGTTACGCAACAGCGCAGAACACAAGAAGGCAATAGGTTCCATGGTGAAGAGCATATCCGAGCGCGTAAACTTCGCCTCAAAACTTATAAATGAAAGCGGATATATGCATACGGTAGTGCCTAACGGCGCGTTCTACCTCTTCCCACGGCTTCATATTGGCGAGCTCAAGATAAAGGACGACAGGGAGTTTGTCGACAAACTCTTGAAGGAGGAATACGTACAGCTCACCCGCGGCTCCGGATTCGGGGCAAGGAACTACGTGCGTCTTGTTGCGCTCCCTCCAAAGGAGGTGCTCGCATCTGCGATAGAGAAGATGGAGAGGTTCTGCAGGCGCCATTCACGCTGAAACTGGAGGCATAGTCTATTGGTAGGACGTCACCCTTACACGGTGAAGAGCTGGGTTCGATTCCCTGTGCCTCCAACCGACGACAAATCGTCGACAAAATGACAAATCT
Organism: Microcaldota archaeon; assembly: GCA_027334165.1. Classification (GTDB taxonomy): domain Archaea; phylum Micrarchaeota; class Micrarchaeia; order Micrarchaeales; family CABMGC01; genus JAKAVK01. Next base: position 11,812 of record DAHWXM010000004.1, read on the forward strand.
CTCCATAAACGAAAGGTCTATATATCAGAAAAATCGCATAATCACTGGGAGGGTAATAGTTTATGGGTAGAGCTACAGCAGTGAAAATTAATTCTGAAATATTGCCAAATAAGGAAGACATATGTGCAGTTGCGCGAGGCGCAACAAATAACTTAATAGCCCCTATTGAAAATATCAAAGTCTTACTTCTTGTTGGTGGGAAAGGCACTCGCCTTTCTTCGGTTTCTGGTGATATATCTAAAGGATTGATAACCATAGATCAAGACGGTAAAATCTCTGGTACGGAGCATTCAAGTATGATTCTTAAAAATTTAGAACTTAATGACGTAGTGCTTCTTGTTAGACACAAATCAGATCAATATATTGAATTTGCAGAAAAACACGGATACGCTATTTTACATCAAAATGAAGAATCTGGTACCGGTGGGGCTTTAGAAGAAGCAATCACTGAATTTGGTGCAGACAAGCAATATTTAGTCATGGCGACTGACACCTATCTATATGCAACTGACGTTGCAAGGCTACTAAGTGCGCATTTAATAGGTAATGTAACTTGGGGAGTATCTATCCGCAATCCAGACCTTGATATGGATTCGTATTATGGCCTAGTTCTAGACTCACAGAACAATGTGATAGGTGATGTAAAACAACATTGGTGGCACAATTACAGTGTTGATCAAATGCAACTTGTAACCAAAGGCGCAGTACAGATTGTTGATCCAATGCTCTATCTCCATAGCGTAAAAGTTTTTAAAAGACTAGCCGGAAATCCCTCTGCAATAGATCTCTATTGGGACATTATGCCGCTAATGGAAGAGCAAAACAGAAGACGAATAAATAAGGGACAGAACTCTGTTGTTAAAGGTGTGATATTTGATCATGATATAATAGACTATGGCACTCCAGAGCGGCTTGCAATTACAAGAGCTAGGTACGATATAGCCAGTACAAAGAGAGATTAAGATGGCTCAAATTTTTCCAATATTCAATCCAATAACCCAGGAACATATCGGTTACAAAGAACGTAGTTTAGTCCATACAAATGGGGATTGGCACAGAGCTATTCAGGCAAATCTGATAAGGAAAAACAATACGGGCTCATTTGATATACTTATACAAAAGCGTTCTAACTATGTAGATATTGGTGCTGGTAAATTTGACCAAAGTCTTGCAACTCAGATGACTGATCTGGATGATTTAGATGAATTAAAGACTTTGCAACGTGGATTATTATTGGAATTAACTGTAGTTACCTATCAGGCTACCAGATTAAATAGCGAATCGCATATAATCAAAACATACGAAGAACATCCTGAGACATTAAATCGTGAATTATTGTCTCTATTTATTGTGGTAACTAACAGGGATGAACAAATAACATCTGCAACGCCTAAAATAACAGAGCTATTCTGGATGTCTTGGGAGAATTTTCTTAAATTCTTTGCTAAACGAAAGAATGAATTTACCAAAACAGCGCAGTTCTATTTTGGAGATCCTAATCTATTGCAACAGATAGAAGAATTGAGTTTTAGTATACTTTCCAGCGTTTCATCAATTGGAACTTATGTTGGGTACGAAAAAGCAACTGCACAAACATTGTTACGCGTAGATAAATGGCCCGACGTCCCTAAAACCTATTGCGGAGATATTTCTAGCACCTTGTTAGAAGCTGGAGAACTGAGTAATTGAGAATTTCAACCCTGTAGGAATAAAATCTTAAATGTTCTTTCTGAATATTACTTGATATATACTAACCAATATAGAGTTCGCTTATATGAACACTTTCAAACCTCCAACATACAAATATTGCCCCATGTGTGGAAAAGGGCTCACAGAAATTAAAGTTAACGGTGAGGCTTATCAGGCATGTTCGGATAGAACTGCATGTAAGTGGATACGCTGGGAGCATACTCCTATTACAGTGGCAGTTATAATCAGAGACCTTAACAATCCAGAAAGAATACTTCTTGTAAAACGCAACAACGAGCCTTTCAAGGGACTATGGTCTCTTCCTGCGGGATTTGCAGAGTACGGAGAGATGCCCAGCGAGGCAGCCAAGCGCGAGCTTAAGGAAGAAGTAGGTCTGTCTGCAAGTCATTTGAAGCTAATAGGTCAATATTTAGAGTCTTCCCATCCCAAAACTTTCTCGATACTTAATGTATTTGCAGCAGAAGGGATAACTGGAAATGCGTCGCCATCAGATGATGCAGAAGATCTGGCCTATTATTCTTGGAAATCACTTCCTAAGATGGCATTTGCAGGCCAAGTGCTAGCAATAGACGATTTCTTTAAATAACTGGCCACACCCTGAGTACAGAACAACTAACCAACATATTATACGTTATGTCAGTCATCTCAAGAAAAGGATAAAATTCACTGTAAAAAAGTACGTAAACAATATTCAATTATATTGCTTAATATTATCTCGGAAACCCCCTAGACATTGGCTTCCCTGTGCCTCCAATGATTTTTGTCGTCGTAGAAGCTGAGAACCGATAAAACACATCCTTTGCGGGATGCAGTGATTGCATGAACGCAGAGGAAGCCCACACCGTTTACGGGTGGGAGGATGTCACAAATGGATTCTACCATCAGACCTATTATTATACCAGTAGAGCCTATGCAAGAACCAACCAGAAATCCTTTATTTTTTCCTCCGGTATCCATTGCATGAATCATTAGCCTCGCAAAGAATCCTATATAAACGATGGCTATTATCCAATAGTATAACGCCACTCCTAATGCAAAAGCAATTACGTCAAAAACAACAAACGTGACGAAAAGACCTGCAATGAACCCCCCATAAGATCTTGGCCATTTATTATCACTCTATCAAATTCTGTACATGTACTGTATGTTCGTCTGTTGTCTTAGGCTGACTAGGTAGAAATGATATATTGTGAGAGTAGCTGGTTACATAAGTAAGTGGCAAATGGCTTCTGGTCTCCTTTATCCGCTGCTTCTATTGCGTTGTAGTATTGCTCTTTGTTTGAAACCTCAATTATTACTGGAGGGAACTTATTTCTAAGCAGTATCCAGTTCATCAGAAGCCTGGCAGTTCTCCCATTGCCACCTGTAAATGGGTGTATTTTAACGAACTTATTGTGAAGCATGGTAGCAAGTTCTACCGGATGCAATCTTTTCTTCTCTATATAGAATTCAGCAAACAGGTCTTCAAGCAACCCTGCCACAATTGCTGGCTTTGGTGGAACGTGCCCCGAACCCGCTATCCTCACTTCGCTGTCCCTGTAATTACCTTGTATCCTGCAAGAAGTATTTTTGGTTATTTCGTACTGCATTTTGCATATGAATGCCTTGTTCAACCTGCGTTTGTAGGATTTGACAAAATCCCATGCGTCAACAGCATTAAGGGCCTCAATAACATCATCTGCACGTGTGCCTTCTGGTGCTATCCTATCACTAAGCACTAAAGCAGTCTGTCTAAGAGTTAGGCGATTACCTTCTATAGCATTTGTGTTATATGTATACCGTACCAGAAAATCTTTAGGCAACACATTCGTAGCGGTTTTGCGAAATACCGTTATCGACGCACTAAGATCATCGACTTTTTCTACTAGCTCTTTTGGTAGCCATCTGGTCTGATATTGCTCCATCGTTCTTTTTTCTAGCTCTACAAAGTGTTTTTGCAGTTCGACTTGCTTTGGAATCTCTCGGCCTAAGAAAATCCTAAGTTTTTTTACGTTAGTCGGAGTCACTCTGATATTCTTGACTAGATAATAGTAGGAATGCCCCCCATGTTTCTGTCTCTCTATAAACGACATAATATGTCTACATTATATAGATATTTAAATATTGTGGACATAATGACTACATTTATACTATTATCTAATTATGTAGCCATATAAATATGGCCTTCGTATATGACCTTTTATTTAAATGATTTAAACTGGCAATCTGTCCAGATTGGCAAACTTTCTGTGCCTCCATCTGCATCTGTCTATATCCGATGTCGTTTGAACTACCTCTATTTTACGGAATTTATCTGGCATTGCTTCCTGTTTCCATTGGTCCTGCAAAAACGCCCATTGCTATGGTAATTTAAACTAGTGGCTACAAGACATAATCACAATACAATGTGATATAAATGAAAGGAAAAGTAAAGATGTTTAATGCGGAGCGCGGATTCGGCTTCATAACCGGAGAAGATGGGAAGGACACGTACTTCCACAAAACCGCAGTCGAAGGCGGAGCGGCACTTGCCGTAGGCGATTCCGTAGAGTACGAAGTCGAAGCGGGAGAACGTGGAACGCGCGCAAAGAACGTAAAGAAGATATAAGCGCGTCTTACATCGCATATCCCTATCTGGTCAAACGGTCTCTACGTTCAGTGCCGGCTTCGATCCAATACCAACTTGGTTGCGCCATAGGCATTGCCCGCCAGCCGACGCTGGTGTCGTTCGCGGTGCCGGCATCGCAATTTCATGCCAATTTCGTCATGGCTGCTTGCGGTGGAATGAGACGGCCACGCAATCGGTTCATCCACAACCATTTTTATATGCGCGTGGCGAAAGTAAAGCATGGATCATCCGCTGAGCGTGAAACATTATCCTCTGTCAAAGGCGGCAAGAATCGCTATAGCCATCGCCCTCATTTTCAACGTGCTCGCACTTCTTTCCGTAGCGTACTACTATCCCGGACTGCCTGACATAGTCGCGACACACGTTGGCTTGAATGGCGTGCCGAATTCATACGGGTATAAGTCGACCCTTCTCACCATTCCTGTGATCTTCCTCGCAATATTCCTGCTGCTGCTCCTTGTGATGCGCTTCAGATACACGCTGCTAGAAAAGTATCCCTATCTGATAAATCTGCCATCGTTCGTGTACCGCTTGGGCATGGAGAAAGATTCCAAGATGCAGGGAGAGATAATCGGCAAGGTATTCACCGTATATTCCCTAGTAATCCTTTACGTATCCACCCTGGACTTCGCAATAACGGCCGCGCTGTTGCGGCAGAGCCAAGGCATTCTTCCACCTGTGATACTGACCACTGTTTTCGTATTTGTGGCTACCATACTACTTCTTTACAGAAGCATTTACAGGAGCTTCGCAGCCAAGAGATGACCTGCCCGGCGGGCTGTCAGAGAATCAATACGGAGTGAATGTGACCTGTGCGTCGACCATTTTCCTGTAAAATTCTTCGTCCGCCGCGTCATCCTTTGGTCTGATCATCAACCTGTCGAATCCTGTCCAGATCGTGTACCAGCTTGCAGGAGTGAGTATTATCTCTATGGAATCCTTGAATATGGCCTCCACCCCGTTAATAGAGAGCAGAAGTGCATCGGCAAGGCCTATTACCGCACCCACGGCTATCAACTCGATTGCGTGTCTGTTCCTCACTACGTGTTCCTCCCTGGATTTTTTGTAGTGCTTCCTGAAGTGGTTTTTCAATCTTGCCTTTATCAGCTCCTCACTCGCGGTACTTCGAAGCGCCTTTGGTATCAGCAGGCGCAGTTCTATTCCACGCGCCTTGTCTCTAGCCGCCCTCTTCGCTTCGTAGAGGAAGTCTTCCGATAGTGTCCGTTCGTTGTACGGGCGCGGGTCGAAGTCTGAGAATATGTCGTCATACGTGTCCAACACAAGGCTTATCTCAGCCCGATCTATTATGCTCTTCACGTCTACCGGATCCTCTGCCATGCTTTCCTATTGGTGGTTTGAGTTTAAAAGACCCGAGCACGCGCCATTCAAGTGCAAGCGTGTATAAATTACGCATCCAATATTGAACGATGCGAAGGCGAAACAAAAGTGGAAACTGGATAAGAAGCGTAAAGACGGTATCAACTTTCCCTCCACAGGGTACGTTCACCCATTCCTCCTCCGAGATAGCGCGCATCATGGCGAGAAGAGACGCATCCCCGTTCGGCATCGGCTCTGCGGTAAGAATGATTCAATATTTCATAAACCGGGCGGGCAGAAATCTCCCTCCAAAGAGGTACAGGGCGCTGGAAGGCGCGAAGCGCATACTTCGCAGAAGGATGCTGTCAAGCCAAAGGGGTTCAGGCGCCCGGCACCCACACCGTTAAATGCCGTTCGCCTAAGCCTTGGAAGTAAGCCCTATGGCTTTGGCCAGTGAGGTTCACGTTAATCGTATCCTTGTCCCAAGCTTCCTGGACAGTCCTTCAAGGTCCTGCACGGTGTAAAAGAAGGCCATCCAAGCCCACTTCCCCCATCTTCGTATCCCTTCTCTCTTCACCCTCTCCACCGCGTCCCTGTTGTTTCTCGGCTCCTTTCCAAAGAATAGTTTCCCGAATACCTCCGCTGACCAAACGTCGATAGGAAACCCTCCGTGCGGATTTATGATGTCTGCCGAATAATCGCCTATACCTGGCAATTCGAGCAGAGCTTCCCTTGCCCGGTCGGAATCCATGCGCTCAAGTTCCTCCGCGGAGGGGAAGTCAACAGCCAAAAGTCTTTTTGCCAGTTTTATTATGCTCTTGGCCCTGTATCCCACCCTGCACCGTCTTGCGAGCTCCTCCTGATCCACGTTCGCCATTTTCTGTGGCGTGGGCCATGCCCTGATGCGCTCTCCGTCGAACTCCACCGTGTCTCCGTATTCATTGATGAACGAGACCATCATCTCGTTGCTTCTTTTGAGCGGAGCCATCTGCAGCAGTATGGCGAGCACCGCTTCGGAGAATATCGTGTTGGAGAACGTGTCGTGCATCCCATAGAGGTCATCTATAACGTGCTTAAGTATCCCATCTCTTTTCGCAAAGGAATAGAATTGAGAAAGATCCTGATCAGCACCCAGCATGCTGGAGAGGAGCTTCTCCGCGCCAGCGGCCCATCCGGCACCATGTCTCTTCGAACTGAAGATTGCCACGTCTATCCTCGGATGTTCCACGGTGCCTTTTCCAGTAAGCCTTATCCCGACGAGCTCCCTATCGAAGTGCGTTGCGGTCCAGAGAGTGCCCTCCCTGTAAACCTCCAAAGGGTTCAGCAGCGACCATCCCGCGGGCTTTCTTACCGTCAGTTCAAAGTCGTACGGCGGAATCGGTCTGATAACAAATAGTGTCCTGTTGGAAAGTCGCATCCTATCAGATCAAGATCGCAATCAATGCTTTAAAGCCCTGCGTTTGCTCCGGACCATCGCACATACGACTGCTACCTATTTAAACAGCATCCTCCGATGGCCGCGAGCCCATCCGATTTTAAAATCCTCCCTGCCACTTACAAGCATGCGTGACGCGCGCTCATGGCATTGTGGGACAATCGTACTTCCAGTGTTCTTTCTCTTTCTCTTAATTTCTGCGTCGGTACTACCCGTACTTGACATTGCGGCTCCGACCCCTACGGTATCAATAACGATGGTGACCCCTATCGTCGACCAAGGACAGACAGGCACTGTAACGGGCTCGGCGTCAGGAGGCACCGGCGGTCCTTACACTTACCAATGGCTGGCAACAGCCGCTGGCGGTTCGACCTACACGTCAACGTATGCAAACTCGTACTGCGCAAACGCGCAATCCACTACCTGCAACTTCGCAACTACTACCTCGACTACGACCGGGGTGTACAGATTCGAACTGTCTGCTTACGACGGCGCGAAGACTGGGTACTCTCCGAGCAGGACGATGACCATAAACCCGGCCTTGGCTACTCCGATCATTTCCCCATCAAGCCCTTCGATAGACTCGGGGCAGACGGTGACGCTGACAGCCTCCGCAGGCTCCGGGGGCACGACTCCATACTCATACCAGTGGTACACGGGCTCGGGCTGTTCTTCCATAATAACGGGCGCGACGTCACTGTCCTATGTTGCTTCGCCTTCGTCTACAACAACGTACAGCTTCAAGGTTACCGATTCCGCGTCGGTGCATCAGACTGCATGTTCTGCTGCGGACACGGTCACGGTCAATCCAGCCCTCGGAACGCCGTCTGCTTCCCCATCAACCCAGACTCTTGACGCGGGGCAGTCAACGTCCGTAGCCGGTTCCGTCTCCGGAGGCACAACGCCCTATTCCTATCAGTGGTACCAGATATCACCTGGCTCCAGCACGTTCGTTCCCGCAACGATGTGCGCGTCACCAACATCATTGACGTGCGGTATAACGACCACCGGAAGCACGACCACCGGCCTTTACAGTTTCAAACTGAAGGTTACCGACAGTGCGTACTCGCCAGTCCACACCAACTCGTCAACGTCCACGATGACCCTTAACACACAACTTACGGTTAGCACTCCAACAACGACAAAACTGGAGATGTTCCAGGGAGAAAACGCCACGGTATCATCAACAGGGTCAACCACGGGTACAAGCCCGTACTCGTACCATTGGTACGAACAGGCTCCTGGAGGTTCCTACGCGCAGGTGCCTGGAGCAACAGCCCTGTCGTACACGTTCTTCTCTTCAGATTCCGATCCTACCGGTACGTACAACTTCCTCCTGCAAATAACCGACTCGGCTACAACACCGTCAGTCACCAACTCCTCGCCGGTGTCCATACTCCTAAAGCCAAAACCGACCACAACTACCACCTCAACTTCGACCGTATCCACATCCACGTCAACAACCTCTACCGAAACTACAACCTCCACTACCTCTGTAGAAACAACAACCTCTACGACATCCCTATCGACCACCACTTCGTCGAGCACGACGACGATTCCACCAACGACTAATACGACTTCCACCTCCACATCTTCGATCCCCACAACAACATCAACGTCTACCACAACATCCGTAGAAACGACAACATCCACAACCTCGCTCTCTACGACCATCAATGCAACGTCCACCACCTCAACCACCACGATACCAACAACGGCAAACACGACAACCTCTACTACCACTATAATTCCCACCACAGAAAACACCACCACAGCGAACACCACCTCCACATCAATAACGTCCACAACGTCAACCACGTCTGTTCCTGCAACAACATCCAACACCACCTCAATGACCGTCAGTACTAGTACGTCCTCCACCACATCCCTTGCAACAACCGTGCCCACCACGATTTTGCCACCTGGTGGCGCAGGCGGCGGAGAGCTTCGCGCGTCAGGCACTGGCGTAAGCGGAATACCTGAGCTCATACCTCAGAGAGTGTCTGTCGCCAATGTAACCAACATTGCCAATGTTACTGAGGGATTTGCAATAGGCAATTTCACTCAGTATGATTTCATCACTGCGTTGATCAATGAGAAAAAATTCCTAATAACCGAGAACTACATAACTCCCGACTATGCAGGCATAACCGTCAATAACGACAGGTACGACATATTCCCTAACGAGTCTCTGTTGCTGGCGTCAACGTCCGAATACCTATACTACATGCGGCTCACGCACATCGCAATAGTCCCAGCGCTCGACACAATAAACTTCTCCATATTCGCAGTCCCTAACCTGACCTCAAACGAGGTGCTTTCATACGCCACCAACACATCGATCAACATGAGCCTTACAGGAAACGGCATCTCCTACATAAACCTGGAAAATCTGAACACGCTCATTTCCATAGAATCCCCGGAGAGCACCGGCCTGTCGCTTACCGTGACGAATCTGACCGGCTCAAACGACCTGCCAATCCCTACGGGCTATGACAAGTGGCTGCTGATGAACATCTCCGCGAAGGCCCTTACCGACAGCGCAACGCTCTCAATGAACGTTACCTCTGTTTATGACTGCAACAGTTCTCCCGATGTCACTGCACCGTACCTGTTCAATGGGGGTAACTGGGTTGCGTTGGATGGGGTCAACTACAATTCAACTTCCTGTCAAATGTCGTTCAGCTTGAGCCGCAGCGGCATAGTAGGCATATTCGAGAAATCGTCAAAGCCGATCACAGCAACAACATCCAAAACATCTTCCCAAACCTCTGCGCAGCCCACGCCGCCAATATCCTCGTATGGGGGGATGGCGTTGACGTACTGCCTGATCGCCATAATCGCAATAGCGGCTACGATCCTCCTGTACAGATATGCAAGGAAGCAATAAGCCGGTGGGAGCGCAAGGAACGCACCGCGACTTACAACTGCAAGGTCACAGCATCGCCGCTGCTTCTTCGTCGAGCACCGCGACAACGTCGTCATGAAGCTGCAGGAAGGAGGCGGGAACGTCTCCAGTCACACCTCCCCGTGCCATTCTCATCACGGCGTCGGCCTTGTCCCTTCCAGAAGCCATGAGCAGTATGCTTTTCGATTCGAGTATCTCAGCGATGCCCATGGTTATTGCTCTTGCGGACACGCGGCCATTCCTCTCCACGGTATTATCTGAAAGTTCCACCACGCGTATACGCGAATTCCTTGTGCATCCCGGCTCATTGAACGCTATGTGCCCATTGACGCCTATTCCGAGAATCTGCAGGTCAACGGGCCCATCGGCGGCGTAGGCCGCAGAGTACGCCAAAACCGCCTCGCTCTCCTGGAGCTCTGCATCGGGGAAGTTTATGCTTCCTTCTGGAAGGTCGGTCTTGGAGAACAGGTTTTTTTCCATGAAGTGCCTATAGCTTCTCGCGTCCGAGCGGCTAATTGGGTAGTATTCATCGAGATTGAAGGAAATCTTGTTCTTGAGTGATACTTCGCCATTCCCGCATCCGTCCGCTATCCTGCCGTACAGCCCTAATGGCGTGCCCCCTGTGGCGAATCCCAGCACTCGCGCGTCACGAAGCTTGCGCTTGAAGATCCCAAACGCCCTGTCGGACATGGCTTCATAATCATCCTCAACTATTACTCTCACGTTCTGCACCTTCATTGCGTTACCAGTGCGCTATCTGTAGTGGCTCGACGGCACCACTCTCGCCTTCTTGAACCTCCTGTTGTATTCCGCACTAAGCCGCTCGAGCGTTATCGTACCTACGTAAGTGCCGTCTTTCAGCACCGGCGCCCACACGGAATCGTTCTTCGCCATAACCATGAACGCCTTCCTTGCGCTGTCTCCATATCCTACGTGTGCTATTTTCGCAAGTCTCAGTTTTGCTATGCTCCCTCCACTCCTTGCCCTCTCCAGGTCCTCCATCGATATCCCCCCGAGAAGGCGTCTGACGTGCTCCCCGCTCACTACCGGGAGACGGTGCACTCCCAGTTCCATCATCTGCCTTTTCGCATTCCCCGGAGAAGACGTCGTCCGCACCGATATGTCCTCCAGTATGAGATCGCTTGTCTTTATGGACTCGAGCATCGGGGTGCTGTACTCGTTCATGTGCACCGGCGAGTCTCTCCTGGTCGGTACCTGTGACTTGTATATGGTCCTGTCCCCAGATACGAGATAGGATAATGCCACGGCGACCATCGCTGCTGGCAGGAGCTGCATGCTGCCGGTCATCTCCGTGACCATGAGCAGAACCGATATCGGGACCTTTCCCGCGGCACCCATAAACGCGAGTGCGCCGACTATGACAAAAGGTGCTATCGACGTTGCGATTCCCGGACTTACCGAATGAAACAGCAACCCGAACATAAGCCCTATGGATGCACCTATGAAAATTCCCGGTGCGAAGACACCTCCGGATCCGCCAGAGCTTATGCTGAATGACGTTGCGAATATCTTTGCGAATGGCATCAGCACTATGATCAGGATGAGCGGGATGCCATACGTTGGAAGATTCTGCGTGGTGGCGTTGAAGAATATCTGCACCCACCCGTATCCCACGCCCATGACCTCTGGAAAGAGCATGGCTATTGCAGCAACTACAATGGCGCCAAGGAACGGTTTGATGTGATTCTTTATCCTCAGTTTCCTAAATGCCTCCTGCACTCTGTAGAACACGCCCACATAGAAAATGACAAACAGTCCGGTCACTATCCCCAAAACCGCATACAGCGGCAGGTTGAGCGGATCGAAGGCCTGCAGGTAATATCCGAATATCGGCTGGAAGCCCACTATGGACCCGAAGATCGAGTAGCCGACTGCGCTTGCAACTACTGCCGGAAAAAGCGCGCTCGTCTCAAAATCCCTCTTGTAAGGAACTTCCACCGCGAGCAGTGCTCCTCCTATGGGGGCCTTGAATATCGTGCCTATACCTGCCCCCGTGCCCACAAGAACCGCGATTCTCCTGTCTCTGCTGTCGAGCCGTAGCAGATCCGAAATGTACGCGCCTATTCCTGCGGCTATCTGCGCCGTAGGGCCTTCCCTCCCCGCGCTCCCTCCAGAGCCTATGGTGATGGCTGATGCCAGGGCCTTGATCAGGGGCACGCGCCTGCGTATCTTTCCGTCCTTGTTGTGGAACGCGTCTATCATCGCATCCGTCCCATGCCCCTCCGCCTCCGGCGCAAACGTGTAGACGAGGAAGCCGGAGAGCAGTCCTCCAAGGAGCAGCGATATCGGCACGAGCAGCATGTTGTCCTGTACGAACGGCTGCCCTCCCTCTCCTACAGATGACGGGAGCTGCGTGCCGGCAATGCCTCCGAGGAACAGGTCCTGCGCGTACACTATGGCGTAATAGAAAAGCAGCGCGCCAACTCCCGCGGCAACGCCAATGAGTATTCCCAAGACAAGCCATTTCTTGAAGTATTCGAGATTCTTGATTCTCAGGTTCATGGTTCTCTTATCTATAGACTGCGCAAGCCTTTAATAATTCAATCGGTGAGTTAAAATCGGTGTGCACATGAAAGACCCGATATGCGGAATGAACGTGAACGACAGCTCCAAATTCAGGAGCTCTTACAATGGCAGGGAGTATTTCTTCTGCTCAATTGCATGCAAGCAGAGTTTCGACAAAAATCCCGGTGCGTATGCCAAAGGCAAATAGTGCCGTGTTCGCCTGCCCCCTCTGCGGACTGCATTACTACACGAAGGAATGGGCTGAAAGGTGCCACGCGTGGTGTGCCGAGCACAACAGCTGCAGCATGGAGATAACGTCTCACTCCGCAGAGCGCAGCTCCGTGCGCTCCGAGTCCGGCTAGGGTTTGCTCACGAGCCGCGCTTCCTCGAACACGTACGCTCCCGTCGAGCCGTTCCACTCCTTCCTGACCTTCAGTATCTCTATCCTTTTCTTGAACAGCGGCGCGTCGAGCACGAAGCTCTCCGCTTCCCCTCCCTCGAACAGCATATTGATGCCGTACTTCCTGTTCGCCTCGACAAGCAGCGAGACGGTCTCATCATCTATCCTCGCGCCAAGGAACGACTCGCCGAGTCCCTCCGCCGCAACAGCGGTTATTATCGCGTTGTAATCCCTGGCAAGAATGCCCAACTCTTCCATCGGGTCTATGTGCCAGAGCGGAGCCATGTGCTCTATGCCTAGCCTTCTCGTTATGCCGTTTATCCTGTCCCCCTGGTACGCGCTGTACGTGGCTCCTGTAACCAGCAGCCCTACGTCGTTGTCCACCAGCGCCTTCTCGAGGTCCTTCAGCTCTTCCTCCTTCCTTCCCTCAGTATCAACGAACACCTGCTCTATTCCGAGCGCTTCTGCCTGCAGCTTCGTGAACCTCGTGTTAGGATAATGGAACATGTAGCTTTCCCTGTTCCTGCTGAGCATGGTTATCAGGAGGTCGATCGTTGCCCCTGCCTCCACTGCCCTGTGCAGGGCAAGGGTAGAGTCCTTCCCTCCACTATAAAGAACCGCGCTCCTCATAAAAACCATCAGAAAACAACCTTGAGAGTCAGGCGCCGCCTTCCTGCGAAGACTTCGCTATCCTCTTCTTGACATGCTTGAGCGCCGAGAACGTGTCTCTGTCTATCTCCTCCAGGCGCATGCGGATGTACCTCTGCTGCGCCCTCATCCCGGGTATGACCTTGTAATCGAGGGCGTTGACCCTCCTCTTCGTCTTGTCTATCTCCAGCACGAGCCTCTTCAATCCCTGCTCCCTCTGCGCTATCTCAATTATTGAATCCGTCGCCTGTCTGAACGTATCGTTGATGTCGTCAACCGCGAGGCTGCTGGAGAAGAAGAGCGGATCAGCAGCGACCTCCTGCCCCACCTTCTCTATCTTAGGAATGCGTACGCCCATGATGTTCTTGACCCTTATCGAGACCGGCTTGGCCTCCTTGGCGCGCAAGGCCACCTCCTCAAGTTCAAAGTTTCCGACGTAGGTCGATGCGGTCTTGACCATCTTGTACGAGTCTTGTACGAGCTCATTGAGCCTTGCCCGACTCTCTCCCGACTGCTTGAGCATCTTGAGGAACTCGAGCACCAGGACCTCCCTCTTCCTCTTAAGGATGCCGTGACCCTTCCTGGCCACCGCTACCCTCTTCTTCAGATTTATCAGGTTGATCCTCGTTGGGTTGAGCCTCGCCATCATTTCGACCTTTTCCTCTCCTCCTTGCCGCTGTGTGCAGGAGCTTCCTCCGCCTTCTTGGCCCCATGCCCCTCCTCCTTGCCCTGTCGCTTGTAGTACTTGGCTACGTGGTCCTTCTTTATCCTTGTCAGCTCTCCCTCCTGCATCATGGAGAGAAGCTCCCAGCCTATGTTAAGAGTGTCCTCTATGCTTCTTCTCTCGTAGAATCCCTGCCTGAGGAACCGGTTCTCGAATTCCTCCCCGAACTTTAGGTACAGCTTGTCGCTGTCGCTCAGCGCCTCAGCACCCACTATTGCGCTAAGGCTCTTCACATCAAGGGATTTTGAGTAGAAGGTGTAGAGCTGGTTCGCAACCCCACTGTGGTCCTCCCTGGTCTTACCGCTCCCTATCCCGTTGTTCATGAGCCTCGAGAGCGATCCTATCGGCTGTATCGGCGGATAGATGCCTTTGTTCACCAGATCCCTGCTCAGGTATATCTGCCCCTCGGTTATGTATCCGGTGAGGTCTGGTATCGGATGAGTGACGTCGTCGCTAGGCATGGTTACCACGTCCAGCTGTGTTATGCTCCCCTTCTTTCCCTTCACTATTCCGGCGCGCTCGTACAGGCTGGCGAGGTCCGTGTACATGTAACCCGGATAACCTCTTCTTCCCGGCACCTCCTCCCTCGCGCTTGCCAGCTCCCTGAGTGCCTCCGCGTAGTTCGTCATGTCGTTAAGTATCACCAGGACGTGCATCCCCTTCTCGTACGCAAGGTACTCCGCTGTCGTCAGTGCTATCCTTGGTGTGAGTATCCTCTCTATGCTCGGGTCATCCGCGAGATTGATGAACGCAACTGTCCTCTTCAGCGCGCCAGTCTTCCTGAACTCGTCTATGAAGTACGCCGAATCATCGTAGTTGATTCCTATCCCTGCAAATACTATGGCGAAGCCCTCTGTGCTGTTCTTGACGTTGGCCTGCCTGGTTATCTGCGCGGTGAGCTCGTTGTGCGGAAGTCCCGAAGCCGAGAAGAGGGGAAGCTTCTGCCCCCTGACCAGCGTGTCCAGGCCGTCTATCGCGGATATGCCAGTCTCAATGAAATCGCTTGGTTTCTCCCTGGATGCCGGGTTGATCGGCGAGCCGTTTATGTCCATCCTCTTGTCCGGCACTACCTCGGCGCCGCCGTCCCTGGGTCTGCCCTGTCCGTCGAATATCCTGCCCAGCATTGTCTCGCTGACCCCGATCTCGAACGTCTCCCCGAGGAAACTTACGGTGGTCTTGTCCACGCTTATGCCGTCGGTAGGGCCGAATACCTGCACCACCGCGTGCTTGTCGCTCGTCTCGAGGACTTGGCCAAGCCGCGTCTCTCCATTGCCGAGTTTTATCCTTACCACTTCATTGTACTTAGCGTTCTTGACCTTATCTACCACGACAAGCGGCCCCGCAACGCTTCCTATTGTGCTATACTCTATCTCGAACTTCATAACATCACGCCATTTACTCCTGCGCCTCCTGGTACTCCTTTCTGAGCTCCAGGAATTCCGCATCCATCTCATCAAGCATCTTCTTCTCGTGCCTCTCCACTTCTACCTCCTTCACTTCCTTCATCCTGGCGACCTGCTCTCTCGCCTTCATCTTCAGGATCCTTTCCGTGGCGACCTGGTGGGACAGGGCCTCCTCCGCCTTCTTCCTGAAGTGGAGTATCGCCCTAAGCATCATGTCCTGCTTGCGCAGGCTGGTGCTCGCGTCTGTCTCGTCGTACGCATTCTGCCTAAGGAAATCCTCCCTCAGCATTCTGCCTACCTCCAGCACGAGCTTCTCGTTGTCCGGGAGCGCATCCGCTCCGACCAGCTGCACTATGTCCTTCAGCTCGGCTTCTCTCTGGAGCACCTTTGTCGCCTCGTTCCTATTCGCGACGAACTCCTCGCCTATGCTCTTCACGTACCACTCCTTGAGCGCGTCCAGGTACAGCGAGTAGCTTGTAAGCCAGTTGACGGAAGGGAAGTGCCTGGATCCTGCCAGTGCGGCATCGAGCGCCCAGAAGGTCTTAACCACCCTCAGCGTTCCCTGCGACACAGGTTCGGACAGGTCCCCTCCCGCAGGAGACACCGCGCCTATTATGGTTATCGAACCCATTCTGCCATTGAGCGATTCCACCTTTCCGCTTCTTTCGTAGTACTCAGCCAGCCTCTTCGGCAGATAAGCCGGGTATCCTTCCTCTCCGGGCATCTCCTCAAGCCTTGCGGATATCTCCCTCATGGCCTCCGCCCATCTCGACGTCGAGTCCGCCATGATTGCGACGCTGTATCCCATATCCCTGAAGTACTCGGCTATCGTTATTCCGGTGTAAATGCTGGCCTCCCTAGCCGCCACCGGCATGTTGCTCGTGTTGGCTATGAGCACGGTGCGCTCCATGAGCGGCCTCCTCGTCTTTGGGTCTACGAGCTCCGGAAACTCCACGAGCACGTCGGTCATCTCGTTGCCCCTCTCTCCGCATCCCACGTAAATAACTATGTCGGCGTCAGAGTACTTCGCGATCTGCTGCTGTATGACCGTCTTCCCGCTTCCGAACGGCCCCGGCACCGCCGCCGTCCCTCCCTTCGCTACAGGAAAGAATGCGTCGAGAACCCTCTGCCCCGTGACCAGCGGCTCGCTGGACCTGAACTTGTGCCTGAAAGGCGAGCCCCTCCTGACGCTCCTCTTCTGGACCATGGTTATCGGAATCTGCTTGCCGTTCCTCTCCACCTTCGCGACCGCCTGGTCGAGCGTGAACGTTCCGTCCTTTAGCCCGGATATCCTGCCCTCTATCCCGCTGGGTATCATGATGTAGTGCTTGATGTTCTCCGTCTCCTGCACGTGCCCGATTATCTCGCCCGGTCTGACGTGTGCGCCGTTCTTTATCCCCTTCTCTGCGAAGAACTTCCATTTTCTCTTCCTGTCTATTGCCTCTGCGGTGAGTCCCTTGCCGATGAACGCGCCGCTCTTTGACCTGAGAACCTCCAGCGGCCTCTGTATTCCGTCATATATGTTGCTCAGTATTCCGGGACCGAGCTCCACTGAGAGCGGCATGCCTGTCGAGGTCACCGGCTCGCCAGGCCCCATGCCGGTTGTGTCCTCGTAAACCTGTATCACCGCTCTCTCTCCCCTGAGCTGTATGATCTCGCCTATGAGGTTCTGCTTTCCTACCTTTACAACGTCATACATATTGCTTCCGAGCATGTCATTTGCCACGACTAGCGGGCCTGATATTCTCTCTATGATACCCATTGATTCACCTTAAACACCATTCATTTTCCCATTTTTGTTATGTCTATGCCTATGGCCCTGAGTATGAGGCTTCTCAGCGTGTCCTCCTCGGCCATGCTCTCTCCGGGCTCAGGAACCTCGACCACTAGCGGCAGTATGCTCTCAGACATCATGTCCTGGAGCCTGCGGTCCCTTATCTGTCTTCTCACGGAAGAACTGACTATGACTATGCCGACATCGCTCCTGGACAGGAGTTCCCTCATCCTGGATTCGGTTTCCTTTGGATCAGCCGCGTTGTAAGACTCCGACACGCCAGCAAGCTTGAAGCCTAGCGTGAGCAGCTCGTTGCCCACCATGACTATCTTGTATTCCTTCTCTACTCGTTCTTCCATACTATCAGCCTTTCCGTCTCCTCCTTGGTGAGCCCGTAAGCCCTGCTGTGTATCAGTATCCTCAGCGTGAATATCTCTATCTCCTTCATGTAAGCGTAAGCGAGTATCGTGCCGAAGGAGAGTATGCTGTGCCTGAGCATGCGCATGCTCTCGTTGAACACGGCGTTCCGCATCCCGATCTCGAACAGGAGCAACTGCTTCCTCCTGCTGTTCCTGTACGCATCTAGTGCCGGTTTCATGTCGTACGCCTTTATCTGCGCCACGAATCCCTCCACGTCTCCTGCTCCGTTGTACATCTGCTCGAGCTCTCCCGGCCGCATCCTGCCGTTGCCTATGATGTGTCCGCTCACGTCCGCAAACTTCATGCCAGCCCTCTTGGCCTTTACCAGCAGTAGCAGGTTCCTCACGTCTATCTCCATCTTCAGCACTAGAGCAGATTCGCTGTGCACCGCCCGCAGGCCCAGCACCATCCCTCCGAGGTCCTTGTAGTAGCTCCTGTCGATCTCCGCCATCGCTTCGGCGACGCTTCCGCTTTTCTTCAGCGCGTCAGCAGCGCCTCTGAGGATCCTAGCGTAGGGCGAGTTGATCGCGAAGCGGTTCAGCATGGTCTCCACAGAGTCCTCGCGCATCGCCTCCTTAATCGCCGCGGCGTTGTACCTGCCATAGTCTATGACGTAACTGGCGATGGATTCGTATCCGAGCCCGCGGTCCTTTGCTCCGAGCGCGAGCTTCACGTTGTTCAAGTCCCATCTTCCGACGACACCCCTTACGGTCTTCTTATCGGAGGAAGGCGATATCTGCACGAGCTTACCCGTGTTCCTGGCCAGGTTCCTGCTGAGCGCGAAGTCTATCAGTTCCTGCTTTATCGCGAGCCCTCCAAACCTCTCCAAATCCTCCCGGTAGTCTCCTTGGAAGAGAATGGCCATCATGCTGCTCACATCGCGTGCGTTCGCTATCTCAGACATGGCTCTCCTGGTCATGAACCTGGACTCCATAGCCTTGACCCTCGCACTGGAGTATCCGTAATGCACAGCCGCCTCTCCTCCCGACAACAAATTCATCTCCTCTTGGGTTTTGACTTTCGCCTGTTCTTCACCGCCCTCTTCACTGGCATGCGCTTAGACGCCGCACCCTTCCCGCCGAAGAGCTCCTCCGCCACCGCCCTCCTTATCGTGTCGATGTTTTTCTCCACGGCCCCGGATACGGTCGCGTTGAGCGATATCTTCCTGTCAGGCGTGCAGAACACGAACCCGTCGATGTCTCCGGTTTCAACCTTCACGTTCCTGCCCTTGGCGATGTCTGAGTTTCTCTTTCCGGATATAACGACAACTTCCTCGGAATCCGAGATCCTCCTGAACTCCTTCATGCCCGCCTCGAAGATCCTCTCAAGGTCTTTCTTCTCCACACTCCTGGCTATCTCGTCCCTCACCTCCTTCATGTACTTCGAGACTACCTCTCCCTGTGCAGCGACGATAAGCGTGTTCCTCTCGGTCTCGATTCCTGCCTCGGCCTCCTTCCAGAGGCGAGCCGCCTCCTTCTCCGCGTCCTCCTTGGCCTGCCTGAGCGCGGCCCCGGCCTTCTTCTCTGCATCAGCGACTATTCTAGCTGCTTCCCTCGATGCATCTGATTCGATTGCCTTGGCCTTGGCATCGGCGTCGGAAACGATGCTCCTCTTTATGACGTCTAGGGACATTTTACGCCCTCTTTATATAATGCCGAAAGCGAGCATTATGAGTATCGCAACCACGAATCCGAAGATCAGCAATGTCTCGGGGAGCACCAGGAATAGAAGCACTATTCCCATGCTGTCTGGCTTCTCCGCTATCAGTCCGAGCCCAGCGCTGCCTATTCCAGACTGCGCCATTCCCGTTCCTATTGCGCCTCCAAGTATTGCTATTCCGGCGCCGATTGCCGCGTACTCTGCTCCTGTTGCTACTACCATTTGGTTCACCAATATTCTCTATTCCTTTTCTTCTTTAGTATAAGTCCTCTTGTACCCGAAGGGCTTGAATCTGACTCCGTTGCCCATGTAGAACTTGGAGAAGAACTCCACGAAGTTCAATCTCGCACCTTGCACTATCCCCTCGAATATGCCGAGCAGCATGTTGAGGAAGTGCAGCAGCATGAATATCACGAGATAGATTATGAACACGAGTATGCCCCCGCTGAGGTTCGGCGTGAAGTACTGGTCTATGAGGAACGCTATTATGACGCTGCCAAGCCCGAATCCCATTATCCTCGCGTAGCTCAGCGGATGCGTTATCAGGTTCGTTATCTCCGTGGCTTCGTGTCCGCTTATCGCCAGCGTCACCAGCAGAGCGAGCACGGCGATCGCCGCGGAGACTATGGGGAGGGCTCCTCCGGTAAGCCCGAACAGCGCGCTCACCGCGACCGTACCGGCGAGTATCACAACTATGGACGTGAGCTTGCTTATCGCCATCTTCATGTGCTTCCTGCTGTAGTGGTTGACGAAGCCGAAGAACAGCCCGAGCACTATCTGGACGATGCCGAAGAGTATCGTTACCGCCATGACCGTCGTGGCGTTCTTCATCCAGTCAAAACCCACAAATCCCGGAATTATGTACTGGTTTAGCTGGAACCCGAAGTACTGATTCGACATGACTCCGAAGAATATCGCTGCGACAGACATGAGTTGCCATATCTTGCACGCGTTGTACACAAGGCCTTCCTTGTCAACGAGTCTTGAAACGTAGGTGACGAAAAGCAGCGAGGCTATGCCGTACCCCACGTCGCTGACCATCAGCCCGTAGAAGATCGGGAATGACAGGACAAATATCCATGTCGGGTCCACCTCGTCGCTCCTCTGCGTCGAGTAGAAGTTTAGCAGGTATTCGAAGGGCTTCAGCACCGCGGGCCTGTTGGTGTGTGTAGGCGCAAGCTCGTCATGCTCCAGCGTCTCGATCTCGAATCTTCCGTGCGCCACCCCACCGACCTTTTCCTTCAGCTCGGCAAGCTTTCTCTTCTCGATCCATCCCTCCACAACGAACGTGCTTGCGGTCCTCTTGAACATCGCCCCCGCGTCGGCTCTCGCAAGCTCTATGCCGAGCATCTCCGCGAGATTCGTCAGCCTTGAATAGTTCCTGTCGCTAAGTGTTTTTATCTCACTCCCTATCTCGGCGGCCCTCTTCCTGTGGGCAGCGGCCTTCGCGTGCACGCTCTTAAGTATGTCCTTCGGCTTCCCATCTAGATATCTCGCTGACAGGTCGAGCTCCGTGGTGCCGGCACCCTTAATCTCCTCGTCTAAGCCGATCTTCCTGTCGTACGCGACGAAGACCAGGTACCTCCCATTTTCAGAAGGGCTCACACTGCTCTCCATCCCTCTGCCTTCCTTTCCTATTCCCTTCCTGAATGCGGCAAGCGCCTTCTTGTCCATCTCGAAGGCCCTGTACAAAACGTAATCGCTCTTCAACTTTCCGAAGTCTACGCCGAGGCCGGAAAATGCCCCTGCCACCCTTCCCGCGTACTCCAGCGCACTGGTGTCCTCGCTTATTGCGCGCATTTCACCGCTAAGCGCGTATATCCTGTCTATCGCCCTGCTGCTCCGTACTTCGTCAAGCACTTTTTCTACTGGGATGTGCCTCTCAGAATGCACTGCCCTCTTCTCGAGCACTTGCAGCGCGCCGTTTATCCTTATCAGCGCGTCGGATATCTCGGTAGAATAAGACGCCGGTTTATCATCCTCTATTGCGAGCGAACTCCTCCTGAGGTCTATTATCCTCAGGCCGTGCAGCGCGGAGACGATGCGCCTCCTGTCTGATTCTAGCGCTATTACCCTAACTTTTTCCATGGGTTCCGTATGAAACATAACAATCAGTCGAATATATCGGCAACTGCCTTCTTAGCGATCTTCCTTATGCGCTCCTTTCCCAATTCTGCCTTCCTTATCTTCTTCGCCGCCTCCCTGCCCTCCGCAGCTTCCTTCGCGATGTGCTGTGCGATTTTCTCCCTGGTGCTCTCGAGCTCTTTCTCCCTCGCCAAGCGGGCCTTTGCCTCGGCATCCTCTATTATCTTCGTCGCCTTCGCATTCGCAGCGGCGACTCTCTCGGCGCGGTCCCTCTCCGCCTCTTCGACCTCCTTCCTGGCCTTCTCCTCTGCTCCCTGCACCTGTTCTATAGACGCTGCGTCAGACATTGCACCAACCTACTGGACCTTAAAGTAGACGTCTAATTCGCTACGAAAAGCCCTGATTATTGTTTCCCAGATAAGTTTTAAATGCCTTGCTATCCTCTCGGTTTGACCCGTCGCCGCCGTCGCGCGTGGGGCATAGCTTATTATTCGGCCCCGCGAGAAGCCTATCATGCTCTTTTTCGTTTACGTGTCTTCGTTCTTTCCGGAGAGCTCCGCCAAGGAACTGGAGGGGCTTGCGAACGTCTCTATAGTCGACAAAAGTCTTAATGTTGCGATAGTCGAGTCTGACGCCGATCTCTGCTCCATCGTGAGGAAGAAGAAGCCGGTGTTCATCTACGGCGTTTTTCCCTTGCGCACCAAGGGCAGGATATCAAAGGGTGACTACCTGGGCTCGATATACCGCCAGATGCTCAAGGCAATGCGCGCCGGCAAGGTGGGCAGGGACGAAACCGTGTTCCTGGAGTGCTATGACATCAACAACAGGACCCGGTACTCCGCCAAGGACATAGAGGTAAGTCTTGGTCAGCGGCTCAATTCCGATGGCTACAAGGCCGACATCATAGACCCCACGGCATTCGTGTACGCCGTCCTGCTTAACGGCGTGTGCTATGCCGGGACGTCAGAATTCGACTACGAATGGCAGCGCAGGCTGAACCCGTTGCGTCGGTACATGGGCACAAGAAAAGTGAGCCGTGCGGAATTCAAGATACGGGAGGCGTTCGAGGAATTTGGCATAAGCGGTAATGGCATCGCGATAGACCTGGGCGCAGCGCCTGGGGGATGGAGCCTCTTCCTGCACAAGCGCGGATACAAGGTAATCGCGGTGGACCCAGCGAAGCTCGACTATGCGGCAATGAAGTCAGCTGGCGCAAGGGTGATCACGCTGCCGCCCGGCGGAGATGTAGCGAAGAGCATCAAGAGGTGCGACGTGCTGCACATCAAAGCCGGATTCGATGACGCGCTGCGAATGATCCCAAAAACGTGCGCAACCCTGATTGCCGACGACATGAATCTGGGGCCGCTGGCTTCCGCCGCCGCAGTTCTCGAGTTCGTTCCGACGCTTACGCCGCACGCATCATTGGTGCTTACGGTAAAGTGCATGAGCAGGAACGCCCCGAAGTTCATGCGCGAGGCGAAGCACGCGCTCAGCGGAAGCTTCGAGGTAAAATCGATCAAGGCTCTGCCGAGCAACAGGCAGGAAGTTACGCTGTTCGCATCCCGTTCCGGAAGCGTCAAGGCCTCCAAGACCGCGCACGACTGGAAAAAGTGTGGTGTGCCGTAGCCCCCCTTCTGTTTTAGGTGACATTCGACTAAGCGGCGTTCGAGCCTTGCATGCTCACACGCGCGTTTTCCGACGCGTTTCATCCGCACCGGCACGCTCATCGTATCATCGCGTTATGTGCCGTAGCGGTATCGTTTCTGTTCCGGATCTGGCCTTGGGCCGTGCGCGCATCTGCATGGGGAGAGCTTCCTCAGTCACAAGGACCGTGAGTCACCCGCACACCACGATACTTATTAGCCGCTCGGCATATATAATAATTACCCTCGGCCTGATCTTGTATCCTACCCTGATCCACACTGCCGCTTCCGGCAACGGTACCTCTATATCTTCCTATTTGCCAGACGTCCTGTCTCTGGCCCCTGCCCGCCACAACAAGCCAACGCCTCTGCCCTGCACGGCCCCACATTCGGCAATTTTTAATCGCCTACTATTCTGCCCTTCTTATTTCCGCAAGTACATCGGCCGGTGCCTGCATGATCAGGTAATTCTGAATGGCGGCAAGACTCATCGCATACTTTATGGTGTTGTTGTGCATGTACCATGCGATCTCCGGCCAGCTCGCGATGAATGCCGATATCGGCGCCTCCTCCTTTTCATTGCTTGTCCTGCCCAGGTACGGCTTCCTTTTTGATACCTTAACCACCATTACGCTATCTGTGGTGTTCAATCTATGCGGTGCATGCCATACTGCTTCCAATCCCTGCATCGCTATTATGCTCTCGCCGTTGAGCCCAGTCTCCTCCCGCAGTTCCCTCCGTGCGGCATCCTCCACTGATATGTCCTTGCCCACCGCTCCGGAAGGAAGTTCCACTGACCAATTTTCTACTGACGGCTGCGGCTTATAGATAAGTACCGGAAGCTCCTGTGTCTTTACTGTAAAGGTATGCTTGCGTCCCAAAACGTGCGATTTATACTTCGGCAGGTCATTGCGCTCGTATGCGCTGCGCTTGACATGTTCTATCCGTCCAAAGTCCACCAATGCCAGTATGGTTACTCCAGCCCCTTTCATAACGCGCATCCACGTTTCTGTCACGGTGCTTCCTGTGATGTCATTAGTTGCAGTGTAAGCTATCTCTTCCCCTTTCAAGAACTTAAAGTTCGGACTTTGCGTTATTTCCTCGCCTTTTCTGAGCACCTCTACGCGCAATGCAGTATTCAGGATACCTGAAGATGCTCTGTCAAAAATCTGTTTGCCAAGTTCCCTCATCTGTAATACTTCTTTATGTATCGGCTTGCGGATTGCGTGCGTCATTTCATCACGACAAATTCCCATGCCTTTTACTTTATAAATATTCCCTTGCGGCGTTTTCAAGCGCTCAAAATCAAAGTCGGCAATAGGTGCATTTGGCGCCAATTCGGCACGCGTTTTTTACAAATATAGCCGTCTCTTTCCTCCCCTGTCGTAAGTGCTAGATGGACAAAAACACTATAAAAGCTGTTTTTTTGCGCAAATAGACCAAGCTTAAATAGGATGGTCGGTGGGATATCTGCGCGCCAATACTCATATATGCGGTGCAGGTAATCAAAATGGGAAGAATAGGATTCGTATCTAAGAGCGAAAGGTCAAACCCACTGCACGCTGTCGATCCGCGACTGGCGGGGCACAACAGCACCGACAGGCAAGCGCTCCAATTCTCCAATCGGCGGGTGTTGGACGCAGTTTCATGCCTCCGCAAGGCGCGGGTATCCAAGAGCCCGGAGGACGTAGAGGGCGCAATGCGCAATCTCATACTCGCGGCGGAGAAGATGCATTTGATATACGCGATCAATCCAAAGGGCAGCGAACTGTCTACGCAGGCGCTCAAGGCGAGCCTCAGGATGGAGCGCTGGGCGCGCAGGGTAGAGGCCCGTGCTCTAAACCGCGCAGGCATCGAACAATCCAAAGAGAAGCTTGTAGGCGACCTCCGCTTCTCCGAGCACGAATCCGGCATCATTGCGATGAACTTTGAGGAGCGAATAAGCGACCTGAAGGCGGCTCTCCGCAAGGCCGCGAGCCAAACAATTTAAAAACCACCGACCCATATATGGGCATGGCAGGCATAACGCTGGCCAACATCCTGATTTCCGTTGGCATCATTATAGCGGCAGTTGCGGTCTCGCTCTTCATCATAATGAAGTTCGGTCGCGTTATAGTTAGGATAGCGCTCGCCGTACTCATCAACAGCATACTGGGCATGATAACCCTTGTGCTCCTTGTTTACTTCATCGGTTTTTCGATACCGATAGACACGCCGACGCTCGTCGCAACTGGCATATTCGGGCTGCCCGGCGTGGGCGTCATCGCCATCCTGAAGCTGTACGGCGCATCACTCCTCGTCGGTGCATGAGCTTCTGCCTGCTCCCCCGTGCGTCAGGCTCATGCAATACTCCACCCCTTGGCATGATTATCTCTACGTATCAAAAGGGAGATGAAGGGACTCCTCGGCTGCAGAGGCTGGCACGTTTCAAAGTTCATGGGCTCCGTGGGGTACGGGAAGAACGGCGTCTACGTCGCCATAATAAGTAAGTAGATGCTGGCAAATCACACGTCGGTTTGCGACACCATGCGTTTCTACTTGGTTACGTACTCGAGTATCCTCTTCCGTTCCTTAACGCTAGAGACCACCACATCCGCGCCGGAGATCCGCAGCTCCCCTATAGAATACCTCCTGTTGGCCACGCCAACCACCGAAAGCTCCTTCCTCTTCGCCGCCTTTATGAAGTACGGCGAATTCGTAACGACAAGCATCTCATGCTTATCCACCTTGTACTCGCTGTTTCCCCTGTTAATTGCAACGTCC
>DAHWXM010000008.1 GCA_027334165.1 Microcaldota archaeon
GGGTGGTGGCCGCTGAACGGCAATGCGAACGACTACAGTGGAAATAATAACAACGGCGTCCCGACCAACGTCATATTTACTGGAACATGGCAATCAGGATATGCCGCACCATGAGTGGTCCGAAGCAGCAATCTATCCCTCTCTGTCACGTGCCCGTCACGTTGGTACTCTTGTTGTAGACTATCCTATAGATCTTGGAATCGCTGTTGCCATACACCATCTTCAGAGTCACGACGCTGTTGTTCCATTCACAGCCGTTAGCGCCGCACAGGTACAGGAGCTTGAAAAGGTTGCTCCTGGCAAGTCCCGGGCTTATTACGTATGCACCTGTTATGTTCACAGACGTGCCAGGCCTCGGAGTTCCGGAGTAGTTCAGGAATATCGAATACCCCTGCGCGGCCGTAATGTTCGACATGTTGACTTGGTTGTACGTGAGGCTGCTCTGGTTGTAGAATATTACGCTGTGGAGAGGCAGACT
The DNA here is from genome assembly GCA_027334165.1 of Microcaldota archaeon. Classification (GTDB taxonomy): domain Archaea; phylum Micrarchaeota; class Micrarchaeia; order Micrarchaeales; family CABMGC01; genus JAKAVK01. The sequence continues at coordinate 479 of DAHWXM010000008.1, forward strand.
CTGCAATCCCTGATACGTGGAAGAATTGATGAGTTCGAGGAATGCGTGCATGCCCTTCTGTGTGCCCGTATTCGTTATGTACAGGGCCGCACCGATCGATAGACCATTGGTTATCTGCGGGCTGGTGAAACTGAACTTCGTGGTGGTAGCGTTGGCCGCCTCATCGAAGGTCTGGAACTTTATGTTCGAGTAATTCTGGGGGTTCAGTGTCTCATCCGCCGCGGCCTCCTGGAATATTCCTCCGCTCTCAAGGAGCCACGAGTTCCTCACGAAAAGATAATCCGGCTTGCCTATTCCCGGAGAAGTGATGAACTGCGGGTCGCTGCTTGTATTAAGCAGCCACACTGCAAAAGCGTCCGATTTTGTGTAGTTCTGTGCGCCGACGCTGTCCATGACGCTTGTCCTGTTGCCCATACCCTCTATCACGCTGCCATCAGGCCACAGTGACAGTATAACGCTATTGGCAGGTGTGTTGTTCCTGAGCCATGACGCGGCCGCAAGGAATTGCGGGTTTATCTGGTCGGCCGGTACGAGGTTTGCCGTGTATATCGTGCCGAAATATATCGTGGTGTACAGAAAGAGAATTATTACTATCCACGGCCAGAGATTGACGTTTCTTTCGTGTTCCACGTACACCATGGCAGACATCGACACAAGCAGCAAAATAGCTGCTACAGCTATATTTGCAGAAGCGGCCAACGCCGCATACTGCACAAGTATATACACCAGAGTTATTGCAAGAAGCGCGACTCCTGCCACTGTCTTTTCGTGCTTGCTCCTCGCATTGGCGCCAAGTAAAACTGCCCCGACAATCGCGAGCGGTATAATGTATGTTTCTATCTGCCCAATCGCCGAGGAATTTGACGTAGCTGTCATGACTGAGGCGAGTTGCGTGCCGAGCGCCAATGCGGTTACAAGAAGGACTGTCAGCACGGCGGCGTGCCTTCTGAGTGCATTGGCCCTGAATTTTGAATAAACGATGAGCCAGTACAAAGTGTACGCGCTGAGTATTGCTATTGGTATTGAGATCAGGGAATTGAAGCGTATCGCGTGCATCTGCAGGTACGCAGTTGCTGCAAAGTACGATACCATTGCCAGTATGGTCTCATTCAATTCTAGCCGCAGCCTAGCGTTGCCTGAAGAGAACTCTCCGGAGTCGTACACCTGCATGAAAAGGTAAGGAGCAAATGAGAGCAGCAACACCAGGAATAACAGCGTTATGTGCCCGACGTATGTGGAAAGGAGTATCAGCAATGTGGGCAGCGTAAGGTACAGGTTGGTTGCAAAGCTCGCGAAGAGAAATCCGGATGTAGGCGGTTGAAGTTCCTGAACGGTTGAGTAAAATATGGTTGACGACGTCTTGCTTACGTGGCTGTTGCCTGCGGTTATGAATCCATTGTTTATAAATATCGCATTTATCATGGAGCTAGCAAAAACAACCGCGACAATGCCTATGATGGCGGCAACAGCGCCCAGCACCCCCAGGCGCAGTGTTTTGCTGTTTCCGATAATGCGGGATCTGTTCGTGAGGTAGTACGCTATGGTCCATCCAATCGCCGCTGGGACAAAAATATAGAAGAATTGCACTCCGGTGAAGGTCTGATAGCCCATGAAACCCGCGGCTATGAACAGCGTTGTCAGCATGAACCACAGGAACAAAGATCCAAGGATGTACTTCAGATCGTCTATCGTCTTCTCACGTGACATTACGAATGCCACTGAGAGTATCACCATAAACGAAAGCGCGTACACAGCTACTGCAAATGCGGCTCCATTCCATACCAGGTTGGATACACTCAGCGCAACGCCGGACACGGCTGCAAAAATGGCCTTATTGCGATTGGAATCGCTCCTGAAAACCTTTACCATGAACACTATGGCTATCAGCAGGAATATTGTGACAAAGCCGTCTCCCCTGTATATTAGAGCACTGGTCCTTGCCTCGTCCCCGCCGCTAAGGGCCACGAACAGCATCGCCAAGAGGCCGAACCGCTTGTCTTTGGTTATCAGGCCAGCTATGAAGTACGCGCCTATCACGTCGAGGATTCCGAACAGGAGAGGAACCAGGCGCATCACCGTGTAGTAGTTTACGCCAAAAAATTGCAGTATAGCGTATGGGAACAGCGTGACCCAGTACAGTCCAACCGGTTCGCTAACCGGTGTCGGAGCCGGCCATCCGGATATGCTAAGCGTCTTTGGCACCACAAAATCATGATTGACAGCGGCCCTGATAACAGAAAAGTGGTAAAACCCGTCGGGCTCATAGAATCCTGCATACTTGAGCAACGGCACCCTGAAGTACACCGTAAGGAGGAGTATCAGCACCGTTGCGGCTATGAAAAGCTCACGCTTGCGTGCCAGGATTCCCGCGCCACCGTGTCCCTTTTCCTCGATGTGTGTGGCTTCATGCGCCGCACCTGCCATTACATGCGATATTACAGATTCCTCCAATCGAAAGCACCGAGATAAGCACTGCCAGAAGTGCCTTTTAATATAGCTTAATAAAGGTATTAAACTTAACCTTTCTTTTCAGAGTTTTGCGATTTTTTAGATACGTCGGTAACAAAAGCCGGATTTCCAGGATACATTTAAATATCACCTGACGTATAATAATAACTATCCGCTTTAAAAACGGCCAACTTCTACAGGTATCGAAATGTCGACGTTCAAAATGAACCCGAATCAACTAGCCAAGTTAAAGGCACTTCCAAGCAGGGCCTCCCTTATAAGGGAACTGAGGGACGCGCGCACGCAACTTTCGGGGAAGGAGGAGCAGATCGCCATGCTGATGGAGGCCAACGGCACAGACGGCCTAACCGGGGTGAGAACCAAGTCCGCGGGCATGGATGCGCTCCGCGAATTGGTAAGGGAAACGTCAAGGGCGCACGGGGATCTTGCTGTGCTCTACCTGGACATCAACGACTTTAAGATAATAAACGATACGATAGGCCATGAGGCGGCCGATGATATCCTTCGGAGGTTCGGATCGATTCTGTTGGAAACCTGCCGGCCCGGAGACATACCTGTAAGGTACGGCGGAGACGAATTCTTTATAATCGTAAAGTCTGAACGCCATAACCAGGGACGGGTCGCCGCAGGTGCCCTGGAGTCCAGACTGCTGGCCCGCTTTGAGGAAATAGGGGCCACCCTGACAAAAGGCCAGGTCAAGTTCAATGTCGCCATAGGCGTATCGAGTCTGTCGGAAGACGTTCCTGCACAGCTGGCAACGCGCGCCTACACGATAAGGACAAAGGACGAGATAGAGCAATGGGCAGAGGACGTGCGCAGGGTGCTCATGGACAGGGCCGATTCAAACATGTACGCTGATAAGAGGGCATCATGCTCAGGTCGCGAACTCAGAGAGTCCATGAAGGACTGAATCCGACTATAATTCGTCTCCTTCTTCAGGGATCTCGAGCAGCTGTCCCTGCCCCAATCCGGTAGGAAAGGGATCCAACTTGACCACTATCAGTTGGTCCTCGTAGCCCTTAATCACTCCAGACCACACCTTCCCGCTCTTGTCCACGTAATTGACCTTCTTACCGACAAGCAGCTTAACGTCCATGTCCGTAGACGGAGTAGCGAGAAGGTTCTCGCTGTCCAACGATGTTACAACAGCAGTTATCATGTTATCCCTTTTCAGTAAGGATATACTTGCTTTACATACGCTTAATAACTCTGTGATGGTTTACCTGCCTCAAAATACCATGCCGGCATGCACGCTTTCCGATTACGGGTGGGGCTAGGAAGAAGCGCATCACTACCGGCAGTGCGGATCATTATTTCTCATCATTAATCCATAGTATTATATACCACCTATTGCCTATTACAAATGCCTCTTGGCTTATCGCTAAGCCACCGAGATGCATTAACATATCCTATCTTAAGGGGTTTTTCAATGGTGCAGAAACGAAAACCATCCGTTCTGGAGAAATCCATAGACGTGTCCAATAAGCTTGGAGGATTGCTGAGAGATGGCGTTCTTCTTTGCGATTACGTAAAGCAGACTTACACCGACCCTCGCGCAATAGATGAGATAGTCGAAATCATGAGAAAGATACGCGTCACAGTAAATGGCTTCGCAATTCCCCTGAGGGTGGGCTCCACCGAAGCAAGGGAAGTGAACAGCATAAGAAACATGCTTCGTGAAGGCGACCCAGAGGAAGACCGCCTCGAGCGTCTGTTTGACAGGATACCAGGCGAGGATGCAGATAAGGTCCGCTTTGCCAAAAAGATCCAGGAAGCCACCGCGGATGTGCAGAAGGTCATACTAACAATAAATGGAGATGAATTAGATCAGGAGCACATGGACACGCTTCTGTTCAAGATACGCAGTGCAGAAAGCTTCTTCCAGGACAGGATAGATGAGCTTAGGGAGATTGCCGGCGGTGCCCAAGGACAGAGTGTTGTTGGCTAAGCCGCAAGGAAGCTATCAAATTATCTTAGTATCTCTAAAAGATTATTTCTTGTTCTAAATCCGCTTATTTTTACTTAAGATAAGCCAGGTCACTCGATCTTGCTTAAAATCTCGGTTCACCTGTAACACTTAAACTATATTAGTAAATCCATGATAATATGAGAATCAAAAAATCCGTTCAGGATTTTCATTTAACGATGCCTTTTGCTACCCGTATAAAAACCCTATCAGAGAGAAAATGCGTCAAAAATGCCAAAATAAACGCATGTTTTTTGTCGTCGTAAATCCGCAAAATCGCTATTTCTGACAGCAAACGCCTGGCAGTTTCTTATATTCCATTTTACTGAAACATGATGGTAGCATTTCATAAAATTGAAACAAAATCGCCCATCAGAGGAAAACCCCCTTCGCCAAAACCCTTTTCGCGTTCAATAGGGATGGGTTGGCCAAAACAGGGCATTTTCCAAAAATCTGGAATGAGGTACTTTTTCACGCCTTATTTTTCTTCCGAAAATATGGAATGTGCTATTTTAATATCTTCCACATTCGAAATTTCATTTATATGGAATGCCGGAAAAGCAATTTTTCGCGCACATATACTTAACTAATACTTTTTGAGAAAATACAATACTTTATTAGTATTTATCTCCATGAGGCCGGAATTACGTTTTGAGGGACTTTTACTCCAAAAATTTGTCAAAAGTCTCCCAGAACCACTCCCTTATGGCGTACGCCTTGTCAATAACTAACTCAAATGTGCCCAGTGTGAGATCTTCTACATACTCCCAAGACGCCAGCCCCTTTATCAGTAGTAGCTCCTTTGTCCTATCTGCCTTGAAGCTCCATATGTCAAGGGTTTTACGCACGCGCAGCTCCATCATTGAGATTTTATGCTTTTCCTCATAGTCTCTCTTGACTACCGCCAGGGACCGTAAACCCTCCACTTCCGCAGCCTCCTGTTGCACGTCCGTGTTGTCCCTTATCATTGATTTTATCAAGTCTATGAGACTGAGATCCAGTGCTACTGCCTCAACTGCAAACTTCCTGAATTGTTCCCTGTCTTTCTCCCGGAGTGAGATCTCTGCGGCTTTCAGGTACGCGAATTCTGCCTGCTTGGGATCTCCAGACACCTTGAATCTCTCTGCAGCGTATGCGTACAGGCGTGCAGTCGTTGTTCCCTCACTGGCAGTCTCACTCAACACTGCCTTTGATAGAATCCGGTCTGCAAAGTCTATCACGCCTGCTGTTTGTTTAACCATGGAACCGCTGCTGTTTTCTTATTCTAAAACTATTCAAGATTGTCTAAATAAATATTAGATACGGAATCGTACCTATTTTCTCTGCAGTTCCATCACGATCCTGCCTACGTCATCGCTCGTAAGGTCTGCTATCTTTTTGTCACGGCCCAACACCGTGCGTGTGGCTTCCTTGAATTTTGCGATCTCCGTCGCCTTCCCAAGGACAACTATCGCTTTCCTCTCTCCGAGTGCCACTGCAAACATGCTGATCAGAATAAAAAGAAGGCAGAGGTAGTATAAAAACAAATCCTCTGCCCTTAAGGGAGATTACTTTATCATTCCCTGCGGTCCGATGCCCCACTGCGATCCGATCGGTCCGGTGCCCTGGCTTATGTTGTACCAGTGCATGAACGCGGTTCCCGCAGGCACAAGCCCGCTCGTAAGCGCGTATGCGAACGAGGACAACAGCGCCAGGCCAAGTAGGAACACCACAAGGAAGACCAGTATCGACTTAACTAGCATTATAATCAATGCATTAAGCCTCGCGATCTTCTGCTGTGCCGACATGGCTATGACGAATATCACTATCGACCAAATCGGTGCGAGCACTATGAATATGGTGTTCACAACGGGTATTGCATTCAGCCATGCGAGGAGAAGCACCGGGAACAAGCTGTACACAAGAGCCGTGAGCGTCTTGGAGTAATCCCCGTTCCACATCTTCAGGAAGAAGCGGCCTATTATTTGATATATGACCGCATCAACTATTATCCCGATGGGTAGCGCTATGAAGAACAGCACTATGCCGTTCCAGAACAGCGATACGTACGAGAACGATTTGACCATCGCGAAGATCGGCGCGAATACTGTGTTGCTGTCTATCGCATTCACGCTGTAGCCTACCGACACGGCGAGCCCGCCTATGACAAGGTATGCTATGAACGGCAGCACCGCAAGCATGTAATAAAGCTTCAGGGCTCCGCCAACATCCATCTGTCTCTTGGACCCTACGCCTGGATTCCAGAGCAGGTTCCAGAAAAACTTCAGTTCTTTCGTGTATGACATACACTCTACCGTTACTACTCCAGATAAAAGGTTTAAAAAGCTTGCCTTGCCGTCCGTCAGCTCATGGTCCCGCATCCCTTAGCTCACGGCGCAGGCTCTCATCCTCTATGGCATCGCTGTTGTCCCTCAGCAGAGACAACAGGGCCCCATTTTGCATTCCAATTGTGCCTTTGCCATCCGCGTGTATCATGTAAAGCTTCTTGGCTATGCTCAGCTTTCCAAAAACCCCGTCAGGCACGTAATCGTTCAGGAACTTCGGATTCGAGCCTATCATCCTCTGAATTATGTCCACGTACTCGTTGAACCTGGCCGGAGCGTCTTTGAATAGGTATGGGGTCTCTATTGCCGCAACTATAGCAAATGCTATGCTCTCCCCGCGCGGCGTACGCTTGCGAAGCAGGTCGTTCTTTTCCACTGCCACGATCCTCGCAACAGTCGGGGAATGGCGCACGGCATCGGACAGGACGAATCGCTCCCTGTCTGAGGTCAGGAGAAACATGGTATCGAAATGCCTTTGGAACAGCTCAATGGCGGGCCACCCCTCAGCATTCTCCGCTATGGCGTGCGCCACCGTGATGCCGCTGTTCATTGCCACCATGCTGGCATTTCCACGCTCTGTAAGCAGTCCATGATACCAGCGCATCACCAGCCTGGCGAAATCTGGATCCAATATCGACAGATCGGCTATTTTTCCAAGCACGCGCTCTCGCCGGATCCCAGACGAATTCTCCCATGCCCTAACCAGTCTCTCGAGCACGTGGTCCGTGTTTCTGTGCCTTGCTGCGACTTCGACCATGATTCGTTACCTAATGGACCAAAGGCCGTGCGGCTCTTATAAATATTACTCAAGCAGCGTAAACTAGACCTGCGAAGGAATGTACGGCATCCCGGCAGGATCGACAAAAATCGTATAGGTTGCGCCAACGAATGGACTGCAGGCCCCCGCGGCGCATGCCTGGGCCGTACCGTTGTCAAGGAGCATCATTATGGTATACTCTCCGGGGCCATCCTGGGCTTCCAGTTTCTTAAGCCCGAATGCTACATTGAATGTTGTTCCGTTAATGTCGTATGCCGTGGCGTTTATCGTGGTTATGTTGCCGAAGTAGAAGTACTCGTTTCCTGATGTGTACCCTATGCCCGCCACCGTGGTCCCGTAGCTGTAAGGGCCATTGTACGGGGACATGTTGAAGTCTGCCTGGGTGAGGTTGCTCACCGGCACGTCGTAGTTTATCTGTATGGAGGACAGTGAGTATCCATTAGGTAGACTACCCAGCAGAGTTACGTTGAGATTGTCCGACACGGAAGGTGTTCCTCCCAGCCACGCGATGTAGCTGTCTATGAAATCCTCCACGAAGTATATTGCAGTTTCGTTGTACGCTATCCCTATGCTCACCTGGTTGTGCCAAGGGTTGAGTATGTTGTCCCTGTGTCCGTTCTGGCAGCACTTGTAGTCGTTGTACATGAAGTTGTACTCCATCTCCTTAAGCGTGCTAGTTATGTTTATCCCACTGCTGTTGTATACGAACGCTATGTTCTCCGTTACGGAGCCTCTGCCTCCGAGGAGCGTGTAACGCATGTAAGGTTTCATTCCATGGGTGTCCCAGTGACTGAAGTAGCTGTTCGCAAGCATGCTGTTCGCGTGCTGCTGTGCCGATGGCTCTGAAGACAGGGTTACGTTATGCAGGGCGTAGTTGTTCCTGTCCCTGTTTATGAGTCCGAGTGCGTACTCCACCGTTGCGTTTCCGCCGGAATACTGCTGCGTAGTAACTCTTGCTATCGTGGTCGTGGCCTTCTGCGTGGTGCTGGGCGGCAACGTGCTCTGCTGTGTGCTCGCCTGGTGCGTGCTTGAGTAATTGTTGCCTATCGTGCTCTGTGTGCTGTAATTGGCCGGGCTCTGGAGCAGTATGCCCCTTAACAAGGCGTAAAGGACCAGCAGGAGCACGAATGTTATAAGCAAGGATGATATTGTGTGCATCACGCCCATTTGAATCATAAGCATTAGCAGAAGAGAATTTATAAACGGTGCATCGCCCGGAGTGCTCCCGCCCCGTACGTCTTCATGTGGCCTTAGCTACTATCTTTCCAAGGGCCACATTCTCGATGCCGGTTATCTCGTCCGTATAGTTGAGTATAAGCGTTCCGCTGAACACCTCTCCCGGGGTTCCAGAGAACGCCACGCTCTGGTTTGTGAAGCACTGCACAGACACGCCATACGTACCGCCTATCGGCACGTAAATCTGGTTTGATGGCGGGTTTATCACCTGTTGCATGTTCGTTATCGTGCCGTTCTCGGTGCATCCGACTGCGGTTATGTTGATCGGCCCGGATGTTGATTGGGATATCCTGGCGCTGAGCACCCCGCTCTCCGTTATCGTCGCTCCGGAACAGGAGAAACCTGCACCCATCGCACACTCTGTTGACACGTAGTTTCCTACGTTGAACAGTCTGAGGCTGAACACCACGACAAGCACGGCTGCCAGTATAAGTATCGCCCAGCCGTACGTGGTAAGATATTCAAGCGCTGCCTGAAGCCTCATTCTTAACAAGCCTCCTCTCTAGTTTTGAGTATCTCTTAAGAATCTCGCGGGTGTGGGCCTTAACCGCACCCTTTTCGGGGTTTAGCCTTGCAAGTCCCTGCCTGGCCGTCTCCTGCGCCACCGCCTCGGCAACGCTTGACGCAACCTTTATCGCCATTGACCTGTCTGTGAAGCTCGGCATGATGAACTCCTGGGACAGCCTGCTGCCCACGCTCTTCGCGATGGTCATTGCCGCAGCGTTTAGCGTCCGGGCATTCACTTCCTTTGCGCGAGAGTCTAGCAACCCTCGCATTATGCCCGGAAAAGCCAGAAGATTGTTAACCTGATTCGGCCTGTCGCTCCTTCCAGTTGCGACAACGAATGCGCCGGCGTCCTTTGCGCTCTCGTACTCTATCTCGGATTCAGGATTTGCCAACGCGAAAACTACTGGCTTGTCGGCCATCAACGCTATCATGTCTTTGGTAAAAGCGCCCTTTGCGGAAGCCCCTATCAGGGCATCTGCCCCTGCGACCACGTCTCCGAGCCCGCCACTCCTCCTTTCCGCGTTTGTGACCTTGGCAAGATCCGCCTTGTACGGATTCTGCTCGTTGTCCCTGCCCTCGTATATCGCGCCCTTGCTGTCAACAACTATCAGATTTCTGAATCCCGCGGCGAGAAGCTGCCTTGAGATACCCATGCCTGCCGAACCGGAACCATTGACTACAATTCTGGCGTCCTTGCCCTTGCCTGCAAGCCTGAATGCATTGATGAGCCCTGCCAAGGCGACCACGCCGGTGCCGTGATTGTCATCATGGAATACGGGTATGTCTAGCGTAGAAGAGAGCCTTTCCACAACGCGGAAGGCCTTCGGGGAGCTTATGTCCTCTATGTTTACTGCTCCGAATGTTGGAGCGAGCCAGGTCACCAGCTTGACTATCTCGTCTTCATCCTTTGTGCCTATGCATATCGGAATGGCATCAACTCCGCCAAACTTTTTGAACAGTATAGCCTTGCCCTCCATCACCGGAAGACCCGCTTCTGGTCCGATGTCTCCCAATCCAAGGATCCTCGTGCCGTCAGAGACTATGGCGATGCTATTGGCTTTCGTGGTGTACTCGTATGCGAGTCCCCTCTGCCCCGCTATCGCCTGCGACACGTAGGCAACTCCTGGAGTGTAGTAAGTCGAAAGGTCCGCGGCGCTTGCTACGGGTACCTTAGACACTATCTCGTACTTGCCCTTGTTCCTAGAATGCGCATCTAGCGCCTCCTCTTTCGTAACCATGCAAATCACTTGCGCAGGTTCCTGTGCTGCCTCCTGCCTGCATGAACTTTCTTTATTGGCAGCAGGTATAAATAAATCAAAGCTCCGAGCATGAGCGTAGATACAAGGAGCACCAGTGCCGAATAGTACTTGTACGACTCTATCCTATCGTATTCCACCTTGGCGCTGTTCATTGCAAGCCCGGCATAGTATTCCGATGCGTTTGGACTGGCGTTCAACGCAGATTGCGACTTGTTCAGGTATCCATAGGCCTGCGTCAGGTTCGGATAAAAAATCAGGTATCCACTGCCGTTTATCGCGTTAACGTATGCCGTCGCGCTGTTAAGCGTCTGCAGCTGGCGTCCCGAAGCGCCGGTTTGCTGCGCATGTGCATAATATAGATCAGCGCTGGCAAGCGCAGACAAAGCCGCCGCTGACAGAACGAACGCGACCATCATCACGCGCATGTTTTGTGCCGAAGGCATATCGCAACATCCGTTGGACCGTATCAGAGGCTAACATCTATGTTTAGCTCCTTCTTGAGCTCCCTGTATCTATTCCTTATGGTCACCTCAGTGACCCCGGCGACGTCCGCAACCTCTTTCTGCGTTCTCCGTTCACCGACAAGTGCTCCGGCGATGTACACAGCAGCGGCCGAAACCCCTGTAGGGCTCCTTCCGCTCGCCAGCCCCTTCTTCATGGCCTGCTTGAGCAGCAGCATCGATTTTTCCTGGGCCTCTCCGCTGAGCTTTAGCGCAGCGACGTACCGTGGAACGTAGCTTGATGGGTCAGTGAGCGGTATCTTCAGGTTAAGTTCGTGGGCAACAACCCTGTACGTCCTACCGACTTCCTTCTTCGGCACTCCGGATATCTCGGCTATCTCGTCAAGGGTCCTCGGCATCCCGGCCGCCCTGCACGTTGCGTATATGGCAACGTTGACCACGGTCTCTATAGGCCTTCCGCGTATCAGGTTGTTCTTGACGCACTGTCTGTACAGCAGTGCTGCCTGTTCACGTATGTTGTCCGGCAGTCCGAGATAGCTTGCAACCCTGTTGAGCTCTGGCAGTGCCACGAGGTAGTTGCGTTCGCTCGAACTTGCTATGCTGGCCCTCTTGTGCCACTTCCTCATCCTGTACAGCTGTGCCTGGCGCTTGGACGGGAGTTTCGTACCCCTTATGTCCTTGTTGTACATGTCTATCTCGGTAACGAGCCCCTTGTTCGGCTTCATGTACTTGATTGGTGCCCCGGTTCTCGCCCTTGCGTTCCTCTGGTCGGCATCGAATGCTCTCCATTCCGGTCCCGTATCGGTTATGCTTTCCTCTATCACGAGACCGCAGTTGTTGCACACGTACTCTCCGCGCTCATTGTCGAATATGATATCTGTGCTTCCACAACTCGTGCACTTCTTCGTTGAACCGCCGAGTTCCTTGGATCCAACCACGCTACGTGCCCCGCCCTGCGAACCCTGATTGTATGAATTATTGTAGTTCTCTTCTTCTGAGAAATCCTGACTCTCCTGCCTCCTTGGCGCAGGTTCCGTCTTCTGCTTTACAGGTCTTGACTTTTTGTTAGATGCCATTTGTATCACTTTTAAGTATCGGGCCTTTAATTAGTACTAGATTGGCCTTAGCGTATCCGCCTGTTTTCAAGGGCAAAACGCACAACAAGTTTTTTAAACCTTTCTAAAACAAGCAATTAATTCTTATAGAATAAGATATTTAAATCTTTCGGTTAGGTTCCCGTATTCAGAATCTCCTGTGTCCTCGCTGTCCCCTGCCGTACTGTTGCCGCTGCGACCTGTACGGCCTCTGTTGTCTCTGGGGCTGAGGCTTCTTCTGCCTTTGGGGCTGGGCATTGTACTTGGCTATTGTGGCCTCTATGTCCGACTTGAGCTTCTCAGCGATGAAGTTCTTTGTGAACGCGTCTGCCTTTGCGGCTATGCATATCTTGGTTGCATAGAGCCTCGCTATCCTTCCCCTGTTCCACTTGCTGGCATTTGTTATCTGCGGCAACTTGAACAGTATGCCGTACTTTGGCGGCTTGCTTCCGAACTTTATGTGCTTGAAAAGCGCCTTTTCTGCGCCAAGGAGCTGGATAGTGCCTGCAGGCATGAGCGCCATCTTTGAGAGAGAACCGGCCTTGGACAGGAGTTCGGCGGCTATCTTGTAGTCCACAAGGTGCGTCACGTTCGGCATCAGCGCGGTTGCGCGCTCCTTTAGGTACGAGTCTATGCTTTCCTGCATCTTTGCCATCTCTATCTCGTAGTCGGCTATGCGCTTTAGCATTTCGTACTCCGTTGGACTCGGCTCCACACCTATGCTGTTCCCAATTTTGGTGTACACCTCGTCAGCCGAGTTGCCCAAAAGATCGTGCAGCTTCGCCTTGTCAACCGCCTTCTTGTCCATTCCGAATTCCGAGACGAACCTCGCGTATGTTAGCGGGTTGCTCAGTCTAAGTTCCGGAAAGAATATGCCGTACCAATCCTCGAGCTTCTCGTGAAGAAGGTTCCTGGCCTTCTCCAGCTCGTTCGACGTGTTTACCGCAAGAATTACCGAGTGTTCGCCGGTGGAGTATGCAGAGGTTACACTTGCCTTGGCTAGTTCTATCAGCCTGTGCCTCTTCTCTTCAGGACTCTCTTTCAAACAAACAACTCACAGTAACTTAAGACGCAAAAGAATAAATACTCCGCACCCATTTCTCATCCTCAGCTGCCCTTTTTGTTGAAGTCGCTTAGCCTCTTCTGGCCCTTGAAGCGGACAAGGTCCGACGCCTTTACTCCTAGCTTTCTGACCTTCTTTCCGCTCACCGCGTTTGCCAGAAAAAGCGATTCGGCGGCCGCGGAAAGTTCCTCCAGCCCGTTCGTCCTGCGTATGCTTTCACTCTTCAGGCTCTCGGTGAAATCGCTGTAGCGTATCTTCACCGTGACTACCTTGAAGGACAGCTTCTTCGCCTCTATGTCGTGGGCAACCCCCTCCGCGAGGCTGTGTATCATATTAAGTATGGCTCTCCTGTCTTCGGTGTCTTCCGGAAATGTTGCCTCCCTGCTTATCGACTTAACGTCCCTGTTCTCTTCGACCCTGCTATCATCTATCCCCCTCGAATAGTTGTAAAGCTCTATGCCATAGGAACCCAACAGCGTGAAGAGATCCATTACATTGGCCCTGGTCACGTCGCCTATTCTCTTGTAGCCAGCAGCCTCGAGCTTCTCCTGCGTCTTGATCCCTACACCGTACAGCTTTGAGAGAGGAAGAGGCTCAAGAAACCCCGCAGCCTCTCCTTCTGCAACCACGCCTATCCCGCCAGGCTTTGCCCTTTCACACGCCATCTTTGCCAGCAGCTTATTGTAACTTATCCCTATCGAGCACGGGAGGCCTATCTCGTCCTTTATTTCTGACTTGATCCTGTCTGCCAACTTCTTTGCCTCGGAGTATCCCCCTACCTTTCTGGACACGTCCATGTACGCCTCGTCTATGCTCACCTGCTCGAATCTGTCTGAGTGTGGTTCCAGCAGTTTCATGACCCTTGCCGAGATGCTGTCGTAGTAGTCGAAGTCGAACGGTAGGAATATCGCGTCTGGCTTGAGCCTGTACGCAGTGGATATGGGCATCCCGCTTCGTATCCCGAAAGCGCGCGCCTGGTAGCTGCACGTCATTACGACACCGCGTCCCGTGCCATTCTTTGGGTCAGCGCCGACTATCGCCGGTTTGCCATGTATCTCCGGGCGCCGCAGTTCCTCGCACGCCACGTAGAAGTAGTCCATATCAACAAGCATTATCAGGCGCACGTTGCCACCTATCCTTGCATCACGCTTCCGTGCGGCTCGGTCTCGCAGAACGCAATCGTGCCGAACGTCGATATCTCTGCCCCCTTGTTCTTCCACGCTTCGGCAGGTAGACCTGCCTTTACGCAAAGGGTGGACAGGATCTCGTCGGGCGCACCATTAGTGCGTTTATCATCGAACGGCAGCATTATCGCATTGTGGAAACCATACTTTATTGCAAGTCCACACGCCTTTTCGGATATTTCCTCTTCTATCGCGTTCAGGCTCATTCCTGCCAGTGAGACGAAGGGCATGACTAGATGGACACCGACAATAATGTGGTTCAACTCCATGGAAGACACAGCAACGAATCCACCCTTTCCAGATATCGCGGATAGCGTTGCCGACACCAGTGCCTTTTTCAGCCTCTCGTCCGGTAAGGCATCTCCACCGTATCCGCGCATCGTGCCCGTCGGGAATGATTTTAGGACAACGAAGCAACCCATCAGTTCACCGTACTTGGCAAGTTGCTCCTCGGCTATCCTCCTGTCGAATTTCGGCGACGACACCGCGGATTCTATGATGTGCCTTGCCGTACCCACTAAATCGTTGCCTTCTTGGATCCCGTAATCCCTCGCTTCATGTGCCATTCGAATCCCTCATAAGGCCACGCTCCTCCTTGCATTTGCCAGTGCCGCAAATATCTCCATTATGACAATGAGCACTAGAATCTGCGGTATTATCATGAAAAACACAAGAGTGTCGGATCGCAGGGAGAGCTGCGGAAGCGTGTACAGCATAACTTCGTACAACGCCACTATTGCTATGATATAGATCATCGCAACGTATATCGCGGTTATCGCGCCGCTCCTCAATGCAACCGTTGCGGACTTTGACCTGTTTCCGATCTCGGCGCCCATCACCGCACCCAACACTAGGGGCAGAAGCACCGATCCAGGGCCGAATATTATGAAGTACGTTGCCTGGCCTACGAACGAGTACAGTGCCGTGCCATGCGGTATTACGTCCGTGTACGTCAGAATGATTTTAGCTATAAGCGCTATGATCAGTATCGTTATCCACGTAGACACGTAATCGTAGATGTGCATTTTTCCCATATCCCTTCCGTTTCTCCTCTCGCTCTCCATCCGTGCACCATTCTGCGTTTTTATGCGTAGAGAACATATTTCTATTTAACTGTGATACAATACTTTCGGTGCGGAACATGAAAGTTGGATTCGAAAATGTGTCCAGGCTGATAGACGGATATTCAAACGACATGACTGCCACAATGCAGGGCATGATACCGATCAGGGCAATTTCTCCATCAAACGGTGGAAGGGGCGAATCGGATAGGGCAGACTTTCTCGAAGGAATTCTCAAGGGCTGGGGATTTGACGTGAAACGTATAGCGTACAGTGATGGGAATTCGGTCGCGAGGCCGAACCTAATATCTAAGTTCGGCGACGTTGGACGGACCATCTGGTTCGTCGCGCACATGGACACCGTAACCGAAGGGGATCCTGCGGCATGGAAGCGGGATCCGTACGTAGCCACGGTTGATGGGGATTCCATATACGGCCGGGGAACGAACGACAACGGCCAGGCACTGATATCGTCGCTTTATGCCATGAAGGCACTTAAAGAGTCTGGCCTTAGGATGAAATTCAATTTCGGTCTTCTGCTCGTGTCAGACGAGGAAGAGGGCAGCAAGTTCGGAATGCAGCCGCTCATGGCCGAGAACCTCTTCGACAGGGACGATATGTTTATGGTTCCAGATTGGGGTACGGAGAGCGGTGACCTGATAGAGCTCGGAGAAAAGGGCATGCTGTGGCTCAGGGTTCGTGTGTCAGGAAAGCAGGTCCATGCAAGCACTCCGGCAGAAGGGTGCAATGCGTTCCGCTACATGATTCGCTTTCTAGACCGCGTGGACGTTTACCTGCATGAGAAGTACGGCCGTACAAACCCGCTATTCAATCCCAAATACTCAACATTTGAGATGACAAAGCACGAACGTAGCGTTGAGAGCATCAACATAATACCCGGCAGCGAGATCGCATACATGGACTGCAGGGTTCTTCCTGAGTACGATCTGGACGAAGTGATTGCAGACGTGAAATCCCTCTCTTCAGAAAAGGAGTTCTCTGAAGCTAAAATAACCGTGGACGTGATAAACCGGCTCGATGCGGCCAAGGAAACTGACAGGACAGGTGAGGCGGCAAGCCTGCTGCACGGCGCGCTATACGACCTCCGGGGCGTCGATGCCGGATTCACGGGAATAGGCGGCGGCACATGCGCGGCCTTTCCTAGAAAGAATGGGTATCCCGCGGTGGTGTGGTCAACGCTGCATGAGGTCGCGCACCAACCGAATGAGTTTGCGAGCATACGAGACATGCTTGGCGACGCGAAGGTGTTTGCGTATTTGTGCCTGTGAATCTACTAGCCGATGAAACTGCGCACTATTGTCCCCAGTATAACGTAACCGTCAGAGAACGTGCGCAGCTTTCCGGTTCCCGCGTTTCTCTTCTTCTCCTTGCTCGGCACCTCTATGACACGAAGGTGCCTCTTTACCGCTTCGATGTTGATTTCTGTCTCTATCCCAAAGCCCTTCTCCCTAAGTCTTAGCTTGCTTAGTGCGGTGCGCCTGAAGCTCCTGTAGCCATAGCAAAGATCGCTGTAATTTGAATGGAACAGGACATTTACAAGAAGCACGAAGAACTTGTTGCCAAGCCTCCGCAGCAGCGGCATGTCGTCAGTTCCTCCCCCTGCGATGAACCGAGAACCCATGCAAACATCATAGCCTATGTCTATGCCGTCTATCAGGAGGCGCAGCTCTACGGGCCTGTGCGACAGGTCAGCGTCCATGGATACCAGGACATCACCTCTTGCAGACCGCAATCCCCTGACAAGTGAGGATCCCTTGCCTTCATAGTCGTACATGACTCTTGCACCGAGGCGCTTCGCCTTTGAAACGGTGTCATCCTCAGAGCCGCCATCGACCACGACCACCTCGAAGTCCTCGTCGCGCATCTCCTCACGTATCCCATCCAGTAGCTTGTCTATGTTGGAGCCTTCGTTAAGCGTGGGTATGACTATGGACACGTGCGGTACCGTCTTGTTGTTGTGTCGCATTCAATCTTTCCGTGTGCCAATTTAACCTTCATGCCTCTGTTGCAGATATTCGCGTGCGTGCAGCGCTGCCTTCACCCCGCTTGCCACAGCGGTTGCGGCCTGCCTGTAATACCTGTCAGATACGTCCCCCGCCACGTACACGCCTTCCAGATCCGTAAGGACCTCCTCCTTTGTTATTACGTACCCTGCGTTGTCCAACGGCAGTGCATCGCCCAGCATGGTCGTGTTTGGCTGGTACCCTATTGCGACGAAAACCCCATCGGTGCTGGTCTCAGTGACCTCGCCGGTGATAAGGTTTCTTAGCTTCACCGATCTCACCCTGCTGTCTCCAAGTATCTCCTCGACAGTCGAGTTCCACACGAAGCTTATTTTTGGGTTGTTCCTTGCCCTTTCCTGCATTATCTTACTTGCCCTAAGCTCATCGCGCCTGTGCACAATGTGCACGCTCTTCACGAATCTGGTCAGAAAGAGCGAATCCTCCATGGCGGTGTCTCCCCCACCAACCACTATGACGTTCCTGTCCCTGAAGAACGGTCCGTCGCACGTTGCGCAGCTTGACACTCCATGTCCTATGAATCTCTTCTCGGACTCTATACCAAGCCATTTCGCATTTGCCCCGGTGGCGATTATGACACTCTCTGCCTCGTACTTCTTCTCATCCACGGTAATTGTGTAGGGTTTCTTGCCGAAGTCCACACCGGTGACGTTTGAGTCGATGAATCGCGTTCCAAACCTCTCCGCCTGTTTGCGCAGGAGGGCTATAAGGTCCGATCCAAGAACTCCGTCCGGAAAGCCGGGAAAGTTTTCAACCGTGGTGGTGAGCAGAAGCTGCCCACCGGGATTTGCACCTGCTACTACGAGTGGATTGAAACCTTCCCTTGCCGCATATATCGCGGCAGCAAGGCCCGCGGGGCCGCCCCCTACGATTATCAATTGTTCAGGCATGGCATCATCGAGCAAAATTGTTACGTCAATAACGTTTTGCTCCGGACACGTATTTAAAGTTTTATACCTCATGCTTACCAGGCGACGAAATGCTTTTCAGGGTTGGGGAACGCAGCATAGCTCTCGACAAATACGACCGTGATGCCGAGTTCAGTTTCGTATCCCACGCCCATTCCGATCACACACAGGGACTCAGGAAGAGCAGCACCGCGCTGATGAGCGAACAGACTGCGGGATTGCTTGCCGCACGGGGCAAGAACGTCTACACCATGGTGCCTCCCAAGAGCACCGCCATGATCAATGCCGGCCACATACTAGGGTCGAAACAGCTGTACATGGAATTCGATGAACTCGGCACAGACGCAATATACAGCGGGGATTATCAGATGCAGCAGTCGTTCGCAGCGGAAAGGATAGAAATCAAGCGTGCCGAGACGCTAATAATAGACTCCACCTACCCGTATCCGAACATAGAATTCGATGACCGGGACGACGTTGCGTATGCGATGCAGCGGTACGTCAGGAACAAGACTTCATCCGGAGCAGCGGTGGTATTCGGCACGTACACGATGGGGAAGGCGCAGGAAATAGTGCGGATAATGAATGACATCGGCATCGTGCCCACGGTAGATCCAAAGGTTGCAAGGATAAACGAGGTGTATGGGGAGTTCGGCATACATATGCGGTATTCAACGGTTGGGGACGAATCCCAGGAAAATGGCGACTCAGATCCCGTGCTTATCATGAGCAATTCCGGCCTGACAGCGTGCGCCATGAAGGTATCGGAGGAAAGGAAGGTGCGCGTGTACACGGCAATGGCAAGCGGCTTTGCGAAGATCTATCGCTTCAACACCGACGTGCAGTTCCCCCTGAGCGATCATGCCGATTTCAAGCAGGCGGTGGAGTATGTTGGATGTTGCCAGCCAAAACAGATATTCACCGTGGGTGGCAATTCGGAAACGATGGCCAAGAACCTCCGGGCAGAAGGCTATAGGGCATCGGTGCTTGAGTCCGGATCGACAATTTCATTAGCAAGCCATATAAAGGCAGCAAGCGAATGATTTTTCCGGTTCATCGCACGATGCTATCATCGACTGTACGTGCCTCGTCGCGTGCCGATAAATGCAGCAATATGGTATGCGGCTTGCACACAATAGCCGCCAAGATTTAAATATCTTATTCACATGCTTATAAGTCGGTTATAAGACCGCATTCAGTGGTTTGATGGATAATAACGTAGAAGTCAAGTCGGGAATTTCAAAGTCCGTACAGGGCATGATAAACAGGGATGATCAGGTGCTGGCTCCGTACCACCGCACCGTGGAGGAGATAGAGAAGATGCCAGTCATAGAGCGCACGAAGACCGTGTGCCCGGAATGCAAGCTAATAGTTGACGGTACCATCTACAAGGACGGCGACAACGTCATGATACGGAAGAGTTGCCCCGAGCACGGCCTCACGGTTGAGAAATACTGGGAGGACTATGAAATGTACGTAAAGATGAAGAATTACAATTATTACGGGAGGGGCTTCGACAATCCGAACTACGCCAACAAGGGTGAGAACTGCCCGTTCGATTGTGGAATATGCGAAAGGCATAAATCCCACACCGGTCTTGCAAACGTGGTCATAACCAACAGATGTCACCTCAGCTGCTGGTACTGCTTCTTCTACGCTAAGGAGGGCGAATCGATATACGAACCAACGGTTGACGAGATAAACAAGATATTTCATGTGCTAAGAACTCAGAAACCCATACCGGCCAACGCGCTGCAGATAACCGGCGGAGAACCGACCATGAGGAAGGAGCTCGTGGAGATAGTGAAGAACGCGAAGGAGGCGGGCTTCGACCAGATACAGTTAAACACCACCGGAATAAACCTCGGCATGCACCCAGAGGAAGCGATCAAGCTCAGGCACGCAGGCCTGAGTAGCCTGTACATGAGTTTCGACGGGGTTAGCAAGAGGGCAAACCCGAAGAATCACTGGGAGACCCCTATGGCATTCGACGCCGCAAGAAAGGCGGGCATAGGAATAGTGCTCGTCCCTACGGTGATAAGGACAATAAACGACCATGAACTCGGGTCGATAATAAACTTCGCGCTCAACAACGCAGACGTTGTCCGCGCCGTGAACTTCCAACCTGTTTCCCTTGTCGGACGCATGCCGTCTAAGCTCAGGGAGAAGCAGAGGATATCCATACCTGGTGCCATAAAGCTCATAGAGGAGCAGACAGACGGTGTGATAACCAAGGACGACTGGTTTTCAGTGCCATACGTTGGCGGCATAAACAAGTTCATAGAGGCACTCAGCGGCGAGTACAAGTACGACCTATCGATACACTTCGCGTGCGGGGCTGGATCTTACATATTCATGGACAAGGACAACAAGATAATACCGCTCACCCGATTTGTAGATGCTCCTGGTATGCTTGAGCACCTACAGAACGCGGTCAATGAGATGGAAGGAAAGTCCAAGCTAGAGAGGAAGTTCATAGCCCTGAAGACCGTTGCCGGACTCAGAAGGTTCGTGGATAAGGACAAACAGCCCAAGTCAATGGACTTCACCCGTCTGCTCATAAGCGTTATAACGAGGCACGACTTCAAGACGCTTGGTGCGTTCCAGCTTAAGTCGTTGTTCCTGGGCATGATGCACTTCCAGGACGAATACACTTATGACATAAAGAGAGTCGAGAAGTGCGACATACACTATGCCATGCCTGATGGTCGTGTGCTTCCGTTCTGTACGTTCAATGTGTTTCCTGAAGTCTACAGGGACAAAATACAGCGGCAGTACAGCATCCCTTCGAAGGAATGGGAGAACATGCACCCCAACTGGGCATACTCCACGGACAAATACGTGAGGGATGTAAAGGCTCTAGAAGCTTCCGAGGCATACAAGAAAGCGTACGTGAACGCCACTGACTTCTTCAAGCTCAAGGTCAATCTTGATGAGGCAGCGAAGATGCGCGAGGAGCGGAACAGGAACAGGGGAGAGCGTGTAGAGCTCTCCACGCCTGTGGTTGCCTCTGCGGCCAATGCTCCGGCTGACGATTACGGTGCTGGCGCCGGCGATTCGTGTGCTTGCGGCAATCATGGACATGCCGAGGCCGCCGAAGTCGAGGCGTCTTGTGCTTGCGGCGGGAATGGAAGCTGCGGATGCGGTGGTGCATGAACGCAAAGGGTAAAAAACAGAAAGGACAATGTTTAACCGGTGTGTTGATTGGACAGGAGAAATCTCGGCCCGCAGGAGAGCGCTTACAAGAGAGACCTTGCAAACTCCAGCGGCAGCGAAGAGGAGATGTACAGCACTGTTGTGGAGAATGGAAAGGAGTACCGCATACCGTACCGCATGATCAAGGAAGTGGTCTTTGATTCCGTTAACAAAGACGAACTGATAGACTTTGAGCATGCCGCGCGGCTGCAGTACAGACTACTGTTAAACGATGCCATACTTCGCGCAAAGGTCGAATTTGCAAAGCTCCGAATAACCATAATATACAACCCGGAGGACTCAAAGAACGCGAAGGAGAAGATAAGCATGGATGGCATAAGGGATTTCCTTGCCAGCGAGGGCGTGCACGTTGACAACAGCCATGCCCAGACGCGCGACCTCGACTATTACAAGGAGATATACAGCACGCAGTTCGATCCGATTTCCGTGCGCGAGCATCCACCTTATTCATACACCAAGAAGCAGTGGTCGAGCATGAGGTCCGAATGGGATAGGAAGGCAAAGGACATCGAAGAGAAGAAGAAGCAGAAGTTCCACGAATGGCAGGTACAATATGCTGAACAGCACAGGGACGAAGTAAATTTCGATGCACGTCCATCTGAAAAGGCCCACGTTTCCCTTATCCGCAGGATACTCCCGAAGAAGAAACACGATGGCGATGACAAGGGGTTCTGGTTCCACGGCAGCTGATGCTGGCGACGGACCCCCATCAAATGCCATAAAGGGCATTGTCGTTTCCTTAAGGTTATTTTATAAAAGACTTTCGGGCATATTAATACTGCCCAGCAAATGGTGTTAAACGATGGCAGATTCCAGCAAGGAGGAGAAGATACGTCAGATAATGGAGCGGAAGGAGGATCACATAAACATATGCTTGGACAAGCCTGTCCAGGCAAGGAGGGTACGCACCCTATTCGAGAACATGCATCTTCTTAACAATTCTCTTCCAGAGATCGATTTTGACGAAATAGACACATCTACCACGTTCCTCGGACACAAGTTTTCCGTTCCGCTCATGATAGGTGCAATGACTGGTGGTGCCGACCTGGCAAAGCGGATCAACAAGAATCTTGCCGAAGCCGCTGAAGAAATCGGCATAGGCATGGTGGTCGGAAGCCAGCGCGCAGGACTTTACGATGAATCTCTTGCCGCCACGTATTCGATAGCCCGGGAATCTGCTCCAAGCATATTCATAGGGTCAAACATAGGCGGCGCGCAGATATCGCGCGGCTTCTCAGTGGACGAGGCCAGAAATCTGGTAAGCATGATAGGTGCGAATGCGTTTTATATCCACCTAAACCCGGCGCAGGAGATAATACAGCCGGAAGGGGATACCAAGTACAGGAATGTTCTTGAGGGAATAGGCAGGTTCTGTAAGGAGATAACGGTGCCCGTTGTTGTAAAGGAAGTCGGATTTGGAATATCCGGCGAGGTGTCCGCGAAACTTGAACACGCGGGAGTCAAGGCCATCGAAGTAGCCGGCATGGGCGGAACGAGCTACGCCGCAGTGGAGTATTACCGGGCCAGGGAGATGAAGTTGGAAATGAAGGAGAAGATGGGCGAGCTCTTCTGGGACTGGGGTATTCCGACCGCAGCCGCGCTTTACCTGGTTAAGAAATCAGTAAGCCTGCCTGTCGTATCATCTGGCGGAATAAGATCCGGGCTGGAAATTGCAAAATCGATAGCGCTTGGCGCATCGCTGGCAGCCACAGCGTGGCCGCTTCTGCGCGCGGCAACGCAGTCGAAAGAAGCGGTTATGGTGAAGCTCAACGAGTTTGCATTTGGTCTCAAAACAGCCATGTTTCTTCTTGGATGCAGGAACCTGGACGAGCTCCGCGGGGTCAGATACGTGACAACCGGAGAATTAAAGGAGTGGATGGAGCAGTTATGATCTGTTGATGATTATGCGAATATTGTTGCAGTTTCCGGAAGGATTAAAGCAGAAAGCCTTAGCCCATGCCACGGTGCTCGAGAAACAGGGGCATTCCGTATTCATATCTGCGTCACCCACGTTCGGCGCGTGTGATCTCGCGCTTGACGAGGCAAGGAACATAAAGGCCGACAAGCTCGTGCACTTTGGTCATGCGGAGTTCCATCACGTGGACTTCGACGTAGAATACATAAGCTACCAGATAGATGCGCCTACTGTCCTGCTTCCGGAAT
Source organism: Microcaldota archaeon (assembly GCA_027334165.1). Classification (GTDB taxonomy): domain Archaea; phylum Micrarchaeota; class Micrarchaeia; order Micrarchaeales; family CABMGC01; genus JAKAVK01. The sequence goes on from DAHWXM010000008.1 coordinate 24,210, forward strand.
CCTTGGAACGGCTGGCCCCATACAAGTGCATAGGGATCGTCACTACGGTACAGCACATACACCAATTGGATGGTATCAGGGAATTCTATGAAAAGAACGGTAAGACCGTCGTCATAGGAAAACCGTACGGTTTTGCAAAGAAGGCAGGCCAGATACTTGGATGTGATATAGGAAGCGCAGCTACCATAGACAAGAAGGTGGATGCTCTAGTGTACTTCGGAGGAGGCATCTTCCATCCTCTCGGTGCGGTGCTTGCAACCACGGCGCCCTTTTTCGTGATAGAGCCATTTCAGGGCGTCATTGAGCGATTCGATGGCTATAGGGACATCTACGCAAAAAAGAGGAGGGCGAGGATACTGCGTTCAATAGACGCAAAAAAGTTCGGCATACTCCTCAGTACCAAGAACGGACAGCACAACGCCGCTCTCGCGGATGTGATCAAGAGAAGGATCGAGGCACAGGGCCTTGAGGCCGGGATACTCACGGCTAACACATTCGATTTCGAGTCTCTGGACAACATGCTCGAATTCGATGCGTTCGTGAACACCGCATGTCCACGAATAGGGATAGACGACACGGATAGAACACGCCGGCCGCTTCTCGGAGCCAACGAGCTCATGGACGTGCTGCGCATGAAACGGGAGCTCGAGGACAGTGCCGCAAGGAATGGCCCTTCACTGAACTTATGATGCTCAATCTCTTTCCGCCCTATCGAATCAGAAATCCGCGGGCCCATTTCAGGAATTACGACGACAAGAGCGGTGTTCGATTACACCGCAAAGCTAGCAAAGCAGAGTTCAGGATTTCAAGAAAATCCGAACTCAATAGCCTAAAATCAGAGCTAGAAACTACTTTACCTAACCTTTCAAAGAACCAAGTGGAGACGCTTCGCTCTGTAATTCATCAGCACTACGTAAAACGCTTCAAGAGAAGCCGTATACCGAAATACGGCAATTTAGACAAGGGTTTTACGGAGCAGGAGATAACCGCATTCTTCAAGGCAGTAGATAATCAGAAGTTCAACCTGTTGTTCTCATATCAGGCGCAGCTCGGCCTTCGCATAGGCGAGGCGGTAAGCGTGAACGTCAAAGACATAAACTTTGACACAAGGGAGCTTACGCTGAAGACTGAGAAGGCACAGACATTAGACACCTTACTCATTCCGGCACTATTGTTCAAGCGGACTTTAGAGTTCATAGGCCGAAATACCAAAGCGGTAGAAGAATCTGGCGGATATGTGTTCTTCAAAGAGTGGCATAGCCATAGTAGCCTAAAGCACATAGATTCCAATTACGCTAGGAACAGGTTTGTCCGCTACCTCAAGAAAGCTGGACTAGACCAATTCTATGGAATAAGCGATGAGTCTAGGCCGGATAGGGCGGTCAGGAACCTTCATAGGCTGACAACACATAGCCTAAGGCACTATGCCATAACGGCCTTTGCCAAGCAGACCAATGGGAATGTGGTGCTGGCTAGCCGGTTCGCAAGGCATGCCGATCCAGCTACCACCATGACCTACATAAGTACCAGGAAAGCCGAGCTATACAAGGAGATAGACAACGCCTTTGGCCTATCCCAGGCTGCAAGCCTCAAGGCTAGGCTTTCCATGCCATAAATCTGGCATCCTCTACATACCTTCAAGTTCTCTACATGCCAAGCCAAATTCATGTAGAGAAAGGTTACGAGGGAACCCACAGTAAAAAAGTCGTT
>DAHWXM010000012.1 GCA_027334165.1 Microcaldota archaeon
AGCAGCTCTGCGTGCCTGAACACCACTCCCAGCACTGCGTCAGAAAGCGGCGATCCTGCAGATCTGAAATTTTTTAGTCCCGTGCCTCCAGAGTGGATACCGGAAAGAAGCTGCGCCACAGTGCCGGCATCGAAGTTGTTCTTGTACAAATCGCGCACGGTTTCCTCAAATACGGGGGTGTTTTTGTAGAATTCAACCAGCCGTATTGCGGCCGCCCTGGTAAGTGTCGCCTTCTTATCTATGACGCCGAAGAGTTTGGCAACCTGCACGAATTTGTATCTAAATATGTCAGAAGAAGTTATTATGTCCCCTGCCCCCTGCAGCGCCGTATGCAGTCTTGCCATAACCGACGTCATGTCCGGGCGCCTAGTGGCATTTCCAAACCACACGGCAACAGCGTACGTTGACGCCCTCACCTCTATGTCTCTGAACGACTGTGCAAGCACCGCCTTGATCATCAGCGCAAGGAATTCATTTGCGTGTTTTCCTATTCCAGTATAAATTATGGTGTAATCGTCGAGTTCCTCAATCACGACGTTCCCATCTCCCACTGTGAAGTGTGCAAGCTGTTTCTCCCTAAATCCCGTTGCTCTACCTGCGGTCTCTGAATCCATGCTGGTCGTCAGGTTTCTAGGCCCTCCGCCCAAAAATTCAAACACGGCAGAAGCGATGGTCTTTGATACCGGTATGTCCTCTCCCTCCCAGTCTGGAACTGCCGCCCCAATGTCCCCACCATGCTCAACGTATATTACACCTTCCTCAACGTTGACAACCCTCCACGGCATGCCCTTAGTGATGAACGAACTTCCTTCGTCAAGGTAGTTGTACACGAATCTCTCATCCAGAGACGAGATGGTCCTGTTACTAACCGCCTCCTTCACTAGGAAGCGCTGGCTGTCCGGTATGACGCTTATGTTGCTGAAGAAGTATGACATGCCCCTGCTTCCAAGGCTCAATATTCCGTCCCTTGCATTGAAAAGTCGTAACTCGCTACCCAGCGCAACCAGTCTATCAACAGCATCGCGCGAAAGGTTTGAGTAAGGAGCCGCGGAGGTTATTATGGAAAACACCTCATCGACGCTCACGCTGCGCCTCTCCATAACCATTGCGCACAGTTGGTTCATCGCCACATCTAGTGCTCCCTCCTCCATCCCTTCCGATTCTATCTTCCCTACGAGCGCATCGTCAATTATCGCGGAAGATTCTAGGGCCTCTACCTCGTCCGAAACTATGACCTGCCCTACAGACACCCTGTTCTCCCCATGCCCCGATCTCCCTATCCGCTGTAGGAACCTCGAGGTCTGTTTTGGCGATCCGTACTGTATGACAAGATCCACCTTACCTATGTCTATACCTAGTTCAAGAGAGCTCGTGGCTATTATTGCCTTTATCCTGCCCTCCTTGAATTCGTTCTCTACACGTATCCTCTCGTCTCTGTCCAGGGAGCCATGATGCACGGCGATCCCACCGAATCCGCCCTGCCGGTCCAGGTATAACAACCTACTCCCCAGCGCTTCCGCAACCTGTCGCGTGTTCGCAAAAACAATGCACGCCTTCGATTCCTGCACGAGCCCCGCTATCCTCTCAAGCCTTGCCAGCGCCGCAGAATCAAGGCCGAACGTCTCTGCAAGTTCCCTGTTCCTGGACACCGGCTTCAAAGGGAGTGTGACCATGGCCTCGATGCGCTTTGCGCCTCCACTCTTAACTACGCGGTGCGCCTCCCCGCCAAAAAGGAATCTTGATGCAAGCCGCTCATCCCCTACCGTTGCGCTTATGCCGATCCGCCTGAAATCACCGGCAATGCGTCTGAGCCTCTCAAGCCCTATCGCCAACTGGGCCCCGCGCTTGTTTGGATACAGTTCATGTACCTCATCCACAACAACAAACTTCAGCCCCCTGAACGCATTTCTGAATTTTTCTGAAAGCAGTAGTACGTGCACCGTCTCCGGCGTTGTTATGAGCAACCTCGGCGGGTTCTCGGCCTGTTCCTTCCTCTCTTTCCTTCCGGTGTCTCCGTGTCTCACTCCAACGCTGATTCCGGTTTCCTTGCACAACCATTCGAGTCTCTTGATGAGATCCCTATTAAGCGCCCTTAGCGGGGTTATGTATAGGGTCTGTATGCGCCCCTCCAATTCCTTGCCACGCAGCATACCGTCCATCACCGGAAGCAAAGCCGCCTCGGTCTTCCCGCTCCCTGTGGGCGCTATTATCAGGCAGTTGCCGCTGCCTTTGGAGATGGCATCAAAGGCAAGCCGCTGTATCTCTGTAAAAGACCCATACTTCCCAAGAAAAATGTCGTACGGGCTTAGCATGCTACCAATCTTTAGCCTATGACATACGCGCTGCCAGAAGAGCCATAGCCAGTTCCATCAGACGTGTAGTTCAGGTTAAGGTTAAACAGCATACCAGCAGGCATACTCGCAACCCTCTTCCCCGCCTCATAGCAAGGAAGTTCCAAAGTGACGTTCTCTCCAGGAGCAATAGTCTGACCGAGCTTCTCCGCCACCGCGCTTCCGTACACATCACAGGTGGCATTTACAAAAGACACATTAGAGGCTCCGGCGTTAACAACCGTTATGCGCAGAGCGTTGCCACTGAAGCTCGCATTCCGGCATCCGAAAGCTGACGAAAACGAGCACACGTTTAGTATGCCCGAAGTGAACCTTACCGATTTACCTGAGATATTGAATGCACCAAGTATTCCTACGCTGACCGGTATCTGATCAAGTATTTTTGATGTGTTCACAAGGCTCAGCGCCGTCAGATTGTACCCCGCTATTTCCGCGCGAGTCCTTACCAGTGCTGTCGCGTTGATTCCTCCGGAAAGAGGAGCCACGTATTCGCTGCAGAAGCTTTCATTTCCAGAGAACTGTATCGTGCCCATGCATATGCTGCTTCCAGCAGCGCCCCCTGTGGAAACACCTGCATACACCAACGACTCATTGCCCACGAATCCAGTGTATCCCGCCGAAACCGAGTTGCCATCGAATCCACGATACGTACCAACCGTGTAATTCTGTCCGAATGGGTTTCTGACACTGTAGTTCGGCAACGACATTACCCTGCTCACATTTGACGAAAGCAGTGCGGCACATCCCCTACTGCCAGTAGAAGCAAGCATCTTTATCCAGCCGTTCGAGTACCAACTGCACAACGATTCGTTGTATTTTAACTCCACCCGCGTGACGTTCCTCCCTCCAATGTCTTCCTGTGTGGAGTTTAATCCCATGCCCTTGGCCCCGACACTTATCGTGCTCGGCTTCAGATACCCCGCGAGCCAGATCGAATACACGCTACTAGAATTGTAATAATCAGCATGCGCGACGCTTGTGTTCTCCACTGCACTTCCTACAACGGTTAGGAATGGCGTCATGAATGCATCGAGTCCCGGCATCCCCGTCATGTTGAACTGGCTTATGTTGTAATCCTTGGACAGGTATGAGTAGAACAGGAAACCAAGGGTCTTGAGGTTCTCACTGCCAAATGATCGCATGCCGTTTGACGGAAGCTCACGGAAGGCTTCGGCCTCCTGCGACTGCATAACATCAAGTCTTACCGACGCCATCGTGCCCTGCCTATCCTTTATGCTGTACAATCCACTCGGGTCAGCCACAACCGACAGGTTGTAAACGCCACTTCTATCGGGCGTATAGTTGAAACCGAACGTGGCAATCTTCCCTGGCGGAACGGAAACCCCGTAGACATATGTCGTGTTGCCATTGACGAGTGTGCCAACCCCCATGTCTGTTATTGGCGTAGTGCCGGTGTTGTTCACGTAAACAGTCAGGTTAACACGCTGGTATGGATACGCACTGAGATTGCCAGGGACGCTGCCCAAGAAGCCAACGCTAATGCTTATGCTCTGGCTGGGATAATACTTAGAGTATATCAAATACGCGCTAACAGCAGCCACAGCAACAACAAAAAGTATCCACAGATATGTTTCCTTGTCCACGCTCAACACCTACATCACAACGCTCACATCCGCGTCCCAGCCTCCTTTATCCTGTCTATTACCTCTCCAACCTTGCCTGATATGTCCTTGTAATCCGACTCGAAGAGCCCCCTGGCCCATGCCGATGCATCGAATCTGTCCCCTACACTGGGCTTCTTGAAGTAGAACGTGCCTTGCTCATTCTCTATTATGCCCATGCGTTTCATGCGCAGTAGATGATAGCGCAAGGTCTTTTCGTTTATCGGCTCCCAGTTTGCACCTATGTACTCAACCATCGTCTTGACGTCAGGATCCATGTTCCTTACGAATTGAAAGTGCACAAGAGCATCCAGCACTGCAAGCGAACTGAGCCGCGATTCACCGGGATTGATTATGCCCAGCGAGAGCGCGAGCCATCTTATCGAAGCCCGCCTGGTCTCAAGCACCTCGCTCGTCAGTCTCACGTTCCTGAGCGTTATCTCCTTCTGTATGAGTTCTGATTCGTTGAGTGCCATCGGGTCCACCACATCGGAAACATTTATTAGTGCCCAAGCATATAATAACCACAAAACCAATAAAAAGTGATATCATGTCAGCACAAGCACAAGGTGCCCAACCGGGCCAGGACGTTGAGAAACTGGTGCGCGAATACCAGATGCTTCAGGAGCAGCTCAGGAATGCCGCGATGCAGCTCGATCAACTACAAGCGGCCAAGGCGGACTATGAACGGGCAAACAAAGAGATAGAATCAGCTGCAGGAAAGGTCTACCTGTCCATCGGCGGAGTCATGATAGAGACTCCGAAGGACAAGGCGCAGGCGGATCTGAAGGAAAAGCTGGAGATCACCACGATACGCATCCAGTCAGCCACGAAACAGTACACCGAGCTTAAGGACAAGGAGAAGTCCCTCGGTGACAAGCTGACGCAGCTGTACAAGACCTCGCAGGAATCCGGAGTCGCGTGACAAGGGCCTCATGGAATGAGCGCATGGCATATTTTGACATAGTGCACGGGGGGGTTGCGGACGAGCCTCTCATGTCAAGGCTCGGATACTCTAGAGCTTACACGATCGGAAGCGACACCGTGTTCATGGAAAAACTATCAGGAAACGTTTCACACGCAATCCTTCAAGGCAAGAACCCTGGCGCGTTCATGCGTTCCCTGCACGCCCAGGCGGTATCGGCATTCTGCTTCGAGGACTTCGAGGCGATGAACAAGGTGTTGGCAGCAGCCTCAGAGGCAGACAAGCCCATCTTAATACCTATATCGTGGCTCTTCATGTCCTCTCCACGCCTTCAGGTGCGCGCCATATCGCGCGCAAGGCGTCTGGTTTCTGTTGCGTCGGAGTACAAGGCAAAGACCATCCTCGCCACACTCGCATCAAAGAAATCACATCTGGTTTCATCAGTGCAGATGCTCAACATCGGAAGGTTTCTTGGCATGCGCGACGAAGCAGCAAAGCGAGCAATGTCTGCGGCCGGTGATGTGCTTGATTAGACGAAGGAAATTCCGTTACATACTCGTGGAGCCGTCTATACTGCTGGATCCTGCAGACAAGTCATTCCAGGCCGCACTGTCTGACGGTATGCTGCGCTATCTCGGCGAGTTCGGCTACATCGATGCCAGCCCAAAGGTGGTGCGGACCGCACAAAACGGCAACTTCATGCTTCGCGTCAGCAGGGGCTCGGAAGCAGCAGTCACTCTCGCGCTCGCCTTCGTAAAGGAGCCGGGCGGCGCAGAAGTGGGATTCTACACCATAAAGACCTCCGGAACGCTGTTGTCACTGCACGGCAAGAAGCCCAGAGCGTCAAACGCTCCACGCACCAATTAACCTCGTAATTAATTCCTGCCTCGCCAGCTGCAAAATCCGGACAAAGATTAATATATCTATTTATATTAACTCTATTCTTGCTATTTATGGTGATTTAAGTGAAGATAAGTGAGTTAAAAGCAGGCGCAAGCAGTGTAGAAATAGAGGCTACGGTAGTGGAAAAGGCAGAGCCTAGGGAAGTCATAACAAAGTACGGAAAGCGGCTCAACGTTGCCCGCGCTACGCTCAAGGATGATTCCGGAAGCATAGTCATATCCCTATGGGAGAAGGACATAAATTCGATAGACGTAGGCGATAAGATAAAGATAACCAACGGCTACGTAAGCGAGTACAAGGGCACCCCACAGCTCTCCACCGGCAAGTATGGAAAAATAGAGGTCCTCGAGAAGGGCAGTGGCAGTGTGGATGCAGACTCAATGCCGCAGGAAGACGAGTTTGCGGAGTAAAATAACCAGACAATTCTCGGCAGTGCCGCCGCACGGCACCTAATCCTCAAAAGTCTAAAGGTATCGATTCCCCTACCTTCGGGGCGTATGCCTCGAATCCTTCTAGCCTGAGGTCCTCCGCCATGCTCTCAGCGTTTTGCGCATCGCCGTGCACGCACATGATCGTCTCCGGGCTGCTCGACTTTATGAAGTCGTGCAGATCGCTTCTCCCCGCATGCGCAGAGAAGTCGTAGAACTCAAATGGCGTCTCTATCTTCACGTGCTTCCCATCTATTACGAGCGGCTTGCCCTCCATAAGGCGCCTTCCGTTAGTGCCTTCAACCTGATATCCCGTAAGGAATATCATAGAATTCTTGTTAAGCCTCCTTATGTAGTTCAACACGGGACCGCCATTCAGCATGCCCGCAGTGGTAAGTATTATGTTGCCCTCGGTGAGCACCCTCTTTCTGGCCTCATTGTCCTGCACCCATCCCGCCTTGCCTATCGCGGCCTCCAACACCCCGCTGTTCTGTATGTATTCCGGATGCCGCATCACTATCTCTGTGGCTTTCTTCGCCATGCCGTCGAGATACGCCGTGTCAGCAAGCCCGTACTTTTCCAGCATCGCCAGCATCTCCTGCGCCCTCCCGACCGCAAAGACCGGCAGCAGGGCTATGCCTCCAGAGTTCACCACCTCCCTGAGCCTTGACACGAACGTGTGCACTAGGTGATCCCTGTCCGGATGTTCCTTCGTGGCATAAGTGGATTCCGTTATCAATATGTCCGACTTCACCCGCTCCGCGCCTTTCTGCAGGAACTGCGGAGAAAGCTTGAAGTCTCCAGTGTAAAGCAGTCTGCGGTCATTCCTGTTTTCCAGCAGCGCCATTGCGCTGCCACTTATGTGTCCCGCATCATGCAGTGTTATGTCGTAGTCACCAAACTCGATGTCGCTCCCGAACGAATGCGGCCTGTACTTCTGCAGGAAGGATTTGAAGTCCCGCCTCGAGTATCTCCGCTTAAGACCCTCCTTCATGCTTATCTTGAGTGCATCCTCTATCAATAAGTTGGTCAGCTCCTGCGTCGGCGCTGTGCCGAAGGCCACCGGAAACTCGCGCTTGTAAAGTATTGGCGCAGCCCCGCTGTGGTCCAGGTGCGAGTGACTGAGTATGAAAGCGTCCACATGCTCCGGTACCAACGGATACTCTCCGGCACCCTCAACCTTTATCCCGTAATCAAAAAGTATGTTCTGCTCTCCCTCGAGAAGTATGCCGGATCTGCCTACCTCTCCCGCGCCGCCCAGAAATCTAACCTGCAAAAAATCACGAATAGAATGGGAGACGAATCTTTTTATTTATTCTTATCTAACAACTAAGCTGATAGCATGTCTGACGAGGTAACGTTTCTTGAGGTTGCGAGCCTTCTTAAAATAACCCAGAACATGGTTCTAGAGCGCTTCGGCAGCGCGATAAACGCGAGCATATTCGACGCGTCTAACCTCGCGGGCACCCTCAAGCAGCACGGACTCATAGATTTCACCGCTTACTTTCCCGGACCCAACGAGATGATAGTTACTGAAGCGGGGAAAGCCCTCCTCGCAGAGGCAGAAGCAAAGGCGGCAGAGCCTTTCGACAAGCTAGACGAGGCCATACTAGCACAGCTCTCCGGGGGCAAGAGAATTCCTGTAGAACTTCAGAACACGCTCAACGTGCGCCCGAAAGACCTGGCGCTGCGCCTGTACAAACTCAGCAAGCAGGGTTTCATAATCTACGAATTGAAGAGCGGAGGCGTGGATCTTCTGCTTACCGAGTCCGGTTTTCTTAAGACTAGCCAGTCCGGCGCAGTGCAGTCCACGGCATCAGTGCCAATGCAGCAACACCAACAGATGCCAATGGCGCAGCAAGGAGCGCAGCAGCAGGCCACGCCGCACGCCCAGACTGCGCCAATGCCGGCCGCTGCTGCACCACAGCAACAAACTGACATACAGACCCCACTTCAGCAACCGCAGGCAACGGTGCAGCAATCTATCCCACCGCAGCAGGGCATTGTGTACCAAAAGAAAAGCAACAAACTAAAGTACGTTGTAGTGCTCCTTGCAGTGCTTGCAATCGTCGTAGTTATGCTCGATATAGTAAAAGGGGCCATCCGCCCGTGAATCGAATGACAACGCAACTCATGGATTACATGGAAGCAAAGGTCATTCTTAACAAGTATGGTCTGCGCAGTATAGACAGCAAGTACGTGAACAGCGCTGCCGAAGCGGTAAAGTTCGCTGCAAATGGCAGAATAGTGCTAAAGGTGCTCTCCGGCAAGGCACTGCACAAATCGAAGTCCGGCCTTGTGAAGCTTGATCTTTCAACAGAAGGCGAGATAACGGGGGCATTCGATTATCTCACAAAGAAGGCTGCCGATCTTAAGCCTTGCAAGATCATAGCACAGCGCATGTCCCCCGCCGGTGTCGAGATAATAATCGGCGGAAAGACCGACCCACAATTCGGGAAGACCATACTCATAGGCCTAGGCGGCATATACGTCGAGGCATTCCGGGACTTTGCGCTCCGCCTTGTCCCTATAACGCGATACGATGCACGCGACATGCTGGCCCAACTGAAATCCTCAAAAATCATAACATACGCTGGCGAACGGCAGAAGATGCTGGAGTCGCTGCTGATGAGTGTCTCCAGGATGCTTGAAGAGCACGGGGAGATAGCAGAACTCGATCTTAATCCTGTAATAGTCACAAAGACGGGATACGAGATAGTCGACATAAGGGTGCTCAGATGAGTAACAACAGCGCATACAAGAGGAAGAACCTTACTCCGATGCTCAAGCCCCGCAGTGTTGCCATAATCGGTGCGTCACGGGACCCTTCAAAGGTTGGACACGTAATACTTCAGAATTACATAAACTCGGGCTATGACGGAAAGATTTATCCGGTCAACAAGAGCGGCGATGACATACTCGGACTCAAGACGTACAAGAGCATATCCGCCATCGGCTCAAAGGTGGATCTTGCAGTTATTGCCATACCTGCACAATTCGTGCCGGAAGTGCTTGATGAATGCGGCCGCGCCGGCGCCCGTACCGCGGTGGTTGTCAGTGGAGGCTTTGCCGAGGTAGGGAATGTAGACCTGCAGAGGCGATTGACCGCAGTAGCGGAGAAGTACGACATGCCTACCCTAGGACCAAATTGCCTGGGCGTCATGGATCCACGCTCCCGCAGCGACACGCTCTTCCTTCCTACATACAAGTTAAGCAAGCCCCAGATAGGCGGCGTCAGTTTCGTGGCGCAGAGCGGCGCGGTGGGCAGCACCATACTTGATCTGATAGTCGGAGAAGGCTTCGGACTTTCGAAATTCTTCTCGTACGGAAACGCCGCACATGTAGACGAGGTGGACATAATGGACTACCTTGTACGCGACGATGAAACAAAGGTCATAGTAATGTACATTGAGGGAGTCAATCGCGGCAGGGATTTCTTCAGGATCGCAAAGGAGGCCGGAAGGAAGAAGCCCGTAGTAGTGCTTAAGGCCGGAAGGACAGCCGCAGGGCAGGCCGCAGCGCACTCTCATACAGCATCGCTTGCCGGGGACTACGAGACTCACGAAGCCCTGTTCAGGCAGGCGGGATTCACGATAGCCCATGACATCCGCGAGCTACTGTACTACGCAAAGATATTCGCATCTGAACCTGAACCCAGCGGCCCCAACGTCGCCATACTGACTAACGGCGGCGGCGCAGGCGTGCTGACTACCGATGCCATAGCCGCAACTTCCGGGCTAAAGCTTGCATCATTCAGCAGGCAGACGTTGGATTCGCTCAAGAAGACAATGCCCCCGCTGGTGAATCTCCGCAATCCATTGGACGTTGCCGGAGACGCCGACGACAAAAGGTATGGCGATGCGCTAGACGCACTGTCCAAGGATCCCGCGATAGACATGGTCATAGTAATAACCCTGTTTCAAACCCCTGGGGCGGACTCTCGGGTCGCATCAAAGCTGATCGAATTTAAGGAGAAGAGCGACAAGCCGCTGATCAACATAAGCATAGGCTCCGGATACACAGAAATGCACAAGATAATGATGGAGAGCGCCGGCCTGCCGGTGTACGATTCGCCAGCGGCAGCCGCAGAATCGCTCTCCGCTCTGCTCAAGTTCTATCAATTCCGGTCAAGAAAGTAAGTCATCCATTACTCTCTTCACTACCTTTTCTTTTGTTTCTCCGACACTTAGATCCTCGAACAGTTCAATAGGGCTCTTCTTCAAGTCATAGCCGTTGTTCCTTACCTTCTCCAGGAAGATGCCGAGGCCATAATCCTTTATGGACACCCCATCCGCCATCTTTTCCCCCAACCCGCCCTGCGCGCTTGCCTGCCCTGCCTCTATCTTGTCCTTACCTATCTCCACTATCGCCTTTCCGCTGTTGTGCTTTACTATCTCCGGGGAGTTTATCTCAATGCCCTTGTATCCTGCCTTCAGCTTGCCCACTAGCTCTATCTTCACGATGGGATTTCCTCCCTTCCCTGCTTCTGCACTGACCACCGATTCTATGTCATCTGTAACTTCTGAGGGCTCCTTGCCCTCTATGCTTACTCTGCGCAGCACGAACCTCCGCGATCCTATCTCGTTGAACACGTAGCTCTTCGTCAGCGTGTCAAACACGTAGAATCCTTTGGTCTCCTGCTCCCCATCCTTCAACTGGGTCAGTACGGTGCTCCCGGGTATGAGCAGCGGTTTCCCATGCGAACTGCTCTCTATCCTGCCATGTATGTGACCATCAACGTACAGATCGAACCCGTCAGGCAAATCGTCGAGCTTTATGAAATCCTGGCTGAATGGCAAAAACTCGTATATCGACTGATGAAAAAAGAAAATGTTGAACATGCCCTCGATGGGCTTCGGATCCTCCCTTTTCATTATTTCCTTGAAGCGGTCTTCCGCTATTCCTCCAAGTCCGCGTATCGCTACCCTTTCTCCACCCCTTTCCACTATCGCGCACGCGTTTGTAGTATCAACAAGGAGGCCAGCAAGCCCAAGCAGGTCGACAGGGTCTTCGATACCCTCCGCACGCCTCTCATGCGTCCCCGGAATCGCCACTATCGGCACATCCGTGAACGTTCTTCCCTCTCCCCGAAACTCAGAAACACGCGCATGCCACTCCCTCTTAGATAGGTCCCTGAAAAGATTTATTCCCTCCGCAAGCACGTCCGGGCTCGGTTCCCTGTTGTCGAATATGTCTCCGGGTATGAGCAGCACGTCCGCCTTATCGGCAGCCGCAGACAGCGCCTCTCCAGCCTGTCTCAGCGCGTCTTCCCTAAAGCGTTCGTATCCAAGGTGGAAGTCAGAGAGTATAGCAATGCGCACACAATCACAATTCACGGCGCAACATATCCGTTCTGCCACGCGCCGGCATAACTTACATGTGTCGGCACACCATTATTATTGTTTCCGCTGTAGTCGTTTGCATTGCCGTTCAACGGTCACCACCCAACAAGGTTTTGGATATCTGCAGGCACGCCTCCTATACATTCGTCATAAAGTGCCACGACCGCGTTTGTAGAGAAGGATGTGTTGTATAACTGCACGTTTGCTATGTACCCTTAAAATCCTCCCCTCCCGTAAGAACCCATGCCTAATGGATCTTGAGAGTTTGTTAAATAATCTCCCGTACGCGAATTTACCAAACACAATCAAGATAAAAATACTGGGTCGTGTTCGTGGTTACCTGTACAGCGTGCATCCCTGCATTTTTGCGATATCGGAGATTTACTTATCTCATCAGTGTATAAGTTGCAATTGCCACCGCCAGTTCCGACATATGCCCCAGCAAGGACCGCGTTGTGATAAGGATTGATGTCTATGTAAGTATCTGAAGTGGACGAACATGACGGCCCGACTGAAACCATGTTGAGCCAATTTTGATTTGTTCCGTTGTCGTTGTAGTACCAAACGGATACCGTCAACGGCAACGACACTTGCATGTTTGCAGTCAGTATTTCCGCACCGCTGTCAAATTCACCAACGTATTCTGGCAACTCGTTGTTGCACGTTCCTTCCAGATTAATATCGTACGATGTTCCTGGGCCATTTGGACGAAATACTTGACAAGAAGCGGGCGATGCCTTCGGCGCGAAGTTCGAGGGGTTGAATATGCCGAGCGAGTACAGCACTCCCCGTACAACCGCGATGACGAGGATGGCCCACCCGTACGCCATCAGATACTCAATCGCTGCCTGTGCCTTGTCTCTGCTGTGCATGCGCATCTTCCAGGAGCTCTCCGCATACCTATAAATACTTTTCAAGCCCAGAAAGCGTGTGGGTTACGGCAAAGCGAAAGATGCTTTTTCGCGAAAGGTAGCGGAAGTTACGCACTGTGGAAAAGGTGTTATAAACCTTTTTATAGTAATAGGTTACGTGCTATGCGTCCCTGTTAGTCCTCATTTTAGGTGGATTTTTGGTAAATAAAAGCGACCACGAGATTGTACCCGTACACGAAATACTCAAGCTCAAGGAAGTTAACGAGCTCCTCGAGAGCAAGAACCTGCGGCTTGAGAATCTTCCCAAGATATTCGAGAGCGATCCCCAGTGCAAGAAGCTAGGGGCGAAGCCAGGCCACGTCATAAAGATACATAGGAATGACAATGGCAACCAGTACCTTTACTACAGGGTTGTGGTAGAAGGTTAAGTCCGACACGGTGTGTCTTATGCAATATGGAATACTAGACTCGTATCTAAACCCGAACACGCTTGTGCAGCATCAGATAGAGAGCTTCAACAGGTTTGTCGACAGCAGCCTGCAGAAGGTTGTAAGCCGGCAGAACCTGATAGAGCCTAGCGTCGAGGGATTTGCGCTAAAGCTCGGCAACGTGAGGCTCGACAAGGTCTCCATAATAGAATCAGACGGTTCAAGGCGCAGCATACTTCCAAACGAGGCCCGGCTCAGGAACCTCACGTACGCTACCCCTATTTTCATAGAGGTGGTGCCGATAATACGCGGCATAGAGAAGACCGCGGCTTACGGCGAGGTCTTTGTGGGAGAGATCCCGATAATGGTTAAGAGCAACCTCTGCAACACTAAGGCGATGGCCAGAAGCCAGCTTATAGAAAACGGCGAGGACCCTGACGATCCCGGCGGATACTTCATAATCAAGGGCGTTGAGAGAGTCCTGATCGGACTAGAGGACGTTGCCCCAAACAGAATAATAACAACCAAGGAGAGCGATGGCAAGGAAGTCAAGAGCCGTGTGTTCTCAACAACTCCTGGATTCAGGGCCAGATGCGTTGTCACTAGGAGCCAGAACGGTGTTTTCACCGTCGACTTTCCAACTACCAGCAAGAGCCTTGATCTTATAATGCTACTGCGCGCGCTTGGACTTCAGATAGACGAGATGCTCAACTACGCAAGCGACCTTCTCCCGTTCAAGAACGACTTACTGCTCAACATCGAGACCAGCGAGGCCAAGGACCTTATGCCGAAGGATTCGCTGCTCGAACTGGGCAAGATGGCAGCTCCTGGGCAGGCCGGCAAATATCAGGAGAAGAGGGCGGAGACGCAGTTGGACAACTACCTGCTCCCTCACATAGGAAGCGGAAGCGAGGACAGGCGCGAGAAGGCAAAGTATCTAATACAGATGGCAAGGAAGGCCACCATAATAGCCAACAAGCTCGCGAGACAGGATGACAAGGACCACTACGCAAACAAGCGCGTCAAGTTCTCAGGAGAACTCATGGAGGAACTGTTCGCTTATGCATTCAGGTTCTTCGTAAAGGAGGTCAAGTACCAGATAGAACGGACCAGCGCGAGAGGCAGGAAACTCAGCATACAGTCAATAATAAACCCAGACACGCTCACGGAAAAGATCGCATACGCCATGGGTACAGGTACGTGGGTTGCCGGCCAGACGGGGGTGTCGCAGGTTCTCGACCGCACGAATTTCATAAGCTCTTACACTCATCTCAGGAGGGTGAAGTCGCCTCTGGCGAAGAAGCACCCGCACTTCAGGGCCAGGGATGTTCACGGCACGCAGTGGGGCAAAATATGCCCTTCAGAGACCCCGGAGGGGCAGGAGGTAGGTCTTACCAAGTACCTTGCCATAATGTCAAAGGTGACCGTAGGCGCAGACGAGGCAATGACCGAACAGAAACTGAAGGAGATCAGGAAGATCGAGCACATCTGATGTGGTTTTATGGCTAACGAAGAGGAACGCTGTTACGTGTATCTCAACGGCAGGATAATAGGCTACGTTGACAAACCAGAGGAATACGTTAAGGAGATACGCGAGGCAAGAAGGAAGGGCCAACTCTCAGGAGAGATAAACATCGCACACATAAAGTCGCTCAATTCGGTGAACATAAACACCGATAAGGGCCGCATAAGGAAGCCGTACATAATAGTGGACAACAAGAAGTCCAGGCTCACGGCGGACCTGGTTGAGAAGCTCAAGAGGAAGGAGATAGACTACAATTACCTGCTCCGCAACGGCATAATAGAGTACCTCGACGCCGAGGAAGAGGAGAACGCGCTCGTCGCTTTCGAACCAGAGGACATCACGGATAACACTACTCACATGGAAGTCGACGTTGCCGCCATATTCGGATTCACGATAAACACGTCTCCTTTCCCAGAGCACAACAACATAGCGAGGCACGCGATGCTTGCGAATTTCACAAAGCAGGCTGAGGGTCTGTACTCTTCAAACTTCAATCTCAGATTCGATTCCAGAGGCTACTTGCTCTTCTATCCGCAGAAGCCCATAGCAACGACAGTTGCTTACGACAGGATCAACATAACACACCACCCAAGCGGACAGAATCTCGTGGTAGCCCTGTCGACTTACTACGGATACAACATGGCTGACGCCATAGTGGTCAACAAGGCAGCCGTGCAGAGGGGGATGGGCAGGAGCGTGTTCTACAAGACGTACGTCGATGAGGAGAGGAGGTACCCTGGCGGCCAGAAGGACAAGTTCAAGATACCCCCGGCAACCGCGGAGGGATACATGGGCGAGCACGTTTATTCAAAGCTTGGAGACGACGGAACCATAGAGCCAGAGATGCACGCCGAGGAAGGCGATGCCTTGATAGGCAAGGTTGCGCCGCCGAGATTCCTCGAAGAGAACATAGGCGCGGGAGGCCTCGAAGAGAAGATGCGTGATGATTCATCTGTGCTTAAGACTGGTGAATCCGGGGACATAGACAGCGTGGTTTTCACAGAGTCGACCGGAGCAACAAAGATAGTCAAGGTCAGAGTCAGGAGCCTGCGTGTTCCAGAGAAGGGCGATAAGTTTGCAAGCAGGCACGGTCAGAAGGGCGTAATAGCGATGGTTGTACCTGAAGAGGACATGCCGTTCACGAGTGAAGGGATAGTCCCAGACCTGCTGCTCAACCCGCACAGCATACCTACCCGACTAACGTTCGGTCACCTGCTCGAGGAGCTCGCCGGGAAGGCCGGCGCGGTGGTCGGTAAGACGATAGACGGCACGGCGTTCGCCGAGAAGGGATCCACCCGCATGGAAGAGTATGCGAGGATGCTCGAGACCCACGGATTTGACAGGAATGGGGAGGAAACGCTCTATGACGGTATAACAGGAATGCCGTTCAAGGCAAAGATATTCACAGGAGTAGTATACTACAATAGGCTTTACCACATGGTCAGCAATAAGATACAGGTGAGGAGCAGAGGAAAAGTGCAGATACTCACCCACCAGCCGACCGAAGGAAAGGCAAGGCAGGGAGCACTCAGGTTCGGAGAAATGGAAAGGGATGCGCTCATAGGGTATGGCGCAAGCCTTCTCCTGAAGGAGAGGCTGCTCGACCAGAGCGACAAATCCTCCGTCCTGATATGCAAGGAGTGCGGAGACATAGGGTATTACGACAGGATAAAGAGGACTGCGGTGTGCCCTGTGTGTGGAAACAACTCGTTCGCGGAGGTTGAGATCAGCTATGCGTTCAAGATACTCCTTGACGAGATAAAGTCCCTGCACATAATGCCCAGGATAAAGCTGAATGTATGAAGTGTTTACAATGCAGGCCGAAGTAATAGATAACGTAAAGTTTGGTTTGATATCCCCGGAAACGGTGAAGAAGCTCAGCGTTGTCAAGCTGAACGTGCCAGACACGTACAACGAGGACGGCTATCCCATAGACGGAGGTCTGCTCGACCAGCGCCTCGGTGTCATAGATCCGGGACTCGTGTGTAAGACCTGCGGCGCACGGGCGAAGACGTGCCCTGGCCACTTTGGGCACATAGAGCTCGTCAGGCCTGTAATACATTCTGAGTTCTCAAAAATAATATACATGCTGCTGCAGTCAACATGCAGCGCGTGTCACAGAATACTTCTCGGAGCCGAGGATGTCCAGAGCCTGAAGGACAAGTCAAAGGGGATAGTTGCGCTGGAGGCTGAGGAGCTCACCAGTGACGAGATAGTCGAGGCGAACGAGGAGGCCGACGCAAGGAAGCACGCCGGCAGAAGCCTCCTGAAGAAGGTCAGGGGCATAAAGAAGTGCCCGTACTGCGGTGCGGTTCAGGCAAAGATAAAATTCTCATCACCAACTTACTTCTACATCGGGGACAGGAAGCTAAAGCCGGACGAGATCCGCGATGCGCTAGCTGCGATAAGCAACGACGATCTCAGGATACTCGGCATAGATCCAGATACGAGCAGGCCGGAATGGCTAATACTGGATTCTCTGTTGGTGCCTCCTGTAAATGTGCGACCATCAATAACACTGGAGAGCGGAGAGAGAAGCGAGGACGACCTCACGCACAAGCTCGTGGACATAATGAGGATAAACCAGCGGCTGGCACAGAACATAAACGCGGGTGCGCCGCAGATAATAATAGACGACCTCTGGGAGCTGCTTCAATACCACGTCACGGCATACTTCAACAACGAGACCTCCGGGATACCTCCAGCGAGACACAGGAGCGGAAGGGCCCTCAAGACCATCGCGCAGAGACTAAAGGGTAAAGAAGGCCGATTCAGGTACAACCTCAGCGGAAAGCGTGTCAATTACTCCGCAAGAACAGTAATAAGCGTGGATCCGTATCTCGACATAGACGAGGTGGGTGTGCCTTTCGACATCGCGTCAAAGCTTACCGTGCCATTTTACGTTACAGAATGGAATATCGAGAAGGCTCGCGAGATGCTCACTAGGGCAGAGTACCCGACGATACTCAACCTGACCAGCACCGACGGAAAGCGGAAGCGCGTCATCGATACAAACAGGGAGGATCTGCTCAAGGAACTCAAGGCCGGCGACATACTCGAGAGGCAGCTCGTCGACGGCGACATAGTGCTGTTCAACAGACAGCCATCCCTGCACAGGGTCTCCATCATGGCCCATCGTGTGCGCGTGCTGCCAGGAAAGACATTCAGGATAAACTTCTGCGTAACACCCCCGTACAATGCAGACTTTGACGGAGACGAAATGAACCTCCATGTCCCACAAACACTGGAGGCGCAGGCGGAGGCAAAGTATCTTCTCGAGGTCAAGTATCAGGTGTTCTCACCAAGAGACGGGGAGGCCATAATAACAAACAACGAGGACGGAATAACTGGAATGTACTTCCTCACCCAGGACGATACGCGACTCACGAAGGACGAGGCATCGTACATACTCGGAATAGCCGGAATATACGAATTGCCAAATCCTGAAAAGAATGGCACGTACAAGGGCAAGGACGTTTTTTCCATGCTTCTTCCGAAGGGTCTAAGCCTCGACATCAAGACGTCTACCGGCCCTCTCCGCATAGTGGATGGCAGGCTCGTCGAGGGTGTGGTTGCTAAGGACACTTACGGCAAGGGCAACAACAAGCTCCTCCTCAAGATAGGCTTGGAATATGGTCCAGACGTGCTAAAGCAGTTCCTGTTCGCATCATCAAAACTGTCCGATGCGTACGTCACTTTCTCCGGGATAACTGTCGGAGTGAAGGAGTACATGACGGACAGCGCGATAGAGAAGGCGAGGTCGGAGCTGCTCACAAGCACCTTCGTGCAGGTGGATGACAAGATATCGCAGTACAAGACGCACAAACTCGAGCCTCTAATAGGATACACAAGGCGCGCTTCCCTGGAGAGGATGATAATCGTCGATCTTAACATGGCTAGAGAAAAGGCCGGAGAAGTGCTGATAAAGCACATATCGCCTTCCAACAGTGCCATGCAGATGGCACGTGCAGGGTCCAGAGGAAGCATATTCCAGTACGAGCAGATGTCGATGTTTCTCGGCCAACAGGCAACACTTACTGGAGGCAGGATAAAGAGGGGGTACTACACTAACAGAGTGCTTCCACACATCGCACCAGGAGACGTTCGCCCATCAGCGCGCGGATTCGTGCAAACCAACTACTACACCGGGCTGTCTCCTATAGACATATTCATGCACGCAGTCGGATCTAGGGGTTCCGAAGTGTACAAGGCGCTGCTTACTGCAAGAAGCGGTTATCTGTACAGGAGGCTGTCAAATGCACTGCAGGATCTGTATGTGGAGAAGGATCGCAGCGTAAGGGACACCGGAAACAACATAATACAGACTATATATGGGGGCGATGCTATCTCTCCTGTGAATACGCAGTTCGTCAAACTGGCAGAAAAGTCGGAGAAGTAACAAGTGGTGAATATCTTGGCAAAGACGCAAACTAAGGAAAACAATTACGCGGTCGAATACAGCGAACCTGTCGGCATCATAGCGGCGCAGTCCGTGGGCGAGCCCGGCACGCAGATGATTCTTAGGTCATTCCACTTTGCAGGAATCGAGTCGGCCATAGCAACGTCCGGCCTTCCAAGGATAGTCGAGCTGGTCGATGCAAAGAAGAAACCCACAACACCGCTATCCACCATCTATCTAGAGGGGCCGGCAAGCAAGGACATAGAGCTTGCGGAGAAAGTGGCAAAGAAGATCAACGAGGTACGGATGGGCACTCTGATAAGGCGCGTAGTTGAGAACTTCTCCAAGGGAACAATACGCATACTGCTCAGCAAGCAAGAACTAGAGTCTGAGGGACTCACGCCAGGCCAGGTGGCTGACAAGCTAGGCAAGCTCCTTAAGGTCGACACGTCCGTGGAGAAGCACGCCATAACGGTCAAGATGCACACCAAGAACCTCAAGGAGATCCGACAGACGATGGTCAAGATAACCAAATCCGTGATAAACGGCATAGAGGGCGCAGGAAAGGCCGTTGTCCAGACTAATCCAAAGACGGGGGAGATATACATCGTTTCCGCGGGCAGCAACATTGAGGGCATAATAACCGTTGATGGGGTTGACAAGTCTCGCGTCTACACAAACGATGTGTTTGCGGTATACAGACAGTTTGGGGTGGAGGCCGCGAGGAACGCACTCGCGCGCGAGCTCAAGGCCACACTGGACGAGCAAAAGATTTCTGTAGATATAAGGCACCTTCTACTTATAGCAGACGCAATGACCTCAACAGGGACGATAAAGGGTGTCGGCAGGCACGGCCTTAGCGGAGAGAAGAGCTCCGTGTTTGCACGGGCGGCATATGAAGAAACCGTGAAGCACCTGATAAACGCGGCGTCGTTCGGCGAGACAGACCACATGCGTGGCGTTACCGAAAACATTCTTGTTGGCAAGCAGATACCAATAGGCACCGGGTCTGTAAAACTGGCGATAAAGAAGGAGGACATGTCCAAGATAAAGCCTAAATAGCTTTGTATTCAATCCATATTACCTACTTAGTGATTTTAATGGCAACACAGGAGAGACCCTTCGATCTGCTGAACAAGTCGCTTGGCCAGCAGGTGCTAGTCAGGCTGAAGAACGGCACCGACATACGTGGCAAGGTGACATCATTCGACGCGCACATGAACATAGTCATAGACAGCGCGGAGGAGATCGAGGACGGAAATCTCAAGGCAAAACTCGGTACAATACTCCTCAGGGGAGGAAACATACTCTTCATCTCCCCGGCCTGACGCATTTACGCTTAATGGGCTCCTAGCGCAACGGTAGCGCGCCTGCATGGCATGCAGGAGGTTGCGGGTTCAAACTCTTCCGCCGCGCGTTCCGCGACGGGGATGGAAATCCCGCGGAGTCCATTATACCTCTCACCATCACGCCGCGCGTTGCATCTTACGCGGGTACAACCATTTGAAATGTGTTTCAGCACTTTCATGCGTCAGCTTTTTTAATTCACAAGCAGAGCATATGCCGATAGACATGATGCGTGCACGGCTATACCTGATCGCGATGCTGGTTCTCGTTCTCGCAGTGCCTTCATTAACATACGCAGCGAGCGGCACATCAAAGATACTACTCAATAGCACATCCATATCGATACAGCAAGGGTCGTCAGGACAGGTGCCCTACTCTGTAAGCATCATTTCTGGAACAACATGGGGGACAACCCTTGTAATAGAGAATCAGGCACAGCTTCAGTCTGAGGGAATATCCGTATCGGCAAGCAATCCTTCGGGAGATCCCACTTTTTCAGGAACGCTGCACATATCCGTTGCGCAATCCACTACCCCGGGCAACTATTACATAGTTTTGGCAGCTACTGGCGATGTGCCTTCAGTGAACAACGCCACAATCTCTGTTGATGTGACTGGGCAATACGTGCAGCCCTCAACATCTGCGGCCGCTTCCAACACGCCGCAGGCACAGACAACGACGCCACAGCAGACAACAACCGCAGTTTCCGTATCCAAAGGCATCAATCCCGGAGGCGCTGTTACCAACCCCGTGGCAACAGGCGCAACATCATCCCTGCCATTAGCAGTCGTTATAATACTTATACTAGCAGGTGGTTTATTGACATCGATGAAAATCCGCACCACGTACTCAAAATTCGTTATTGTCGGAGTGGTACTGATACTCCTTGGCACGGCAGTATGGCTATACGGAGACTACAGCGGAGGCAACTTCACCCTCGCATGGCTGGGAGTTATTGCGATCCTTCTCGGCATCGCGGTATGGTTGTTTGGGGACCACAAGGCAAGTGTCATTTGACCGCTATCTCCATAAGCCATGCCATCACGCTGCGCACAGTCTCCCTCTCCTCCCCCCTGAAGGAGTGTGTGGCGCCATCTATCAGCACTGCGCGGAAGGCCCTGGAAGATGTGGCGTGTTTCAGCATGTCCAAATACTCGTGCACCGGCTTCACCGCTCCCTCGTCAGCGGTACCAAACGCCGCTAGCATAGGGATCCTCACGGATGAGAAGTCTTTCAACGCCCCCTCATAGTTGAACAGCCTTGCCTCTATCCTGTTGGGATCGGCAACCGAGAGAAATCTCCTGGGTGAGAACGGCAGTCTCTCCGCGTATGTCCATCCCTTTCCATTGACAATCATTCTCCTTGCCATGGAAACCGTGCCAGCAAACCGCCTTCCCAACATTTTTCTGTTCAAGTTGTAATCGTCATCCGGAGCAAGGAACACAAGGGCCTTAACGAACCTGCTCTTCCTGCTGCGCTGGTAGTATAGTATCTTCTGGCATCCCGTGCTGTGACCTACAAGCACGATCTTACTAAATCCACAGCCTCTCGCGAACTTCACAGCGCCATCTATGTCGTATTTACTATCTTCGAATCTCTCAAACCGCGTGCCCATCCTGATGGGCTTTCTTCCGCCTCCTTCGAATCCCCCCCTGCTCTCACCATCGTGTCCTCTGGTGTTAATCGAGAGGAATCCAAATCCCTCCCGCAGACACCCCTGTTCAAGGCTCCCCACCAGTCTGCCCGAGTAAAAATTGCCTCCCATGCCGTGCACGTACAGCACGCACGTGTTTGACCCTTTTGTCCCAGCCATGAAGCCGTGTAGGACAAGCCCGTCAGAGGCATCAAACCTAACAAGCTCCCCGCGGATAAGCGTACGTTCATCATTTACCATTCGAATCGCCACTAAACGATAATTCAAAAGTCCCCAGCATCCCTGTCTTCATGTCGAATTTTCTTATCAGGTGATTGTTTGTATCCGCAATGTAAAGCACATCACCAAGTTTTTTAACATCGTTGGGTTCGTACAGCCCAAGCACGTCGCAGCCTTCGCTTCCGAATCTGCACACTCCTGGGTTTTCCTTAGAACCTACGACAGTGCTCACCATCCTGTCATCCAACCCGACCCTCCTGACCGCGCTATTGTACGTATCAGCAACGTATACGGCATTCTCATCCACGCACAACCCTATGGGGTGTTGAAAACGCGCCCCGCGGGCCCCCCCATCGCGGTATCCGAATTCGAATAGGCCTTCACCCACCAGCGTTTCCACCCTTTTGGTGCTTATCTCCACCCTGCGTATCGCCGAGGCTTCGCTGTCTGCAAAATAGAGCATGCCGCTGCTGTATGCAAGCCCGCTGGGCTGTGCAAGCAGGCATCCCATTCCTTTTCCATCCTCTATCCCTTCATAACCGCTGCCCGCCAATGGCGTTATCTTACCCGTGCCAAGGACATAGCTCCAGAGCTGGTTCGTGCCAGCCATGGCTATGTGCAATGCATTTGTATCCTTGTCGTACGCTACGTCCCACGGCGAATTCAATCCTACCCGTGCGGCATCACCTCCAAGGGCAAGCCAGTGGGACTTCTTTCCCGTGCCAGCTATCGTTTTTACGCTCCCGTATCTGAGATCAACCTCGCGGATTGCGTGGTTTTCGGTGTCTGCGATAAAGACGGTATTGTCGTCCTTCCACACGATGCCCTGCTGCGTGTCGAACGCCGCTGTTTCTAGGCTGCCGTCCAAGAAGCCCTTCTTGCCGCCGACAACCTTCTCCACTACCCCCGTGTCGAGCGCGGCCAATATTATTCTGCAGTTGTTAGAGTCGCTTATCGCAATCCTCTTCGAATCCGGCGATATGGCTATCTTGCCCGGAAACGAGAGGACGCCATGCTTCTGCCCCGTGCCATGGCGCGAGAGGCTCACTCTGCTTCCTAGGGTCCCGTTACGTCTGTGCAAGTCTAGCAATCCATCCACCGCCGCGGCTATGAACTCCTGCTGCCCCTCCCCACTCCTGCGGTAAACCACGTTGCCTTCTGGGTCTATTATGACTATGGTCGGCCAGCCATCAGCGCCGTAGCTCCTCCAAATCCGCATCCCTTCATCCACTATCACCGGATGCGTTATTCCGTACCTATCAACCGCAGCTAGTATGTTATTCGTCCGCGCCTCGTTCGTAAATTTTGCCGAGTGCACGCCTATGACCACGACGGGTTCACGTTCGTATCTCTTCTCGATAGCATCTAGCTCGCGGAGCATGTGCATGCAGTTGATGCAGCAGTACGTCCAAAAATCCAGTATTACAACCTGCCCCCTAAGCGAGGCGAGCGTTATCTTCGAGTCCGTGTTAAGCCACGTCGAGTTCGGATGAAATTCCTTCGCCTTCTCATGTCCTTTTTGCAGCATATTCCCAAGGTGCATCCTACATCAGCAGTAGATAAGTGCTGCAAAAGTAATTTAACCCCGCCAGGCACTCTCCGGCACGCGGATATCTGTGCGGCCAGCATCCAACATTAAGATATAATATTACAACTTTTCATTGAAAAAAAGCAAATATTTATATATCTTAATTAATTAAATTCTGAAACATGGTAGTCGAGGAAAGAATAGTTATAAGATCTGTGGGCAAGCCCACCAAACAGAATCTCGACTCAATGGTGGTGTGGTTCTGCCAATCCCTGGATCTTGCAGGTAGCAGGGAAGCCGTAGAAACGGAGATACTCAAGGAGATAATAGGGAGCAGTGCGTCAGGTGATGGAGTCACCAGCAAGGAACTCAACAACAAACTGGAAACCCCCAGAACCACAGTAATATATCATCTTAATCGGTTCATCAGTTCCGGGCTGATAGTTCGGAAAGGCAGGAAGTACTACCTGCGCTCCGAGGACATGGTCGGCACGCTCGAGGAATTACAGGCGGACATGGAGCGCGAGTTCCAGCGACTCGTACAGGTGGCCGCAGAGATGGACCAGATACTGGAAGGAGGTTTGCATGGCAGAAAAAAGACCAGACGAAGATGAAACGGCCTCGGTTGCCGTCGAGCCCGAAAAAGCGCCCGATGCCCAAAAGTCCGAGCAGAAGCAGGAAGTCGAAGCGCGCGAACGCCTCATGCGCCTCGCCGCCGAATTCGACAATTACAAGAAGCGGGTAGCGAAGGACATTGACGGTTCGAAGTCTGTCGGCAAGGCCGAGATCGTATCAAAGATACTGCCTTCGATAGACGAGTTCGAGCTCGCACTGTCGAGCTCCGGAAAGACCGAAAGCATGAAGGGGATGGCCCTAATATTCTCAAATCTGATGGGCGCACTCAAGAGTGCTGGTCTCAAAGAGATCCCCGTTGACGGGTCGCTTGATCCTTATCGGCACGAGGTGCTCCTTGTGAAAGACAGCGATGTGAAGGAGGGCACAATCCTTGAAGTTGTAAGGAAAGGCTACATGCTGAATGACATAATGATAAGGCCTGCGTCGGTAATAGTCTCCAACGGCAGACTGGACGGGGGAGAAATCTCCCATACCGACGAAGGAGAAGAAGGAAACGACTAGAAGAGGCGAAACAAATGAAAATAATTGGAATAGACCTAGGCACATCCAACAGCGCAGCGGCAGTCCTCGAAGGCGGCCGCCCGGTTCTCATACCGAGTTCTGAGGGAACATCCCTGTACGGAAAATCATTTCCTAGCTATGTCGCGTTCACTAAGGACGGGCAGAAGCTGGTAGGCGAACCAGCAAGGCGCCAGGCAGTGGCCAACCCTGACGGCACAATAAACGCATTCAAGAGGAAAATGGGGACAAATTTCAAGTACTCCCTACAGGGCAAGGAGTACACGCCACAGGAACTTTCGGCAATGCTTCTGCAGAAGATAAAGAAGGACGCGGAGGCCTTCCTGGGAGAGGAGGTAAAGAAGGCAGTGATAACGGTCCCGGCATACTTTAACGACAATCAAAGGCAAGCAACCAAGGATGCAGGAGAGATAGCCGGACTGGAGGTTGTGCGTCTGGTCAACGAACCCACCGCGGCGTCGCTCGCGTTCGGCCTGGACAAAGCAAACAAGGACATGAAGATCCTTGTGTACGACCTCGGCGGTGGCACACTCGACGTTACGATAATGGAGTTCGGCAGCGGGGTCTTCGAAGTTAAGTCCACAAATGGAGACACGCAGCTCGGAGGCACGGACATGGACAACGCCGTCGTCTCGTTCCTTTCTGACGAAGTGAGGAAGCAGACGGGGATCGATATCACAAATGACAAGCAGGCGATGCAGAGACTCAGGGAGAGCGGCGAGAGGGCGAAGATAGAGCTCTCAACAACACTGGCCTCAGAAATAAATCTGCCATTCCTTGCGATGGGCCCCGGCAACTCCCCCATCCACTTTACATACTCACTAACCCGGGCAAAGCTTGAGGACATAGTGCTTCCAATTGTCGAGAAGACTACCAAGCCGGTGATGCAGGCGCTAAAGGACGCAAAACTAGACCCCAATGACATAGAGAAGGTCATATTGGTGGGCGGTCCGACCCGCATGCCTATTGTCCAGAGGTACGTGGAACAACTTCTTGGAAAGAAGATAGAGCGCGGGGTGGATCCGATGGAGGCAGTGGCATTCGGCGCCGCCATACAGGCAGGAGTGCTCACAGGCGAAGTAAAGGACATTGTACTCCTTGACGTGACGCCTTTGTCTCTGGGGCTTGAGACGCAGGGCGGTGTTCTCACCAAGATAATAGAGAAGAACACAACAATACCAATAAAGAAATCACAGATCTTCACCACCGCCGAAGACAACCAACCGGCCGTGGAGATAAACATACTGCAGGGAGAGCGCACCCTCGCAAAGGACAACGTGCAGCTCGGCAGGTTCCAATTGACTGGCATACCACCTGCCGCTAGGGGAGTGCCGCAAGTCGAAGTTACCTTCGACATCGATTCGAATGGCATCCTCCATGTGACTGCAAAGGACAAGGCCACAAACAAGGAGCAGAGCATGCAGGTCGTGGCACCAAACAAAATGTCCCGGGAGGACATAGAGCGTAAGGTGCAGGAGGCCGAGCAGAACGCAGAGCAGGACAAGCAGGCGCTGGAGGCCGTGCAGACGAAGAACGAAGCTGAGGCCGCGATATATTCCACAGAGCACACACTGAAGCAGTTCAAGGATAAGATATCCCCCGAGCTGGCCGACAAGATTGGGAAGGCGAAGGACAGCCTGCAGGAGGCGCTGACCAAAGATGACATTGGGGATATAAAGTCGCGCTCTTCGGAATTGCAGGAACTGTTGCGCGAGATCGGCTCAAGCATGTACGGCCAAGGCGCCGCAGGCGCCGGCCCCGATCAACCCGGTCCGGGTCCGCAGGGTGGATCGCAGCCGAATGCCGACGGTTCAGTCGATGCCGACTTCAAGGTAGAGAAGTAATAGCATGGCCAAAGACTACTACGACACCTTGGGGGTCCAGAAGGACGCGTCGCCAGAACAGATAAAGAAGGCGTACCGTGAGCTCGCGCTGAAGTACCACCCTGACAGAAATGCCAGCAAGGAAGCCGAGGCCAAGTTCAAGGAGATAAATGAGGCGTATGCGGTGCTGAGCGATGCGCAGAAGCGCCAGCAGTACGACACGTACGGCCCATCCGGCTTCGGCCAGCGCTTCAGCGAAGAGGAAATATTCCGCAACTTCAATTTCAACGACATTTTCAGAGAGATGGGCGCCAACTTCGGGTTTGGCGGAGAAATGTTCGGGGGCATGTTCGGCCAGGGTGCTGTTCGCGAGGACGTCGGACAGAGCATCCTGTACCGCATGCCGCTAACCTTGGAGGAACTAGCCCACGGTACCGTAAAGGAGATATCCGTACGTCATCAGAAGGCCTGCCAGCGGTGTTCCGGAAACGGGGCGGAGCCCGGTTCCAAGGTGCGCAAGTGCCCCGAATGCAATGGCACCGGGCAAGTGGTCACCGTAAGAAACACGTTCCTAGGCAGCATGCAAACAATAACGGTGTGCGGGAGGTGCGGGGGCCGTGGGAAATCTTACGAAAAAAGGTGCAGGGAGTGCGGGGGCCGTGGCACTACTCTCCAGAACGAGAAGATTAACGTGACCGTGCCTGCTGGCGTGTTCAACGGGGCGAGGCTGCGCCTCGAGGGCATGGGGGACTACGGCCAGGGAGGCGCGGGGGATCTTTATGTAGAGATAGAGGAGCTCAAGCACAAGATCTTCACGCGCGAGGGGGACAATGTGATGGCGGACGTGAAGGTGCCTTTCTACACCGCAATCCTGGGCGGTAGCATAACGATACCGACCCTCAATGGCAACCGTGACGTAACCCTCGAAGCCGGGGCACAGCAGGGACGCAGGATGGTACTGAAGGGCGATGGCATAAAGCGAATGCGCGGTCCCGGATCCGGAGACGAGATAGTAACGATACACATCGATCTTCCACACAGCATGTCCCCAGAGGAGCGTTCCCTTATAGAGCGCTTCAGGCAGCTGCGCGATGGCAAGACGGTGGATTCAAAACACTTTGGGTTATTCTGACCCTTTATGGCTGAAGGCCAAAGACCGGCACCAAAAAAGGTATTAAGCAGAATATCCCACTACAACCGATGCAGTTCAAGATTCCGCCAACGCGCGAGAGTGGTGACATAATGTCGCAGGTCATGCAGCAGGTCCGAAGGACCACATACTTGCAGGATGAGATACACATATCTGATGCCCACTGCCATCTGGATCTATTCGAAGACCCAAAACGCGCTATAGCCGATGCGATAAGCGCAGGGGTGAATCTCATGATCACCAGCGGCGGGAGCAGGAAAGGAAACGCCGCTACAACGGCGATTGCAAACAACGGTAACGTGTTCGGCGTGGTAGGCATAGATCCGTCTTCCCTGCCTACGGATTCTGCCGCGATAGACGAAATCGTTGCACTGATCAAGGGCAACCAGAACCTAGTCGGAATAGGGGAGATCGGGCTAGACGCAAAGGAATTCCCGCACACGCCGTTGGACAAACAGGCAGAGGCGTTCGTCAGGCAGATATCGATAGCCAATGATCTCGACGTGCCAATAGTCGTGCACTCACGCGGTGCGATAAACGAGGCCATGGCCATTGTAGAAAAACACTGCCTCACACGCGCAATGTTCCACTTCTTCGAGGGCACAGAGGACGACGCACTGAGGATGGCGAAGCTCGGCAACGTAATCTCGATACCGCCGAGGGAATCCTCTCGCAGGAAAAGAGTTATAAACGCAATTGACATAACTAATATAGTAACGGAAACCGACGCGCCGGTTGCTGGAAAGACCCCTTCGGATGTGAAGGGCGTAATAGAGTTTGTGGCCTCCACTAAGAAGATGGAGTTCGGAGAGGTCGCCGAGCGCGTATCTGAAAATATAAGAAGCTTCTTCCACATATGAATATAGAAGCGGGCCCGTAGCTCAGCTTGGATAGAGCAGCAGCCTTCTAAGCTGACGGTCGCGGGTTCAAAGTGGACTTCTTGAGAGGCTTCAAGCGGCTCATGAAATTCCCGCCGGGCCCGTTGCAATAATACAGGAGGTTGATCGCATGGCAGGCAACAAGAAATTTGACGAAACACTAGCACAGGTGGCGCAACAGATAGACATCCTGTTAAATGATAACAGCGTGCCGAGAAATGTGAAGACCGCACTTGAGGAGGCAAAGAAGGCTCTCAGTGAAAACACAGAGTACTCGGTAAGATCCTCGGCTGCAACATACAAGATAGACGAGATAAGCAACGACATCAATCTGCCGCCTTACGCCCGCACTGTGGTGTGGAACATACTAAGCATGCTTGAATCCGTAAAGGAGTGACGAAGCTCCGGCCTCGGGAACCTTTTTGAATTGACAAGCATCATATACTCCATGTGCAGGGGTGGCAGAGCTTGGTCAAACGCGGCAGGTTCAGGGCTTGTTTCCTTATCGGATGCGTGAGTTCAAATCTCACCCCCTGCATTCAATACAATCCTCTAGCTGTGGTGTCCAAATGCTCATAGGTCTTATAGGCGCTCCGAACAAGGGCAAGAGCACCATATTTTCTGCCCTGACATCCGTGAAGGCCGATATCGCTGACTATCCCTTCACCACCATAAATCCAAATCTTGGCGTTGCGTACGCATCGAAACCATGTCCCGAGCGCGAGCTTGGAGTGAAGTGTCAGCCGCGAAACTCCCTGTGCAGCAATGGCATCCGTCTCATACCGGTAAATGTGCTGGACGTTGCCGGCCTTGTTCCAGACGCGCACATGGGCAAGGGCATGGGAAACCAATTCCTGAACGACCTGTCTGCGGCGGATGCGCTGATACAGGTCGTTGACATAAGCGGTACAACCGATCTGGAAGGCAGGCCATGCAGCGGCTTCGATCCGTCCGACGAGGTCAAAGCCGTAATGGACGAGCTAATCGAATGGATGTCCGGAATAATAGCGCGCCACATGCCCACTGTGTCAAAGCGCACGGACGGTGCGAAGGCCCTATCCGAGATACTCACCGGATTCCACGCAACACAGGAAACGGTCTCAAAGGCCGCAGAAGAGAATTTTCTCACCACGTCGTCAATCTCCTGGTCTGCGGAATCCATCCGGAGATTCGCCACATCGCTTCTGCGCATCACCAAACCTCTGATAGTTGCGGCGAACAAGCTGGACAAGTCCGACAACACGGCGTTGGAAAAGCTGCGCAAGGCGCTTCCGGGGGTCCGGGTCGTGGGAACATCCGGCGCCATCGAGCTCGCGCTCAGGAGGGCGAGCGATTCCGGCATAATACGCTACACTGGAGGTTCGGGTTCGTTCGAGCTACTGGGAAATCCTGATCAGCAGCAGAATGCTGCCCTTGACTACATGTCCTCATATCTTGGGAAGAATGGCGGCACTGGGGTGCAAACCCTGCTCAACACAACGGTATTCGAACTGTTGCACAAGATCGTCGCGTATCCGGTTGAGGACGAGAACAAGTATACGGACCACTTCGGTAACGTCCTTCCTGATGCCATGCTTCTAACTGACGGATCCACGGCCCTCGACCTGGCCGCATCAATTCACACGGACCTCGCGCGTGGCATGCTGTACGCGATAGACGCCAGGAAAAAGCTGCGCCTCGCAAAGGATTACAAATTAAAAGACAACGATGTAATAAAGGTTGTGAGCGTTAGTAAGGGGAGGGCATAACATGTACGTACTGGGGATATGGGACGGGCACGACTCAGGAGCGGCACTTGTCGATGACGACAAGGTGATATTCGCCGCAAACGAAGAGCGATACACAAAGCGCAAGCTGGAAGTTAAATTCCCGACGAACTCTATAGGGCACGCGCTCGAATTCGCAGGGCTGAAACCGAAGGACATAGAAGTAGTATCATTTCCAACCACAGAGTTCACAAAGACTCTCTCGCGCATAATACCGCAGCAGAAAGAATCATACTACGCCTTCAGGAGGCGCAAGTGCCCCCGTCCCATGTTTGAGAGTGCCATGCACTACACCAAGTATGCGATGACTTCAGTAAACCGGGCTCCGTTCTGCGATGCGATAAGCAAGACCCTAGTGCGCAAAGAACTGGAACACATGGGCTTCAGGGACTTTAAGCTATACTCCACCGAGCATCACGCGGCCCATGCGGCCACCGCGGCATTCACGTCGGGCATGAACGACGCGCTCGTTGTCACTCTCGATGGGCTGGGGGATGGACTCAGCGGCTCGATAAACGCGTTTGAGAAGGGCGAACTGCGCCGGGTGCACTCAATAAGCGCAAGGAATTCACTTGGCATATTTTTCGAGCAGGTGACCAATCTAGTCGGCATGCGCGAGCTAGAGGACGAAGGTAAGGTGATGGCGATGGCAGATTACTCCTTCCCGTTCGACTTCTCCAAGAACAAGCTCCGCGACTTCTTCAGGGTGGAAGGGACTGAGATAATTGCTAAGTATGGCCCCATAACGCAGTACAGGATGCTCAGGAGCATTGCGTGGCAGACTCCCCGTGAGCAGTTCTCCTACATGGCACAGCAGTTGCTGGAGAGGATCCTGGAGAAGTTCTTTGCCAACATAATAGAGGATTACGGCAAGAGTTCCGTTGCGATGTCCGGCGGCCTGATGTCTAACGTAAAGGCCAACATGCGCATTCGGGAACTCCCCGGACTAAGGAAGTGGTACATATTCCCGCACATGGGGGATGGCGGAATCGCATTGGGTTCGGCCATGCACACAAACTATGCGCTCAACAACATATCAAAGTACCGGTTCAACGATGCATACCTTGGGGACGAGTATGGGGACTCCGCCACAGTGTCAAGCTTGAAGGGCGTGAAAGGCATCACGTACGAAAGAGATCCGGACCCCGGCGCCCACGCCGCGGAGCTCATCGACAAGCACGAATACGTGTTCTGGTTCAACGGCAGGATGGAGTACGGCCCCCGCGCCCTAGGAAATAGGAGCATCGTTGCAAAGGCAGACTCCGATAGTGTGAAGGACCGCCTAAATCTCTTCGTCAAGCAGCGCGAATGGTACCAACCGTTCGCCCCCAGCATGCTGGCGGAGGATGCGGGCAAGCTTCTATACTCCAGCAAGGGGTCGAGCAGCTTCATGACCATGGCATACTCCGTTCGCGAGGAAGCCAAGGACCTTATGAAATCCGTCATGCATGTGGACATGACTGCACGCCCGCAGATGCTCCAGAAGGAGAACCCTCGATACCGCAGGCTCATGGAATCCGTTAGAAAGAGCATCGGCGCGGGCGTGGTGCTGAACACGAGTTTCAACATACACGGTCTTCCAATAGTGTCCGACCCACATGACGCTCTAGAAACCATGCTCAATACGAAGACCCGCTTCATGTTCATCGGAAATTACTTCGTAGAGAACAAGCGTGGTAAATGATGACCTTGATGGGCTCCGATGTCATAGGGTATCTCTTCACCGCAGCGATGGCCATATCCTTCGCAGGATTCGTCATTTCGGCATTTCTGTCCAAACGCGACATACTCGCGGCACTGGGTAAGTCCATCGGCCCCCGCGCACTGATTGCGCTGTTTGCTACAATCGCATTTTTCGTAATTTTCTCGCTGTTCTTCGTGCATCCAGCCGAACAGCTATACTTCGACGAGAACATATACCAGGGAATAGCGATAAACGTGCTGCAGCATGGAAATGCCGAATGGTGCAATTACGGCACCGGTTACCTCCGCACGTGCCTCTCATCAGTCATATACCATGATCCTGTGGGATGGACATTCTTCATGGCGATTGCGTTCGCCGCCTTTGGGATCGGTACCGCCACCGCATACGGCCTGCAGCTTTTGATAGGGGCAGTTTCGATCGCACTGGTGTTCCTGTTCTCTCTGATACTACTTCGCAGCAGGGCGGCCGCGGTGCTCGCCGCGGTGTTCGCGGCTACCAGCCCGCCGCTCTTTGTGTGGTCAAGGACAGAGGCCGTAGTAAACCTGCCATTCATGGCGTTCACCCTACTCTCCTTCCTCATGTTCTATGCGTTCGTGAAGACTGGCACCCGCCGCGCGTTTGCGGCGTTTCTCATGTCCCTGGTGATGACGCTTTACATGCGCGTTGAAGCAGCACTGCTGGTCCCCCTCTTCGCCTTCCTGTACCTGTTCGCCGCTGGTTCCGGAATATCGGACTCGGTACTCTCCATCCCAAAGCGTGTGAGGTCCATAATGTCCTCTAAGACTGCGCTGCTGCTGCTCGTGGCATTTGCGCTGCTGACATTGCCAGAGCTTTCCTTCCTGATGCAGCAGAGCCAAACTGGGAATTATGGCCAGACAAGTTCCGGGCTCTTCTCACTATCGGCATTCAAGTCGAACATAGTGCCCAACGTCACGTTCTTCCTTGGCATGCTCAATCAGATATCTAGCTACCCCGCCGTTTTCCCGCTGGAGACCACGGTCATAGCGATACTCGGGGCGATAGCGCTCGCCGTAGACACCCGCGTCAAGGACCGCTACGCCATACTCCTGGCTCTAGGCCTGTGGGTAATGACTTTCCACCTGTTCTATGACTTCTTCTACGCGGGGTCCGTGCTCTACGGTGTCGACTCCCGCTTCATGCTCGAGATACTGCCGCCCCTCTTTGTACTTGCGGGATTTGGAGTGTATTCGCTTTCGGAAGCCCCGTTCCGAATCCACGCTGCTTTCAAGGCGGCGATGCATCCAAAAAGAAGGAAACCCGCGCGCCAAAGTAGCACCAATCCATTGGCGTACGCTCTCGCGTTTGCACTCTCAGTCGTGCTTATCGCGTATCCGTTCATTGCGCTCATGCCGAATTTCACTCTAGAACCGGGACACATGCCGCAGCAGTCCGTCGTTCTGAGGATGGTAAACTTCATATACGGCAACTACGCCTCTGTGCCATCGAACTGCCTAGTGTTCTCGTTCACTCCCGACGTGTGGTACGAACTCAATCGCAGCGCAGCGCAGATCGGATACTTCAACACGCAAGGCCCAAGCTTCGTAAAATTCGAGAAGCAATTCTCGTGCTTCGTGTTCGACCACGGCTACTGGTGCAACACCGAACCGTTCTCCACGAAGACTTGCGGGTACTACGACAGTACTTACAACACCACCGCGCTCGCATCCTCGCTTAATTCATCCGGATTCGGACCGGCAATCTATCAGTTGCTGAACTACACCCCTGGCAAAGTGGTTACATGAATTCTAGCAGGAAACTCAGAATCGCGTTCATCTACGATGCCGCATACCCGTGGCACATTGGGGGGGCCGAGGCCATACACCACAACGAGGCATCCGAGCTGGCGAAAGCCCATGAGGTACACTTCTTTTCGATGCGGTGGCCCGGGATGCCTGCCCGGCTCAAAAAGGGCGGAATAACGTACCACTCCGTATTCAGGGCATCGCACGCGTCGCTGTACCGCAGGGGGCGAAGGTCCATTTCGGAGGCACTGCTGTTCTCCGCAGGACTTTTCGAACTATTCAAGTACCGATTCGATGTCGTGATAACAAACCAATTCCCCGTGCTGCATCTGCCCGTGGTAAAGCTTTACTGCAAACTCCGTGGCTCAAGGCTCGTACTCCATGTGGATGAGGTATGGGATAAGGCATACTGGCACTCATATCTCGGAAAACTTCCAGGCAACACTGCATACGCGCTCAATTCGTGGCTCATACGCGGCGCTGACCATTACGTGTCAAATTCCAGTACCACTGCATCGTTGCTTGCCAAAGCCGGAATCCCAGAAACAAAGGTGTCAACTTTCAGTCCGGTCATAAACCTGCGCGAGATGTCCCGATTCAAGCACAACGGCCAGGTTGGCAACACCGTTCTCTTCGCCGGTAGGCTGATAAAGGAGAAGCGGCTGGATCTGTGGCTCTCCGTGATAAAGCGCATCAACGAGATATCGCGCATGGGCGTCAGGGGACTCATCGTGGGCGATGGACCGGAAGCGGATCGGATAAACGACATGGTATACGCAATGGGGTTGGCCGATTGTGTCTCCATGCGGGGCTTCTACGAGACCCGGGACCAGCTCTACTCGTGCATAAGGGGCGCAGCAGCCGTGCTCAACATGTCCGAGCGGGAGGGCCTGAGCGTTCTCACTCTAGAAAGCCTCTCGCTAGGCACCCCTGTTTTTCTTCCAACCAAAACGCCCATACCGAAAGAGATAGCCGACATGTGCAACAGAGGAAGCGTGGAAAGCATCTCGGAGGGCGTGTCCCGGCTCATCGCGGTTGGAAACAAGTCCGAGTACATACACAGGCGCAAGAACCTGCGCCAATTCCTTGTCTCTGGCACTTTGCGCTTCTATTCCGGCGTGTTCTCCAAACTGGGTGTCACGAAAGACCGTTAGCCTTCATGAAGTTGATGTTCGCCCGCATCCTCTCCAGCGCCTGCTTTGTCCTTAGCCGTATGTCGTCCCGCATGTTTTCCTCCTTTCCGAAGAACGCTTTCACATCCTTCATATCCTGCTCAGTGCGCAGGGATGACAGGTTAGTGACGAACCTCTCCAACATGTGCGTACCACTTTCGTACTTGCCCATAATCAGTTTCCAATTGCTTCTTGTCCAGTCCCACACCAGTTCATAGCCCGAAGGATTGGATGACATTATGGCGGGCAGTACGTACGAATCCTGAAGGCGTACGTGCTTTGAAAATGCAAACTCCAACGTGCCTGCCAGTAGCTTCTCATCCCTGAAGAGTGCAAGAGTCTGTAGAAGCCTGCGTTTGTCGTCTGGAGATTGCTCTTTCTTGTACCGTGCAACCACTCTGTCGTATTCCTTCCTGCCCCCGTTCCATGCGGCTATGCCGTACACCGCACCCTTAAGGTCCGGATCCCCGCCTCTCCCTTCCATGTAACCGTTGAACGTCTCCATGGCTGTCTTTATCACCGTCCCATCGCCGAGATGGCCCAGCCCAGAGATAGCGATCCCCCTGAGCATTGTACTCGTGCTATCCTCTCCCCTCTTCTTTTCCCACCCGAGCTTTCCGAATACTTTCGAGTAGTAATCCTTGCTTACGCTATCAGCCATGCCCTCTCTATTCGTCTTGTCCAGCATCATCCTGACCCACGAAAGATGCGAGGCGAGGTTGAAGCTTAGTGGGTAGTCCGGTTCCATGCAGTAATCGCCAACAAAACCCAGGTACTCGACGAGCCTGACCTTTCCGGAACGCGCCAGCACGAACAGGTCGTTCTCAACTCCCCAAGCGTCAGTGCCCGTTATGCTTCCGTCTGCTATTGCCTTACCCAGCCCGTCCAGCATATCCTTCGGATAGCGCACCCTGTACAGGTAGTGCTGCCCGTAATTGAGTTTCATCCAATCGCTTCCGTCAAGACTTATCTGACCGGACTTTTTGGTAAGAATCGTATCATCAACGTCCTTCGTGCCCAACCCCTGCTTTAGCGGGATCGGCCACCTCTCTGTCTCACCGGCACTGCCAACCATTAGAAATCTTTTCTGCGTGACCGTTGCCTTTCTTCCCCGCTTAATCACGTCAAGGATAGGATATCCGGGATTGTTTATCCACGCACTGGCAAAGTCCTCTATGTCCCGAGGGTTCCCCTTCTTCGATGCCCTGCCCACCGCACCCCACAGATCGTATTTTGTTGCATTGCCATAGGCATGTGCCTTGAGGTAATCATGAAGCCCTTTCCTGAAAGTGTCTTTACCGGCAAAGTTCTCGAGCATGTGAAGCACCGTGCCGCCCTTCTCGTAGCTTATGCTGTCAAATATCTGATCTATCTCCTTCGGCGTGCTCACGTGCACGCTTATGGGGTGCGTGGCTTTGAGCGCATCAGCAGTGAACGCAGTCGCTATGACCTCATCGAAGTATTGCTTGTCAACATTCCACTCGGGAAACACCGCGGCCATGGCCTTGTAGCTCATGAACGTGGCGAAACTCTCGTTGAGCCACAGGTCGTCCCACCATTTCATGGTGACAAGATCGCCGAACCACTGGTGCGCGAGTTCATGCGCTATCGTCTCGGCTATGCTCTGTCTGACCGCGATCGGAGTCTGCTTATCGTCTCCGAGTATCGCTATCTCCCTGAACGTTATGGCTCCCCAATTCTCCATCGCGCCAGCGCTGAAGTCGGGTATGGCCAGCAAGTCCAGCTTCGGCATAGGGTACTTTATCCCGAAGTAATCGTTGAAGAACGATACAAATTTCTTTGCGTACTCAAGTCCGAGTCTTCCCAGTTTCCTCTTCCCTGGGACAGTTGCCACGCGGATCGGCATCCCGTCCAGTTTTCCCACTACGTAATCATACTTGCCCACTCCGAGATACACGAGGTAAGGAGACATTCTTGGCGTCCTTGAGAATGCGACCCGTTTCCTGCCCTTACCTAACTTTTTCACGCTCTCTATCGGCATGTTCGAGATCGCATCAAGATCCTCATCGACCTCGATCGATATGCCAAACGTGGCCTTGAATCCGGGTTCGTCAAAGCATGGAAATGCGGCTCTCGCATCCGCGGCTTCGAACTGCGAGGTTAGTATGTAGCCCTCCTTCCCGTCTGTCTCGTACCTGCTCCTGTAGAATCCATACATCTTGTCATTGTTTTCTCCACTGAAATTTATCGTAACCGCTGCGTCGCCGTGTATCTCCCTGGCAAATGACAGGTTTATCTCTTCCCTTTTGGCGTCGTAACCGACCCTCGCCTTCTGAGACACCCCTCCACATCGCACCTCCGCGTCTAGCACGCTCAACTCCCTCGCGTTCATGCGCACGTTCCTGCACGGCTCGCGCACGGAAAGCGCCACTGTCTCGGTGCCATAGTACTTGAA
This sequence comes from Microcaldota archaeon, assembly GCA_027334165.1. Classification (GTDB taxonomy): domain Archaea; phylum Micrarchaeota; class Micrarchaeia; order Micrarchaeales; family CABMGC01; genus JAKAVK01. The sequence goes on from DAHWXM010000012.1 coordinate 37,372, forward strand.
AGTCTTCATGTTCGTCTTCAGCACAATGTCATAGCTTTTGGGAACGGCGTTGTCCCCCAACGTTTGGTATTTGTACTCGCTCACATCAGCACCATATCCTTATAAAATAAAAAGGGTTAATAACTATTCATCGACAAATGTAGTACGAGAGTGAGCGAATGGAAATAAAGAACAAGAGAATAATCGTGACCGGGGGAGCAGGATTCATAGGAAGCAACATAGCGCGCACCCTCGCCCCTGACAACGACGTAACGGTCCTTGACAGCATGCACACCGGCAGCGTGGACAATATCCGGGACATAATGTCGCAGCACAACGTGAAACTCGTACAGGACACAAGCGGCAATGCCGAAAAGGCCGACAAGGATGCAGACATCATATTCCATCTAGGAATGTATTCATCCACTCCCATGTACAGGGAGAACAACCAGCGCGTAAGCGAGGTCATACGCGACGCGATAGATCTATTCAAGTTCGCTTCAGGCGCCGGAATCCCCGTGGTCTTCGCTTCGTCCTCATCCGTTTACAATGGCCTCAACCCGCCACACACAGAGGACCTGAGCCTGAAGGTCACGGATTTCTACACTGAGGCCAGGATCGGGGTGGAGCGCCTCGCCGAGCTATACAACAAGTTCAATGGGCTTGACGCTACAGCTCTGAGGCTCTTTTCCGTTTACGGTAGGCACGAGGAAAACAAGAAGGAGTTTGCCAATCTTGTGACGCAGTTTCTTTTGGCGATAAAGTCCGACCAGCAGCCGGTGATATATGGGGACGGAACGCAGACGCGTGACTTCACCTTCGTCGAGGATGTAGTGTCGGCTTTCATCAAGGGTGCCGACAAGAAGGGCTTCAATATATACAACGTAGGCACAGGCACAAATTACACGCTCAACCAGCTTGTGGAGAAACTTTCGGAGCACGTGGGCAGGAACGTGATCCCAAAGTACATACCGCAGCCGCTGAAGAACTACGTCATGCACACTCTTGCGAGTACGAAGAAGGCCGAAACCGAACTGGGCTTCAAGGCGAGGTACACGCTCGACATGGGTATAGATGACCTGATGGAGTACTACGGCATTAAAAAGCAGTAACTCCAGATGCCGATCTTCACATTTTACCAATTTATTGCATTTTTTGTGATAAATTGGCATCGGCCAGCACGTGACGTCAGAGCGGGATTAACATTAAAAATATTGTTATGCAAATAATAGCATGCATAATCTTTTTCCTTCGGTCTCCGAAACCTCGAAAATTAGGGGAATACTAGAGATAATAAAACAGAACAACGATGTCATAGAGCTATCGAAGCTGGCCGATGAGGCAGAGATAGACATCGACTTCCTAATGCCTCTCGTGGAGGCGTGCAAGATGCTAGGATTCGCAACAATAGACGAATCAGAAATAAAGCTCACCGCTACCGGAAGAAAAGTGACCCCCGGAAACATGTCCAAGCTGTTGCGCGAGCGCCTTCCGAAGCTGGAACCGTTCAGAAGCGCTATTTCAATACTCCGGCGCTCATCGCTGACCACAGAGGAATTATTCCGGAAGCTCTCCGAGCAGGGCGTAACGCTGGACGGAGATGTCGACACCAATTTTGTACAGATGAAGAAGATGCTGCTGCGCTTCGGGGTCAGAACGAAGCTGCTCGAGTACGATTCGGACACAGACACGTGGAGCACATTCCATGCTCACAGGTGAGCGTGAGAGCAAGCAAAAGAGCGATGTGCCTATTTGGCTATAGCCGCGTAGACCTCGTCCACTATCTTGATGAAATCCTCGCTTCTCTTGTTCCTGGGCCTTCCTATCTTCACAACCTTGACCTCCTTCACGTGTGATGGTTTCTCAGAAAGCACAATTATCTTGTTGGCCAGTTCCACCGCTTCCTCCACGTTGTGCGTCACCATTATTACCGAGTTAACAGATATGCTCTTGCTTTCGAGCATGTAGGTTATATCTGACCTGAGCGTGTTTGCCGTGAGTTCGTCTAGCGAGCTGAACGGCTCGTCCATGAGCAGCACCTTTGGTTCGGACGCAACTGCCCTGGCTATGCCGACCCTCTGTTTCATGCCTCCACTAAGCACGTTGGGATAATAGTCCTCGAATCCGCTCAGTCCGAATCTCTCCACGAGCTCCTTTGCCCGCGCGTCTTTCTCCTCATCGCTTATGTCCAGGAGCGAGAGCCCTATCTTAATGTTCTCAAGGTTCGTGAGCCATGGGAGCAGGGCGAAGTCCTGGAACACGAAAGACATGCCAAGTATCGGTCCCGTTACCGTCCTGTTCATGTAGGTGACCTTGCCTCCTGAAGGCTTTATCAGCCCCGCTATTATCCTGAGCAGCGTACTCTTGCCGCAGCCAGAAGGCCCCATTATGCATATGAATTCGCCCTTCTCCGCCTTGAATGACACATTTTTGATTATCTCAAGCCCGCTGTTCTCATAATTGAAAGATATCTTATCCACGCTTACTATGCTCAAGCCATCACCTACCTGTATACCGCGGAAATCCTGTTGTACAGCCTTTTCCACACGAACGTGTTAATCAGCAATATTAACACTATAAGGTTTAAAAGTGCGATAACCATCAGCGTGAGGTTCCCTGAGTTTAGCGTCGAATCCAGCAGAACCCCGATGCCTGTGTGCACGCTGCTTATTATGTTGCCCCCACTGAGCCCGTTAGTAGTGAAGCTTTCCGCCACTATGCTCGCGTTCCATTCTGCGGCTATCCCTGTCAACGCACCGGTTAGGAACCCCGGAATCAGGGCCTTCAGGTAGATGCTCTTCCATGCCTTGATTCCGTCGAGCCTGAACAGTCTCTTGACCTCCATTATGTTCGGAGCTATTGTCCTGCTGCTGGCTATGATGCTGAATATCAGGTACCATATACCGCTCAGCACGAATACGAAGAAGGCTATGATTTCCCCTCTCATAGGAACTCCGGCGAAGAGTATCGCTATTCCCGGCAACATTATGGTGGCAGGTACGGATGCGAGTATCTGGAACAGCAGCAGGTACTTCGAGCTGTGCTTAGATACGAATACAAGATACACGCAGAGCGGGAAAGCTATCGCGGTTATGAGCCCAAACGCGAGCCATATGCGAGCGAATGAAAAAGCGAGCGATGAGAGCGACAGGTATTCGTACCCTATAACGCTCCTGTTGACAAAAACCGCGTACACCACGGTGACTATGATGGCCGCACCGATCAGCGCGTAAGCGACGGTTCTGGCGTATGCACCACGCCGCACCTGCCTGCGGTGGCCGCGCCGACTCTCCGCAATCACTCTCTTGGGCACCCTGGCAGCTACCACCCTGCGCTGCAGACCCGTTGCCGCTCCCGCGCTGAGCAGAGGTCGCGCCGACACGATTCTTCTAGAGAACCAGCTCACGAAAGCGCCAGTTATCGCCTGCTGCGGCTTGTTCTCCTGCTGTTTGCTCGACTGCCTCGTGTATCTCACTGCATAATCCTCGAGAGGTTTGAAGAACAGCAGTCTCGTCGCGACTACGAACACAATGAACACTCCTATCCCGAGAAGATACGCACCAACACTGCCCCCCGCATTCCCGGGGGCCAATTCGACAAGCGCCGCGCCTATCCCGTGCTCCACCCTGCAGCAATTCGATGCATTCCCGTAAGAGAATATCTCGCTGGTGACCAGATAGAACAGACCTATCGACCATGAGAGTATGGACTGACTGACTATCCTCGGCAGGCTGGCCGGCAGAAAGATCTTCCTGAACCTCTCCACCATTCCCATCCTGTAAAGGGATGCCACCTCAAGGAATTCAACCGGCAGCATCTTCACCGTCTCGTAGACTCCGAAGATTATGTTCCACACCATGCTGGTTATTATAAGGAATATCACAGCAGCGTTTATACCGACGTATCCCGGAAGGAAGTATACGAACACCACAAGGGCGAAAGGGAAGAACGCGAGTATCGGCACGGTCTGCAGTATGTCCACTATTGGTATTATCACCTTCTCGGCCTTCGGAGAAACAGCGGCGTATATGCCAACGGCAAGGCTTATCGCTATGGACAGGCCAAGGGCTATGAACATTCTCGTCCACGAGAAGATGGCATCTATAACGAGCGTAAGCACGGTGCTGTCGAGGGACATGAATTACTCAACCATACAACTAATATAGTCTTTTCTGTGCGCAGTTAGCAGAAAAAAGTTTTACCGGCGTTTTCCCTCTGTCACCGCACGTATAAATAATTATCTGAAGATATGTTGTTAGACCAGTATGCCAGTGCGTTGGGGAACGCGTAACCGCACCGGTGCAAAGAGGCAGCATCGTGGGGTGCTCGGCCAGAAGCGGGCCATGAAGAAAAGGAAGGTCTCTGCTAGCTCCGCTGCGAAGTCACGGCGCACAACTGCTCCACGCTTGCCGCAATCACAGGATTTCGAAGAGATACTCATTAACAGCCTTCTGCACCGCGGAGGCGCTGCATCCGATACAACCCCCGGAAACATACTTTTCGGAAGCACCGACGCAGCAAGGCGCTTAGGGTACAAGTTCGGATTTTATGTGGGCAAGGGCATACACGCCCAGGGCGGCGGCATAGACTCGCTCTTCCTCGCACTCGAAAACCTTGGCTTTGGCAAGGTGCTCTACTATCCATCCGGCCGCAACGTAGTGATAACATCTGGCATGTCCGCGCTGCCGCGCTCCCCTCTGGGGAACAGGATGCACATACTCGAGTCCGGGATAATGGCGGGATACCTCTCCGGGCACACCGGAACCCTTGTAGACGTATTCGAGTCATCTTGCGCACACGAGGGCAACGGGCACTGCCAGTTCATAGCGAGTCCTTCGGACAGCTCCCGTCCGATCCACAGGGACCGCAACGTGCGCGACCCGGTTGGCGAGATAGCGCGCAACGTTCTCTCACAATCGTCGCACGAAGACGCCGAAGGAGAACAGATGCATTTGATGCTCCAGTACCTCCCTCTATCAAAGAATCCTGTTGTAGGAGCTGTGTCACTGATACTCTCCAAGGCGGGAACAAGGCTTGCAGGGGAGTGCCACGGGGACTACGCGGCCGCAATAAACGGCATTAGGCGGTGCTTCGATCTTGCGTCAGTGGAGACAATCAATCGCAGCAGCAAAAGGGTTATAAGGCTTAAATATAAACAGTATAACTCGATGGAAGGCCTAGTGAACCTGTCCGGTTCCATGGCCCTCGGATTTGCAAGGGCCTTCTACAGGTCCAAGCCCGAGATCCGTACCGGCCTGAATAAGGACGGCACGTACTTCCTGGACATAAAGATGAAAAAATAACGGATCCGGTGCAAAAATGCCCTTGGAATTCCTAGACCCTATACTAAAGCTTATCCCCGGAATCAGGAAACCGGCGATGCCGCTCACGTTCAAGGAGAAGCTCAAGTGGACCGCAATAATAATGGTGGCCTACTTCGCACTCTTCAGTACACCGGCATTCGGAGTGCAGAACGCATCGGCGCAACAGGTCTTCCAGCTCATAAACGTGATCTTTGCAGCCAAGATAGGCACGCTCATAACCGTTGGCATAACCCCGATAGTGCTCTCTAGCATAGTGTTGCAGCTGCTTCAGGGATCCGGTGTGATCAACGCCGACCTCAACGATCCGCAGCAGAAGGGCAGGTTCCAGAGCATACAGAAGCTAATAGCAATAATAGTGGCGATAGTGGAATCCTTCTTCTTCTCGTACACGTTCCTGAACTCCAACCTTCTCGTGCCTGGCTTCTTCGGCCTGGTCGTCCTGCAGCTGATAATAGGCGCAGTCATAATCATATTCCTGGATGAGATGATGGTCAAGTACGGGCTCACGTCCGGCATCAACCTGTTCATAGCGGGAGGTGTTGCGTACTCGATAATCGCCGGCACCGCCACCATCCTTCTCCCTAATGCGATGCAGCAGCTTGCAACACCCGGTGCCACCGCGCTACCTCTTGCCATAGAAGCGTTCGGCCCGCTATTCGTTGCGATAATCGTGATGCTGGTCAGCATATACGCGTATGACATGAAGATCGAACTTCCCATGGTGTTCAGCCAGTTCCGCGGAGTTGGCGGCCGCCTCCCGATCTCCCTGCTCTACGCCAGCGTCATGCCAGTGATATTCGCCACGTCGCTCGAGATTGCGATAACCTCGCTTATGGGCGGAGTGCTGCCGCACTTTGCGACATCTAACCTCGCGGGCTTCCTAGGCTACTACGTGAACCAGCCTTCCGCCACCTCGGGCAACACCTCCGCACTCACCGGCGGCCTTCTTTACCTACTTTCGATAAACAGTTTCACACAGAGCCCACTAATATCAGGATACGGCGCATACTTCAGTTACCTAGCCACCGGAACGAGCCCGCTGCTCATACCCTGGGGGCACAGCCCTTCCGGAGTAAACCTGGCCTTCTCATGCACCCTTGCGAATTCATGCATAGCCATACCAGAATGGGTGCATGTGCTCCTGTCCACGCTGCTGTTGGTAGTGCTCTGCGTCATATTCGGGAAGTTCTACATAGAGATGACTGGGCAGAATCCGAAGAACGTCGCGGAGCAACTGCAGACCATAGGCTGGCAGATACCCGGGTTCAGGCGCGACCCAAGGATAATAGAGCAGATACTGGAGAAGTACATACCTACAATCACCGTCATAGGAAGCATATTCGTGGGACTGCTTGCGGCTTTCGCAAACCTCACCGGAGCCCTTGGTAGCGGAATGGGCGTACTGCTTACCGTAGGAATAATGTACGCACTGTACCAGCAGCTGGAGAACGACAACACTCTCGCAGGATATCCTGCGCTTGACAAGATGCTCTCCTGATCCCGCCGCGATAGGGACCAAACAAAACGCACATAAATGTTAAGTTACAATCTGCTTTCAATCCATTGGTGGGATGGAATGCCGGCATACAAGGAAGATCATTCGCACAAATTCATGCAGTCGGGCGCAAGGCGTGCGCTCCAGGACATCAGCGTGGCCAGTTCCCAGATGGTATCCGCGATGCTCGCCATGTCACGTCGCTTCGCGCCCTTCCTTGACGAATTCGATGTCAAACGGGCCGAGCTCGCGCACCGAAAATGGGACGAAATGGAGGATAATGCCATCGCATCTCTGCTGAACGAAAGGCGCGGCGCCACCGTAGAACTTCCCGAGAAGGGCCGGGTTCTAGACTACACCGAGCGCGTCCTGATCAATTCCGGCAAGGGGGCAAACGAGCTAATCGCATCATACATGCGGGTATTTGAGACGCTGTCGAACCGCCTGGCGCCAGAGGACGCCGACGCGGTTTCGGCCGCAGGCAAGGCGCTCGAGTTCGTTTACAAGGAGGGCGCGGTCTCGATAAAGATAGCAACCGCGAGGATACTGACAGCGGAGAGCGGTGCGGAACTTATTGATGCCACAGAAAAAGCATTTAAGGAATTTGCAAGCACGCTGAACTCCGTGCGCGGAATAGTGTCCATGTGCAACGGAATAACTGGCAGGGACGTGCTCGCTTTTGTGGAGTTGCTGCGCGAGAATTATTCCGCTCCGAATGAAAGCGAGTGATGCGTTTCGGAGTCGCCCGCCACCAGCGCACCAGGCGCAAGTTATTAATCGTTTGGCATTGCCTTTTTAGCATTGGTGGAAATTAAATGGCGGGAAGAAACGTGCACACTAGGGAATTCGGCAAGGCAGACGCTGACAGTGCCCTGTACGGATACCTAGATGGGCAGAACAGGTCGCTGAACCTCGTACTTAAGGGCGCGGTACGCTTTGCACCATTCATCGCAGACCTTTATGCCAAGGAGCTTGAAGGACTGAAGACGGCACGTGATGAGCTTGAGAACAGGGCGATAGGGAAACTTCTCCGGGGAGACGCTGAAGTTTCGATACCCGTCCCGGGCAACATCGTCCCGCTGGATTTTGCCGAGACCGTGATCCACAGGTCCGCGAAGCAGACCGCGGAGCTCATAGAGTACCACACCGCAATCTTCAGTCATCTCCACGAATCTCTGCAGACCGAAGGCGGCGTTGTTGCCCTGTCATTGACAAGCAGTCTTCTTTCCGCTCTTTATCGCAGAGAGCGCATAATGCACCATCACGCCAGGCGAGACCTGTCCGCGGCAACTACTGGGGACGGATTTGTAAGCATAGCGTGGTTCATGTTCCAAAACAACCGGCTGTTGGGGCCCCTACGCGACATGCTCCAGGCGAGTGTAGAGCTGACTCCAAAGGGCATGATGGCGTTCATAATGCTTCAACTGGACTCCTATCTTGATCCTGGATGAAATGTCATGCCAGCAGCACTGCGATGATTGCACCGACCACAGCGCAAGCCGCATTCGAGGTGTACTTGTTTCCAATGCCCTTCTCTTCGAAGTAACCGAACGCGGAATCCGCAAGGTTCCCTACAAACCCTGCCGCAAGGACGACCAGGAACAGTCGGCCTGTTTGGTGCAGTCCCGGCAGTGCAAATACCGATGCTGCAATGAGTGTGGATCCGAGGAGCGATGCGCCGAGCCCCAACGCGGTCACGCCGCCGGACATGCCCCTTTTGGTTCTCCTGAGTGTTAGCAGCATGATGGGCTCTCCACCGAGCACCCCTATCTCGCTTGCAAACTTGTCAGCGGTTATCGCAGCGACGCTTGCCACATAGCTCGCTATCAGCGCACCCTGCGGCACGAAGGCATACGTGGCATTGGCAAAGAAGAAGAGCACCATCATTAGCGGCACCCCTCCGTTTGCCGCGACATTCCTCCATCCTCTACTGGTTTCATAGAGCCCGAGCCTCTTCTTCCTCCCCTTGCCGGTCCATGTGACCATCGCGGAGAGCACAAGGAAGTACAGCATCACGGCAAGGAAGCCCAACCCGAGCTCTCCCCCTAGCAGTATAAGGGCAAGTCCGAGCACCAGTGCCGAGATCAAACCCGGCAGATCGAGCGTCAAAAGGGTGTCCATGCACATTCCATTTTTATGAAATATTCCACTATTAAGAAAGGTTTTTAAGCTTGAGTTTCCATACCTTATTTACGAATTCTGTATTGTAGGAAGAGAAAACTGGTCGCCTTGCCAGCGCGTGCGTTTGCACTGCGTTGGCCTCTTCCTATATAACGATCTTCAGCGGCAGCCTTGCCACTTTAATGCGGTAGTCGAATCCAATAAGGTTTATATGTTTTCGTAACCCTATTTAAATGCTACTTATCGCGTCTTTTACAACAGGGGTTTTAACGATGGCAAAGGAGAAAGGCATAAAAGAGATCGAGGACCTTCCCGGAATAGGCCCGACAACAGCGGAGAAACTACGCGCGGCAGGCTTCGATACGCTCGACAGGATAGCCACCGCGGTGCCAGCGGACCTATCCGAACTGAGTGGCATGAGCCTAGAGGCGGCAAAGAAGGCTGTCGATGCGGCCAAACAGGCCACCACCCTCGAATTCTCTACGGCAAGCGAGATATACGAGCAGCGCAAGGCGCTGGGCAAGATAAGCACAGGAGCATCGAGCCTGAACGAGATACTCGGCGGCGGCGTAGAAACGAACGGCATAACAGAAGTGTATGGAAAGTTCGCCTCCGGAAAGACGCAGCTGGGATTCCAGTTGACCGTCAATGCACAGCTCCCGGTGAATAAGGGTGGACTGGGCGGTTCGGTACTGTTCATAGACACCGAAGGGACATTCAGGCCTGAGAGGATAGAGGCCATAGCATCCGCAGCCGGAATGGATCCCAAGGCAGCCCTAGACAACGTGCTCGTCATACGCGCAGCCAACTCCGACCAGCAGATACTCGCCGTCGAGCGCGCAGACAAGACGATAAAGGAAAGGAACATCAAGCTCATAGTGGTCGATTCGCTCATGTCCCTTTTCAGGGCAGAGTATCCGGGCCGCGGTGCGCTCGGGGAGAGACAGCAGAAGCTAAATGCTCACATCCACAAGCTGCAGAGCCTAGCCGACGTGCACGGCCTTGCGGTGTACATAACCAACCAGGTGATGGACAACCCCGCGATACTCTTTGGCGATCCAACTACCCCTGTCGGAGGAAACATAGTGGCCCACGCGGCAACAACGCGGCTCTACATGAGAAAGAGCAAGGAGGAGAAAAGGATCGTGCGCCTCGTGGATTCTCCGAGCATGCCTGAAGCAGAGGCAGTGATAAAGATAACCCCAAACGGCATAAGGGATTGAATGCTGCTCCTTATCGGTCTTGGGATCGGGCCCAAGGAGATTTCCGTAAGGGCGCTGGATGCCCTCAAGTCCTGCGATGCGATACTTGTCGAGAGCTACACCACTCCGATCCCAACGGAGTACTTGGACTTCATCCGCAACGAGGCACAAAAAGAGCCCGTTCGGATAGGGCGTTCCTCTATGGAAGAGGACATGTCCAAGACCCTGCTCCCCGCGAAATCCTTAAAACTTGCGATACTAGTGCCCGGAGATCCGCTCATAGCGACAACGCACCATAAGGTGCTCGACAGGGCCCGGGAACTGGGAATAGGCGTCAGCGTGTTTCATTCTTCGTCAGTGCTCTCGGCAGCGATAGGCGAGAGCGGCCTCGACGCGTACAAGTTCGGACCCACCGCCACCGTCCCTTTCTGGAGCAAGAATTACCATCCCGTTTCATTCATAGACACGATACAGCGAAATCTATCCAACAAGCAGCACACCCTCGTGCTACTCGATCTCAAAGCGGCCACAGGCACTCCGATGTCCCTCAGGGACGCCATCTCCCTGCTCTCCTCCGCAGACAGTGAGCGCGGTTGCGGGATCATGTCCAAAAGCAGGAAGCTCCTCGTGCTAGGAAACTTGGGGAGGGAAGGGCAGTTGTCACTGTACGCCAGCGTAGAACAGATAAGCAGCCGCGCCGGCGAGTTTGACGGAAAGGTGCTGTGCATCGTCGTACCGGCAGAGCCCAGCTTCGCCGAGGAAGAGTCGATATCCTGCCACTCGCCAAGATAACCGAATCAGCCGCCGCGCTTCCAGTACCTCATGGTGTACAGGAGTGCAGACATTCCGAATCCTTCAACGAACCACACGCTCGCTATCCTGAAAAATATGGTTATCAGCGACGCAAGCCCTATGTCTATGAGGTTCGGAAAGAAGAGCGTTAGATATCCCACGAGTGCGGCATCGGTAATTCCGAGCGTCGCGGGAAGGCCTGATATCATGCCCAGTATGAGCGACGACGTGAAGATGAACAGCACGGTCGGAAGGAAAGATATGGGCATGGGGACTCCGAAACTGAGTATCACCAGGTACAGTGCCAGCCCGTTCATGAACATCGCAGGCACGGTGTACACCATCGAGTACGCGTACGCGTTGCGGCTCAGCAGCTTGTGGTACTCGAAGTACAGCTTTCCCGTATCGAATATGCCCTTCAGCCTTCTTATGTGCCCGAACTTTCTCTTTATGAACTCAAAGGGCCTCCTGACGTATATGAAGAAGAATGGCACCAGCAACAGTATCGTTATGACCGTTGAGATGAGTACGAACCGGTGTACCAGGAGGGTGGACACAGCAAGTATCACCGCAAACCCTAGGAAATCCGTGAATATGTCTGCCACTATCGCAGGAAATGTCCTAGCGAACTTCACCCCGGCCCGGCGATTTATGGTGTATGCGACCACCGCCCTGCCCCATCTTCCGGGTGTCATGTCCATAGAGTACATGGACAGGTATATCATGAAATTCTCCTTCCTCGGTATGCTTACCTTCAGGCGCTTCAGGTAGTACTCCCACTTCGGGAAGCGCATCACGTACCCCATGAAGATCACGGCAAGCGCTGCGGCGAAGTAGTAGAGGTTTATCGATTCAAGGCCCTGTACGAACTTCGCCATCCCGTCGCGCTGTATAGCGAACGCTGCGATGACCAAGAACACGGCAAAACTCGCCAGCAGTATCGAGGCTATGATTATCTCTATCTTGCGTATCCTTCTGCTGTACGCCTCTTTTCGTTTCAGCTCCTCTATCCCGCTTAGGCTGAAAATCCCTTCGCCATCATCTTTTTTCACACCGCTCTTCATGCTCTCATTTGTCAAACTTAATCAGCCTGCCCTTCTCCGCGTCCTCGTCCACAGCCAGCAGCACGACATTGCTGCTGTCGTGGTAATCCACAACTTTGTATCCTGAGGCTCTCGCGATCCTCTCCGCGAATTCCTTTATCTCGTCTCCGCTCGGCATCTGTCCGTAAGAAAGCCCGCGCTCTTCCCTCCTCGCCCCTCCAACAAATACAAACCCCTTCACTTCTACATAGTGTGGCCTGCCCTTCCTTATCAGTGCTGCGTATCCCGCCTCGTCCACCATGTTCTCTCCCCTTATCAGCGTGAGTCTGAAGACGCGCCGCGTTGCCTTCATCGCGAATGCATCCAGAAACTTCTGGAAGTTGTCCCACGCACCCGTTGTCTTAGGGCGCGTTATCCTCTCGTACAATTCCCTGTTCGGAGCCTGTATCGAAACGTACAGTTGCGTCGGTAGCACGGTCAGCTTCTCAAGCGCGTGCACCATGGTGCCATTGGTGACCAGGAATGTGCTTATGCCCCTTCGATGGAACTCGGCTACCAACTCGTTCATCTTAGGGTAGAAGAGCGGCTCTCCGGTCAGGCTGAGTGCCACGTGCGCAGGATCATTGGCCTCGGTCCATCTCTTCAGGTCGACGTTCTCCTTTCCCTTGTATCCGCTTATTATCTTCCTGTGCTCTTCCACGAGTCCGTCAACAATCCTTACGGGGTCGTCCCACCTGCTCATGGCGTTGATCTCGTTCCACTTGAAGCCCTCCTCCTCCGGTATTATCCTCCAGCAGAATGTGCATGCAAGGTTGCAGCCTATCGCGGGCGTTGCCTGGATGCATCTGTGGCTCCCTATACCGTAGAATCTGTTCTTGTAGCACCCACCACCTCCCTTCTCAAGGCTGCTCGCCGTGTAGCCGCATATCTTAGTGGCCGAGTGCCTGCCAACGAAGTGATATCCCTGTTTCTTCATCTTTGCTGCAAGCTCTTCGGGCATGTGCGGTTTCTCTTCAGTCATTTGTACTTCGCCTGCCATGTTCTGACCCTCTTTGTGTTAACACAAACAAAGCTCGAAATAAATATAAAAAGCAAGGCATATAACCATGCAGATTCAACTATTAATGCGTGTAGCAAATGCTAAAGATACTCCTGTCTTCAGGCAAATTCTTCGCTGCTGACCAATCCACGGCCGACATCCTAAAGAATGGATACATAGGCACCGACGAGGACGGGAAGTTGCGGCTTTCTCCGGAGGAGGCGCTCTATCTTGTCGATATGCGCAACGCCGAATGTACGTCGGGAGGTAAGGCCATGACATTCAACGCGATAGCCTCGAGGTTCTGGAAGGGCAGGAAGTTCATAGCGCGATACTTCACCTACAAGGACTGGCGCGAGAGAGGCCTCATAATAAAGGACGCAGAGACAAAGTTCCAGCGCGCCGAGCTCACCCCGGCGAAGGAGTATCCGTCATCTTCGATATCTCTTCCTGGGTACAGGGTGCGAGGCCTTTTTTTCAAGGACGATCTGATAACCATAATAGACGATAACGCAAAAGGGCGCGATCTGTACGAAAAATTCTGGCTAGGCCAGTTCGGCGCATACAAGGCGGCGGACAGGGGCCAGCTCAATAAGCTCGACATCTATGAGACCCTGTTCCTGCTGGACAAGCGGGTGCTCATCATCGAGAATGCCAAGCGCCCAGAGCTCATTCGCCATGCCATCTTGATGAGGAAGGACTTCCAGAAGATGTACGATGTGTACAGGGACTGGCGCGAGAAGGGCTACGTGATAAAGACCGGGTTCAAGTTCGGCACCCACTTCCGCGTCTACTTCCCGGGGGCGAGCCCTGTCCGTGACACGAAGGGCGAATGGATACACTCCAAGCACGTCATACAGGTGTTTCCAAAGGACTCACGACTCCTCACCTCAGAATGGGCCCGCGCCATCAGGGTGGCCCACTCCGTGAGGAAGACCTTCATACTCGCTGTGCCCGGTTCGCGGGACGACAAGCGCGTAAGGCTGGATTACATACTTTATCACCGCCAGTCCGGGACACCGGAGAATCCCGACACTGGCCATCCGCGCTCCGCGATGCTGTCATTGAGCGAGGACGAGTACATCGGCGGAAGGGAATTTGCGGGTGCCATACGCGAAGCGCGCGCAAGGCGTCTGGAGCTCATAATCGCGATAGCCGACAGGGAAACGTCAGTTACGTACTACCGCGTCAGGCAGATACGGATCCCCGGCAGCAGGCACGAATACTACGAGATAGACTGGATGCAGCCGTAATTGCGGCATTCCTCGTCATTTCAATAAGCTTTATATAGACCGCACATTCAATATGTTCAGGGATCAGTATGAAGATTTCAGAGATTTACCGAATGGATATATATAGCGATGGCGGTCAGTATCTCGGCGAGGTCCAAGACGTCATAGTGGATCTTGAACGCGGCGAGGTGAGCAGGTTGCTCATGATACCTTGGAAGAATGCCAAGGGCGACGCGAAGGGCATACTGAAGCAGAAGAGCATACTCTACAAGAACGTCAAGAACGTCGGAGACGTGGTTCTAGTTTCCGCACCTTCACCCGCAGGCGCAGAGGCAGGGAAGGAGGAAGTTGACGACCTCTCAAGATAAATACGGACGGCCCTGTGCCGCCCTTATCCTTTATTTCTTTTTACATGATGCAGCCCAGCACTTGCCACGCAATGATGCGCCTGCATAAGAGCATTTAAAGGGGGGGGGCCCACGCTCACTTAAGCAGTTTCGGGAGCTTGATGCCCCTCTGGTTGAAGTAAGATCCACTGTAAGCCTGGCTAACCTTGTTAAGGGTAGATGCGAATATTATGTGCGCAAACCTGGATCCCGGCTTGAGCAGCATGGCATACGGTGCATTGTTTATTACCTCTAACGTTATGGTGCCCGCAAATCCTGCATCTATTATCGTAGGCGGCATGCTGAGTCCGTGCCTTGCCCACGTGCTCCTAAGCTCCACGAATGCCATGACATTGTCCGGAAGGCTGATGTACTCCTTTGTGGACAGCAGCACCTGGTCATGGGAGGGCACTATCATGCGCCCAAGCCCCTTCCGGATAATGTACTCGTTCTTCACGTGTTCCGGATTCATCGCATCAAAGACCGTGTCCTTGCCAAGTTTTGGATTTCTGACAGCTATTTCATCCGCCAGCCTGAGATCCAGCCCGTTCTCGCGAACGGCATCCTTCTTGAATGGCCTAACGATGAGCCTCTTCGTCCTTATCGCACTCTCCAGATCGTAGTCAGACAGTATCATAGCATCGCCGCATACGCGTAAGCTTCAGTACCAGATATGAACAGACAATTAATTATACCTGCGCCTTGTCTAGCGCCATCATTCCGAGCACTTTCTCGTGTATGCCTTCCGGTCTCTCCGTTGCATCTATCCTGGTCCACACCGCCCCTGAATACTTCTCCGAATACAGCCTGTCGTACATCTCCTTCACCTTTGACAGGTACTGCTTGTTCTGCTCGAAGCGGTCCGCATGCCCCTTCTGCCTGAGCTTCCTCTCCAGCGACACGTCAACAGACACGTCAAGGTAAACGATGAGTGACGGCACCGGTAGACGCATGACCTCCTCAATCTTCCTCGCATCGCCGTAGTCGAAGCCCCCGGCGCACTGGTATGCTATCGTGGTTATGAAGTACCTGTCCATAACCACTATGTCGCCCCGCGAAAGTTCCTCATTTATCTCCCTCTTGTCCTTCACCATGTCGAGAAGGTACAGCAGGAAGAGCTCATTGACATCCAGGTTTATCTTTCCGTCAAGAAATTCGCGTATTATCTTTCCGTATCTGGATCCATAGTCTGGGTAAGAATGGAGCGAAACCCTCCTCCCCCTCTCCTGCATTTTCTTAACTAGAAGAGTGGACTGGGTATTCTTCCCAGCACCGTCAATGCCCTCAAAACAGACAAGCGCCCCGGCCATAAGCATTTACCCGAAAGATTAAAGCGCGATAACTTTAATAATTACCTCAAATAAGTTATGTCATTGGATACATCAGCTGCTCCTATCGTCTAGTCCGGCCAAGGACGTGGGGCTTTCAACCCCGCAACTCGGGTTCAAATCCCGATGGGAGCAATCGAAATTTACGACGACAAGCTAGGGTTCAAATCTCTAGCCAATGACAAGAAATTAAGCAACACACGGTTCGGTTCCATCACGGAGACCGAACCCGAAAAGTTAAAGAAGCACATCAAAGAGGTGCTTCCGAATCTAACCTTCCACGAGATTAAGGCTGTCTTGTCCTTAATCTACCAAATCAAGAAAAGACGTTACAGAAGCAATGCGCCTCCAAAGTACGGAAGCCTGAACAAAGGCTTCTCTGAACAGGAGGTGCAGGCGTTCTTCAAGGTAATAGAAAACGACAAGTTTCGCCTATTGTTTGGGTATCAAGCGCAGCTTGGACTCAGGATAGGCGAAGCTGTCAAGGTAAACGTGAAGGACATCAAGTTCGAGACACGTGAGCTAACCGTGAAAACAGAAAAGGCTCACGTTATAGACACCATGCTTATACCAGTACCATTATTCAAGCAGACCTTAGAGTTCATAAACCGGAACGAGAAGTCTATAATGCAAGCTGGCGGGTACGTGTTCTTCGCAGAAAAGGGGCATAGCCTTAGGGGCGAGCCCTACCTAGAGAAGAACTACGTCCGCAAGGTGTTCAGAGAGTACGTCCAAGCCGCCAAGCTGGACGAGGTCTACGATCAAAGCGAGGAGACCTACGGCAGAACACCCAGAAGGCTGCATAGGCTGACCACGCACAGCCTTAGGCACTATGCAATAACCAGCTTCGCTAGGCAGAATAATGGGAATGTGGTGCTTTCAAGCAGGTTCGCAAGGCACAGCGATCCAAGCACCACCATGACCTACATAAACACAAGGAAAGACGAGCTTTATAGGGCAGTGGATGAGACCTTCTCGCTAGAGAGGGCATCCAGCCTCAAAGCCAAGCTTTCCATGCCATAAATCTAGCATTTCTCTACATGACTTAGGTTTCTCTACATGCCTAAGTCAATCCATGTAGAGAAAATCTCCCTCGTAAGCCCTCAAAATAGTGCTGTTTTCTCTCTACACTACTGCACATCAATATTAGAGCCGTCCATGTAGAGTTTCATGTAGAGAAACTCACGCCTACGCAGCCTACGCCCGCCCCTAAGACACCTTCGGTGTCGCTCAGGCGGGCTACGGCTGCTACGGCGGCTGCTTGCAGGACATGGCGGCTCAGGAACTACGTCTCTTGTCCAACAAGAGACGCCGATTTTGGGCGGGGGCAAAATCGGCCTTCGGTAGTTCCGTTGCTGGTGGCAGTTTGCAGTCCGTTGGGACGCTAGCCCACGTGAATCCGAAGGATGAACGTGCTGGCGTAGCTTAAGGATTATAGGTCTCCTTACCATAAAACTGATAATTCTTCGCTGCGATATACTACTATGGCTAGGCGCAAATCCGGAAGCGGGAACGAGATTATAGACCTAATCGGGGCTATAATCGTCTTGCTAGTCATGCTTTGGGTATTCTGGATACTCTTCCATACCCAGATAATAGCCTTCTTCACCAACCTGTTGATCGGACTCGTCGAGCTTATCGTACTCGCCCTCATAGTCTTGGCAGGTGGCTATGTGGCATGGGAGCTGGAAGAAAACAACAACATAACCGCCGGATGGGGGATAGTTGTCGGAATCGCAATATTCATAATACTCTCGGCGCTACGGCTTGGCACGATAGGTGCAGTCATAGTGCTTCTGGACATAGGAGCTTTGCTTGCCTTCGCATGGAAGTTTATTGACCAAAACCAGTACGGTATTGACGGTGGATTTTTAGGCCGATAGAAAGCAATATTATCTTGCTGATGAATAATATATAAAGAAAATACAATAAACTGTAACGGTGCTGTAATGAAGATAAAACGCGTTAATATCACTAATTATAGAAGTTTGAAAGATATATCAATAGGCGATTTCAACTCCATAAACATTTTAGCAGGAAGGAATGGTTCTGGTAAATCTAATTTACTTGAAGCGTTAGACACCTTTTTTAGAGAATTTGATCCACCATTGGAAAAACCAGCAGCAGTGCCAGACCATTTATGGTTTAATGAGAATACTAACTTAGAGATAGGGATTGGACTTACGCTTGCGCTAAATAAAGATGAATTTACTTCTACAAGCACAGAAAACCTTCGTAAGATTATTCCAGATTCGACAGAATATGATGTCTCTATAAAAAGAACTATATCAAATCAAGGAAAAAGAGTGTGGAGAACAAATGACCTGTCAGTAAACGAAATGAAAATAATTGATGATAATAAAGTTGCGGCAGACTTCGATACAAAAATAAAAGCCATAGATGCAAACCTGAAGCCCGATAATGAAATTTCACAATTCTTAGGTTCTTTAACTACAAGGACAAAAAATAATTTTAGGTTAATAGCACCTACGAGGGATCAATCAAACCAGTCTGTTACGGCCATAGGTGAACGGAACGCCTTTTTAGATACTGAAACACAGAATTCCATAAGAAATCTTAGCCAGAGCACTGCATCAGGTGAAAAAAGAACATGGCGAGAGATAAAAACTAGCTTGCAACAGGTCTTGGATGGTAAAGACCTGGAGGTTTCAAGTAACCAGATATTTCTAGCTGAGGGCAGCGCAAAATTACCTATTTATCTACATGGCGGTGGGCAACAAGAAGTAGTTGCAATAGTAAGGTATATTGAAGAGCTATCAAGCAAAGGTGTAACTATATTCGCCATAGAAGAACCAGAAATGCATCTTCATCCACATGCACAAAGACAGTTAATCGAATACTTAAAAAAGAAAGCTAATAACTTTCAATTCTTCATTTCTACACACTCGACTACATTCATAAATAAACAAGGAGGGACATATTTAGTTCAAAAGGAAGATACTGAGTCAAGAATATCACAAATTAAAGATAAAGACGATCTCAAGAAAGTCATAGTTGAACTAGGTGCGAGACCAAGTGATCTGCTTCTGGCAGATAAAGTTGTCTTCGTTGAAGGAGCTTCGGATAAGATATTCGTTAGTCGCTGCGCTGAGTTACTGAGTTTGGACTTTGACGAACGTATATCAATAATACCAATGCAGGGCGTAAATAAAGCAAGACATAACTTAGATTTCTGGATCGAGCTATCTAAGGGTGCGGATATACCTGTTTATGTCATAGCTGACTCTGGAAAACAAACTGATGCTGAGATTAAGGCATTGCTGGACAAGGGTACCATATCTAAAAACAGCTTCTATAAGCTTGAAAAAGAAGCCATAGAGGAATATTATCCAGCAGAACTAATCAATGAATTTTTGGTATCAATAGGTGAAACTACAAAAATTAAAGATAGTTTTACTGTAAATGACATAAAATCTAAAGGTGATAAACTACCGAAAATGTGGAAAGTACTACTGGCAGATTATGTTACAGAAAGAATCAAAGCAGAACAGGTTCCAGATGAGATAAAGAATATACTATCTGAAATAGTGAAATAATTGGTAATCAATGTGGCTACTAAATCGAATGTTAGTTTCGTAGACAAAGTCTTACTCGCTTTTAAGAAGATAAATAGCGAAATAACAATAGACTCGCTTGAACATGACTTTAGCCCTAGACTGGCCAAATATCTAATAGAGGGAGTTTTGGGATACAGTGGTTCAGATTATACATTTGAGCGGGGCAGAACTGACATAACTTTATTTGATGAGAATAAGAACAGAGTCGTGGTAATAGAAACAAAGAGGCCAAAGGAGAATTTGGACGCAGAGGAATGGCGCAAACAAGCTGGAAAGTACGCAGATTCAACAACACATTTTATTGGACTCACTAATGGTTATAGATTTATCTTGTGGGAAATCAAAGCCGATGAGAAAACTTTAAAATCTGACATAGATTTTAGCGGTCTAATTAATTCAAAGAAAATTACAGAGACCAAGCTCTCTACAACAGAGGTCGAACAAATTCTTTTCTTGAACAACATAACAAAAGAGCAAATATGGAGCGAGTCAAAATACGCTATTTTTGATCCGTATTACGCTAAAATAGACGTAGCGGAAGATGACGGATTCGGTAAGCTTATTGCACAACTCAATTACATTTCGGATGATATATTACGCCAATATACTTATTCTGCGTTTGATGATTATTATGCTAATTATGCCGAATATAAACAATCAAAAAATGAGATAGAAGAGATTAAAAAACACAATGGGGATGATAGAAAGCAAGCTTCCAAAGTAGCCACATATGAAATGAAGATAGAGGGCAAATATAAAAAGTACTCAACATTCTTAGGTTATTATATATGGAAGGCACTTTCAAACAGGCCAGACGATAAAGAAGAAGAAAATAAACAAGTTTTCTGTAAGGAATCAATCTACGTACTTATTAACAGACTTCTTTTCATAAGGATATGTGAAGATAAAGGACTTATTGGTAAGAGAATAATATCAAATGGTGGAGTAGAAAAACTGCGTGATTTACTACATGATGAAGCATTTCCAGATCCAGACCTTGGAGTTTTCAAGCAAATAGTTTTCAATTTTTCATATGATAGGGGAAATCATCTATACAATCATTTCTATGAAAAGAATAATCCATTAGATTGGTATGAGAGCGGAGACGGAGAACTTGATAGAGTTCTGAATCGCATTTTGTGGATTCTTAATCAATTTAACTTTTCCAAAGTCGATAGGGACATATTAGGCAAAATTTATGAAAAATATCTTCCAAAAGAGGAAAGAAAAAGGCTTGGAGAATTTTATACGCCTGATGAAATTATTGACTACATATTAGACGCTGTTGAATACTTACCAAATAAAGCAATTGAAAATAAAGATCTGATAGATCCTGCATGCGGATCTGGTGGATTTCTTGTAAGGTCATCAAGGAGACTCATAGCTAGATATGCCGTAAAATTTGATAAGGCCACACCAAAAGAAGCACTTGATAATAAAAAGTGGAAAGATGTTCTAGAACGACTTACACCGAAAGAATGCGAAGAGATAGTAAATGCTGTTGCGCTTCATATACATGGATTTGATATAAATCCGTTTGCAGTTAATATTACTGAAATGAACCTACTTTTTCAGGTAGTAGATCTTTATTTCAAAGCAAATAAGGCAAATAGAACCTTTATTGTGCCTAGATTTCAAATATATGGCACAGATTCACTTGAAGTTCCGAATGAACAAGCTAAGATGACACAATTCTATGATGGTTCTGGAAAGAATATGGCTAAAGATTTAGTTACTATAGAAGAGCTGAAAAAGAAGAAATATGATTTTGTGGTAGGAAACCCACCATATGTCAAAGTCCAAAATCTTGTGTCAATACAAAAGGATTTGCTAGAAAAATCATTCAAAACTGCAAAAGGCTTGTACGATTTATACACACTGTTTGTTGAGCTAGGCATAAATATGCTTGGCGATACGGGAAAGTTCGGATATATAATATCTGATAAATTCATACAGCGAGGATATGGAGAACCGTTAAAGGAGATCATAGCAAAAGAAACTTCTATAAAAGAAATCATTGATTTTGGTGACACTCCTGTTTTTGAAGATGTTACAAATTATCCATTAATCTTGGTACTTTCTAAGCCCAACGATAACACTACAGAAGCAAAAATAATCAAAATTAAGCAGGCTAAATCAGATATGCTTAAAGAAATATCAAATATAGGTAAGATAACAGAAAACCGATACATAACAGCAAAATTTATCAAACACGAAGAATTTGTAAAGGACTGGTCTTTTTCTAATGAAAGACTAAGGAAGATACTGAACGGTCTAGATGGACTGAAAAAGCTTAGTGAATTATGTGAATCTATTCAGGTAGGAATTCAAACTGGGAACGATGAATTACTGATATTCAATCAAGAATTTGTTAAAAATGAAATAGACTCCAAATTCCTAAAACCTTATGTAAAAGGCAGAGATGTTAAAAGGTATTCGACCCCAGAACCTAAAAATTTGGTTTTGTATCCATATATTTTAGATGGAGAAAAGCAAAGACTTATTACGGAATCAGAATTAAAACTAAATCCCAAAGTATACAACTATCTAATCGCCCATAAACCAGAACTTCAGAATAGATGGGGCGTAAAGACGTTCTATGATTTGCCTACTACTAGGTCTATTGAATGGTTTGAAAAAAGAAAGATACTGACGCCGGATGTATCTGCTCAGCCAAACTTTACTATAATAGATGGTGGAAAATATTTCTCAAAAGGAAGTTGCTATGGTATAGTCCTAAAACAGAATAAACTTTACGAATTTGTTTTAGGGATACTAAATTCAAAACTTACCTTTGCTATAATTAAAGAAACTAGTGCACTTTTTTCAGGAGGATACTACCGTTTTACAACGGATTTTATGGAGCCACTACCAATTAAACTACCAATTAACAAAAAAGAGGAAACCATAGCAGAAAAAATAACAACATTAGTTAAAGAGATTCTAAAAATGAAAAAGAAAGACGCAAATGCTGATACTAAAAAGCTTGAAGATGATATAGATGGCTTGGTTTTTGACTTGTATGGCCTGAGCACTGAAGAACGAAAGCTCATAGAGCAAGCTGTAGCTACCTAATTTTAGGTTCAGATATTCTGTGAATCTGAACCGTGCCTGCTTATATAGCTTGCTTGGGAAATGCTACTGTTCAGAAAGCTTGGAATGTTTGGGTTGGTTTTGTTTGTGTGTAGGTGCTAGAATGGAGCTAGAAAACGACGCTAAGTCCGGCCAAGGACGCGGGGCTTTCAACCCTGCAACTCGGGTTCAAATCCCGATGGGAGCACTCTATCTCTGGGGTTATATATAACTCGTTCAAATGTCCCCCCTTCTCTAACATAGTTTTAGCAGATATGGCTAGTACGCTATTTTTAGCCTTTTAGTTTATTTATCTTCCACATTATGAATATAATTGAAATCAACAAACTAAATAATAAAGATAATGAAAGAGTCAATGATCCTAAAAAGGTAAATTGTAGTAGTGACAATTTATTTAAATCAAAAACAGTCCTAGAGGGTATTTCATTATTAAGTAAATATGCCAAGAGTAATAATGTTATTGAAAGAACACCAAAAGTTTCAGTAAGCGCAAACTGATTAATTATTTCTTTGGCTATAACTCTATCGCCTTTAAAAATATTATATATAAAATTGAAAAGTACTGGTACTAAGGCCACAAAAATACCTTCAAATTGTATAAGGAATCCAAATTCAGAACTTAAATTATTATTTTTTATAAACAGAACTGCTAAAGCAAGACCTAATATTGCAATTAAAAGCAGCTTTTTATTGCCTACAAGAATTCTTCTAAAGAAATTATAAATGAAATAAAGAACTATGGCATAAAACAAATAGAGAGCTAATAGAACTGTTAGTACCGTTGCAGAAATGTAATAATTTAGATGAAAATAAGGTAATACATACTCAAAGACAAAGAATGGGAATAATTGCAGGAGCCATATAATGGCAAATAAAAGTATTCTCAAAGCAAAATTTTGCCACTTTTCATTATAAAAAGAATATAAGTTCTCTCTATATTTTATTATATATGCAATAAATGGGAGGAATACCAAAACAGCATAGCCGTAATATGAGTAATTTCCAAAAATAAGAATCTCGTTACTTAATAAATACCCAAAAACGAAAAGTAATACAAACTCAACCCCTAATACACCCAAATAGATTAGAAATAATTTCTTAAGACCTTTTAATTTTTTACCGTCTTTCTCTGTTGCACTCATGTTTTCTTCTTTCATCTTATCACTTATGAATAAAACCTTTTTCCCCTTTCAGCCATCCATTTAGCCCCTCTAGGCCACAGCCAAATCAGCCCTAACGCAAAGAACACCGCACCTACTATTACGCCCACAAGAAACCAAAATATGCCTGAGAACAAGAAACCAAAGTCAGAAACGTTTGAAACTGCTTTATGATAGCTGTTAAGGTAAGTTATGTAAGATAAGATAAAAAGTACTAGAGCTATTATTATGAAAACTGAACCGATAATTTGTTTTGGTTTAGGCATTAAATCGCATTGTATACTTTAGCTTATTTATGGTTTTCTTCTTTAATACTATCCCCTTTCCTTGCTTTACCTTCTTTTTCAGCCTGAATAAGTGCCTTTTCGATAATCCAATGTGTCTAGCGTCTTTCGTTGTCATACTCTTGATAACATCCGCTATCTTTTGCTCGGTTTTGTTATCATAAACAACGTAATCATTATCTGAAACACCGATAACTTCGCTCTCTTCAAGATTGTTAGATTCTTTGCCTATGTGTTCTATGTCGTTGATAACAACTTGTTTCCTTTTCAACTCTCCAAGCTTGCCGTCGTACTTGCCGTCGTTATGATCCGCATAAGCAAACAAGAACTCTGCTAGCTGTTTCCAGTAGAACTTTGTGTTATCTGTATATTCTTTGCCCGTTTTGTAATCAGTAAATCGAGTAAATGGCACAATATCTGTATCTTTGGTATAAGCAAGGAGAGGAATTATCGGTTCTTTGGTCGATGGGTCTATCTTATGTCCTATGCCGACGATAACAAAGTTGAATGGCTTTAGCTGTTTATCCTTATTTGTACGCCTAAAACGTTGCATGATAAAAGGCGAGGTTAAAGCGAGCTTGCCCATCACGAACTTGTTTGCGTACCTATGTTCTATCGCCTCTTTCGATAACGTGCCGTAATGATAGCTGAGAAAATCGTGCCAAATCTGTGTTATCTCGTCCTCGCTTATTCCAATCAAACCGCCCAACCCATGAGAAGAGTGCTTGAGGATGTTGATTTTGTTATCCACCATGCGATACAAACAGTACCTTTTTTCAGATCTTCCATAAAATTGCACTCGATAAGTCGTAGCTCTGATAACTTATTTACGGTTTTCTTCTTTTAGGTTTTCTTCAATTCAAGCGCAATTAGATGACCACAACTAAATCTTGGTGCCCTGTTCGCCCAACAATCTGGAAAGCGACGCATCATCTGGAGAAACAATAGGTATAAACCTTTGCGTGCACAAACGTAATCGGTACGTGGCATGGGCATAACAAACGTTTTTGGCAAGACCTTTGGGATACTACGGAATAATCCGAAGATACTGGTTCCTAACCTGATATTCACCGTGATCCTGGGCACCGCCGCCCTGTACATCGTATTTTCCATACTCGGCGGAGTTTATGGCGCGGGCATATACGGTTCCGCTGCCGTGCAGCCACGCACGCATGGCGCCGGCACCCTCTCCATGATACTTTCATTCCTGCACGCATTGCTTTTGCCGCTGGTTCTCCTGTACGTGATATCCCTTTTCATAGAGCCGCTGCTGTACGGCATGTACATTAACATCGCTCATCAAGGGTACGGAAAGAGCAAGGTATCTCTGCGCACCGCACTTCGTGCGGCAAAGGCAAGCTACGGAAAACTGCTTGGCACAGAGGCACTAACCATAGCGATATGGATAATAGCCGCGGCAATCCTTGCCGCAGTATTCGTACTGCCCATCGTGGTCCTCGGTACCGGTGTGTTCCAACTTCTCTGGCTCGGGCTCGGCATCTTCATTGCAATATTTGCAGCGGTGCTTTTGGGCATATGCCTTTACGAGGCGTACGCAGTTGTGATGATAGAGCGGCTCGGCCCTGCGGCTGCGATAAAGAGGAGCGTGTCGCTAGGCAGACAAAACACCATGTCGGTCTTCAAAATATTCCTTGTAACCA
>DAHWXM010000016.1 GCA_027334165.1 Microcaldota archaeon
CGCATTTATATCCCCCTTTTGTACCTGTATGTTAGTTTATATATCCTTTTCCTTGATTTTCCGTCATAGATTTCGTCTCTACAGCTCGCTTTCATCCCACCCGTAAACGGTGTGGGGTTTCTCGCTCGCAGATGCTAAGATCGGCAAAGGGCGTTAATACGCTTATGCGGGAAGGGACTGGAGTTCGGTACACACGGCACGCATGGTGTGAAGGGTTTTTATGCGTTTTAGACAAGGTGTAATCGATCGCAATGGATGGCGCAAGGCTTGACGGCATACTGGAATTCATGAGGAAATGCATAATAGCGAAAGAGATACCGAGAACCGGCTGGGTCAATTCGGGGATAAGGAATCCAGAACACGTGGCGGACCACATGTTCAGCACAGCCGTGCTGGCGTACCTCATTGGCAAGGAACGGGGACTTGATGCGGACAGATGCATGAAGATCGCGCTGGTGCACGACGTGCACGAGGTTATTACCGGAGACATTGCCGACAGGCGGCCGAAGGGCGGCGTGGGCCTCGAACGTGAGGCGGAGGACAGCGCAAGGATGGTGGAGCTTCTTGGCGACTACGGAGATGAATTCAGGACCCTCATAGACGAATGGGTGCGGGGCGAAACCGAGGAGGCCAGGTTCGTCAGGGAAATGGACACCCTAGATTACATAATACAGCTGTTGCGGTACGCCAAGAGCATGAAAAGGGAGGATGTCGCGTCTTTCCTTGTATCTCCAAGGGTTGATAGCATGAGGACGCCGGAGTTCCGATACGTATATGAAAAGGTTAGGAAAGAGATATACTGAGACAGGAAGGAATGAACATGGCAAACCAGGGAGCGGGCGGAGGATGTGAGTGCGGCGGCGGGTGCAGATGCGGATGCATGAACGGATGCAGGTGCAAGGAGAATTGCGATTGCGGATGCACGTGCGCGGAAAGAAGACGCGACAGGCACGGCGACTACTACTATTGACTGCCTGCGCAATGCGCAGATCGGAACGCAACGTGGAAACAAGGTATTAAAGGCTTGCAATGCACGTTTTATTGTGGTCGCATGTCAATTCTTGGAGAATTCAGGGCGTTCATAACGAAAGGCAACGTGGCGGATCTCGCAGTAGCAGTGATAATAGGCACGGCGTTCAACGCGGTCATAATGGCGCTAGTTTCTGACGTGATAACGCCACTGATCGGAATACCGGGCAGATTCGACTTTTCATCACTTTCGTTAACGGTAAACGGCAGCGTGTTCCAGATAGGCCTGTTCATAAACGCCATGGTCAGTTTCCTCGTCATAGCGGCAGTGGTATTCTTCCTGATAGTGAGGCCCATATCCAAAATCGAGGAGCGTAGGAGGATGGAGCATGCTCAACCGGCTCCGGACACCAAGCAGTGCCCCGAGTGCCTCTCGCAGATACCGCGGAAGGCGAGGAGGTGCATGTACTGCACGTCGATTGTTGGATAAGCCAGGAAGGTGCGAAGATTTTTATATGTGTGCTAATCTATTACTAAATACTCATTTTCCCGTCAGGACTGCTTTTGCAGGAGGGAGATAGATATGGCAGAGAATAACGAGAACTTGTCGAAGTTCCTAGACGAGAACAAGGGAAAGAGGAAGTTCAAGCAGAGCGTCGAGCTCGCAATAAACTTCAAGGGCCTTGACTTCTCAAAGCAGGACAACAGGATAAACCTTGAGATAATACTGCCCAACGGAAAGGGCAAGGTAAGGAAGATCGGGCTCTTCGCGAGCGACAAGGGTCTGATAGCAGAGGCGGAGAAGAACGGCATAGAAATATTCAGGGACACCGACATACCGGCCATAGTGGCGGACAGCACAAGGCTGTCCTCGTTGCTCGACTACGAGTTGATAGCGCAGCCTAATCTCATGCCCATCATCGCGAAGAACATGGGTCAGTTCCTCGGACCGAGGAACCGGATGCCCAAGCCGTTGCTAGGCAACATAAACGTGGCAAACATAGTCAACGAGCTCAACAGGCGCATAGTCATAAGGAACAAGGGAAAGAATCTCCCGACGGTGCACTGCATAGTCGGAAGCGAGGACATGGACGCTGATAAGATAGGCAGGAACGTCAATGAGGTGCTCGACAGCATCAACAAGAAGGTTGGAGCAAATCACATACGCTCCGTTTACCTTAAGCTGACCATGAGCAAGCCGCTGAGGCTGCAGTAGGGTGGCATTTATGCAGAAGAATGAAAAGGTAGAATTCGTAAAGAGGCTCTCTAAGGAGCTCAAGGAGTACAAGACGTGCGCGGTCATGGAGACCGGCGCAACTCCTGACAAGCTCGTGCAGAAGGTCAGAAACCAGCTCAAGCCCGACGCGAAATTCGTCGTGGCTAGGAAGACGCTGCTGCTCAGGGCCATCGGGGACGATGCCAACCTTAAGAGGCTTGTCGAGCACGTCAACGGCAACGTTGCGCTCATACTCACGAACAAGGATCCTTCTGAAATAAACGAGATAGTAGCCGCGAACAGGATGAGGATGGCGGCAAAGCCCAACCAGGTATCCCCGTCGGACATACACGTCGAGGCTGGAGAAACGACAATAGCCCCGGGACAGGCGGTCACTGACCTAAAGGCCGCGGGCATAGACGTCCAGATACAGAAGGGCAAGGTGGTGATATCAAAGAGCAAGGTGCTCGTCGCGAAGGGCGCGAAGGTCACCACGCCAATATCGAAGGCGTTAAAGATGCTTGACGTGATGCCGTTCGAGGCAGGCACAAAGCTTCGCGCAGCACTGAACAACGGGCTGCTGTTCACAGAGCAGGCGCTCGGAGTGGATAGGGCATTTGTTGAGCGCGAGGTCGCTGCGGACTTCCTGCAGGCGCACGTGCTCAGCACCGAGATTGGCTTCGTCACAGAGTACAACGCACCGGACATGATCAAGAAGGCTTACATCTCGGCGATAGGCCTCGGAGTAGACAGGGGCATATACGAGCCAGAGATAGTCGAGAAGCTGCTCGCAAAGGCAGTGCTCGAGGCGATACAGGCCAACTCCGCAGTCAAGCCTTCCGAGGAAAGTGCTAAATAGGTGCGAGTGCAATAGCAAAATGCTTAAGAGAGGTAAAAAACATGGAGTACATATATGCTGCTCTACTGCTTAATGCAGCAGGCAAGGAAATAAACGAGAAGAACCTGGCAGACGTAGTCAAGGCTGCGGGAGCAACACCGGACGAGGCCATGGCCAAGTCGGTAGCGAATTCGCTGAAGGGCGTGGACATAAAGGAAGTGATAAAGAACGCCCAGAACGTCAGCGTTGCTGCTCCGGCCGCCGCACACGCAGCACCCGCTGGCGAGGCCAAGAAGAAGGAGGAGGCCAAGGAAGAGAAGGTCAGCGAGGAAGAGGCTGCGGGAGGACTCGCAAGCCTGTTCGGCTGATTTCGGCGTAGGTTCTATATCCTTGCGCGCTGCTCTTGCGGCGCGCGTATTTTTTATAACCCCCCAGCCTTGGGCATGTCCGTTCAAGCGCTGATAGTCGGATAACACGCGTCGTTGACAGCATTTATAAACATTTATTCGGATATAAATCTGGTTTGGTGTAGATATGCAGGTTTATGTGGAAAAGCCAAAGTGTACGGGATGTGCACACTGTTTCGACGTGTGCCCGGTAGCAGTCTTCCAGATGCACGACCGCGCCTCCCCTGACGTTAATTCTGATGCCGCTCCTGCCGAATGGCAGTGGAAGGGCGAGCATCTCCCAGAAGTGACAGCCAAGTGGGGCAACGTGCAGGATGGCCACCACCACTTCGCCGAGAAGTTCGAGGGTGGAAGCGGCGGGATATCCGTTGCGGTTAACGGGCCTTCCTGCATACTCTGCCAGGCGTGCCTGATAGAGTGTGAGGGCGAGTGTATCGTCATAACGGACGACAGCGGCAACACGTACCGCTCGGTATACAAATAATGCCAAGTTGCGTAAAACGTTGATCTAGCGTTAGCGCCGTTCATGCTAAGCGAATGCCTTGGACGTCAGTTCTGCAGGAGGGAGTGCGCCAGACGCACCGATGCGCATCAAATCTTGAAGATTCACGCGGTGACGTTTGACATGAACGCGCTCAGGAATTGTTCCGCCTGGCTGCGAAGCGCAGTATCATTGATGCTGCCTATAGGACCCCAGGAGCCGAATTGTAGTTCTTGGCCACCGTACATTCCGGTAACGAAGTACCAGTAAAGGTCCGGCTTCTTGCCCACGTAATTGTTGCTCGTCAGGTTAAGCCCCGCATTGGTAAAATTTGACAGCAGGTACTCGTGCAGCAGCATACCCTTGTAGCCGAACGTGCCATAATGGTACGTTGAGTTTGAGAACACGCTATACAGGGAGGATTCAGGGCACATTCCGGTCTGATTGACCTCAAGCGAGAACTCGCTTGCGTTTGATGCGTCTGGCGTGTACACCGCAACATACTGCGCAAATGGGAGGGACTGGTCTAATTTGGAGAAGTTTGAAGCCGAAGCCGATGATGTAACGTTCACTTCGGGCTGCGAAAACCACTTCAGGGACAGCAAACCGGTGCACGCCCCGCCTTTGTTGAATGGAGAATTCTGGTAGAGCGTGACTTGAGTCAGAGCGGACGCATTGTACGCGGATAGGAATGCGTTAGTGGCTGCTATCACGTTAGAGGTGTTTGTGGGGGCAGCAGTGGCAGCTATGGTCGTGGAGTACGTGGTCGTTGATGTTTTTGCATGGACCGATGGATTCGATGACGTGTACAGGTATAGCGCACCTATGGCCACGATTGCAAAAACGGCTACGATGGCGATATATAGCAGGTTGTGGTGTATGCCAACCGGCGTGGTTTCTAGAGGAGGAATCCGCTGTGCCGCGGGGCGTGTGGATTGTGCTGGTGGGGTTGGCACGCGGGATGCGGCACTTTGTTGTTCATCCTGATTTTGTGTGCTTTCCTTTTGGATATCTTCGGGTGTTATCTGATCGGGCATCTTCTCACGTATCGTTTTGTTTGTTTATCATGCTTTCATGTCAACCAACACGCCGTTCACCACGTACGTGTTGGTCGAATTGGTGTACACGTTGTACACGGCGAAGTCGCCGGTGCCGTATGTTATGCTATAAACTTCCACCCAGCTCTTGGTGGCAGGTTGGAACAGATACCAGCCGGGCTGGATCGCGGATGGATTGTCTATCCAACCGGTGTACGTGTCGTTCCTCACGTACATTGGCTGATCGAAAGGCGTCACGCCTATGTTGCCATTTATGTATTCGATCGCTGAGGCGTGGCTCTCAGTCACCAGTGACACGCGCAGCGCCTGCGTAGAGTTTGTCGCGGTGCTGTATCCCAGCACGTACTGGCCGGCAGATAATGCTGACACTGGTACTGAAGATCCGTCATAAAGCGTTACAGTATCATTCCCAAGCACGCAGCCGCCGCCGGATACGGTAGCGCTGTTGGTGGATTTTGTTGCAGAGTTTGTCGAATGAGTAGCGGCATTTGTAGAATGAGTAGCGGCATTTGTAGAATGTGTAGCCCCATTAGTAACGCTGCTCGCGCCGTTTGTCACGCTGCTTGCGCCATTGGTTACGCTGCTGGCGCCATTGGTTACGCTGCTCGCGCCGTTGGTGACACTGCTCGCGCCGTTTGTCACGCTGCTGGCGGCGTTAGTCGCTGCGTTCGTTGCGGCATTGGTTGCCGCGTTGGTTGCGGCATTCGTTGCGGCGTTGGTGACTATTGTTGATACCGTAGACGTTGAAGTGGATGTGGACGTGCTGCTCGTTGATGTTGATGTGGAAGTAGAAGTTGATGACGTTGTCGATGTAGTTGTGGATGATATTGCGGAAGTGGATAATGAAGTTTGCTGTGATGACGCGGAATCGGTCACTGACGCACAATAGTAGTAGCTGCCGGAAGGTATTGAAAAGGAAGTCGATGTTGTTGACAGTCCGGAATTAGTGGCGACAACGCCGGTGTCGCTCGTACAGCTTGGTGACGAACCGGAATACAGGGTTGTGGAATATAGAGGGGTTCCGCCGCACCAGGACACGGTTATGGAGCTTCCGCTGGAGAATGACAATGATGGGGTGCAGAGCTGCAGGTTTACAGTAACTGCTGCTGGATTTGATGTTATGGTGAGTCGCGGACTTCCGGAATCTTCCGCCTTTAATTCTAAGTGATAAGTCCCTATCGGGGCGGAGGTCGAGACCGTGAAGGAACACGACGTGGATGTTGGAGATGCGCAGTCCACTGCGTTCGTAAACGAAGGCGTTGGTTCTGGAATCTCTTCCAGCCACTGGTACGTGTAAGGGGATGTCCCGCTGCTGGCGCCCGAATTGACGATTGTCACAGTCTGGCCCTGATCCATCACTTGCGATGATGGCGTTGGCTGGGGCACGTACAGCGCCCCGGGAAGTATTGTGGTTGTAAGAGACGATGTAGAAGTGGTTGTCGGAGATATCGGCGTGTATGACGCGGTTATTTGGCCGTTGCCAAGGGCATACGCTACAGTTGATTGCGAATGCGGATCTATCACGGTTATGTTGCTGTTCGATACCGACCACTCGCTGAACGCGTAGCCGGGAATGGACTGTGCGTACAGATCATAGTGTATGCCCTGCAGCATGCCGAGCTGCGTATTGGACGTGTACGGCACGCCCTGCACCATTATGCTGGCATTCGCAGGAGTTGTGAGGAGCGTTACGGCAAGGGCGATGCTGTGGTACGGAGCGGTGAATGCTGTGCCCGCACCGGAAGTGCTGTACAGATCCGCGCTTCCCGAGGTCTTGCTGTGTATCTGGTACTTCAGCGCGAAGGAGAGCGCCACTTGGGATCCGCTAGATGGCACGTACCCTGGCAGGGTAACGTTGCATATCGCGGTTCCGCCATTTGGCACGTCCACAGGATAGCACGTTCCATCGCTGCTTCCATTCACGAACGTTGAGGTAAGTATTATGGAATTTTCAGGCGTAGATATGTCTGTGCCAAGGTTGTTCAGGAATATCAGTGTCACCTTTGAGCCGGTGCTATTAGACATCAGTATCAGGTTCTGGCAGTTTATTCCAGGGCTGATGTAGCAGTAGGACTGCGAGTAGGTGTTGGCGCCCTTGGACAGCGTGAATATGGTTATGACAGAGATGAGGACAATTAATATCAGGAACGACCAGGAATAGGTAGAGATAAATTCAATTACCGATTGCGCTTTTCGTTTCTTCATCTGACCACAAAGGGTTAAAATTAAATGGACTACGAGGAATAAAAAGCTTCGCATGCTGCCTAATTGTTAGTAGGAACTTGACATCTACATTCAATCACCTCGTCAAATTCTAATTCATCACAGCTTGTATCGCAGAAGGTATGCGATAACGCAGGAAAACACATGTATCTTGGCCTTTTTCAGGCCAAAGAACCTGTTTGATTCAAGGCCGAAAACCCTCTTTAGTCTTGAAAAGACACGTTCCACAGACCACCTCTTTCCATATTCGGGATCTTCGGGATACTCTGTTTTACGCCATTTATTCCCGCTGAACGGTATGAGTGGTTTCAGATCATCGTCCCTCAGAGTTGTCCGTATCTTGGAGGAATGATATTCTTGACAAACCTTTTTGTGCAGAAGGGAGAAACACAATGGACATACCCATGACTATAAACTTACAGAAGATAGGACCTTTCATAAATTCAAATGCCAAGTTTCTGCCTAATTGGACGGGATATGGGATGGACTAACGCCGAAATAGGAAGTGGCGGATTTGGTATTGTAATTATGGACAGGTGGCGCCTACACCAGCCAGCACCACGTCACCGTTGCGGTACGACCGCACTTTCGGGGAGGTTAATTCGGATCGGCCCCTATAGAAGGACGATGAATAGATGAGCATCTCCCAGAAGTGACCGCCAGGTTAGCACATGGACGTAGTGCCATTTAATGGGAGCTATGCTGGGTTCACAGCATAAACCGCAATCACGTCATCTGATCCGGATCCAGTCACCGAAACAGAATATGAGCCGCTTGCAAGGGCAGGACAGACTGCGAAGTAGGATGTGCCGTATGCAGTCGACGAGCCCACTCCCTGGGATGTCTGCGCAGTGCATCCAGAAGG